>NZ_JBIBKW010000018.1:128388-221428 GCF_042959465.1 Streptomyces sp. NPDC007901 | reverse complement strand
TGGTACTGCAGGGGGGACCCTGTGGGAGAGTAGGACACCGCCGAACAAATTTTGGGAAAGGCCCACGCCGTATGGCGTGGGCCTTTCTGCATTTACGGGCTTGGTTTGGGGAGCAATCGGCAGGCCCATCCATCGGCAGGCCTGCCCGTTGCGACTCAGAGTCGGCCGGCCGCCTTCAACGCCAGATACGCGTCCGCCAGTGCCGGAGCGAGATCATCAGGGGTGGCGTCCACAACCGTCACTCCATGCCGACGGAGTTGCTCCGCGGTCCGGTGCCGTTCGCTCTGCGCCTGTGCCGCGGCCGCTGCTTCGTACACCGCGTCGACGTCTCCGCGAGCCGTTGCCATACGGGCGATGTGCGGGTCGGCCACTGAAGCGATCAGAACCGTGTGGCGTTGGGTCAGCTGGGAGAGCACCGGAAGCAGGCCCTGCTCGACAGGGGCTGCGTCGAGCGTCGTCAGGAGGACGAGCAGTGAGCGGCGCGGAGCCGTACGGAGTGCTGTGGCGGTGAGGCCGCGTGCGTCCGTTTCGACGAGCTCGGGCTCCAGCGTGGCCATCGCGTTGACCAGGGACGGAAGTACGTCGCCGGCCGAGCGGCCCTGGACGAGGGCGCGGACTCGGCGGTCGTAGGCGAGTAGGTCCACGCGGTCGCCCGCGCGTGAGGCGAGGGCGGCGAGAAGGAGTGCCGCGTCCATGGAGGCGTCCAGGCGTGGGGCGTCGCCGACCCGGCCGGCGGAGGTACGGCCGGTGTCGAGGACCAGAAGGATGTGCCGATCGCGTTCGGGACGCCAGGTGCGTACGGCGACCGTCGACTGCCGTGCCGTTGCCCGCCAGTCGATGGAGCGGGTGTCGTCACCGGGGACGTACTCGCGCAGGCTGTCGAATTCGGTGCCCTCACCTCGCGTCAGAACGCTGGTGCGGCCGTCTAGTTCACGCAATCGGGCGAGTTTCGACGGCAGGTGCTTGCGGCTGGTGAACGGGGGCAGAACCCGTACGGTCCAGGGCACTTTGTGGCCGCTCTGGCGGGAGAACAGGCCGAGGGGGCCGTAGGAACGGATCGTGACGCGGTCCGCCTGGCGGTCGCCGCGGCGGGTGGGGCGCAGGCGGGTCGTGACGCGTCGGCGTTCGCCGGGCGGGACGGTGAGGCGGTGGCGTGAGGCCTCGACCTCTGTGCCGGACTGCCAACTGCTGGGCGGCCAGCCGTCCCTGAGGCGGGCCCGGAGCGGGCGTCCGGACGGGTTGGTCACCGTCAGGGTGACGTCCGCGGTCTCGCCGAGGCGCGCGGATGTGTCACCGGAGCGGGTCAGCACGAGGCGTCGTACCGGTGCCGCCAGGGCGAAGTCGCAGGCGCAGGCCAGGGCCAGGGGGCCGTCGACCGCGAGGATGCCTGTCCAGCTGGGTCCCCACAGGCCGATGGGGATCGATCCGATTGCCGCGAGGAGGGCGGCGCGACCGGTGAGGGGCATCAGCGGGGGACCGGGACGTGGGCGAGGATCGCGTTGATGACGGAGTCGGCGGTCACGCCCTCCATCTCGGCCTCGGGGCGGAGTTGGACGCGGTGGCGGAGGGTGGGCAGGGCGAGGGCCTTGACGTCGTCGGGGATGACGTAGTCGCGGCCGGTCAGCCAGGCCCATGCGCGTGAAGTGGCCAGCAGGGCGGTGGCGCCGCGTGGGGAGACGCCGAGGGTGAGGGACGGCGACTCGCGGGTGGCGCGGCAGATGTCGACGACGTAGGCGGTGATCTCGGGGGAGACGGTCGTCTTGGCGACCGCGGCGCGGGCGGCTTCGAGGTGGGCGGGGCCTGCCACGGGGCGTACGCCGGCGGCGCGCAGGTCGCGCGGGTTGAAGCCTTCAGCGTGCCTGGTGAGGACGTTGATCTCGTCCTCCCGGGAGGGCAGGGGGATCGTCAGCTTGAGGAGGAAGCGGTCGAGTTGGGCCTCGGGGAGGGGGTACGTGCCCTCGTACTCGACGGGGTTCTGGGTCGCGGCGACCAGGAACGGGTCGGGGAGCGGACGGGGTGTGCCGTCGACCGTGACCTGGCGTTCCTCCATGGCCTCGAGGAGGGACGACTGGGTCTTGGGCGGGGTGCGGTTGATTTCGTCCGCGAGGAGGAGGTTGGTGAAGACCGGGCCGGGTTGGAAGGAGAACTCGGCGGTGCGGGTGTCGTAGACGAGGGAGCCCGTGATGTCGCTCGGCATGAGGTCGGGGGTGAACTGGACGCGCTTGGTGTCCAGTTCGAGTGCGGATGCGAGGGCGCGGACGAGCAACGTTTTGGCGACTCCGGGGACTCCTTCAAGGAGTACGTGTCCGCGGCAGAGGAGAGCGACGACGAGGCCGGTCACGGCGGGGTCCTGGCCGACCACGGCTTTGGCGATCTCGGCGCGCAGGGCTTCCAGGGAGGCCCGGGCGTCGGCCGGGTTCCCGGTGGTCCCGGCGTTGTCAGTGGTCGGGTCCATCATGGACGGCGTACCTCTCTTTCGAGGGCGTCGAGCTGGTCGGTGAGGGTGATCAGGGCCTCGTCGTCGCCGGGCGGCGGTCCGAAGAGGAGGGAGTGCAGGGTCTGTCCGTCGCCGTGGAGGTGGGCGGACAGGGCGGGGAGCAGGGCTTCGGGCGCGTGCGCCTGGGAGATCGGGACGCCTACGAGGGGGGCGAGGCGGGTGCGAGTGGTGGAGCGAAGAGCGGTGGCCGCGCGGTCGCGGGCGTTGGCCTTGCGGTAGAGGCGGGAGCGGCCTTCGACGGTTTCGGAGGCGCGGATCACCACGGGAAGTTTTTCGGGCACGAGGGGGCCGAGCCGGCGTGCTCGCCAGAAGACGGCGAGGCCCGCGGCGATGAAGAGCTGGAGTGTGCCCCAGAGCCAGCCGGAGGGGAGCAGGTCGAAGAGGCTCTTCTGTTCGCCGGTGCCGGTGGCCGAGGAGTCGGAGAGCGAGGGGAGGTACCAGACCAGATGCGGGCGCGAGCCGAGGAGTTGCAGGGCGAGCGAGGCGTTGCCCTGCTGGTCGAGCCGGTCGTTGAGGAGGATGTCGGGCGCGCCGAGGACTACGGTGTCGCCGCCTCCGGAGGCCGCCGGGACGCGGATCAGGGTGGCCAGGCGCTGGCTGGGGTAGCAGGAGTCGGCGTCGAGGTGTGTGGTGGTGTAGCGGATGCCGCCGGTGTCGGCGCTGCCCGCCCGCCGGGCCGCGGCCAGGTCGCAGTGGGGGTTCAGCGTGGACTTCAGGCTGGTGGCGGGGTCGGCGGTGACGCCGGGGGCGAGCCGTTCGACGGACGTACTCCCGGCGGCGACCAGGACGGTGCGGCCGCCCGATCCTGCGGTCGACGCCCTCAGCCGGGACTGCTGACGCGGGGTCAGCAGGTCGGGGACGGCGACGAGGAGGGTGGTGTCGCGGCCGGCCGCGGCGCGGGCCTCGGCCAGGGTGGTGACCACGCGGGTGTCCACGCCCCGGTCGGCGAGGAGTTCGGCGACGGCGCGGCTGCCGTAGGTGTCGGCGGAGCGCGGGTCGAGGTCGCCGTGTCTGCTGTCGGAGCGGATGACGGCGATGGCGACGGCCCCGGCCAGCAGGAGCACGACGGCGAGGACGATGCCCCGGGCGCGGGTCCACACCTGGCGGGTGGTGGGCGCGGTGGAGGTGGTGGCCGGGAGGGCTGTGCCGATGGTCATTCGGCGGCTCCCTGGCGGGTGTTGTGGGCCGTGCTGTGGGTGCTGCTGACGAGCATCGGCTTGGTGCGTTCCAGGTCGCGGTCGAGTTCGGCGATGCGCTCGTACGACGCCTGGGTCGCCCTGCGGCCGCCGTACGTGACGTCGTCGAACTCCCGGGCGGCGGCGCGCAGCCGGTCCGTGTGGACGGGCAGGGCGCGGCCGGCTTCGGCGGCGGCCTCGTCGGCGGTGCGGCCGGGGCGGACGTCGAGCAGGGCGCGTTCCTCCAGGGCGCGGACGACGGCGCGCATGCGTTCCTGGAGGGCCTGGTTCCAGTGGCCCTGGGCGGCATGGGCCTCGGCGGCCGCGCGGTGTTCGGCGGCGCTGCGGGGGCGGTCGTCGAACAGGGCGGCGGTGGAGGTGGGTTGGCGGTGCGGGGTGCCCAGCCGCCACCACAGGGCGCCCAGGACGGCGATGACGGCCAGGACCACGACGACGAGGCCCAGCGCGCCGCCGGGCGTCGCGGACGCGGCTGTGGAGAGCAGGCGGTCGACCCAGTCCAGGATGGCGTTCACGGCGCGCTGGAACAGCCCGGGATCGTTCTCGTGGTACATCCGCTTGGACAGCTCACGGCGCGCCGCCTCCCGCGCGGGGTCGCGCGGAATGGTCACCGGCGGCTCGTCGCCCGAGCCTGTCAGCGACAGCAAGGCCGTGTCCCGGGCACGCAGCAGGCCACGTACCGCCTCGTCGGCGGCGCGCGGCAGGGCCGCCGGTACCGCCGTGAGGACTTCCCCCGTCAGGCTCACCCCATCAGCTCCCCGGGACGGTGCCTGGGGCGGCGGTGCTGTACTCCTGGACGCCGGCGGCGCGGGCCAGTTCGAGGTCGAGGGCCTCGCGGCGGATGCGCTGGTCGATGTAGAGGAGCACGGTGACGCCCGCGTTGATCGGGAAGGTGAGCATGGAGCCGATCACCGAGCCGATTCCGCTGATGACGAGGAACGTCCAGCCGTAGTTGTCGTTGGTGCCCTGGAGGAAGCCGGAGAAGCCGTCGCCGCTGAGGAAGGCGGCGAGCACGGTGAAGGGGATCACGGCGAGCGACG
The DNA here is from genome assembly GCF_042959465.1 of Streptomyces sp. NPDC007901. Taxonomy (NCBI): domain Bacteria; kingdom Bacillati; phylum Actinomycetota; class Actinomycetes; order Kitasatosporales; family Streptomycetaceae; genus Streptomyces; species Streptomyces sp. NPDC007901. The sequence continues at coordinate 216,698 of NZ_JBIBKW010000018.1, read as the reverse complement.
ACACGATGTTGGCGATGATCGTCGCCAGCAGCTGGATGCCGAAGACCCGCCACCAGGAGCCGCGGACCAGCTTGGCGGAGCGGCCCAGAGATTTGACGATGCCCTGCTTCTCCAGCATCAGCGCGGGCGAGGCCAGGGAGAAGCGGATCATCAGCCACACGGTGACGACGACGCCGGCGAGGATGCCGAGAACGAGCAGGGCGGCGATGGCGTCGCCCGGGCCGCCGACGATCGCGACGACGATGCCGGGCAGTGCGCCGACGAGCAGGACGCCCACCGCGATGAGGCCGGTCAGCACGATGAGGCCGAACAGCTTCATGACCTGCGAGCGGGCGTCGCGCCAGGCTTCGCCGGTGGTCACGGACTTGCCGAGCACGGCGCGGCTGGTGACGGTCGTCAGCAGGGCGGTCGCGATGATGGTGCCGACCAGGGAAATCAGCAGGACGGCGCCCGAGCTGAGCATGACCTCGCCCGCGGCGCGGGACACCTCGCTGAGGGAGGCGCTCGGGTCGTTGAGGGCGTCGGTGGTCTCGGTGTCGTTCAGGACGAGGCCCTGAAGGAGGATCACCGCGACCTCGGTGACGACGGCGACCGTCAGGGAGATGCCGAGGACCGTGCGCCAGTAGGTGCGCATGGTGGAGACGGCGCCGTCGAGGATCTCGCCGACGCCGAGCGGGCGCAGCGGGATCACGCCGGGCTTGGCGGCGGGCGGGGGGCCGCCCCAGCCGCCGCCCCAGGCTCCGTATCCGCCGGGCGGACCGTAGCCACCCGGGGGGCCGTAGCCGCCGGGGCCGCCGTAGCCCCCGTATCCGCCGCCGGGGGGCTGGCCGCCCCAGCCGGGGCCGGGGGGTGGGGGCGGCGGTTCCTGGCCTGGTGCCGGGGGGCCCGTGGGCGCGGACCACTGGCCGGGCGGTGGCTGCTCCTTGGACCACTTCGAGTCGGAGCCCTGTGGGTCCGTACCCGGCTGATCGGCAGGCCCTGCGGGAACGGTGCGGTCGGCAGGGGCGGACGCGCCGGGTTCCCGCCCGTCGGACGGGGCGGATCCGGGCGAGGCCCAGCCCGGAGTGTCGTTCATCGAAGCTCCTTCACGGTGCCCGTCCGCGGTCGCGGTGGCAGGTTGGCTGCCATCGTGCCATGGGGATGTCGCCCAGTGACCGGCCGCGGTAGAGGCTGCGTACCTTCAATTGTCTGGCGGATACGGGGCAGACTGACCGCATGGCTGATCAGTACGCGCAAACCGGCGAGGACAAGCGGCCGACGGGGATACCGGTGATCCGATGGGAGGAGCCGCCCGAAGGGCCCGTTGTGGTCCTTCTCGACCAGACCAGACTGCCGGCCGAGGAGGTCGAGCTGGTGTGCACGGACGCGCCGGCGCTGGTCGAGGCGATCCGTTCGCTCGCGGTGCGTGGAGCTCCGCTGCTCGGGATCGCGGGGGCGTACGGCGTCGCGCTCGCCGCCGCCCGGGGCTTCGACGTGGACGAGGCCGCGACGGCGTTGTCGAGCGCGCGGCCCACCGCCGTGAACCTGTCCGTCGGCGTGCGCAGGGCGGTGGCGGCGTACCGGTCCGCTCTGTCCGGCGGTGCGGACAACAGGGGGCCGGCCGCGGCGGCGCTGGGTGCGGCGCGGGCGCTGCACCGGGAGGATGCCGAGGCCAGCGCGCGGATGGCCGAGCACGGGTTCGCGCTGCTGGACGAGCTGTTGCCGGGCGGAGGGCATCGGATCCTCACCCACTGCAACACCGGTTCGCTGGTGTCGGGAGGGGAGGGAACGGCGTTCGCGGTGGCCCTGCGGGCGCACCGGGCGGGGCGGCTCAGGCGACTCTGGGTGGACGAGACGCGCCCGTTGCTGCAGGGCGCTCGCCTGACGGCGTACGAGGCGGCGCGCAGCGGTATGGCGTACACCTTGCTCACCGACAACGCGGCCGGTTCGCTGTTCGCGGCGGGGGAGGTGGACGCGGTACTGATCGGGGCGGACCGGATCGCGGCCGACGGATCGGTGGCGAACAAGGTGGGGAGTTATCCGCTCGCGGTGCTCGCGCGGTACCACCATGTGCCGTTCATCGTGGTGGCGCCGGTGACGACGGTGGATCCGGAGACGCCGGACGGAGCGGCCATCGAGGTCGAACAGCGCCCCGGATATGAGGTGACCGAGCTCACAGCGCCGCAGGTGCCGGTGGTGGGGGCGGGAGGCGGGATGCCGGTGGCACCCCTGGGGACCCAGGCGTACAACCCGGCGTTCGACGTGACGCCGCCGGAGCTGGTGACGGCGATCGTCACCGAGGAAGGCGCCGTCTCGCCCGTGACGGCCGAGGCTCTTGCCGAGCTGCGTGCCAGGTGACGGTCGGCTGACCCGGTGGGCGGCGGTCGCGCGGAAGATCCCGGTGCGTTCCGTAGGAAGGCGACAGGCCACCGGGTCCCACGGCGAGAAGCTCACGCCCCGTACCTCCCAGCGCCATGGGCGTAGCGTATTGCTGGCCACCAGCTGCGGCCAGGTCGTACCGCGAGCGGTCTCGGCCCGAGGGCGGAGAGCCGTTGCCGATATCGACGTCTGCGGACGGGGGCAGACAGTGACGGTCCCCTGCGACTATGGTCACTGGCCGGTGACCCTGATCACCTGCGCAACCTTCACTGTTATGAGAATGGGATGATGTCGTTTATGAAGGGACGAGTCCTTGTCGTCGACGACGACACCGCACTGGCCGAGATGCTCGGCATCGTGCTGCGTGGTGAAGGTTTTGAGCCGTCTTTCGTAGCCGACGGTGACAAGGCGCTGGCCGCTTTCCGTGAGACCAAGCCTGATCTGGTGCTGCTGGACCTGATGCTGCCTGGGCGGGACGGTATCGAGGTGTGCCGTCTGATCAGGGCGGAGTCCGGGGTGCCGATCGTGATGCTCACGGCGAAGAGCGACACGGTCGATGTGGTCGTGGGCCTGGAGTCGGGCGCGGACGACTACATCGTGAAGCCGTTCAAGCCGAAGGAGCTGGTGGCCCGGATCCGGGCCAGGCTGCGGAGGTCGGAGGAGCCGGCGCCGGAGCAGCTCGCCATAGGTGACCTGGTCATCGACGTGGCGGGGCATTCGGTGAAGCGGGAGGGGCAGTCGATCGCGCTGACCCCGCTGGAGTTCGACCTGCTGGTCGCGCTCGCCCGCAAGCCGTGGCAGGTGTTCACGCGCGAGGTGCTCCTGGAGCAGGTCTGGGGCTACCGGCACGCGGCGGACACCCGTCTTGTCAACGTTCACGTCCAGCGGCTGCGCTCCAAGGTCGAGAAGGACCCGGAGCGGCCGGAGATCGTGGTGACCGTCCGTGGCGTCGGATACAAGGCGGGACCCAGCTGACATGTCCGGGGACAGTGCCGCTTCGGCCCCCGGCCGGTCCGGGGACCGTCCGGAGCGGCCTGTCGGCGGAAAGAGGCCCGGCTCGCGCTGGCGGCTGCTCTTCGAGGGCGGACTGCTCCAGGGCGGCGTTCAGGGCAGCCCGGTCCTGCGTCTTTTCATGCGCTGGGTACGTCGGCCGCTGCTGCCGGTCATGCGGCTGTGGCGGCGCAACATCCAGCTCAAGGTCGTCGTCACGACCCTGCTGATGTCGCTGGGCGTCGTCCTGCTGCTCGGCTTCGTGGTCATCGGGCAGGTGCGCAACGGCCTGCTGGACGCCAAGGTGAAGGCCTCGCAGAGCCAGGCCACCGGTGGTTTCGCGGTGGCCAAGCAGAAGGCCGACGAGGCCGCGACCGGCACCGGCGACACCGCGGTGTCGGCGGACGGCCGGCAGTCGCAGAACGTCACCTCGTGGATGAGCGACCTCGTCGAGTCGCTCTCCAGCGGCGGCCAGGGCGCCTTCGACGTGGTCACCCTGCCCGCGGGCGACAACAACAGCGGCGGCGGACGCACACGTGCCTCCGGGCAGGTCGACCCGACGGCCAGCGTGCCCGACGACCTGCGCGCGCGGATCAACGGCAATGCGACGGCCGCGCAGAGCTATACCCGGATCATCTATACGGACGACAAGGACTCGCAGCCCGCGCTGGTCATCGGCAAGCAGGTCAGCGATCCGAACAACGATCCGTACGAGCTGTACTACCTCTTCCCGCTCACCCAGGAGGAGAAGTCCCTCAGCCTGGTCAAGGGCACGCTGGCGACCGCCGGGCTGTTCGTCGTCGTACTGCTCGGAGCGATCGCCTGGCTTGTTGTGCGCCAGGTCGTCACACCCGTGCGGATGGCGGCCGGGATCGCCGAGCGGCTGTCGGCGGGCCGGCTGCAGGAGCGGATGAAGGTCACCGGCGAGGACGACATCGCGCGGCTCGGCGAGGCCTTCAACAAGATGGCGCAGAACCTCCAGCTGAAGATTCAGCAGCTGGAGGACCTGTCGCGGATGCAGCGCCGGTTCGTGTCGGACGTGTCGCACGAGCTGCGCACCCCGCTGACGACCGTGCGGATGGCGGCCGACGTCATCCACGAGGCGCGCGAGGACTTCGACCCGGTGACCGCGCGGTCCGCGGAACTGCTCGCCGACCAGTTGGACCGGTTCGAGTCGCTGCTCGCCGACCTGCTGGAGATCAGCCGCTTCGACGCGGGCGCGGCGGCGCTGGAGGCCGAGCCGATAGACCTCAGGGAGGTCGTACGGCGGGTGGTCAGCGGTGCCGCGCCGCTCGCGGAGCGCAAGGGCACGCACATACGCGTGGTCGGCGATCTGCAGCCGGTGGTGGCCGAGGCCGACGCCCGGCGTGTGGAGCGGGTGCTGCGCAATCTCGTCGTCAACGCGGTGGAGCACGGCGAGGGCAAGGACGTCGTGGTCAAGCTGGCCGCGGCCGGCGGCGCGGTCGCGGTCGCGGTGCGCGACTACGGCGTCGGGCTCAAGCCCGGTGAGGCGACCCGGGTCTTCAGCCGCTTCTGGCGGGCGGACCCGGCACGCGCGCGTACCACCGGCGGCACGGGCCTGGGGCTGTCGATCGCCCTGGAGGACGCGCGGCTGCACGGCGGCTGGCTGCAGGCGTGGGGGGAGCCGGGCGGCGGCTCGCAGTTCCGGCTGACGCTGCCGCGGACCGCGGACGAGCCGCTGCGGGGCTCGCCGATACCCCTGGAGCCCAAGGACTCACGGCGCAACCGCGGACTCGACGACGCCGGTCTGCCGAGCGGCGGCGGCGACAAGCGGGCGACCGTGCCGGTGCAGCCCGGCGGCCAGACGTCGCCGTTGGCCCCCATGACGCAGCGGCTGGCCGGCGCGGCCCCCACCGCCGACCCGACCGCGCTGCCCGGCAACGGCGCGCGCGTGGTGCCCCGGCCCACCGGGGGCGCGCGGCGCCAGGAGGGCACGTCCGAGACCGGTGTCGCCGACGACGGGAGCGTCGCCGGGCCGGAGCAGTCGAACAAGCCAGGGGAGGCATTTCGTGGGCGCTGACCGCGAGGGGAGCGCCCGGCCCGGACCGGTGCGCGCGGTGGCGTACGCCGCCTGTGGGGCCGTACTGCTGGCGGGCTGCGCCTCCATGCCGGACAGCGGCGACCTGCGGGATGTCGAGTCCACGCCACGGCAGGACACGCAGGTGCGGGTCTTCGCCATGCCGCCGCAGCAGGACGCCTCGTCCACCGAGATCCTCCAGGGCTTCCTGGAGGCGCTGACCAGCGACGATCCGCACTACGACACGGCGCGCAAGTATCTGACCACGGCCGCCGCGAAGACCTGGCGGCCGGATCTGCGGGCCACGGTGCTGACGAACGGGCCCAGCATCCAGACCGCCGCGCGCCCGGTCGGCCGGGAGGACGAGGACAGCATCACCTACGCGCTCCAGGGCAGCCGGGTGGCCACCGTCGACGCGCAGCAGGCCTACTCGCCCGCCGACGGGTCGTACCGCAAGACGGTGCATCTGACGAAGGACGCCAAGAGCGGGCAGTGGCGGATCGACACGCTGCCGCAGGGTGTCGTGATGGGCAAGTCCGACTTCCAGCGCAACTACACGTCGGTCAACAAGTACTACTTCGCGTCGGACACCTCGGCCGCGGGAACCGGGCAGCCGGTGGCGGTCGCCGATCCCGTCTTCGTGCGCACCCGGGTGGATCCGACCACCCAGCTGGTGCGTTCGGTGCTCAACGGGCCCACCAGCTGGCTCGGCCCGGTGGTGTGGTCGAGTTTCCCGACCGGTACGGCGCTGAAGAAGGGCGTGTCCGGGCTGGTACCGGACGACCAGAACCGGCTCACCGTGCCGCTGAACGTCAAGGCGTCCCGGATCGGCACGGCCAAGTGCACCGAGATGGCGACCCAGCTGCTGTTCACGCTGCGGAACCTGACACCCACCGTGGACACGGTCGCGCTGCAGTCCGTCAACGGCGGTCATATGTGCGATGTCGGCGAGGAACAGGCCGAGACCACCGCCTGGCGCCCGTCCACCAAGCGGCCCGACTACCTGTACCTCCTCGACAGCAAGCACCGGCTGGTGCGGATGACGACCGGCGGTACGGGTACCAGTGCGGTCGCGGTACCGGGACCGTTCGGTGCGGGCACCAAGCCGCTGCGGTCGGTGGCGGTCGCCCGCGACGAGCGGACCGCGGCCGGGGTCACCAGCGACGGCAGGTCGCTGTACGTCACCTCGCTCGCCTCTGCGGGTTCGCTCGGGGACGCCGTGCTGACCAGCCACGGCGCGACCGAGGACGACCGGCTGACGGCGCCGAGCTGGGACGCCCGGGGTGACCTGTGGGTGGCCGACCGGGATCCCGCCAAGCCGCAGCTGTACATGCTGGCGCAGGGTGTGGGCCAGCCGCTGACCGTGCAGGTCCCCGAGCTGAACGGCCGTATCGAGGACGTGCGGGTCGCCGCCGACGGGGTGCGGATCGCGCTCGTCGTGGAGAAGGACGGCAAGCAGTCGCTGCTCGTCGGGCGGATCGAGCGCACCAAGTCCGATGACCAGCAGGAGGTTTCGGTCCTCGAACTGCGCTCCGCCACGCCCGGCTCCGAGGAGGTCACCGCGATGTCCTGGGCCGGGGACAGCACGCTCGTGGTGGTCGGTCGTGAGCAGGGTGGAGTGCAGCAGACGCGGTACGTCCAGGTCGACGGCTCCACGCCGGACGGTCCGGCGCCCGCCGCCCTCACGGGCGTCCTGGCGATCGCCGCGTCCGAGGACGACCGGGTGCCCCTGGTGGCCGACTCGCAGGACGACGGGATCGTCCGGCTGCCGTCCGGGGACCAGTGGCAGAAGCTCCTCAAGGACGGGTCGGCGCCGGTCTATCCGGGCTGAGTGCGGAGAGCAGTGTGAGCGGCCGTCCCGGTCCGGCGTCGAGCCGGCGGGGCGGCCGATTTGTCGTGTGCGGCGGGTCGTGTGCTTCGGTCGTGCGGGCCGGGACGTGTGGGCCGGGACGTGTGCGGCAGGCCGTCTACGTCGGGTCGTGTGCTTCGGGCAACCGTCGTTGAGGGTGCCCGGGCGGCCTCTCTTGGCGCAGCGCCGGTCTTCTCACTCGTGTGAGGGACGTGCTGTGCGGGTCGCGTGGAGTTGTCCAGAGGTGGTTGTCCACAGGGGTGGCCGGTCCGGCCGGGTGTTGGCACAGTGGGCACATGCGGGGGTGGTGGCAGGACCTCACCGACCTGGTGCTACCGGCCGAGTGCGGAGGCTGTGGGACGCCTCGCACGGTGCTCTGCGCAGAGTGCCGTGCCGCCCTGAGCGGGGCCGTACCGGGCCGGGTGCGTCCGGCGTCGGAACCGCCCGGGCTGCCGGCGGTGTACGCGGCGGCGCCTTACGCGGACGAGGTGCGGGCGGCTCTCCTCGCCCACAAGGAACGGGGCGCGCTGGCACTCGCGGGAGCCCTGGGCGCGGCGCTGGCGGAAGCGGTGCGGGCGGGGCTCCGGGAACACCGGACCGTGCGTGTCGTCGGCTCGTGGAGCGACCTGGCGGATCCGGAGGGTGCCCCGGCGCCCGGGCCCGTGCTGCTGGTCCCGGTGCCCTCCGCCCCGTGGGCCGTGCGGGCGCGGGGACACGACCCGGTGCGACGGATCGCGCTCGCGGCGGCGGCGGAGCTGCGGCGCACCGGGACCTCGGCCCGGGTGGCCCCGGTGCTGGGGCAGCGGCGGGCCGTGGCCGACCAGTCGGGGCTCAACTCCCGGCAGCGGCGGGCGAATCTCGCCGGTGCGCTGGAGGTGACGGCAGGCGGCGCGCGGCTGCTCGCGGGCGGCCGGGTCGTCCTCGTCGACGACCTCGTCACGACCGGCGCCACGCTCGCGGAGGCGGCGCGTGCGGTGCGGGAGGCGATGGGGCCCGGCGGGGCAGGAGAGGGGACAGCGGCTGTGTATCGGCGCGCGGCTTGGGAAGGAAGGGAGGAACGGACGGCCGGACCGAGGGAAGTACGAACGAAGTGGACACGGGACGCACCGGGAATGGGCCAGGGGAACGCCCCCACGTGGCCGCTCCGTGCGGCGGTGGTCGCGGCCGCACCGGATTCTTTCGAAATGAACCGGAACTGAGTGTGAACGTGCATCGTTGCAGCTAGTGACCGGACCAATCCACCTGAATGGAGGTACGCATCAGTAGAGGGTGACGACATCCGTCCGGGCGAGATATGTTCGGTTGTGAGGGAGAAAGCCGCAGGCCATACCTCCCGTATCCGAATGCCGTGCCGCGGGTTTTCCGTAATCATCGCGGTGCTGGGGTGCAGATCTTGCCCATGGGGGAGGAGGAGGTGAAGTCGCCGAGTCCGAGGCTCCGGGGTTCACCGGAGTTGGGTGCAAAAGGGAGATGCTCCGCCAGTGGAGCGGAGCGATCCGGGAACGGAGTTCTGCGTGGACATCGTCGTCAAGGGCCGCAAGACCGAGGTGCCCGAGCGGTTCCGCAAGCACGTGGCCGAGAAGCTGAAGCTGGAGAAGATCCAGAAGCTCGACGGCAAGGTGATCAGCCTCGACGTCGAGGTGTCCAAGGAGCCCAACCCCCGACAGGCCGACCGTTGCGACCGAGTGGAGATCACGCTCCGCTCCCGCGGTCCGGTGATCCGGGCGGAGGCAGCGGCCAGTGACCCGTACGCGGCGCTCGACCTGGCGGCGGAGAAGCTGGACGCACGCCTGCGCAAGCAGCACGACAAGCGGTTCTCGCGCCGCGGCGCACGGCGGATCCCGGCCGCCGAGGTCCCCGACCACGTCCCGGGCGCGGCGACGCTCAACGGGAACGGCAGCCCCGTCCACCCCGGGGACACGGACGGCGTGCCCACCACGAAGATGGGCTCCCTCGAGGTGCAGGGCGAAGGCCCCCTCATCGTCCGCGAGAAGACGCATGTCGCCGCCCCGATGACCCTCGACCAGGCTCTCTACGAGATGGAACTGGTCGGACACGACTTCTACCTGTTCGTCGACTCCGAGACCAAGGAGCCGAGTGTCGTCTACCGGCGGCACGCGTACGACTACGGCGTCATCCACCTCAACACGGACCCGATGGTCGCCCAGGCGCAACCGCCCGCGGCGGGAGGCACGCTGGGCGGCTGACCGGCTCGGCCGGCAGGTGAGCCTGTGCCCCTGGAAGCGCGTGTGCGCCCCAGGGGCATCGGTGTGCGACCACTTCGCGCCCCGCTCGGTCACCGCGTTGTCACCCGGGCATGGAATCATGGCCGCAACGGCCCAACCGGTGGGCCGCTGCCTTGGGTTGGCGATGGCACAGCACCACAGGCCACAGCCTTCAGGGGGAGGAACGATGGCGGACAGCTTCGGACCGATGCAGGACGGGGATGCCGACGGCGGCGTCGTCGGCATGGGCCCGGACGTGGGCGGTACTCCACGCAAGGAGCCGATCAGAGTCCTTGTGGTGGACGACCACGCCCTCTTCCGCCGTGGCCTGGAGATCGTGCTCGCCGCGGAGGAGGACATCCAGGTCGTCGGCGAGGCGGGCGACGGCGCGGAGGCCGTCGACAAGGCCGCCGATCTGCTGCCCGACATCGTGCTGATGGATGTCCGGATGCCCAAGCGCGGCGGAATCGAGGCCTGCACCTCCATCAAGGAGGTCGCACCCAGCGCGAAGATCATCATGCTGACGATCAGCGACGAAGAGGCCGATCTCTACGAGGCGATCAAGGCGGGCGCGACCGGATATCTCCTCAAGGAGATCTCCACCGACGAGGTGGCCACCGCCATTCGCGCGGTGGCCGACGGGCAGTCGCAGATCAGCCCGTCCATGGCGTCGAAACTCCTCACCGAGTTCAAGTCGATGATCCAGCGCACCGACGAGCGCCGGCTGGTGCCGGCGCCGCGGCTCACCGACCGTGAACTCGAGGTGCTCAAGCTCGTCGCCACGGGGATGAACAACCGCGATATCGCGAAGGAGTTGTTCATCTCCGAGAACACCGTGAAGAACCATGTGCGCAACATCCTGGAGAAGCTGCAGCTGCACTCCAGGATGGAGGCGGTGGTCTACGCGATGCGGGAGAAGATCCTCGAGATCCGCTGAGGCCGACGGCGTCGGCGCCGGTCAGCGGAGCGCGGCCATCAGCGCGCGGGTCACCTCGCGCAGGAGGGGCTCGCGCAGCTCGGGGGCGTCCACCCGCTCCACGCGGACCGTCGTGCAGTCCACCCAGCTCGCCGCCTCGACCAGCGCCTCCGCCACCGCCGGGACCGCCTTCGGGCCGTCCAGCGTGACCTGGCGGGCCACGAGGGTGTCGCTGCCCTCGCGCGCCGGGTCCACGCGGCCCACGAGACGGCCGCCGGCCAGCACCGGCATCGCGTAGTAGCCGTGCACCCGCTTCGGCTTCGGGACGTAGGCCTCCAGGCGGTGGGTGAAGCCGAAGATCCGCTCCGTGCGCGCCCGGTCCCAGATCAGGGAGTCGAACGGGGAGAGCAGGGTCGTACGGTGCCGGCCGCGCGGGGGCGTGGCGAGGGCCGCCGGATCCGCCCACGCGGGCTTGCCCCAGCCCTCCACCTCCACCGGGACCAGACCCGAGTCGGCGATCACCGCGTCGACCTGCTCGCCCTTGAGGCGGTGGTAGTCGGCGATGTCCGCGCGCGTGCCGACGCCCAGCGACTGCCCGGCCAGCCGGACCAGGCGGCGCAGGCACTCGGTGTCGTCCAGCTCGTCGTGGAGGAGCGCCTGGGGGACCGCGCGCTCGGCGAGGTCGTACACCCGCTTCCAGCCACGCCGCTCGACGCACACCACCTCGCCGTACATCAGCGCGCGCTCCACGGCGACCTTGGTGCCGGACCAGTCCCACCACTCGCTGGTCTTCTTGGCGCCGCCCAGCTCCGTGGCGGTCAGCGGGCCCTCGGTGCGCAGCTGCTTGATGACCTGGTCGTAGACGCCGTCGGGGAGCTCGTGCCCCCAGTGCGGGCGGTCGCGGTAGGCGCGGCGGCGGAAGGCGAAGTGCGGCCACTCCTCGACGGGCAGGATGCAGGCCGCGTGCGACCAGTACTCGAAGGCATGCGTGTCCGTCCAGTAGGCGGACTCGACCGTCCTGCGGCCGACGGCGCCGAGACGCGCGTAGGGGATGAGCTCGTGGGAGCGGGCGAGGACCGAGATGGTGTCGAGCTGGACCGCGCCGAGGTGGCGGAGCACGCCCCGGACGCCCGAGCGGCGGTCGGGAGCGCCGAGGAAGCCTTGTGCCCTCAGGGCGACACGGCGGGCTTCGTCCGCCGAGAGGGCGGCAGTGGGGCGCGGGAGGGTCGTCATGGCCCGGACGATAGAGGGTGGCACTGACAGTGCGGTGTGAGCTGGGACTACGGCTCGGACGTCAGCCTGCGAATCGGACGTCAGCCCTGCGAGGGGGCCGGCAGGTAGGGCGCGGCCGAGGGCAGGCCCAGGTCCGAGGGCAGCAGGGATCCCACCCAGCAGTCGCGTCGTACACCCTTGTTGTTGAGGGAGGAACGCAGTGTGCCCTCGATGGTGAAGCCGGCGCGTTCCGCGACCGCGCGGGAGGCGTGGTTGCCCACCTCGGCACGCCACTCGACCCGGTCGATCGCCATCCGCGTGAAGGCCCAGTGGGCGGTCGTGCGGGTGGCCTCGGTGGTGTAGCCGTGGCCGCGGTGCTCCTTGGCGGTCCAGAAGCCGACCTCGGCCGTGCCCAGGGAGCGCATGGTGAGGGCGAGCATCCCGGCCAGCTCCCCGGGTGTCAGGAAGACACCGAAGGTGAACATCGAACCCTCGGTCCAGCCGTCGGGGACCATCTGCTCGGTGAAGCTGCGGGCGTGCTCCGGGAGATAGGGCGAGGGGATCGTCGTCCAGCGCTGGATGTCGGGGTCCTGGACGGCCGCGTACACCGCGTCGGTGTCCTGCGGGCCGACCGCGCGCAGCAGCAGACGCGGGGTGGTGAGCGTGACGGGTTCCATCGGCCGATTCTGCTCGCCCGGGCGTCCGGGGCGCCACGTGTTTCGCGGTCTGTGAGCCCGTGATCACATTTCGCGCAATTCCTCGCCCCGGCGCGGCACTATCCGCGGGGCCCGGCCGTTGTCCTCGGTGAAGCGGCAGACAACCTGCGACCACCCGGACCGGTCATACGAAACGGGCTCACAGGGCCCGCTGGAAAGCGGCGGACGGTCGTCGGGTCGACAGGCCTCCCGGCGCGCCCGGGTCCTCGCATACGATGGCCGTTGCTCAGTACGTCCAAGGAAACCGACCGTCCCAGGCCCGACCGGCAAGGAGACAAACCCCCGTGTCCGTCCTCTCGAAGATCATGCGTGCAGGCGAAGGCAAGATCCTGCGCAAGCTGCACCGCATCGCGGACCAGGTCAACTCCATCGAAGAGGACTTCGTCGACCTCTCCGACGCCGAGCTGCGGGCCCTCACCGATGAGTACAAGCAGCGCTACGCCGACGGCGAGAGCCTCGACGACCTGCTCCCCGAGGCGTTCGCCACCGTCCGCGAGGCCGCCAAGCGCGCCCTCGGTCAGCGCCACTACGACGTGCAGATCATGGGCGGCGCGGCCCTCCACCTCGGCTACGTGGCCGAGATGAAGACCGGTGAGGGCAAGACCCTCGTCGGCACCCTGCCCGCGTACCTCAACGCGCTGGCCGGCAAGGGCGTCCACCTCATCACGGTCAACGACTACCTGGCCGAGCGCGACTCCGAGATGATGGGCCGCGTCCACAAGTTCCTGGGCCTCGAGGTCGGCTGCATCCTCGCCAACATGACGCCGGCCCAGCGTCGCGAGCAGTACGCGGCCGACATCACGTACGGCACGAACAACGAGTTCGGCTTCGACTACCTGCGCGACAACATGGCGTGGGCCCAGGACGAGCTCGTCCAGCGCGGCCACAACTTCGCCATCGTCGACGAGGTCGACTCCATCCTGGTCGACGAGGCCCGTACGCCGCTGATCATCTCCGGTCCGGCCGACCAGGCCACCAAGTGGTACGGCGACTTCGCCAAGCTGGTCCTGCGCCTGAAGAAGGGCGAGGCGGGCAACCCGCTCAAGGGCGAGGAGGAGACCGGCGACTACGACGTCGACGAGAAGAAGCGCACGGTCGCCATCCACGAGTCCGGCGTCTCCAAGGTCGAGGACTGGCTGGGCATCGACAACCTCTACGAGTCGGTGAACACCCCTCTGGTGGGCTACCTGAACAACGCCATCAAGGCGAAGGAGCTCTTCAAGAAGGACAAGGACTACGTCGTCCTCGACGGCGAGGTCATGATCGTCGACGAGCACACCGGCCGTATCCTCGCCGGCCGCCGCTACAACGAGGGCATGCACCAGGCGATCGAGGCGAAGGAAGGGGTGGACATCAAGGACGAGAACCAGACCCTCGCCACGATCACCCTGCAGAACTTCTTCCGCCTCTACAAGCGCCACGACCACAACGGCAAGGAACAGCCCGGTCTGTCCGGCATGACCGGTACGGCCATGACCGAGGCTGCCGAGTTCCACCAGATCTACAAGCTCGGTGTGGTGCCGATCCCCACGAACAGGCCGATGGTCCGCAAGGACCAGTCGGACCTGATCTACCGCACCGAGGTCGCCAAGTTCGAGGCGGTCGTCGACGACATCGCGGAGAAGCACGAGAAGGGCCAGCCGATCCTGGTCGGCACGACCTCCGTCGAGAAGTCGGAGTACCTCTCGCAGCAGCTCTCCAAGCGCGGCATCCAGCACGAGGTGCTCAACGCCAAGCACCACGAGCGCGAGGCGACGATCGTCGCGCAGGCCGGACGCCGGGGCGCCGTCACGGTGGCCACCAACATGGCCGGCCGTGGTACCGACATCAAGCTCGGGGGCAACCCCGAGGACCTCGCCGAGGCGGAGCTGCGTCAGCGCGGCCTCGACCCCGAGGAGCACATCGAGGAGTGGGCGCAGGCGCTGCCCGCCGCCCTGGAGAAGGCCCAGCAGGCGGTCAAGGCGGAGTTCGAGGAGGTCAAGGACCTCGGCGGGCTCTACGTCCTCGGCACCGAGCGGCACGAGTCGCGCCGGATCGACAACCAGCTGCGCGGTCGTTCCGGCCGTCAGGGCGACCCCGGCGAGTCCCGCTTCTACCTCTCCCTCGGCGACGACCTGATGCGCCTGTTCAAGGCCCAGATGGTCGAGCGCGTGATGTCCATGGCGAACGTGCCGGACGACGTGCCGATCGAGAACAAGATGGTCACCCGCGCGATCGCGTCCGCGCAGTCGCAGGTCGAGCAGCAGAACTTCGAGACCCGTAAGAACGTCCTGAAGTACGACGAGGTGCTCAACCGGCAGCGCGAGGTCATCTACGGCGAGCGCCGCCGCGTCCTGGAGGGCGAGGACCTGCAGGAGCAGATCCAGCACTTCATGGACGACACCATCGACGCGTACGTCGGCGCGGAGACCGCCGAGGGCTTCCCGGAGGACTGGGACCTCGACCGGCTGTGGGGCGCCTTCAAGCAGCTCTACCCGGTGAAGGTCACCGTCGACGAGCTGGAGGAGGCGGCCGGCGACCGCGCGGGCCTGACCGCCGAGTACATCGCCGAGTCCATCAAGGACGACATCCACGAGCAGTACGAGTCGCGCGAGACGCAGCTCGGCTCCGAGATCATGCGTGAGCTGGAGCGCCGCGTCGTGCTGTCGGTCCTGGACCGCAAGTGGCGCGAGCACCTCTACGAGATGGACTACCTCCAGGAGGGCATCGGCCTGCGCGCGATGGCCCAGAAGGACCCGCTGGTCGAGTACCAGCGCGAGGGCTTCGACATGTTCACCGCCATGATGGACGGCATCAAGGAGGAGTCCGTCGGCTACCTGTTCAACCTGGAGGTCCAGGTCGAGCAGCAGGTCGAGGAGGTCCCGGTCGAGGACACCGAGACGGTTTCCGACAGCGTCCAGGACGCGGTGCCGGCCCAGGCGGGCTCACGTCCGGAGATCCGCGCCAAGGGCCTGGAGGCGCCGCAGCGTCGGGGCATGCACTTCTCCGCGGCCACCGTGGACGGAGAGGCCGGTCTCGTCGAGGGCGACTTCATCTACGACGACGAGGAGCCGGCCCGCTCCGAGGCGGACGGCCTGACCCGCGCGGAGCGCCGCAAGCAGGCGAAGGGCAGCCGCCGCCGCAGGAAGTGACGGCGACGGAATCACGTCGGAAGGGCCGGTCACCCCGGAAGGGGGCCGGCCCTTCGGCTTGCCCGGCCCAGCCTTCTTCGGCTTGCCGGGCGGGCCTTCCGGGGCTTGCCCAGGGCCCCTCCGGGTTCTGGCCACGCCGGGCCCCCTCCCAGGCTTGCCGCGAGGCCCCCTTCGCGCTTGCCAGGCAGGCCCAGGCCCTCTTAGGTCTGTGTCCGGTCCCTGGAACCCCTGGGACCGGTCCGGCGCCCCCTAGCTGCCGTGTGGCGCTCGGGGGCCGCCCAGTTCCACCGCCGTGCAGCGCCAGCGCAGGTCCGCGCCCTGTTCGATGCGGAAGGCCATGGCGCGCAGCTGGTCGCCCGCGGCGATGCGGGCGAAGACCTCCAGGGCGCCGGCGCGGGGGACGTAGTAGCCGATGTCGCGGACGACCGGGTCGGCGCCGCGGGTGCGCAGGGGGCCGCGTTCGGCGAGGCGGGCCAGGTCGTCGTAGGCGGGACCCGCGGTGTGCCGGAGCATCCAGTGGACCGGTCGGCGGCCGCTGAGGACGGCCAGCAGGCGCTCCGCGAAGAGGTCCGTGGGGCGGGGGCTCGGCGGCGCCGCCGGAGGGGTGAGCGGCCGGCGGGACGAGGGCGCTCCGGGGCGGCGGGAGTCCCGGCGGCCGGGCGGGCGGGTGCCCGGGCGGAGCTGGCCGGTCCTGGTCATGACCTTGTTCATGGGGATCCCCGTTCGGCGAGCCCGGAGTACCGGGCGGTAACTTGCGGTCGGGGATCTTGTACGGGGCCGGGACGGCGGCAGCAAGGCGCCGGCGGCCCGTGTCGGGGGCCCGGGAATGTTCACCTATCCGAGTGATCGGGGGCGCCCGAACCCGGCCGGGCGGCGGGCGGCACCGGGTGAACCGGAGGGTGTCGGGTGGACGCTCCCGACGTCACCGCCCGGGACCCGAAAGGGGACGCCCGCACGTATCCTGAAGGCCCTCCGGGAGGCGCCACGACCTTCGGGGGACCCGCGGAGTCGAAGAGTCGAGAAAAGAGCGGCCAGCATGCGCGTCTATGTCCCCCTGACCCTCCCCGGGCTTGCCGAGGCGCACAAGACGGGCGAGCTGGGGACCGGTCCGTTCGTCGCCTACGCCGTCACGCCGGCGCTGCGCGAGTGGTACCTCTCCGACGACATGGAGGAGCTGGAGTACGCGGCCCTCAGCCGGGCCGCCCTGGCCTCGCTGCGGCTGCTGGCCGCCGAGCCGGGCGCGGCGCGGCGCCGGGTCGTGGTGGCCGTGGACGTCCCCGACGGCACGGCGGCGGCCGACCCGGACCGCGGGCTCGACCCGGCGGCGCTGGGCGAGGTGCGGGTGACCGGGACGGTGGCACTGGCCAAGGCGGCCGCGGTGCACGTCGACTCCGACGACGCGGAGGAGGACGTGACCGCCGCGGCCGGGGCGCTGGCGGCGGCGGACGGCGGGGACGACGACGCGCAGTTCGTCGTGGACGGGGCCGAGGACCATGAGCTGCTCTGGTACGCCACGCAGGAGATCCCGAACCTGATGGGGCTCGGCTGAGCCGATGGGGCGCGCGTGACCTGCGGTGATGTACCCGTGGTCTTGATTGTCAGTGGCGGCGGGTAGCGTTTTTTGCATGGGGAAGCACGAAAGCGCACACATTGTCTGGGACTGGAACGGCACGCTGTTCCACGACAACGACGCGATCATCGGGGCGACGAACGCGGCCTCGGCCGAGCTGGGCCTGGCGCCGATCACGCTGGAGCAGTACCGGGCGCTGTACTGCGTGCCGGTGCCGAAGTTCTACGAGCGGCTGATGGGGCGGCTGCCGACGGACAGCGAGTGGGAGGTCATGGACGAGATCTTCCACCGGTACTACGCCGAGCACCGTGGTCTGTGCGGGCTGACCGACGGGGCCGCCGAGCTGCTGGCCGGGTGGCGTTCGGCGGGACGCAGCCAGTCGCTGCTGAGCATGTATGTGCACGACGAACTCGTACCGCTGGTGCGGGGGTTCGGGATCGAGCCGCACTTCGTACGGGTGGAGGGCCGGGTCGGGCCGTCCGGGGGCAGCAAGGCCGAGCACATGGTCCGGCATCTGCGGCGGCTGGGGGACGTGGCGCCGGGGCGGACCGTGGTGATCGGGGACGCGGCGGACGACGCGGTGGCGGCGCACGCCGTGGGCGCGAAGGCGGTGCTGTACACCGGGGGGTCGCACGGCCGGGCGAGCCTGGAGGAGGTCGGGGTCCCGGTGGTGGACTCGCTGGCGGAGGCGGTCGAGGAAGCGGAGCGGATGGTGGCGTGAGCCTCCCCGGGGCCGCCGTCCCTGTGCAGAGTGTCAAAGTTCGCCCCCCTGTTTTGTACACATACGGCTCATGACGGGCCCCGGGTGGGGAGCGATAGCCTGGTGGCGTGATCAGCGCGATAGTTCGCGGGGGCGTCACCGCCCCTGCCCTGCGCCCGGTGAGCACGGAACACCTCCGTGACCGGGCGGCGGTCGCTGGTCCTCCCGGGCGGAGGGCGCCGAAGGCGGCCCTGGCAGGGGCGCTGCCGAGAGCAGCATCACACCTGCGGAGCAGCTCGAATATGGCTCAATACCCCCCGCTCGTCTCACCTTGCGGCATAGCGTCGGAGCAGACCGGACACCCCGGCCGTGGCGTCGAGCCGCAGGGGGAAGATCCCGTACTTCCTTCTACGTCACGCAATGGCGCGCGACAGGAGCCAGAGGACAATGCAGACCAAGCTGGACGAAGCCAAGGCCGAGCTGCTCGATCGGGCCGCCCGGGTAGCTGAGAACAGCCCGGCAGGGGGGCACCTACCGACTGGGACGACGGGAGAGGCGGACCAGGAGTCCGTGTTCGCGTTCCTCCAGCGCTACTACCTGCACACCGCACCGGAGGACCTCGCCGACCGCGACCCGGTCGACGTCTTCGGCGCCGCCGTCTCGCACTACCGTCTTGCCGAGACCCGTCCCCAGGGCACCGCCAACGTCCGGGTCCACACCCCGACCGTCGAGGAGAACGGGTGGACCTGCAGCCACACCGTGGTGGAGGTCGTCACCGACGACATGCCGTTCCTCGTCGACTCGGTCACCAATGAGCTGACCCGGCAGGGCCGGGGCATCCATGTGGTCATCCACCCCCAGTTCGTCGTCCGCCGCGACCTCACCGGCAAGCTGATCGAGGTGCTGCCGACCCCGGCCACGGACGGGGAACTGCCGCACGACGCGCACATCGAGTCCTGGATCCACGTCGAGATCGACCGCGAGACCGACCGCTCCGACCTCAAGCAGATCACCGCCGACCTGCTGCGCGTGCTCTCCGACGTCCGGGAGGCCGTCGAGGACTGGGAGAAGATGCGGGAGGCCGCCGCCCGCATCGCCGAGGAACTCGGTGACGAGCCCGTGCCCGGCGACCTGCCGCGCCCCGAGGTCGAGGAGGCCCGCGAACTGCTGCGCTGGCTGGCCGCCGACCACTTCACCTTCCTCGGCTTCCGCGAGTACCAGCTCCGCGAGGACGACTCCCTGGCCGCCGTGCCCGGCACCGGCCTCGGCATCCTGCGCTCCGACCCGCACCACGCCGTCGACGAGGGCCATCCGGTCAGCCCCTCCTTCGAGCGGCTCCCGGCCGACGCGCGCGCCAAGGCCCGTGAGCACAAGCTCCTCGTCCTGACAAAGGCGAACAGCCGGTCGACCGTGCACCGGCCGTCGTACCTGGACTACATCGGCGTCAAGAAGTTCGACGCGGACGGCAACGTGGTCGGCGAGCGCCGCTTCCTCGGCCTGTTCTCGTCCGCCGCCTACACCGAGTCGGTGCGCCGGGTGCCCGTCATCCGCCGCAAGGTCGACGCGGTCCTGGACCGGGCCGGCTTCTCGCCCAACAGCCACGACGGCCGCGACCTGCTCCAGATCATGGAGACCTACCCGCGCGACGAGCTGTTCCAGACCCCGGTCCCCGAGCTGGAGTCGATCGTCACCAGCGTCCTCTACCTGCAGGAACGCCGTCGGCTGCGGCTGTACCTGCGCCAGGACGAGTACGGCCGCTACTACTCGGCCCTCGTCTACCTCCCCCGGGACCGCTACACCACCGGCGTCCGGCTGCGGATCATCGACATCCTGAAGGAGGAGCTCGGCGGCACCAGCGTCGACTTCACGGCCTGGAACACCGAGTCGATCCTCTCCCGGCTGCACTTCGTCGTCCGCGTCCCGCAGGGCACCGAGCTGCCCGAGCTGTCCGACGCCGACAAGGACCGCATCGAGGCCCGCCTGGTCGAGGCGGCCCGCTCCTGGGCCGACGCCTTCGGCGAGGCGCTCAACGCAGAGTGCGGCGAGGAGCGCGCGGCCGAACTGCTGCGCAAGTACACCAACTCCTTCCCCGAGGGCTACAAGGCCGACCACACCCCGCGCGCGGCGGTCGCCGACCTCGTGCACCTGGAGCGGCTCACCGAGGAGGCGGGCAACGACTTCGCGCTCAGCCTCTACGAGCCGGTGGGCGCCGCCCCCGACGAGCGCCGCTTCAAGATCTACCGCAAGGGCGCGGCGATCTCCCTGTCTGCCGTGCTGCCGGTCCTCAACCGGATCGGCGTCGAGGTGATCGACGAGCGGCCGTACGAACTGCGCTGCGCGGACCGGACGACCGCCTGGATCTACGACTTCGGCCTGCGCGTGCCGAAGGTCCAGGGCAGCGCGAACGGCGACTACCTCGGCGAGGACGGCCGTGAGCGGTTCCAGGACGCCTTCGCGGCGACCTGGACCGGCCAGGCGGAGAACGACGGCTTCAACGCGCTGGTGCTGAGCGCCGGGCTGAGCTGGCGGCAGGCGATGGTGCTGCGGGCGTACGCCAAGTACCTGCGGCAGGCCGGCTCCACGTTCAGCCAGGACTACATGGAGACCACGCTCCGCCACAACGTCCACACCACCCGGCTGCTGGTCTCCCTCTTCGAGGCGCGGATGTCGCCGGACCGGCAGAAGGCCGGCCTGGAGATCACCGACGCCCTGCTGGAGGAGCTGGACGCGGCGCTCGACCAGGTGGCCTCGCTGGACGAGGACCGCATCCTGCGGTCCTTCCTGACCGTCATCAAGGCGACGCTGCGCACCAACTTCTTCCAGGAGACGGTCGAGGGCAGGCCGCACTCCTACGTCTCCATGAAGTTCGACCCGCAGGCCATCCCCGACCTTCCGGCGCCCCGCCCGGCGTACGAGATCTGGGTGTACTCGCCGCGTGTCGAGGGCGTGCACCTGCGGTTCGGCAAGGTCGCGCGCGGTGGTCTGCGCTGGTCCGACCGCCGCGAGGACTTCCGCACCGAGATCCTCGGCCTGGTCAAGGCGCAGATGGTGAAGAACACCGTCATCGTGCCGGTCGGTGCCAAGGGCGGCTTCGTCGCCAAGCAGCTGCCGGACCCGGGCAAGGACCGGGACGCGTGGCTCGCGGAGGGCATCGCCAGCTACAAGACGTTCATCTCGGCGCTGCTCGACATCACCGACAACATGGTGGCCGGCGAGATCGTGCCCCCGCAGGACGTGGTCCGGCACGACGAGGACGACACCTATCTGGTGGTCGCGGCCGACAAGGGCACGGCGACGTTCTCCGACATCGCCAACGAGGTCGCGGGCAGCTACAACTTCTGGCTCGGCGACGCCTTCGCCTCCGGCGGCTCCGCGGGCTACGACCACAAGGGCATGGGCATCACCGCGCGCGGCGCCTGGGAGTCCGTGAAGCGGCACTTCCGGGAGCTGGGCGTCGACACCCAGAGCGAGGACTTCTCGGTCGTCGGCATCGGTGACATGTCCGGTGACGTGTTCGGCAACGGCATGCTGCTCAGCGAGCACATCCGCCTGGTCGCCGCCTTCGACCACCGGCACATCTTCATCGACCCGAACCCGGACGCGGCCACGTCCTACGCCGAGCGCCGCCGCCTGTTCGAGCTGCCCCGCTCCAGCTGGGGCGACTACAACACGGACCTGCTCTCGGCGGGCGGCGGGATCTTCCCGCGCAGCGCCAAGGCCATCCCGGTCAACGGCCACATCCGTGAGGCCCTCGGCATCGAGGACAAGGTCGCCAAGGTGACCCCGGCCGAGCTGATGAAGGCGATCCTGGCGGCGCCGGTCGACCTGCTGTGGAACGGCGGCATCGGCACCTACGTCAAGGCGTCGACCGAGTCGAACGCGGACGTCGGCGACAAGGCCAACGACGCCATCCGCGTCGACGGCGCCGACCTGCGCGTCAAGGTCGTCGGCGAGGGCGGCAACCTGGGCCTGACCCAGCTCGGCCGGATCGAGTTCGCCCGCCAGGGCGGCAAGATCAACACCGACGCCATCGACAACAGTGCGGGCGTGGACACCTCGGACCACGAGGTGAACATCAAGATCCTGCTCAACGGTGTGGTCGCGGACGGCGACATGACGGTCAAGCAGCGCAACAAGCTGCTGGCCGAGATGACCGACGAGGTCGGCGCCCTGGTGCTGCGCAACAACTACGCGCAGAACGTGGCGATCTCCAACGCGCTGGCCCAGTCCGGGGACATGCTCCACGCCCAGCAGCGCTTCCTGCGCCACCTGGTGCGCGAGGGTCACCTGGACCGCGCCCTGGAGTTCCTGCCCACGGACCGCCAGATCCGCGAGCGCATCGGCACCGGCCAGGGCCTGACCGGGCCGGAGACGGCCGTCCTGCTGGCGTACACGAAGATCACGGTCGCCGACGAGCTGCTGGCGACCTCGCTGCCGGACGACCCGTATCTGAGCAGCCTGCTGCACGCCTACTTCCCGACCGCCCTGCGCGAGCAGTTCGCCGCCGCGCTCATCAGCCACCCGCTGCGCCGCGAGATCACGACCACGGTCCTGGTCAACGACACGGTCAACACCGGTGGTACGACGTATCTGCACCGGCTCCGCGAGGAGACCGGGGCCTCCCTGGAGGAGATCGTCCGGGCGCAGACCGCGGCCCGCGCGATCTTCCGCTCCGCTCCGGTGTGGGACGGTGTCGAGGAACTGGACAACAAGGTGGACGCGGCCGTCCAGACCCGGATCCGGCTGCACTCGCGCCGCCTGGTCGAGCGCGGCACCCGCTGGCTGCTGAACAACCGCCCGCAGCCGCTGGAGCTCGCCGAGACCGTCGACTTCTTCTCCGAGCGGGTCGAGCAGGTCTGGCAGCAGCTGCCCAAGCTGCTGCGCGGCGCGGACCTGGAGTGGTACCAGCACCTGTACGACGAGCTGTCCGCGTCCGGTGTCCCGGACGAGCTGGCGACCCGCGTGGCCGGCTTCTCCTCCGCCTTCCCGGCGCTGGACATCGTCTCGGTGGCCGACCGCATGGGCAAGGAACCGCTGGATGTCGCCGAGGTCTACTACGACCTCGCCGACCGGCTCGGCGTCACCCAGCTGATGGACCGCATCATCGAGCTCCCGCGTGCCGACCGCTGGCAGTCGATGGCCCGCGCCTCCATCCGCGAGGACCTGTACGCGGCCCACGCGATGCTCACCGCCGACGTGCTCGCCGTGGGCAACGGCACCTCGACGCCCGAGCAGCGCTACGCGGCCTGGGAGCAGAAGAACTCGGCGATCCTGGGCCGGGCCCGGGCCACCCTGGAGGAGATCCGCAGCTCGGACTCCTTCGACCTGGCCAACCTGTCGGTGGCCATGCGGACGATGCGGACGCTGCTGCGCACGCACTCATAGCCCTGCAGAGCAGTAGTACGACAGAAAAGGCGCCCCGAGCCGGTGACGGCTCGGGGCGCCTTTACCGTAAATGCGGGGTCGTCGGCGGCAGCGGTGTGCTCGTCAACGTCCTGGCCTTCAACCTGCTGTTGCACGGGCCGCGTTGGCCGGCCATGACGGCGACGGTGGTGGCCAGCTGTATCGCGCGAGCCGCGCCGTGTAGCACGGCGCGGCTCGCGGTCGTAGGTCTGCGTCAGGAGGGAGACGGGGCGACCTTGGGCTTGGGCTTGGGCTTCGCCTTGGTCTTGTCGGACTTGTCGCCGGTGAAGGCCTCGTACTCGGCGAGGACGTCCTCGGTGGGTCCGTCCATGCGCAGCACCCCGCGCTCCAGCCACAGCACCCGCTCGCAGGTGTCGCGGATGGACTTGTTGTTGTGGCTGACCAGGAACACCGTGCCCGCGTGCTGGCGCAGCTCGCGGATGCGCTCCTCGGACCGCATCCGGAAGGACGCGTCACCGGTGGCCAGGGCCTCGTCGATGAGCAGGACGTCGTGGTCCTTGGCGGCGGCGATGGAGAAGCGCAGCCGGGCGCCCATGCCGGAGGAGTAGGTCCGCATCGGGAGGGTGATGAAGTCGCCCTTCTCGTTGATGCCGGAGAAGTCGACGATGTCCTGGTAGCGCTCCTTGATCTCCTCGCGGGACATGCCCATGGCGAGGCCACCGAGGTAGACGTTCTTCTCACCGGTCAGGTCGCCCATCAGGGCCGCGTTGACGCCGAGGAGAGAGGGCTGGCCGTCGGTGTAGATGGCGCCGTTCTCCACCGGGAGCAGGCCGGCGACGGCCTTGAGCAGGGTGGACTTGCCGGAGCCGTTGGTGCCGATGAGGCCGATCGCCTCGCCCTTGTAGGCGACGAAGGAGACGTTCTTGACCGCGTGCACCTTGCGGACGCCCGCCGCGTTCTCGGTCCGCTTCTTGCCGCGCAGCATGCGGTTGAGGGCGGCGGTGGCGGAGCCGCGTCCGGCTCCGGTGCCGTTGACCCGGTAGACGATGTCGACGCGGTCGCAGACGACGGTGGGGATGTCGCTCACGATGCGGGGCTCACGCTCGATGGGTGTCTCGTCCATGCTGGGGGTGTCGCTCACGTTCTCAGCCACGGCCGTACGTCTCCTCAGCCTTCCAGAAGTAGATGAACCCGCCGACGCCGACGACCACGGCCCAGCCGGTCGCGACGAGCCACACGTGCGGCGGCAGCTGGCTGGAGTGGAAGCTGTCGATCAGGGAGTAGCGCATCAGGTCGATGTAGACGGCGGCCGGGTTGTCCTTGAGTACCGGCGCCACCCAGCCCGGCAGCCCCTTGTGGTTGCCGGTCAGCTTGTCGATGCTCCACATGACGCCGGAGATGTACATCCAGGTGCGCAGCACGAACGGCATCAGCTGGGAGATGTCCGGGGTCTTGGCGCCCCAGCGGGCCATGATCAGCGACATGCCGGTGTTGAACATGAACTGCAGGAGCAGCGCCGGGACGGCCAGCAGCCAGGAGGCCGCCACCGGCACGCCGAAGCAGAGCAGGATGACGATCAGGGCGCACATGGAGAACAGCAGCTGCTGCAGCTGCTGGAGGCAGAAGGAGATCGGGAGTGCTGCCCGCGGGAAGTGCAGGGCGCGGACGAGGCCGAGGTTGCCGGCGATCGCGCGGGTGCCGGTCATGATCGAGCTCGACGTGAACGTCCAGATGAACACACCCGTGACCAGGAACGGGATGTAGTCCGGCACGCCCCTCTTGGTGCCCAGCAGGATGCCGAAGATGAAGTAGTACACCGCGGCGTTCAGCAGCGGGGTCATGACCTGCCAGACCTGGCCGAGCTTCGCCTGGGCGTACTGGGCGGTGAGCTTGGCGGTGGCGAACGCGACGATGAAGTGCCGTCGGGCCCACAGCTGGCGGATGTACTGGGGCAGGGAGGGACGGGCGCCGCTGACCGAGAGGCCGTGCCGGGCGGCGAGCGCCGCGAGGTCGTCCTCGGCCGAGACCGGAGTCGGGGGCGGTGTGTGGAGAACCTGGGTCACATCCGCTGCTTTCACTCGGGGGGGTGGGGGTGCTGCGGCGTCCGGCTGGGCGCCGGGCCCGTCATCCGAAGTTTCCTTACGCTTCTCTTCACGTTTTCTTACGTCGGGACGGGACCGTATCGTCGCAACGGGAGCGTAGGCCGAGTTGGCGTCGGAACGCAACCGTTTCGTCGTCACGGGTGCGTGTGTGCCGTGACACTTCCGAGGTCGGGGCGCGACCGATTCGTTGTGCGAGAGGGTGGGGCGCGTGTTCGGGTACGGCGGTGAACTGGGGCGTGTTCAGCGCGACCGCGTTGCGGCGATCGGGTGGCGGCCCGGTGTCGGGGACTCGTCGGGACGCAACCGTTTCGTCGTTACGCCCCTATGCTGGGTGACATGACGACGAACGCCGAGGAGTCCCAGACGCGTCCGCGCCGACGAGCCCCCGCCGGGGCGGCCGTCCTCCGCGAGGACGTGACCGAGGCCATCCGGGCCGCCGTCTTCGAGGAACTCGCGGCGGTCGGCTACGCCCGGATGTCCATCGAGGGCATCGCGCGCCGCGCGGGCGTCGGCAAGACCGCCGTCTACCGTCGCTGGCGCTCCAAGCTGCACCTCGTCCTCGACGTCGTCTCCGCCCTCGCCGTGCTGGGCCTGCCGGTGCCCGACACCGGCTCCCTGGAGGGCGACCTGCGGCTCCTGTACGAGGTCACGTCCCGTGCGCTGCGCCACCCCGTCGCCTCGCAGATCATCCCGGACCTCCAGGCCGAGGCGGCCCGCAACCCCGAGATCGCCGAGGCCATGCAGAAGACGCTGCGCGAGGGCCAGGAGGGCGTCGCCAGCAAGATCATCGAGTCGGCGCAGCGGCGCGGCGAACTCGCCGCCGACCTCGACGACGACCTGGCCATGGACCTGATCTCCGGCCCGCTGTACTGGCGGTCGGTGGTGATCCGCACCCCGAAGCTGCCGAAGGGCTATCTGGGGGCGCTGGCCCGCGGGACCACGGAGGCGCTCAAAGCGCTGTGAACCACTCGGCCGGGGATGTCACAGGCGGGCCGGCCGTCTCGTCGTAGGGGGCGCAGACATCCTCGACCTGGGAGTGGACGATGAACCTCGCCCTGTGGATCGCCGCCGGACTGCTGGCCGCGGTGGCCCTGACCGGTGGCATCAGCAAGACGTTCGTGCCGAGGGAGAAGCTGGCCGCGGCCCACGGCGGCGGCTGGACCGGTGAGGTCGGCGACGGCTTCGTGAAGACGCTGGGGGTCCTCGAACTCCTGGCCGCGGCGGGCCTGGTCCTGCCGGCCGTCACCGGCGTCGCACCGGTACTGGTGCCGGTGACCGCCACCGCCTGGACCCCGCTGATGATCGGCGCGATGATCACCCACGGCCGGCGCGGCGAACGGGCGTTCGTGGCGCTGAACCTGGTCTATCTCGTGATCGCGCTGGTCGTCGCGGTGGGCCGGTTCGGCCCCGGCGCGTTCTGATGCCGAAGGGGCGAAGGGGCGAAGGGCCGACGGGCCGAACGATCGAAGGGGAGGGAACGGGACATGAACAGGACCGAGGAGTTCCAGGACCTGCGGCCGCTGCTGTTCTCGATCGCGTACCGGATCCTGGGCAGCGTGAGCGAGGCGGAGGACGCGGTCCAGGAGACCTGGCTGCGGTTCGAGGCCTCACCGACGGAGGTCAGGTCGCCCAAGGCCTTCCTGTCGGCCGCGGTGACCCGGATCTCCATCGACGTACTGCGCTCGGCCCGCGTCCGGCGCGAGGCGTACGTCGGCCCGTGGTTCCCCGAGCCGCTGCTCACCGACCCCTACGAGGACCCGGAGCGCTCGGCGGAACTGGCCGACTCGCTCTCGATGGCGGCCCTGCTGCTCCTCGAACGCCTCAGCCCCCTGGAACGTGCCGTCTTCGTCCTCCGCGAGGTGTTCGACTTCGGCTTCCCTGAGGTCGCGGCGGCGGTGGGTCGCTCGGAGGCCGCCTGCCGTCAGCTCGCGGTCCGCGCCCGCCGCCACATGGCCGAGGGCCGCCCCCGCTTCGAGGCGGACCACCGCGAACGCGACGAACTGGCCGCACGCTTCTTCGAGGCCCTCCACGAGGGCGATGTCGCCGCCCTCCAGGACCTGCTCGCCGCCGACGTCTCGCTGGTCGGCGACGGCGGCGGCAAGGCCCCGCAGCTGGCCCGCGCGGTCGCCGGCGCCCAGAACGTGGCCCGTCTCCTCGCCGCTGTCTTCCCCGCGCTGGCCCGGGTCCAGGTGACCTGCGAACCCCACGAGGTCAACGGCCAGCCCGGCGCGGTCTTCCGCGACCGCGACGGCAAAACCCTCCAGACCTTCTCCCTCGACATCCTCGACGGCCGCGTCCAGACCATCCGCCTCGTCCTCAACCCCGACAAACTCGCCCACCTGGGCCCGGCCGCCGACGCCTGGACCCTCTCCGAAGAGCTCAAACGGGCCCGCCGGGAGCGGGACTGACGGCAGCTCACCGACCGCTGCGGCTCAGTCCCGGGGCGTTTCCGGGTGGAGGCGGGTCCAGCCGTGCCAGGCTGAGGTGATCATGTCGTGGATGTCGTGTTTGGCTTTCCAGCCGAGTTCGGTGGTGATGCGGTCCGCGGAGGCGACGACGCGGGCGGGGTCGCCGGGGCGGCGGGGGGTGACGGTCGGGGGGCGGTCGTAGCCGGTGACGGAGTTGATGCGGTCGATCATCTCGCGGACGGAGACGCCTTCGCCGCGGCCGATGTTGAGGGTGAGTTCGCGGCCCGGGTCGGCCTGGAGGGCGCGGGCCGCGGCCACGTGTGCCTCGGCGAGGTCCACCACGTGGATGTAGTCGCGGACGCAGGTGCCGTCCGGGGTCGGGTAGTCGTCGCCGAAGACGCGCGGCGGGGCGTTCTCCGTGAGCTTCTCGAAGACCATCGGGATGAGGTTGTAGACGCCCACGTCGGCGAGTTCGGGGCTCGCCGCGCCCGCGACGTTGAAGTAGCGCAGCGACGCGGTCGAGAGGCCGGTCGCCCGGCCCGTCGCGCGGACCAGCCACTCGCCCGCCAGCTTCGTCTCGCCGTACGGCGACATCGGCAGGCAGGGTGTCTCCTCCGTCACCAGGTCGACGTCCGGCATGCCGTAGACGGCGGCCGAGGAGGAGAACACGAAGGACGGGACCCGGGCCTCCGTCACGGCCTCCAGGAGGACGCGCAGGCCCTCGACGTTCTCGTGGTAGTAGTGCAGGGGACGGTCCACCGACTCGCCCACCTGCTTCTTCGCCGCCAGATGGACGACCCCGGTCACCTCGTGCTCGGCCAGGGCGTGTGCGACCCTCTCGCCGTCCAGGGTGGAGCCGACCACCAGGGGCACGTCCTCCGGCACGCGCTCGGCGATGCCGGTGGACAGGTCGTCGTACACGACCGTCCGCTCGCCCGCCTCGGTCATCGCGCGGACGACATGCGCCCCGATGTAGCCGGCGCCGCCGGTGATCAGCCAGGTCATGTGTGGCGGTCCCCTCCGTCATGGGTGTGCTTCAGCCGCGGTCGTCTCCCAGTGAAGCAGCTGCGACGGACATCCGGGGACGGCCGGGACGGCTCCTGGTGATCGAGGGGTCGCTCACCGTGTCCGTACGGCGGCGGGTGGCGCGCCACAGGCGGGTGAGGGAGAGGACGGCCGCCGCGGCCAGCAGCCCGTTGCGGGCCAGCATCAGCAGGCAGCCCGTCCAGGTGCAGCCGACGACCTCCGTGTAGAAGGCGGGGTAGGCGACGGAGCTGAGCGCGGTCGCCGTCACGACCAGCGCGGCGACCGGGCGCTGGGTGGTGTGCCGGGAGGTCAGGCACACGGCGGCCAGTCCGAGCAGCCAGATCATGTACTGCGGGCTGATCACGCGGCTGGTGACGGTGAAGAGGAGCACGGCGCTCAGTGCCGCGTCGTAGGGGGTGGCCTCGGTCCAGTGCCGGGCGCGGACGCGCCACAGCAGCAGGAGCGCGAAGGCGACCGCGGTGAGCGCGAGGGAGGCGGTCGCGACGGCGTGCACATGCGGGCCGACGAGCTCCATCGCGCCGTACTGGTAGCGGACCGTGCCGTGCCAGCCGGCGTGCCGCGCGAGGCTGAGCGCGGTGCCGCCGAGGGACTCGATCTGCACGCCCCGGCCGCCCTGTTGACGGAGGAAGGCGAGGGGGTTGCGGAACGCCAGCACGAAGAAGGCGAGCGTCGCGCCTCCGGTGACGGCCGCCCAGGTCCATGCCGTGCGGGTGGGGCGTCCGCGTTCGACGCCCAGCAGCACCAGCGCCGGCCACACCTTCACCAGCGCGCCCAGCCCCGCGAGCACCCCGCACGCGCGCGTGGAGCGCGACAGCGTGAGCAGGGAGAGCACCGCGAGGGCGGTGACCACCACGTCGTAGCGGGCGAGCGGGAGGTGCAGCAGGAGGGGGAGGCCGCCGGTCCACAGGGCCGCGCCGAGCAGGGTGCGGCCGGGGCGCGTGCCCGCGCGGGCGAGCGCCGCCGTGATCAGCGCGTCGGTGGCCAGGGTGAACCCCACGAACGCCTGGAAGTAACTGAGCCCGGGCACCAGCCCCGGCGCGAGCAGCACCGCGCCGGCGCCCGGCGGGTACTGCCACAACGTGTCGTGCGCCGGGAACGCGCCGTGCGACAGCACGCCGTACCAGTGGAAGTAGAGCCGCCAGACTTCGCGCGCGACCGCTCCGTGTCCCAGCACTCGCTCGTTGTTGTGGGCGAGGAGCCACAGCATCAGCGCGCGCGTGGCGATCCAGAAGGCGGTGAGGCAGAGGAGACCGGGGAGCCGGAGGGGCCGTGGGAGACCCGGGAGTCGAACAGCCGAGGCGAACGGGACGCGGGGGAGCGGGAAGTACGAGCGGCGATTCATCAACCGTGAGCGTAAGCCGCGCGGATGGTGTATCCATGCCGATACGCCGTCAATACCCGGCAAAGGTTGGCTAATCGCAAAAGATCGGGCCGTGGTGAGTATCGGGCCTCTCGTAAAAGCACATCCGCGGACCTCGCGAACGACGGACACCGGACGGCCGACTCCATCGAGTCGGCCGAACCCGTTGGGCGGATCGCCGCGCGGGCGTCCCGGCCGCGGCCGCCGCGGAGCGGTCGTGGCCGTCCCGGCCGCGGTGATGCTCGCGGTCGGGCTCTGGAGGCTGCACCGCGGCGGGATGTGGCGCGACGAGGCCGTCACCTACCAGGTCGCCCGGCGCACGGTGCCGCAGATCTGGCGACTGCTGCACGAGGTCGACGCCGTGCACGGCCTGTACTACCTGCTGATGCACGTCGTCCTCGGCGCCGCCCCCGGCCGCCCGGGCGAGGTCGACCTCCGGCTGCCCTCGGTGTGCGCGGCCGCCGTCACCGCGGGCCTGGTGGCCGCCCTCGGCACCCGCCTGGCCCGGCCGCGCGTCGGCCTGTGGGCCGGGCTGATGTACGCGCTCACCCCGCTGGTCGGCCACTACGCGCAGGAGGGCCGCTCGTACGCCCTGGTCGCCGCGGGCGCGACCGGCGCGACGCTGCTCCTCGTGCGGGCGGCGGAACGGGGCGGGCGGCGGGCGTGGTGCTGGTACGGCGCCGTCCTCGGACTGACCTGCTGGCTGCACGAGTTCGCCGTCCTGCTGCTGCTCGCGCACGCGGGAACTCTGGCGCTGGCCCGTTCGTCGGGAAGGGTGTGGCGGGGGTGGGGCTGCGCGGCCGGGGGTGTGGCGCTGTCGCTGCTGCCGATGGTCGTCGTCTCGCACAGGCAGTCGGCTCAGGTGGCGTGGTTGCGGGAGCCGGACGTGGAGACCGCGCAGGAGCTGCTGCGCCAGTACCTCGGACCGACCGACGGGGTGTACTGGGCGTGCCTGGCGCTGGGGCTGCTCGGGCTGACCCGGCTGGTGGGCCGGCGCGGTGAGCTGACCCTCGTGGCGGTCGCGCTGCCGCTCGCGGTGCTGCCGCCGGTGG
Source organism: Streptomyces sp. NPDC007901 (assembly GCF_042959465.1). NCBI lineage: Bacteria > Bacillati > Actinomycetota > Actinomycetes > Kitasatosporales > Streptomycetaceae > Streptomyces > Streptomyces sp. NPDC007901. Next base: position 185,660 of record NZ_JBIBKW010000018.1, on the reverse strand, counting down.
CGCTGATGCTGGCCTCGCAGCTCACACCGCTGTACGTCGACCGCTATGTGCTGTACGCGCTCGCCGGCGCACCTCTGCTGGTGGCGCTCGGCGCGGACCGGGTCGCCGGGCTGCTGGGCCGGCTCTGGAGGCACGGCACGGCGACGGTGTCCCGGTCGCCCGTGTTCACCCTGGCCGGGGTCCTGGCACTCGTCCTCGCCTTCACCCACCAGCTTCCGCTGCTGCGGCACGACCGGGTCGCGGGCACCCGGCCCGACGACCTCGGCGCGGTCGCGGAGGCGGCGGCGCGGGCGCTGCGGCCGGGCGACCCGGTGCTGTACCTGCCGGCGCACGCCCGCGGGACGCAGCTCGCCTATCCGGCCGACTTCAGCACCACGTGGGACGTCGCACTGGCCGAGCCGGGGCCGGCCTCGGGGACGTTGTACGGGCGCGAGGTGGGGGCCGGGACGCTGCGGCGGCGGTTGGCCGGGGTGGATCAGGTGTGGGCGGTGGTGGAGAAGTACGCGCTGGTGAGCGGGTATCGGCCGCGGCTGTCGACGGAGCGGGCGAAAGTGGCGGTGCTGAACCAGCAGTTCGTGCTGCGGGAGGAGATCGTGGTGGATCGGGTCGCGCTGCGGTTGTATGTGCGGCCGATCAGGGGGGAGGAGGGTCGTGCCCAGGGCGCGGGCCGGTGGGGGCTGGTCGCGCCCACGCGGCGGCAGCCGCATATCGATACACCGCCGCGCCCCTAGGGGGCGTCCGCTGCCGCCGCGTCCAGTGTTCCCGTCAGTTGGTCCAGGCGGGCCTTCAGGTCGCGGATCTCGTCGACGTCGAAGCCCGTCGCCGAGACGATGCGGCGCGGTACCTGCAGTGCGCGCTCACGGAGCGCGGCGCCCGCCTCCGTGAGCCGTATCTCCACCGAGCGCTCGTCGCGGGCGCTGCGCTCCCGGTGGACCAGGCCCGCCGTCTCCAGGCGCTTGAGCAGCGGGGAGAGGGTGCCGGAGTCCAGTCGCAGGTGTTCGCCGAGCTTCTTGACCGGCAGGTCGCCCTGCTCCCACAGCACCAGCATCACCAGGTACTGGGGATAGGTGAGCCCGAGGTCCTTGAGGATCACGCGGTAGACGCCGTTGAAGGCGCGGGACGCGGCGTGCAGGGAGAAGCAGATCTGGCGGTCCAGGTGGAGCCACTCCGACTCGGCGGCGGAAGCAGGGGTGGGGGCCGGGGCTGGGGTCGGGGTCGTCGCGGTCATGGCTCAATCGTAGCCCTTGCGAGCCATTCAGTTGTACACAACTGAGTTGTGTGCTCTACTTATGGTCGTGAGGGCGGCCGGAACAGGGCCGCCGGAACACCGAACCAGCGAATTTCGAGAGGGATGGTCTTCCATGGACGCGCTCTACACCGCAGCCGCCACCGCCACCGGCCGGGAGGGACGGGCGGTCAGCTCGGACGGGCAGCTGGACCTGGCGCTGGCGTTCCCGCCGGCGCTTGGCGGCAACGGCCAGGGCACCAACCCCGAGCAGCTCTTCGCCGCCGGTTACGCCGCCTGTTTCGCCAGCGCCCTCGGCGCCATCGGCCGTCAGGCCAAGGTCGACACCGGCGAGATCTCCGTGACCGCCGAGGTCGGCATCGGCAAGGACGAGTCCGACGGCGGCTTCGCGCTCAAGGTCACCCTGCGCGTCGAGCTTCCCGAGGAGCTCGCCAACGAGACCGGCGAGAAGCTGGTCCACCAGGCCCACGAGTACTGCCCCTACTCCAAGGCCACCAAGGGCAACATCCCGGTCGAGCTCATCGTCGAGTAGTCGGTCGAGCAGACACCGGTACCTCCCTCGTACGGGTGAGCCGCGCGAGCACCTCCCCGGTACGCCGGCTCCAGTCCACGACCACCGCCCCCGCGGGCAGCCGCTCCCGCCGCGTCAGCAGCAGCCAGCGCACCCGGGGGCGGTGGTCGTGGCCGTCGTCCAGTTCGATGCCGTATCCGGGGAGCAGTCGGACGGCGTAGTAGGCGTCCGTGGTCACCGGCTCGCCGGGGCCGATGTGCCGGGCCGCCCAGTCGTACGACGGCCAGCGCGGCGGCTGGACGAAGCCGACCGGGTCCACCGAACGCGGTACGACCGCCCCGGCCTGCGCGGCCAGAAAACCCAGGCAGGCCCCGCCCGCCGCGGCCCAGCCGAGCGCCCGCCGCCACCCCGGCCAGGGACGTTCCGCCGCCAGCTCCACCGCGAGCGCGCACTGCGGTGCCAGCAGGGCCAGTTCGAGCAGCTCGCCCAAGCCGTGTCGGCCGTATCCCGCGAGCAGAGACTCCAACGCGAACAGCAGTACGAGCGGATCGCGCCAAGCCGCAAGCCACGCCGCCCGCCGCCACGCCGCCCGCCGCCACGCCGACGGTCGCCGCGCCGCCCGCCCTCCGGCGGCCTGCCCGCGCATCGCCTTCCCGGCCGCACGCCGCGCCCGCAGCCACAGCGCCGGCACCCCGATCAGCGCCAGCCAGCACTGGCCGACCACCCCGTCGTACGACCCGTGGGACCCGTACAGCCCGTAGGACCCGTACGACCCATGGGCCCCGTACGACCAGTAGGACTGCGGCAGCACACCCGCATGCATCCCGAGGACGACCACCCCGGCCGCCACCCCGCCCAGCACCCCCCACCGCCACCGCACCGCGCCCCGCCACGCCCGCTGCCACCCCGCCGCGAAGGCCACCGCCCCGGCCCCCGCGCCGACGCCGATCACCGGGTCGACCAGCGCCACCGTCCCGTACAGCGCCCCGAGCACCGCGTACCCGGAGAGGCTGCGCAGCCCGCTCGGGCCGACATAGCGCACCCGGCGCAGATCGCGGGACCGGGCGCCGGTCAGGGCCCAGGCCCAGAACGTGAGGCCGAGGGCGAGCGCGGACGGGTAGCCGAGGCTCCCGGTCAGCGGCAGCAGGGCCAGCGAGCCGGCGCCCGGGGCCGGTTCCGTACCGCACAGCACGGCCAGGAAGGCCAGGGCCAGCACCGGTGCCCAGGGGCGCGGGGTGAGCACCCGGACCAGTCGGCCCAGGCCGGTCAGCAGCACCAGCAGATGGACCGGGCCGCAGACGCGCAGCAGCTGCCACCCCGTCAGTCCGGTCAGCCGGGCGAGCGCGCCCTGGGCGAGCACGTACGGCGACCCGGAGGCGTCCGTGAGACCGGCCCGCAGCCGTTCCACCGCCGCCGCGTGCTGCCCGGCCTCGCAGCACGGCGGCACCCGCCAGTACGCCAGCGTCATCAGCAGCCAGAACAGCAGGCCGAAGACCTGGTACGGGGTGAGTCTGCGGACCCGGCCGCCCCGCAGGGCGGTGGAGCCGCCGGTGGCGCGCCGGACCAGGGCGCCGGTGCTCACCGGAGGGAACGGACAGGGCGGACCATTTGCCGAGTCTTCCCGCCCGCCCCGTCGGCCTTGCCGACCTTCACCTCATCGGGTGATGCCGATCATCGGGTGATGCCGACGGCCCGGGGAGCGCCCTGCGCCGGCACCGCCGCCCCCCGCTGCACCAGCGGTTCGAGCAGCAGCGGCACCCCCACCACCGGCAGCAGCCAGGCCAGCACGATCAGCCGGTCGCCCCCGATGGTGATGTCCGGATGGGCGGCCTGGGTGAGGATCCCGGTGCCCGCCGCCGCCAGCAGGAAGATCCCGAAGGCCGGCCGTCGCCGTGCGCCCCGCGCCCCGGCCGCCAGTGCGGCGAGGAACAGCGGTGCCGTCAGCTGCCGGCGCAGCCACTCCACCCAGAAGTCCCACTCCAGATGGAGGAACTCCCACCACGGGTGGACCCGGTCCGGATGGGTGTAGTGGCTGGTCAGCAGGTCCTGCATGCTCTCCGCCTCGGAGGGGTAGCGCAGCAGCCGGACCAGCAGCAGCGTGCCCACGACCGCCCCGCACCCCACCGCCGCGATCGTCACCACCCCGCGCCCGGGCGCCCGCCCGTGCCGGCGCCGCCACAGCGCGACCACCGCACCGGCCCCGGCCAGGCACACCCCGAGGAACAGCGCCTGCGAGTGCTTCACCGCGCACAGCGCGAGCAGGGCGCCCGCCAGCAGCGCCGTGCCCGCCCGGACCCGCCCGGTGAGGGCCAGCGCGCACCCCCACAGGGCGGTCAGGGTCAGCGCCAGCAGCAGGCCCTCGGTCATCGGCCGCATCGCGGTCGCGCTGACCGGCAGGACGAAGTACAGGGCCTGCCCGGTCAGCGCGAGCGGCACCGGCACCGACACCGTCCGCAGGACCCGGAAGACCAGTACCCCGCCCGCCACCGTGACCAGCACACTCGCCAGCCACACCCCCCAGGTCACCCCGAGCACAGTGACGAACGGCACCAGGAAAACCGGATAGCCGGGGCGCACCTCGAAGATGGCCCGCAGCCGGGGGCCGACGAACGGCACGATGTGCCCGTCCGTCGGCCCGGCCTCCAACCGCCGATCCACGCGGCCCAGTTCACCGTCCCGGCAGTCCGCGAACACCCGCCCCGCCGGGCTCGGCGCATGGAAGCGCACCACGTCCACGCGCTGCGCGCGCGCCGCTGCCGACGCCTCGCCGGCGCACACCCAGTCGACCGTCTCGGCCGCCGCCCGCCGTTCCCCCGCCCCGCCCAGGGCCAGCGCGTACGACACGTAGTTCTTGGAGTCGGGCGTGTCCCGGCCGGTGACGTCGGCGAGCTGGCACAGCGCGAACACGGCGGCCAGCAGCAGCACCCAGGCGCGCGGCCTCATGTGCGGCCTCATGTGCGGCCTCATGTCGATGCCGGCAGGCGGTGACCCGAGGCCGGTTCCGGCAGCCGCACGCCGTCGGCGGGCATCGGCTCGCCGAGCAGCAGCGTCCGTACGACCCGTTCGGCGGCCCGTCCGTCGTCGAACTCGCAGAACCGGGACCGGAAGTCGGCCCGCAGCCGCGCCGACTCCTCGTCCCGCCAGCCGCCCGAGGCGAACAGCCACGCCAACTCCCGGTAGGAGTGCGACACATGGCCCGGCGCCTCGGCGGTGACATCGAGGTAGGCGCCCCGGCTCGCGGTGAAGGTGGCCCAGTCGTCGGCGTGCACCACGATCGGGCGGTCCAGGTTGGCGTAGTCGAACATGAGGGACGAGTAGTCGGTGACCAGGACGTCCGCGGCCAGCATGACCTCCGCGGCGTGCGGTTCGCCGGTCGCGTCGACCACGATCCCGCGCCGGTGCAGCTCGGCCAGGCCCAGGCCGCGCGCGGGACCGGTCGCCAGGGACGGATGCAGCCGGACCACGAGGGTGTGGCCCGCGCCGAGGTCGGCCGCGAACCGGGTCAGGTCGATCCGGTCGACGTGGCCGCCGCGGACGTAGTCGCGGCGGGTCGGCGCGTAGAGCACGACCGTGTGGTCGGCGGGGATGCCGTGCCGGTCCCGGAAGTCCGACCGGCCGCCCCTGACCAGCACGTCGTTGCGCGGGCTGCCGGTGCGGGCCGAGGCGAAGCGGCAGGGGTAGGCCCGCTCCCACACCAGCTCCGAGTGGCGGTTGGCGACCAGGCTGTGGTCCCAGCGGTCGGCCCGGCGCAGCATCTGCGGAACGTCGAAGCCGAGCCGGGCGCCGGGCTTGCCCAGCAGATCGGCGCCCAGGTACTTCAGCGGGGTGCCGCGGTGGGTGTGGATGTGCACGCTGCCGGGGCGTTTGACCAGCGCGCCCGGCCAGTTGACGTCGTTGACGAAGAACTTCGCCCGGGCGGTGAGCCGGCGGTAGTCCGGGGAGTCCAGCAGTACGTGCTCCACGTCCGCCGGCAGCTCCGCCGCCACCTCCGCGTCCTTCACCACCCACACCCCGCGCAGGCGCGGGGCGATCTCCCGGGCCGTGCGGTACACGGCCGCCGGGTCGCCCAGCAGGCCGCGGTGCGAGGACGCGGAGTACAGGACCAGGTCCTCGTCCAGGGCGCGCAGGCCGCGCAGTTGGGTGAGCGCCCGGCGGGCCGGTGCCCCCGCCGTCCGCCGTACCCGCTGCGCCTGCCGGCCGCCCTCCCGGCCGAGCCGCCCGGCCCGCTGCCGCAGCAGGTACGCCGCGTACGTGCCGCCCAGTACTCCCAGGTCGGCCCCCTCGGGCCGGAACGCCCGGTACAGCTCCGCCGTACGCCGGAAGAACTCGGCCTTGGCGGCGGGCGGCAGCCGGTCCGGCTTGGCCAGGATGTCCAGGCAGTGCTCGCCCATCTTCCGGTGCAGACACGGCCGCCAGTGAGCCAGTTCGGGACGGGAGCCGAGGAAGGCGAAGACCCGCCGGTACTGGTCGAGGACGTCGAAGTGCTTGCGGCTGGTGGTGGAGAGGATGTTGCCCTGGCGGCGCTGGCGGTAGTTCAGGCAGATCCGGTCGAGGGTGGCGATGCGGGCGGCGCTGAGCAGGACCGGGAAGGTCCAGGGGGTGTCCTCGTAGTAGCCCGGCGGGAAGCGGAAGCCGTTCTCCTCGACGAAGTCCCGCCGGTAGACCTTGTTCCACACCACCATCAACAGGTCGAGGATCGCCGGGTGTTCGGCCGCCGTGAACACCTCCGAGGTCGCGCCGAGGACCTCCGCGAGCGCGTTGCGGCGCGTGCCGCCCCACCAGTAGGTGCGGGCGTAGTCGAAGACCAGCACGTCCGGGTCGCCGGTCTCCGCCAGCCGGTCGGCGATCGCGCCCAGCGCGCCCGGTGTGAGGGTGTCGTCGCTGTCGAGGAAGAGGACGAAGTCCCCGGTGGCGTACGGCAGCCCGGCGTTGCGGGCGCGGCCGAGGCCGACGTTCTCCGGCAGGTGCAGGACCTTCACCCGCGGGTCGCGGGCCGCGTACTCGTCGAGGATCGCGCCGCAGCCGTCCGGGGAGCGGTCGTCGACGGCGATCACCTCGATGTCGTGGAAGGACTGCTCCAGGACCGAGTCGAGGCACTCGCGCAGGAAGCCCTGCACCTGGAAACAGGGGACGATCAGACTGAGTCGGGGCACGGTCAGCTCCTGACGAGGGTCGTGGCCGGGGCGGGCAGGCGCTCGGCGAGCGGGATCACCGCCGGGACCGCCTCCGGCGGCCGGCCGAGGAACACCCGCCGTACCACCCGCTCGGCGGCCAGCCCGTCGTCGAACTGGCAGAACCGGGACCGGAACTCGGCCCGCAGCCGCCGGGACTCCGGGCCCAGGTAGGAGCCGTCGCGGAAGATCCGGGCCAGTTCCTCCGGGGTGCGGGCGACCGGACCCGGCGGCTCGGCCATCAGGTCGAAGCAGACGCCCCGGGTCTGCCGGTAGACCTCCCAGTCGTCGGCGTACACGACGATCGGCCGGTCCAGGTTGGCGTAGTCGAACATGATGGAGGAGTAGTCGGTGATCAGCGCGTCCGCCGCGAGACACACGTCCTCGGCCGAGCGGTGCGCGGTGACGTCGATGACCCGGCCGCTGCCCGCCCGCGGCCCCCGGTCGTAGAAGTAGTGCGCGCGCAGCAGGACGACGACGTTCTCGCCGGCCGCCGCGCAGAACGCCTCCAGGTCCAGGCCCGGTTCGAAGCCGGTGTGGTGGTCGCGGTGGGTGGGGGCGTACAGGACGGCCGTCTTCCCGTCCGGGACGCCCAGCGCGCGCCGGACGCGGACCACGTCGTGGGCGGTGGCCGTGTAGTAGACGTCGTTGCGCGGATAGCCGTACTCCAGCGTCCGGTACGAGCCCGGGAAGGCCCGCTCCCAGGTCTGGGTGGAGTGGCGGTTGGAGGAGAGGTTGAAGTCCCAGCGGTCGACCCGGCCGAGCAGCTTGCCGAAGCTGCCGGTCTGCGCGGCGACCACCGGGTACGTGGACTGGTCGACGCCCATCCTCTTCAGCGGGGTGCCGTGCTGGGTCTGCAGATGCACGCTGCCCGGCCGCTTGACGACCCCCTCGGCGAAGTTGGCGTTGTTGACCAGGTACTTGGCGCGGGCCAGCACCTGCCAGTAACGGCGGCTGCCGATCACCGCGTACTCGACGTCCTCGGGCACGGCGTGTTCCTGGCCGGCCTCGACCAGGAACACCGAGCGGATGTGCGGGGCGAGCACGCGGGCCACGGCGTGGATCGCGGCCGGGTTGCAGACATAGCCGCGCCCCCAGTACGCGCAGTACACGGCGAGGTTCGGGTCCAGCGGGCGGCGCAGGTCGAGGGCGTAGCGCAGCCGGGTGAGCGGCATCCGCGGGCGGGGCAGCCGCTCGGCCGCCCGCGCCGCCATGCGGTTGGCGCCGCGCAGCGCCCGGAACGCCGTGTACGCGCCCGCCGCGAGGAGCCGGTGCTGGATCCCGAGACTCCCGCCGGGCATCCGGAACCCGGCCGGCCGGTGCCTGCGGTGCAGTCGCCCCGCCCGCCGGAAGAAGGCGCGGTGCCCGGACGGCAGCCGGTCCGGTTGCGCGGCCGTCTTCAGCACCACCCCGAAGAGCTGCTCGAACAGCGGCCGCGCCCGCTCGCCGGGCAGCGCGGCGGCCCGCTCCAGCACCAGCTCCACCTGGTCGAGGAGGTCCCGCTGGTGCGGCCCCGGCAGATTCAGCCGGCTGCCCTGCCGACGCGGCCGGTGCCGTACGACCACCGAGCGCAGCACCGCCAGACGGGAGGCGGCGATGCCGGTCAGCCCGCCCCAGCCGAGGTCCGTGAAGTGGCCGTCGGGGAACAGCAGCCGCTGGTCCGCGAGGAACGCCCGGCGGTAGGCAGCGCTCCACGCCGGCAGCGCCACACCGGTCAGCGCCGGCGCCCGGTCCGGGGCGAATCCGCCCTGCGGGGCGCCCGCCAGCAGCGGCGCCGCCGGGTGGGTCGGCTCGCCCTCCCACCAGGGCGTCCGCTCGTGCTCGAAGTACAGCACGTCCACGTCGCCGGTCTCGGCGAGCCGCGCGTCGAGCGCCGCCAGCGCACCCGGGACCAGCATGTCGTCGCCGTCGAGGAAGAGCAGATACGTGCCGTTCGCCGCCCGCAGCCCCGTGTTGCGGGCCCCGCTCAGCCCGGCGGACGGCGGTGAGTGCACCGGGGCCACCCGGGAGTCGCGCTCGGCGTAACCGGCGGCGACCGAGGCGGCCGGGGCGTCGGGCGCGTCGCAGACCGGGATCAGCTCCAGGTCGCCGAAGGACTGGGCGAGGACCGAGTCCAGTGCCTGGGACAGCCGGCCGGCGACCCCGTGGGACGGGACGATGATGCTGAAGCGGGGCATGCTGCTCTTTCTCAGGTGTCCATGCGGCCCGGCCTCCCCGTGGGTCGCCAGGTGGACGGCCGGGACGGAGTGGGCCGCGAGGTGTTGGGGGGCACGAGGAGACTCCCTGGAAGGCAAACGGTGTTCAGCGGCCCTCGGTGACGGGCAGATGGCCGGAAGGTTGCGGAACGGTGGCCAACGGGGAGTGTGCGAGCCCCGCGGCGGCCGAGGGGACGGGGTGGCGTTCGGCGAGCGGGATGAACTCCGGCAGCCCGGCCGGCTCGCCGAGCACCACATGCCGTACGACCCGCTCGGCGGCGCGTCCGTCGTCGTACCGGCAGAACCGCTCGCGGAAGGCGGCCCGCAGCTGGGCGGAGCGGGAGCCGCGCCAGTGGCCGCCGGCGAAGATGTCGATCAGCTCGTCCTCGGTGCGGGCGACCGCGCCGGGCGGGCTGGAGCGCAGGTCGAAGTAGGTGCCGCGGGCCGCGTGGTAGGCGTCCCAGTCCTCGGTGTGCACGACGATCGGCCGGTCCAGGTTGGCGTAGTCGAACATGATCGACGAGTAGTCGGTGATCAGCGCGTCGGAGGCCAGACAGAGGGACTCCACGCCGGGGTGGTCGCTGACGTCGATCACCCGGCCGCCGGACCCGAGGGGGCCGCCGTGCCAGTAGTGGGCGCGGGCCAGGACCACGAAGCGCGGGCCGAGCCGGCGCACGATCCGGTCCAGGTCGAGGGCGGGGCGCTGGGTGCGCCGGTAGTCGCGGTGGGTGGGCGCGTAGAGGAGGGCGACGGCGCCCTCGGGGACGCCGAGCGACTCCCGGATCCGGGCCACGTCGGCCGAGGTGGCCTGCTGGAAGACGTCGTTGCGCGGGTAGCCGTATTCGAGGGTGGTGTAGCCGCCGGGGTAGACCCGCTCCCAGGTCAGGGTGGTGTGGCGGTTGGCGGAGAGCAGGTAGTCCCACTTGTCGACGCCCCGCAGGAGTTCCTCGAAGTCCATGTCGGCGGCGGCCGCCGGGTGTTCCTGGAGGTCGAGGCCCATGTGCTTGAGCGGGGTGCCGTGCTGGGTCTGCACGAACACCTGGCCGGGGCGCTTGCGCAGCCGGCGGTCGAAGTTGACGTTGTTCACCAGGTACTTGGAGCGGGCCAGCGCCGTCCAGTAGGCGAAGCTGCCCGGGCGCAGCCGGCGCGGACCCGGCGGGACCGTGTGCTGGTGCTCGGGGCGGGCGATCCAGGCGGTGCGGATGTGCGGGGCGTGGTTGCGGAACGCGGCCTCCAGCGCGCCCGGGTTGCAGCCGTGGCCGCGGTTCCAGTAGGCGGCGAAGACCGCGCGGTCGGCGCGCAGCGGGAGGCGCAGCTGGACCCGGTAGTGGAGTTGGAGGAGGGCCGAGCGCAGACCGCGGAGGGACTTGACGCCCGCCTTGACCGTGCGGCGGCGGACGGACACCGCCAGCTGGAGGGCGCGGTAGGTGCGGTGCAGGCCGTAGTGGACGAGGGCATGGCGGAGCCGGGTGCGCAGCGGGACCGGGGCGCCCTTGGTCCGGTGGCGGCGGCAGTGGGCGCGGGCCGTGCGCAGGAACTCGGCGCGGGCGCCCTTGGGGAGCCGGTCCCGGCGGGTGAACACCGTCGAGAAGTGGTCGATCATCCGGCGGAACAACACCGGCCGCCAGCGCGCGAGTTCGGGCCGCTCGTCCAGGAACGCGAAGACCCGGTCGTACTGGTCGAAGATGTCGAAGTGCCGGCGGCTGGTCGTGCCGAGGATGCTGCCCCGCCGCTGCCGGTAGTGGACGCACACCCGGTCGAGGGTGGCGATCGACCCGGCGGTCATCAGGACCGGGTAGGTCCAGGGGGTGTCCTCGTAGTAGCCGGGCGGGAAGACGAAGTCGTGCTCCTCGACGAACTCCCGCCGGTACGCCTTGTTCCAGGCCACCATCAGCACCCGGAGCAGCCCGGGCCGGTCCTCCAGCCGGAAGGGCGCCGGGCCCTGCTCGGTCAGCTGCGGCGCGAGCTTGTTGCGCTCCGCCCGGCCGGTCCAGAACGTCCGCGCGTAGTCGTACACGAGGACGTCCGGCTCGCCGGTCTCCTTGATCCGGTCGGCGATCGCACGCAACGCGTCGGGGGTCAGGGTGTCGTCGCCGTCCAGGAAGAGCAGGTAGTCGCCGCGCGCCTGCGCCATCCCGGCGTTGCGGGCGCCGCCCAGGCCCTGGTTCTCCGGCAGGTGCACGGGCCGGACGCGCGCGTCGCGGGCCGCGTACTCGTCGATGATCGTGCCGCAGGCGTCCGGCGAGCGGTCGTCCACGGCGATCAGTTCGAGATCGGGGTACGACTGCGAGAGCACCGAGTCCAGGCACTCGGGCAGATACGCCTGGACCTGGTACGCGGGGACGATGACACTGAACCTGGGCAAGGGGCATCCATGGGTCGGTCGGCGCGGGCGTTCTGCCCGGGAACGGCCAATGGAGTGATTCGGTTACGGTTCGTTACGTCATGTGAGTGACTCTGTGTGAACGGCAGAGGGCGAGCCGATGGCCGACTCGCCCTCCTTCGATGCCTCTTGTGGGGTTATTTGACCGCGCCCGCCATCACCCCGGTCACGAACTGCCGCTGGAACGCGAAGAACACGGCCAGCGGGATCACCATCGAGATGAAGGCGCCGGGGGCCAGGACGTCCACGTTGTTGCCGAACTGGCGGACCTGGGTCTGGAGCGCGACCGTGATCGGCTGCGTCCCGGACTTGGTGAACAGCAGCGCCACCAGCATGTCGTTCCACACCCACAGGAACTGGAAGATGCCCAGGCTCGCGATCGCCGGCCCGCCGAGCGGCATCACGACCCGCGCGAACAGCCGCAGTTCGCCCGCGCCGTCCAGCCGGGCCGCCTCCAGCAGCTCGCGCGGGATCTCGGCGAAGAAGTTCCGCAGCAGGAACACCGCGAACGGCAGCCCGAAGCCGACATGGAACAGGACCACCCCGAGGATCGTCCCGAACAGGCCGATCTTGCCGAAGAGTTCCGCGATCGGGATCAGCGCCACCTGCACGGGCACCACCAGCAGACTGACCACGATCAGGAACCACCAGTCCCGGCCCGGGAACTCCATCCACGCGAACGCGTAACCGGCCAGCGCCCCGATGACCACCACCAGGATCGTCGCCGGGACGGTGATCAGGACGGTGTTCCAGAGGGAGCTGGTGATGTCAGGGTTCTCGAGGAGCTTCTGGTAGCTGTCGAAGGTGAGCTGGGACGGCTTGCTGAAGACGTTCCACCAGCCGCTCGCGCTCATGTCCTCCGGGGAGCGCAGGGAGGAGGCGAGCAGACCGATCGTCGGGACCAGCCAGAACAGGGCGACGACGATGAGGAAGACCCGGACCAGACCGCTGTTGAGCTTCTCCAGCACCCAGCTCATCGCCGCTCCTCCCGCCGCAGCCTGCGCACGTTGAACCACATCACCGGGATCACCAGGAGCAGCAGGAAGACCGCGATGGCGCTGGCGATGCCCGGCTGGCCCTCCGAGAAGCCCTTGCGGTACAGCTCCAGGGCGAGCACGTTCGCGTCGTCCTGCGAGGAGCCCGGCGCGATGATGTACACGAGGTCGAAGACCTTCAGCACATTGATCATCAGGGTGACGGTGACGACCGCGAGGACCGGCGCCAGGAGCGGCACGGTGACCTTGCGGAACACCTGCCACTCGGTGGCCCCGTCGACGCGGGCCGCCTCCAGGAGCTCCCGGGGGACACCCGCCAGCCCGGCCGCGATCAGCACCATCGCGAAGCCCGCCCACATCCAGACGTACGACCCGATGATGGCGGGCGTGACGAGGGACGGGCCGAGCCAGTCGACCCCGTTGTAGGGCTGCTTGAAGTTGCTCGCGGGCAGTCGGAGCTGAGCCCCGTCGGCGGCGGCCGGGAGCGTGAAGGTGCCGTCGCCCGCCGCCTTCGCCGTGGCCACCACCTTGCCGCCCTTGACCGCCTCGATGCGCATACCGGAGTAGCCGAGCTCGGACGGGTCGGGGGCGCCGAGTTTCCCGACGCCCTTGCCGCGGGTGAAGTCCTGCCAGGTGGTTCCGGTGATCTTCCCGGGGTCGGCCTGCGCCGCGACGGCCTTCTTGGCGCCGTCGGGCATCTGGTCGGGGGCGACACCGACGAGCGGAAGGGTGACCGTCTGGCCGGTGTGGACGGTGGCCGTGGTGATGAAGCCGCCGCCGTCCGCCTTCAGGGGCGACTCGCGGCCCGGGTGGGCGTTCGGGAACGCCGAGGACTGGGCGAAGGTGTCGTGGACGCCGACCCAGACCGCGTTGGCGACGCCCTTGTCCGGGTCCTGGTCGTAGACCAGCCGGAAGATGATGCCGGCGGCCAGCATCGAGATCGCCATCGGCATGAAGACGACCAGCTTGAACGCCGTTCCCCAGCGCACCCGTTCGGTCAGCACCGCGAAGATCAGGCCGAGGGCGGTGGAGACCGTCGGCGCGAACACCACCCAGATGATGTTGTTCTTCAGGGCGGTGCGGATCCCGTCGTCCGTGAAGATCGCCTTGTAGTTGTCGAAGCCGGCGAAACCGTCGCCGTTCGCGTTGTAGAAACTGCGGATCAGCGAGTACCCGATCGGGTAGACCACGAGCGCGCCGAGCAGCACCAGGGCGGGGAGGAGAAAGAGAGCCGCCACGGTTCTGCGGGTGCCGGTCACGCTCCTGCGGCGGCCCGGTGGAGCGGGGGCCGTCGTCGTGGGTGCGGCCATCGCCGGGTCAGCTTCCGCTGCCGTAGGCGGCCGCCGCGTCCTTCTCGAGCTTCGCCTGGGTGCCCGCGACGTCCTTCGGGTTCTGCAGGAAGTCCTGCAGGTCCTTCCACTCGCCCTTGCCCGGGGTGCCGCCGAACGCCTGCGGGGCCTGGTCGGACATGTCGAAGCGGAAGTCGTCGCCGGAGGCGATCAGGGACTTGGCGATCGTGCGCTGCACCTCGTTCGGGTACGCCGAGTTCGGCACGTTCTTGTTCGGCGAGAGATAGCCGCCGAGCTTCGCCTGGATCGTCGCCGCGTCCGGGGAGGCCAGGAACTTCGCGAGCGCCTGGGCGCCCTTGGAGTCCTTGAAGATCACCGCCGCGTCACCGCCGGAGACCACCGGCGCCGTCGAGCCCACCGTCGGGAACGGGAACACCTTGGCGTCTGTGCCCACCTTCGCCTTGGTCTCACCGATGTTGACCTGCACGAAGTCGCCCTCGTAGACCATCGCGGACTTCGGCTGGTCGCCGCCGGTGAAGGTCTGGGTGACCGAGGCCGGGAACTCCGTCTGCAGTGCGCCGCTCGCGCCGCCCGCGAGGTACCCCTTCTTGCCCCAGACCTGGGCGAGCGTGGTCAGCGCCTGCTTGACGCTCGGGTCCGTCCACTTGATCTTGTGCTGGGCGAGCTGGTCGTACTTCTCCGGGCCCGCCTGGGAGAGATACACGTTCTCGAACCAGTCGGTCAGCGTCCAGCCGTTCGCGCCGCCCACCGAGAACGGGGTGACACCAGAGTCGTACACCGCCTGCGCCGTCGTCAGCAGGTCCTGCCAGGTCTTGGGCTCCTGGGCGCCCGCGTTCTCGAAGACCTTGGCGTTGTACCAGATCAGCGACTTGTTGGCGGCCTTGTAGTAGACGCCGTACTGCTTGCCGCCGACCTTGCCTATGTCCTGCCAGCCCTGCGAGTAGTTCTTCTGCACCTCGGAGACCGTGTCGGCGCTCAGCGGCTTCGCCCAGCCCTTCTGCACGGCCTGCTTGATCGCACCCGGCTGCGGCAGCAGCGCGATGTCCGGCGGCTGGCCGCCCGCGATCTTCGAGCCGAGGAAGTTGATGATCGGGTCCTGCGCGGGCACGAAGGTGACCTTCGCACCGGTGCGCTTCTCGAACTCCGCGAGCACCTGCTTGAAGTTCTTCTGCTCCTGCCCGGTCCACACGGCGGCCACCTCGAGGGTGGTGCCGTCGAGTTTCGGGAGGGCGAGGGTGGAACCGGGCGTACTGGCGCTGCTCGTCGCGCCGTTGTCGTCCTTCTTGTCGTTGCTTCCGCACGCACTGAGCGCGAGGGCTCCCGCGAGAAGTGCGGCGAGTGTCGTGACGGCCCTGCCTGTCCGGATGGTGCTGCTGTTACCGCGCATCACTTCCCCGTTCGTCGTTCCTCGTTGAACGTCAGAACTCTGTCCCGTGCGCTCCGGTCTACGCGGGGGCCGCCTGCGCGGCAAGGGTGCCTACGGGTGAGGGCGGGGGATCGTGATCTCGTTGTGATCAGTGACCCCGCTCACAAAAGCGAAGGAACCTCCGCCGCGGAAACCTCCTTCGCCGCCCGCTCCACCGCGCTCGCCAGCAGCGCCAGGTCGGTCGGGCCGTTGCCCAGCTCCCGGACCGGGCGGCGGGTCGGCGGGTCGCCCATGCGCTGCCAGTCGAGGGGGACGACCGTGGGGCGCTGGGTCGCGGTGCGGGGGATGCGGCCCGTGACGCGGCCCGCCTGGAAGGCGGTGGCGCGGCCGTCGGGGGTGGTGAGGCGGCCGCGGCCCGGGGCCGGTTCGTCGGGGCCGGTGGCCGGTGGGTCGAGGGCGACGCGCAGGGTGGCCTGCCGCGCCGGTTCCGTCTCCGCCGTACGGCCGCCCGTGCCGGACGCCGCGATCAGGTGGACACCCAGCCGGTCGCCCTCCTTCGCCACCGCCTCCAGCGCCCGCATCACGGAACCGGCGGCCGGGCGGCCCGGGGAACCGAGGGCGGGGGAGACCAGGGCGTCCAGGTCGTCGACCACGACCACCAGCCGGGGCAACGGCGGGGGCGCCTCGGTGCGCTGCCGGGCGGTGGCACCGGCCGACGGGCGCAGCCGGAGCGTCGAGCTCGGCGGGGCTTCTATGTCCCCGGCGCCCGCGGCGGTGCCGCGCGTGCGCTGGGGGACGATACGGCCCGAGATCTCCCGCTGTCCGTGCCAGCCGGCGAAGTCGGAGCGGCCCAGCAGCTCGGCCCGCCGCTTCAGCTCGGCGCTCAGCGACTGCGCGAACTCCCGCATCCGGACCGGGTCGTTGGCGGTGAGGTGGGTGGTGACATGGGGTATGTCCGTGCAGACCCGCAGGCCCTCCCCGTGCCCGGCGCCCGTGCCGACGCCGTCGCGGCCGTCGATCAGGACGATCCCGAGCCGGTCGGGGCGCTCGGCGGCGGCCAGCGAGGCGACCATCGCCCGCAGCAGCTCCGTACGGCCGCTGCCGGTCGGCCCCTCGATCAGCAGATGCGGTCCCTCGGTGACCAGGTCGGCGGTGAGCGGGCCGCGCGGTCCGGCGCCGAGCACCGCGCGGGCCCGGCCGCCCAGCGACTCGGTGTCGTCGGCCGCGTCCGCCCAGCGGGCCATCAGCGAGGCCGGGGTGGCCCGGGCCAGCCCCAGCTCGTCCAGCAGCCGGGCGGACTGGGGGAGCGGGGCGGCCACGCGCGTGTGCCGGTCGCCGGCCGGGCCGTCGGGGCGCAGCGGCGCCAGCGCCCTCGCGAACCGCTCCGCCCAGGCGGGGGAGACCGCGTCCACCGCGGCGAGGGTGCCGGGGCCGACGGGGCCGCCGGAGACCCGCATCAGGTGCAGCGCCGTCGCCACGTCCCCGCTGAGCAGGGCCACGGCCCCGCACTCCCGGAACGTCGGCGTCACCGCACACGCCTCCTCGTAGGTCCGGTCGACCGGGGAGGTGGGCGAGGCGGGTGCCGTCTCCGCCAGGCAGATCACATGCACCCCGGCGCGCGGTCCGGCGACCGTCAGCCGCGCCACCGCGTCGCGCAGGGCCGAGCCGCCGGGATCGCCGTCCACGACGACGATCGTGTACGGCCCCGGGAAGCCGCCCTTGTCGTCCTCGGCGAGGGCGTCGCGGGCCCAGGAGGGGCGGTGGGCGGTGTCGGCGGGCGGGGCGCCCGCCGTCGTACCGGCCAGGTCGGGGCGGTCGGACGGGGTGGCCGGCCGCCGGGGGGCGGACAGGTCCTCCACCCGCCGCAGCAGCTCCTCCACCCGGGCTGCCGCCTGTTCACGGTCGTAGGCCAGCAGAAGACGGCAGTCCTGGCCGTGGCCCGGACGGACGTGCGGGAGCCAGCCGAGCCAGGACCACTCGGCGGTGCGCTCCTCCAGAGGGCGGGCCCGGTCCGCGCTGATCAGGACGATCTCCAGCAGGTCGGGCGAGTGCAGCGCGGTGAGCTGGGCCAGCACCGCGCGGGTGAGGCCGGCGAGGCGGGTGCGCGGGCCCGCGAGGCCCAGCGCCCCGGCCTCGCGCAGGTCGGCGGTGACCGGCACGGCGGGCAGCAGTCCCGGGCCGTCGGGTGTCGGGCGGTCCGCCGTGCCGAGCCGGACCGTGAGCGCCTCGGGGTGGGCGGGGCCGCGCTCCCAGAGGCGGGGGCCGGGGCCGAGCACGGTCAGCAGGAGGGCGGCGGGGTCGGGCCAGGTGTCGGGCTGGGCCGGAGCATCCGGAGACGCGGCGATGTCCTCGGCGGCCGTGGTCTCGCCGTCGGCGGCCGACGGGGGTTCGCCGCGACCGCCGGCCAGCCGCCGCGCCCACGCCCCGAGGCTGCCGCGCCTGCGGGCGCCGGGCAGGGCGGGGGCGTCGGTGCCGCGGAGGGGGGTGCCTTTGCGCCTGCCGGAGAGGGCGGGGCCGTCGGCGGACGTGTCGTCGGAGGAGGCGCCGTCGGCCGGGTGCCCGGTCGGGTGTCCGGTCGAGGAGGCGTTGCCGGTCGGGTGTCCGGCCGACGGGGCGGAGGCCGTGGGCCCGGCGGAACCGGGGGCGCCGGTGGTGCCCGTGGCACCGGTGGTCGTAGCGCCTCGGGGGCCCGGGCCCCCGAGGACTCCGGCGCGGCCGGCGTGGGTGTCGCCGTAGGCGTGTACGGGGCCGGAGCCGGTACGCGGGCCGGGGAGCCCGCCGTGGCTCCCGGCCGCCTCGCCGGCCGACGGCGACGCGTCCGCGCGTCCGGCCGACGGGAACCCCTCCGGGTACCCGGCGCGCGGCGATCCGACACCGCTCCCGGCCGCCGGTCCGCTTCCGCGCCCGGCCTGCGGCGCCCCGCCGCCGCGCCCGTCGGGCGGCAGCCCGCCCCGGCTCTCGATCCGCGGCGCCTCGCCCTGCGCGGGCACGACCGCCGGCTCGGCCGGGCCGTACCCCTGGCCGCCCGCGGCACCCCAGCCCGCCGTGCCGTAGCTGTGATGGGTGCGGCCCGCCGGCGCCGTCACGCCGGCGTCGGCAGTGCCGTCGCCGTCCGCCCCTTCGCCGCCCGTCAGCACCCGCACGCAGCCCTCGCCGTCGGGCGCCGTGCCCACCCGCGCCCCCGGTCCCCCGGACGGGGTGAGCCGCAGGGCCGATTCCCCGATGCGCAGGAGCGCTCCCGGGGTGAGGCGGACCGGGCGGTCGGTGACGCGGGTGCCGTCCAGGGCGGTGCCGTTGGTGGAGTTCAGGTCGGCGACCGCGACCCGGCCGTCGGCGGCGACGGTGACCGCGCAGTGCAGCCGGGAGACGTCCGGGTCGTCGAGCGGGACGTCGGCGTCGGCGGAGCGGCCGATGGTGATCTGGCCGCCGTGCAGCAGGTGGACGCCGCCCGCGTCGGGGCCGGCGATCACATGCAGCTGGGTCGGGGCGTCGTCCAGCTCGGGATGCGGCTCGGGGGCGGCGGGCGCGCCCAGGGACAGCACGGCGCCGTCGACCAGCGGGGGCTCGCCCAGGATGCGGCGGCGGGCGTCCAGCCGCTCCACCCCGGCGTACAGCACGACCGGGGCACCGCTCGGCTCACGGCCGCCCAGGCTGCCGTCCCCGGTGACGGCCGCGGCCAGCGCCGACGCCACCGCGGCCAGGTCGGTGCCCGCCGGGGCTGTCACCAGCACGTCGCGGCTCACGGCCCGGCCCCGCTGCGCGGCAGGGCCCAGGGGGTCTACGACGGTCAGCCGGATCTGCATCGCCGTCAGCGGTCCCTTCTGCGCGGGCGCGGACTTCCCCCCACCACCACTAGCGCGTCGGCCAGTTCTGCTGTCGCACGCATCCTCGCACCTGCCACTGACAACACGCCCACGACCCGGTGGTAAGTGATCTTGATTGGTCAGCTCTGCCCCCAAAAGTGCCTGACCAATACCGCGCGGACGATCACTTGAGATCGGTCACGTCCGGCCTCGGCAACCGGCGGAGCGAAGCGAGCGTCTTTCCATCGAACACGTGCGGGAACGTCTACGTATGGGGATACGTCCGCAACGCTTACCGGCCGCCTACACGGCAGGGGAAAGCACAGCCGGACGACAGCTCCGTGCCAGGCGGCACGGCACTACAGTGGGTCGGACACGAGGTTGGACACAGGGTTCGGACGGACCAGCAAGCAGCAGGGAGCGGATGACGTGCGGCCGGTAGGCAGCAAGTACCTCCTGGAGGAGCCGCTAGGACGCGGCGCCACCGGTACCGTCTGGCGTGCCCGCCAGCGGGAGACCGCGGGCGCCGAGGCGGCCGTGCCCGGCCAGCCCGGTGAGACCGTCGCGATCAAGGTCCTCAAGGAAGAGCTCGCGAACGACCCCGACATCGTGATGCGCTTCCTGCGGGAGCGTTCCGTCCTGCTCCGGCTGACCCACCCGAACATCGTCCGGGTCCGGGACCTCGTCGTGGAGGGCGATCTCCTTGCCCTGGTCATGGACCTCGTCGACGGTCCCGACCTGCACCGCTACCTGCGCGAGAACGGCCCCTTCACCCCCGTCGCCGCCGCGCTGCTCACCGCCCAGGTCGCCGACGCGCTCGCCGCCAGCCACGCCGACGGCGTCGTGCACCGCGACCTGAAGCCCGCCAACGTGCTGCTCCAGCAGTACAACGGCCAGATGCACCCGATGCTGACCGACTTCGGCATCGCGCGCCTCGCCGACTCCCCGGGCCTGACCCGCACCCACGAGTTCGTCGGCACGCCCGCGTACATCGCGCCGGAGTCCGCCGAGGGTCGCCCGCAGACCTCCGCCGTCGACATCTACGGCGCCGGCATCCTGCTGTACGAGCTGGTCACCGGCCGCCCGCCGTTCTCCGGCGGCAGCGCCCTGGAGGTCCTCCACCAGCACCTCAGCGCCGAACCCCGCCGCCCCTCGACCGTGCCCGACCCGCTGTGGACGGTCATAGAGCGCTGCCTGCGCAAGAACCCCGACGACCGGCCCAGCGCAGAGAACCTCGCGCGCGGGCTGCGGGTCGTCGCCGAGGGCGTCGGCGTGCACGCGAACTCCGCGCAGATCGCGGCGGCCGAGGGCGTCGGCGCGCTGCTCGCCCCCGACCCGGCGCCGGCCGCCGTACCGGGCGCGGCCGACCCGACCCAGGTGCTGCCGAACACGGGTGTCGGCGCGGGGTCGTACGACCCGAACGCCGCGACCAGCGTGCTGCCGCACACGGGTGGCCCGATGGGCGCCGCCGACCCGACCGCCGTCCTGCCGAACACCGGCGCCGCCGACCCGACCGCCGTCCTGCCGCCGATGCCCCAGGGCCAGCCGGGCGGCCAGCAGCAGCCGGAACAGCCGCACCCCTGGCAGACCCAGCTCCGCGCGGCCCGCGACCGCAACGAGCAGACGCAGGTCCAGTACCTCGACCCGAACGACGACCCGCTGCGCCGCCGCCCGCAGCGGCAGGTGGCCCGGCCGCAGCAGCAGCCGCAGCGCCAGGCCCCGCAGCAGCAGCCGGTACGCCGGCCGCAGCCGCGCGGGCAGGGCGGACAGGGCGGGTACGGGCAGCAGCCCGCCGGTTACGGTCAGCAGCAGCCCGGCGGGTACGGCCACCAGCCGCAGCAGTACGCCCCGCCCCAGCAGCCGCAGCAGCGTTACGCGCCCCCGGCCGAGCCGCAGCGCGCCCCGCGCGAGCCGCGGCAGCGCAGCGCCAACCCGATGAAGATCCCCGGCCTGGGCTGCCTCAAGGGCTGTCTGTTCATGGTCGTCGTCCTGTTCGTCGCGGGCTGGCTGATCTGGGACCTGACCCCGGTGCACACCTGGGTCGGGCAGGGCCGCGGCTACTGGAACCAGCTGAGCGACTGGGCGGGCACGGTCAGCAGCTGGATCGGCGATCTGGGCAACGGCGGCGGCTCCGGCAACTGATCGCGAGTTTGGGGATTTGTCGACACCTGGCGGGTGATTTCCGCCTCCGTGGTGAAGGTTGGCTCTTCGGACGCGTACTTTTATCGGCAACACGCGTCGGTAGGAGCAGTCTTGGCACGGAAGATCGGCAGCCGGTACACCGCGAACCAGATCCTGGGGCGGGGCAGCGCCGGCACGGTGTGGCTGGGCGAGGGGCCCGAGGGGCCCGTCGCCATCAAGCTGCTGCGCGAGGATCTCGCGTCCGACGAGGAGCTGGTGGGCCGCTTCGTACAGGAGCGCACTGCGCTGCTGGGCCTGGAGCACCCCCATGTCGTGTCCGTCCGTGACCTGGTCGTCGACGGCAACGACCTGGCCCTCGTCATGGACCTGGTCCGTGGCACGGACCTGCGCACCCGCCTGGAGCGGGAGCGGCGGCTCGCCCCCGAGGCGGCCGTCGCCA
This sequence comes from Streptomyces sp. NPDC007901, assembly GCF_042959465.1. Lineage (NCBI taxonomy): Bacteria > Bacillati > Actinomycetota > Actinomycetes > Kitasatosporales > Streptomycetaceae > Streptomyces > Streptomyces sp. NPDC007901. The sequence goes on along the minus strand of NZ_JBIBKW010000018.1, from coordinate 164,099 downwards.
TCGTCGCCGACGTCGCGGACGGGCTGGCCGCGGCGCACGCGGCGGGCGTGGTCCACCGGGACGTGAAGCCCGAGAACGTCCTCCTCGACATGCAGGGCCCGCTGGGCCCCGGCGGCTCCCACCCGGCCCTGCTGACCGACTTCGGTGTCGCGAAGCTGATCGACTCCCCGAAGCGCACCCGCGCGACGAAGATCATCGGCACGCCGGACTACCTGGCCCCCGAGATCGTCGAAGGCCTGCCGCCGCGCGCCTCGGTGGACATCTACGCGCTCGCGACCGTCCTGTACGAGCTCCTCGCGGGCTTCACCCCCTTCGGCGGCGGCCACCCGGGCGCGGTCCTGCGCCGCCACGTCACCGAGACGGTCGTCCCCCTCCCCGGCATCCCCGAGGAGCTCTGGCAGCTGCTCGTCCAGTGCCTGGCGAAGGCGCCGGCCTCCCGGCTGCGGGCGTCGGAGCTGGCCGCGCGGCTGCGGGAGCAGCTGCCGACGCTGGCGGGGATGCCGCCGCTGGACGTCGACGAGCCGGAGGCGGAGACGCCGGAGGAGGCCGAGGAGGCGGCAGCCGCCGCACCGGCCACGGACGAGCAGCGGGTACGACGCAGGGGGGCCGTCCCCCTGGTGCCGGGCGCGAAGCCGGACTCCAACCGGGACACGCACACGTCGATGCGGGTGCCCGGGGCCGACGAGCTGGCGGGCGGCGCCCGGGGCACCGCCCGCGCGCCGAGGGCCTCGGGGGCGCCGCGGCCGGGGTCGGCGCGGCACCGGGTCGCCGCGCGGCGACGCAAGGTGACGTTCGCGGTGGCGGGGGTGGTGGTCGCGGCGGTGGTGGGGGTCGGAGCGTGGCTGGCGTCGTCCGGTTCCGACGACTCCCCTTCGCAGGAGACGCACAGCACGTCGACGCCGTGAGAGGGGGGCGGGTGCGGGCTGTGGCTCCGCCGGTTTGTTTCCCGCCCGCCCACCGGACTCGCTAGGCCACGAGCGAGCCGCCGCGGGGCTCGGCCCCGGACCCCGAGGGGAAGGAGGAAGGGCGGGCGAGGCCCGTCGGCCATCCTCGGTTGGCGGAGCCGTTACGCTGGAGGCGTGGCAGTCGTCGATGTATCCGAAGAGCTCAAGTCCCTCTCCTCGACCATGGAGTCGATCGAGGCCGTTCTGGACCTCGACAAGCTGAGGGCAGACATCGCCGTGCTCGAGGAGCAGGCGGCCGCGCCGTCCCTGTGGGACAACCCGGACGAGGCGCAGAAGATCACCAGTAAGCTGAGCCACCTGCAGGCCGAGGTCAGGAAGGCCGAGGCGCTGCGCGGGCGGATCGACGATCTTGCCGTGCTCTTCGAGATGGCCGACGAGGAGGACGACCCGGACACCCGTGCCGAGGCCGAGTCCGAGCTTGCCACCGTCAAGAAGGCGCTGGACGAGATGGAGGTCCGGACGCTGCTCAGCGGGGAGTACGACTCCCGCGAGGCGCTCGTGAACATCCGCGCCGAGGCGGGCGGTGTCGACGCCGCCGACTTCGCCGAGAAGCTGCAGCGCATGTACCTGCGGTGGGCGGAGCAGAAGGGCTACAAGACCGAGCTCATCGAGACGTCGTACGCGGAAGAGGCCGGCATCAAGTCGACCACCTTCGCCGTGCAGGTGCCGTACGCCTACGGGACCCTCTCGGTGGAGCAGGGCACGCACCGGCTGGTGCGGATCTCGCCGTACGACAACCAGGGCCGCCGCCAGACCTCCTTCGCCGGTGTCGAGGTGCTCCCCGTGGTCGAGCAGACCGACCACATCGAGATCGACGAGTCCGAGCTGCGGGTGGACGTGTACCGGTCGTCCGGGCCCGGCGGCCAGGGCGTCAACACCACCGACTCCGCGGTGCGCCTGACCCACATCCCCACCGGCATCGTCGTCTCCTGCCAGAACGAGCGGTCGCAGATCCAGAACAAGGCCACCGCGATGAACGTCCTCCAGGCCAAGCTCCTCGAGCGGCGCCGGCAGGAGGAGCAGGCCAAGATGGACGCCCTCAAGGGCGACGGCGGCAACTCCTGGGGCAACCAGATGCGGTCGTACGTCCTGCACCCGTACCAGATGGTCAAGGACCTGCGGACCGAGTACGAGGTGGGTAACCCCGAGGCCGTGTTCAACGGCGAGATCGACGGGTTCCTGGAGGCCGGAATTCGCTGGCGCAAGCAGCAGGAGAAGTAAATTTGTCGACTTGCCCATGGTGAGTCGGACGACCCCGAACTGCCGCCCCCGTGGCGGCAGTTCTCTTTTTCCCTCGCCGTGTACGGCAGTTGTCTGGGTTTTACATCACACTCACACGCTTCAACTCCGCGCATTGGGTGCGCAACTGGACATCGCGTACGCAACGGCCTTGACGTTGCTTTGAAAAATGGGAAGGGTGAAGCGTGGCATGCGTATCTCTGGGGCGCATGTGAACCGGGGGCCCTCCGCATTCGTAGCTGTCTCCGTCGAGCACGGCCCCAGCGCCGCCAACCTGACATTCAGCTACTGGGGGTAGCAACCAGATGACCAAGAAGACGCGGATCCGGGTCGCGCGGATAGCCGCCGGCGTCGTGATCGCCGCCGGTGCCTCGCTGACGGCCGCCGGTGCGGCCTCCGCCCTCTCCATCGGCGTCGAAGCCGACGAGACCGGCGTGCAGGTGAACGCCGACCTGGACGGCGACGAGTCGCCCAGCCCGAGCAACACCATCTCCGAGATCCCGACCGACCCGGCGAGCAGTACGCCGTCGTCCACGCCGAGCAGCTCGGCGCCGTCCGAGTCGAGTGAGCCCACGGACGAGCCCACCCAGCCGACCGACGAGCCCACCGAGCCCACGGACGAGCCGACCGACGGCAGCACCAGCACCAGCGGTACCGGCACCACCGGTGGCAACAACAACACCGGCACCGACGGCAACTCCGGCACCTCCGCCCAGGAGGAGGGCTCCTCCTCCCTCACCGACACCGGTTCGGGCTCGAACACCGAGGCCCAGGGCGGTGGCGACCAGCTCGCCGAGACCGGTGCCGCGCAGACGACCTTCCTGATCGTCGGCGCCGCCACCATGATCGCCGGTGGCATCGGCTTCCGCATCCTGCCGCGCCTCATGAGCGGCCGCGGCGGCGCTGCCGCCTGACGGTAGCCGCCCGCCCACGGAGCGTGTGCGCAGCATGGAAGAAGGGCCCGGAGCTTGCGCTCCGGGCCCTTCTTCTCGCTCCTGCGTGCTTCCTACGCCGTCTGGTGCGCCGCCAGCAGCGCCACCGCGGCGATCAGCACCGCCAGCAGCGCGATCAGCGCCATCGGGTTCAGACCGCCCAGGAAGTTCTCCTGCTGAAGACGCTCGCGGTTGGCACGGCACACAGGGCACCGGCCTTCGTTCACAGGCGCCGCGCAGTTCGCGCACACCAACCGGTCGTACGTCATGCGCTCGCCCTCCTTGCACCGGCCACTACCTACACAACGCTCCGCGGAACGAGAACGTTCCCCTCCCACTGTGCCAGGTTCCCCCGGAAAGAGCGCGGCCGTCCACCGACCTCGCCCCGGCACTCCGGGGACACCACCCCGGAACAAAAGCACACAAGCCTCACCCAACCGTGACCGGCGCCTGCGCTTCCTCACCGGACTCGCGTATGGTCACGCTCATCTACCCCCGGCGACCCGTGGTGCATCCGTGATCCGATTCGACAATGTCTCCAAGGTCTACCCCAAGCAGACCCACCCCGCACTCAGGGATGTCTCCCTGGAAGTGGAGAAGGGTGAGTTCGTCTTCCTCGTGGGGTCCTCCGGCTCCGGAAAGTCCACCTTCCTGCGGCTGATCCTCCGCGAGGAGCGGTGCAGCCACGGCCAGGTGCACGTCCTCGGCAAGGACCTCGCCCGTCTCTCCAACTGGAAGGTGCCGCAGATGCGCCGCCAGCTCGGGACGGTCTTCCAGGACTTCCGCCTGCTGCCCAACAAGACGGTCGCCGAGAACGTGGCCTTCGCGCAGGAGGTCATCGGCAAGTCGAAGGGCGAGATCCGCAAGTCCGTGCCCCAGGTGCTCGACCTCGTCGGGCTCGGCGGCAAGGAGGACCGCAGGCCCGGCGAGCTCTCCGGTGGTGAGCAGCAGCGCGTGGCCATCGCGCGCGCCTTCGTGAACCGGCCCAAGCTGCTGATCGCGGACGAGCCCACGGGCAACCTCGACCCGCAGACCTCGGTCGGCATCATGAAGCTCCTGGACCGCATCAACCGCACCGGCACCACCGTGGTGATGGCCACCCACGACCAGAACATCGTGGACCAGATGCGCAAGCGCGTCATCGAGCTGGAGAAGGGCCGCCTCGTCCGCGACCAGGCCCGCGGCGTCTACGGCTACCAGCACTGACCGCCATCGATCCCGCAGACGTCCACGGAAAGGCATAACCCGACGCCATGCGCGCCTCGTTCGTAATGTCGGAGATCGGAGTCGGTCTCCGCCGCAATCTGACGATGACCTTCGCGGTCGTCGTCTCGGTCGCCCTGTCCCTGGCGCTCTTCGGCGGCTCGCTCCTCATGAGCGACCAGGTCAACACCATGAAGGGCTACTGGTACGACAAGGTCAACGTCTCGATCTTCCTCTGCAACAAGAGCGACGCCGAGTCGGACCCCAACTGCGCCAAGGGCGCGGTCACCGAGGACCAGAAGAAGCAGATCCAGGCCGACCTCGGCAAGATGTCGGTGGTCGAGAAGGTCACCTACGAGTCGCAGGACGAGGCCTACAAGCACTACAAGGAGCAGTTCGGCGACTCGCCGCTCGCCGACTCCCTCACGCCGGACCAGATGCAGGAGTCGTACCGGATCAAGCTCAAGGACCCGGAGAAGTACCAGGTCGTGGCGACCGCCTTCGACGGCCGGGACGGCGTCCAGTCCGTCCAGGACCAGAAGGGCATCCTCGACAACCTCTTCGGCCTGCTCAACGGCATGAACTGGGCGGCCCGCATGGTCATGGCGCTGATGCTGGTGGTCGCGCTGATGCTGATCGTCAACACCGTGCGCGTCTCCGCGTTCAGCCGTAGGCGCGAGACCGGCATCATGCGTCTGGTCGGCGCCTCCGGCTTCTACATCCAGGCCCCGTTCATCGCGGAGGCCGCCGTCGCCGGCCTGATCGGCGGCACGGTCGCCTGCGGATTCCTGGTGGTCGCCCGCTACTTCATCATCGACCACGGCCTGGACCTGTCCCACAAGCTGAATCTGATCAACTTCATCGGCTGGGACGCGGTGTTGACCAAGCTCCCGCTCATCCTCGCAACGAGCCTGCTGATGCCCGCGCTTGCGGCGTTCTTCGCGCTGCGCAAGTACCTGAAGGTGTGACGCATGCCAAGAGGGCCGTACGGGCAACCGCCCGTGCGGCCCTCTTGCGTTGTCCTAGACTCACCGGCATGTCAGGCCGTGAGCTGTTCTGTCAGCCCCGCCGGGTTCGCCGGGGGGCGGCTCTGACGTTGGTGTTCGCAGGGCTGTTGGTGACCGGAGCGGCCACCGGGGCGTTTCCCGACCCCGGGCAGTCCGACCGGAAGACGCCCACCGGAGCCGCGCGTTCGGCCGACGGGCACGAGGACGTCGCCAAGGCCGCGGCCGACGCGATGGCCGACGGCAAGTCCCCCATGGAGGCGGCCGAACGGGCCGTGAGCCGCAGCGGGGACCGGTGGGCCGCGGTCTACTCCGAGGGCGAGTACCAGGAGTTCGAGGAAGCGCTCGACGGCCAGTACACGGGTGTGGGGCTGTGGGCCCGGCGGGAGCGGGACGGCCGGATCGAGGTGACCAAGGTGCAGACCGGGTCGCCGGCGGCCGAGGCGGGGGTGAAGAAGGGCGACCGGCTGCGCAGTGTCGACGGGGAGGACGTCGACGGGCGGCCCGTCACCGACGTCGTCTCGTTACTGCGCGGTGACGCCACCGACGCTCGCGCCGGTACGACCGTCACCCTCGGTCTCGAACGCGGCACGCGCGCGTGGAGCGAGACCGTGCGCCGGGCGCTGCTGTCCACCGACTCGGTGAGCGTGCGCAAGCTGGCCGCCGGTATCACCGTCATCAGGATCTCCGCCTTCACCCGGGGCTCCGGGGAGCTCGTCCGCACCGCCGTACGGCAGGCCCCCGCCGACGCCGGCATCGTCCTCGACCTGCGCGGCAACTCCGGCGGCCTGGTCAGCGAGGCCGTCACCGCCGCCTCCGCCTTCCTCGACGGCGGCCTGGTCGCCACCTACGACGTCGACGGCGCCCAGCGCTCCCTGCACGCCGAGCCCGGCGGCGACACCGCGAGACCCCTGGTCGCGCTGGTCGACGGCGGCACGATGAGCGCGGCCGAGATGCTCACCGGCGCCCTCCAGGACCGCGGCCGCGCGGTCGTCCTCGGCTCCCGCACCTTCGGCAAGGGCTCCATCCAGATGCCCACCCGCCTCCCCGACGGCTCGGTCGCCGAGCTCACCGTCGGCCACTACCGCACCCCCTCGGGCCACACCGTCGACGGCCGGGGCATCACCCCCGACCTGGAGGTGAGCTCCGGGGCGCTGGAGCGGGCCGAGACGGTCCTGAGCGGCCTGGGCGATCCGTCGTAGGGGCGGCTGCGGAACCCGCCGCTAATCCGCTTCCCCCGCACCCCCTCCGTAGTGCGAAAATGGAGGGCACTATGGCCAAGGGAATGTACGTACCGAAAGAGTCCCAGCAGAAGCAGCAGGGGACGGCCGCCAAAGCCAGGGACGGCGAGAAGGGCGGCAAGCGCAAGATCGTCGCGCAGAACAAGAAGGCGCGGCACGACTACGCGATCGTCGACACCTACGAGGCCGGCATCGTGCTGTCCGGCACCGAGGTGAAGTCGCTGCGTGAGGGGCGGAGCTCGCTGACCGACGGCTTCGTCCAGATCGACCGGGGTGAGGCGTGGCTGCACAACGCCCACATCCCCGAGTACCACCAGGGCAGCTGGACCAACCACTCCGCGCGCCGCAAGCGCAAGCTGCTGCTGCACCGGGAGGAGATCGACAAGCTGGAGGTCAAGTCCCAGGAGACCGGCCACACGATCGTGCCGCTCGCGCTGTACTTCAAGGACGGCCGCGCCAAGGCCGAGATCGCGCTCGCGCGAGGCAAGAAGGAGTACGACAAGCGGCAGACCCTGCGCGAGCAGCAGGACCGGCGGGAGTCGGACCGCGCGATCGCGGCGGCCAAGCGCAGGCAGCGGGGCGCGTAGGGCGGAACACCGCCGGAATACGGTGGCCACGTCGCTCGTTGTTCACGTACGATGGCACTGCACCTCACAGCGGGTGCGCACCCTCCTCGGAGGGGTTTGAAAAAACAACATGGGGATGATCGGTTTCGACAGCGGATGTCGAAGCAGGGGAAGCGTGTCGAGGAAGCGGCAATGATCTCGTTAACCATATGTCGCAACCAATAATCGCCAATTCCAAGAGCGATTCCCGCGCCTTCGCCCTCGCTGCCTAATAAGCAGTGAGTGAAGGCCCTAACGGGTGTCAGACCGGGGATGTTCCCGACCCGGACCCTGGCATAATCTAGGGGACTAAACCATTCGGCCCGGTCACGGGGTCGGATGGGAAATCAAACAGTGACTGGGCCCGTCGGCGACTTGTTCGCGTGATTGCCGGGGCCGAGAAAATCACAGCGAACTGCACACGGAGAAGCCCTGATTCCGCACCGTTGGACGCGGGTTCGATTCCCGCCATCTCCACTCATCCCATGTGGGCCGAGGCCCCGGCGCTCCTCCGCGGAGCACCGGGGCCTTTGTCATGCCCGAAGGGCCCGTTCACTCGTACGGGCGGCGCTCACGGATTCCGTCTCAGCAGCCCCGTCGGCTTCATTAGCGTTTTGCCCCGTGACGCGCTCTATGGGCGCGTCCTCCCGGCTGATCCGGCTTCTGCCGGAGCGAGCGGCGAGGCACGCGAGGAGGTGGCTGCTCTGGTGGCTCACCAGGTAGCCGGATATCCCCATCACAGCTGGGGACATCCGACGGGCTCCTGCTGGGCGGATATCCCCACACAGCCTGGGGACATCCGACGGGCTCCTGATGAGCCTGAGCCACCGTCCGGACTGGGTCCGGGCGGGGACCCTTCTCGTCTCCGAGTACAGCACAGCGGCCCCCGGCACGGCACCAGGACCGGTGACCGTCACGCTAACCGGGGAGCCGTGCTCTCACGTTCGGTCAGCCGAGGCACGAGCAGCGTCGCCTCCGGCACCTCTCCCTCCCCGCCCAGCTTCCGCATCAGCAACTCCGCCGCCCGCTCGCCGAGTTCCGTGGCCGGGAGAGCCACCGAGGTCACCGGGACGCGCAGCCCCGCCGCCAGCTCGTCCGGGCAGATCGCGGTGATGGACAGATCGGTCGGGACGCGCAGGCCCAGCTGCTCGAAGGCGTCGATCAGGGGCTCCAGGGCCGCCTCGTTGTGGACGACGACCCCCGTCAACGCCGGTTGTTCGCGGAGGAGTTGCTCGGCGACCTGCCGCGCCCCCGCCGGAGTCGCCGCGCACGGGTGGACGGAGGACGCCATGCCGTTGCGGTCGGCGGCGGTCGTGAAGCCCTGGACGACGCGCTGGGCGAACGCGGTCTCCCGGACGTACACCTCGGGCGGCGAGCCGACCAGTGCGACCACCCGGTGTCCGAGTTCCGCCAGTCGTTCCACGCACAGCTCACCGGCTGCCTTGAAGTCCAGGTCGACGCAGGTCAGGCCGGCCGCATCAGAAGGAAAGCCGATCAGCACCGACGGCCGTTCCAGGGCGCGCAGGAGGGGCAGACGCGGGTCGTGGAGCTGGACGTCCATCACGATCAGGGCGTCGACGAGGGCCGTGTCGGCGACCCGGTGCAGGCCCTCCTCGCCCTCCTCCTGGGTCAGGAGGAGCACGTCGTGGTCGTAGCGGCGGGCCGTGGTCACCACGGACACCGCGAACTGCATCACCACCGGGACGTGGATGCCGGTGCGCAGCGGGATCACCAGGGCGAGGACGTTGGAGCGGCTGCTGGCGAGGGCGCGGGCGCCGGCGTGCGGGCGGTAGCCCAGTTCGCGGATGGACGCCTGGATACGGCGCCGGGTCTCGTCGGAGATGGGGCGCTTGCCGCTGAGCGCGTAGGAGACGGTGCTGGGGGAGACCCCGGCGTGCCGGGCCACGTCGGTGATCTTCACCATCAGCCCAGCTCCAGGGAGAGGAACCCGGTCCCGGCCGCGGCCCGTGCCGTTCGCTCTCCGGCCGCCAGCGCCCAGGGCGCCGCCGGGTCGCTGCAGGAGGCCCGCAGGGTGTCCCCTTCGCGTACGACGGTGAAGGTGACGTCCCCGACCGGGACCGTGACCTGCGCGCCCCGGTCGAGACCGAACGCCCGCAGGGTCACCCCGTCGGCATGGTCGTAGTCGGGGCGGTCGGCCACCGCGCCGACCGGGATCACCGCGCCGGGACGGACCAGGAGGGGGACGCTGAGGAAGTCGTGCTGCTCACGGACCCAGCCGGGGCCGGTGACCGTCCGGCCGGTCAGGAAGTGGGTCCAGGTGCCTCGCGGACAGTAATATGTCACATACCCCTCGTCGTCGAACACCGGCGCCACCAGCACATCCGCCCCCAACATGTACTGCCGCTCCACATGCGCGCACCCCGGATCGTCCGGGAACTCCAGCACCATCGCCCGCATCACCGGCACTCCCTCCGCCGCAGCGGTGCGCGCCGCCTCGTACAGGTAGGGCATCAGGCTCAGCTTCAGCCGCGTGAAGTGCCGCAGCACGTCCACGGCCTCCTCGTCGAACAGCCAGGGCACCCGGTACGACGACGAACCGTGCAGCCTGCTGTGCGAGGACAGCAGTCCGAAGGCCAGCCACCGCTTGAACAGCGCCGGTGTCGGGGTGCCCTCGAAGCCGCCGATGTCGTGGCTCCAGTAACCGAAGCCGGACAGGCCGAGCGAGAGCCCGCCGCGCAGTGACTCGGCCATCGACTCGTAGGTGGCCTCGCAGTCGCCGCCCCAGTGCACGGGGAACTTCTGGCTCCCGGCCGTCGCCGACCGTGCGAAGACGACCGCCTCGCTCTCCCCGCGCTGCTTGCGCAGCACCTCGAAGACGGTCCGGTTGTACAGGTACGTGTAGTAGTTGTGCATCCGCTCCGGGTCCGAGCCGTCGGACCAGGCCACGTCCACCGGGACCCGTTCCCCGAAGTCGGTCTTGAAGCAGTCGACCCCCTGGGCGAGCAGTGCCTCCAGCTTGGCCGCGTACCAGTCGCGCGCCGCCGGGGACGTGAAGTCCACCAGCGCCATCCCCGGCTGCCACAGATCCCACTGCCACACGCTCCCGTCCGGTCGCCGCAGCAGGTGTCCCAGCTCCTTCCCCTCGGCGAACAGCGGCGACCGCTGCGCGATGTACGGGTTGATCCACACGCACACCCGCAGCCCGCGCTCGTGCAGCCGCCCCAGCATCCCCTCGGGATCCGGGAACACCCGGGGATCCCACCGGAAGTCGCACCAGTTGAACTCCCGCATCCAGAAGCAGTCGAAGTGGAAGACGGAGAGCGGGAGTTCGCGCTCCCGCATGCCCTCGATGAAGGAGGTCACCGTCTTCTCGTCGTAGGAGGTGGTGAAGGAGGTGGAGAGCCACAGGCCGAAGGACCAGGCGGGCGGGAGGGCCGGGCGGCCGGTGAGGGCCGTGTACTTGCGCAGGATGTCCTTGGGGGTGGGGCCGTGGATGACGTAGTACGTCAGCTGCTGCGACTCGACGCTGAACTGGACCCGCGACACCGCCTCCGAGCCGACCTCGAAGGACACCTTCCCCGGATGGTCGACGAAGACGCCGTAGCCCGAGTCCGTGAGGTAGAAGGGGACGTTCTTGTAGGCCTGTTCGGTGGCCGTGCCGCCGTCGGCGTTCCAGATGTCGACGACCTGGCCGTTCTTGACGAGCGGGCCGAACCGCTCGCCGAGCCCGTAGACCGAGGTGCCGACCCCGAGGCCCAGCTGCTCCCGCAGATAGTGGGCGCCCGTCGACGCGTCCCGCATGATGCCCATGCCCTTGGGGCCGCTGGAGGTGAGGGTGCGGCCGCCGGCGAGGAAGTCCAGCCGCCAGGGCGCGGTCCGGCTCAGCCGCAGCGTCAGGGAGCCGGAGGTCAGGGTCGCGTACTCGTCGTCGTACGACACCTGGGACGCGAGGTCCTCCTTCGCGAGCTCGAAGTGCGGGCCGCGCGGCTGCTCGCCCTCGAAGTGGGTGAAGGTGACGCCGATGACGTCGGGCATCGGTGTGTGCGCGCTGATCGTCACGACCGGTCCCTTCAGCAGGTCGCCCCGGTGGCGGATGGGCTGGGTCGGCGCATGGATCTCCAGCGCGCCCTCCGCGGCGGTGACGTCGAGGACCTCGACCGGGTGGGCCGCGGTGACGCCCTCCCGGAGCAGCCAGTAGCCGTCGGTGAACTTCACGCACGTACCTCCTATTTGACGGCGCCCACGGCGATGCCCCGGGTGAGCGTGCGCTGGAAGACGAGGAAGAAGACGATGGCCGGGAGGACGCCGAGCAGGGCGGCCGCGTTGGTCATCGTGGCGTCCATCAGGCGCTGGCCCTGGAGGACGCCGAGGGCGACGGACACCGTCTGGTTGTCGTTCGAGATGAGCATGACCAGCGGGAGCAGGAACTCGTTCCAGGTCCAGATGAAGAAGAAGACCAGGAGCACGCCGAGGGTCGGGCGGCTGACCGGGACGACGATCCGGACCAGGATCTGCCACTTGTTCGCGCCGTCGATCCGGGCCGCCTCGACGATCTCGCGCGGGAACTGCCCGAGGACCGAGGAGAGCAGGTACGTGCCGAACGCCGACTGGATCACCGTGAACACGATGATCACGCTGAGCCGGGTGTCGTAGAGGCCTGCCTGCTTGCTCAGGTAGTAGAGCGGGTAGACCAGCGCCTCCTGCGGCAGCATGTTGGCGAGCACGAAGAAGGCCAGCACCCAGGTGCGGCCCCGGATCCGGCCGATGCCGATCGCGTAGGCGTTGAGGACGGACAGGGCGGTGGCGAGCAGGGCCACCGAGCCGCTGATCAGGGTGGAGTTGATCAGCTTCTGGGTGTAGTCGACGCGTTGCCAGAAGTCCTTGAGGCCGTCGAGGTAGAGGCCGTGGGGGAGGCTCAGCGGGCCGTGCTGGGAGTACTCCGACGGGGACTTGACCGCGTTCACCGCCACGATCAGGAACGGCACGATCATGAAGAGGGCGGCGAGGCAGAGGGCCACGAGGACGGGGTAGCGGCGCAGGGCGGTGGTCATGCGTCCCCCGTGCGGCTCTGCAGCTTCAGGCCGAGCACGGCCAGGGCCAGGATGATCACCGTGAGGACCGTGGAGATCGCCGAGCCGTAGCCGACCTGGGTCTTCTCGAAGAACGTGGTGAAGGAGAAGTAGGAGGGGACGTCGGTGGCGCCGCCCGGGCCGCCTTTGGTCAGGACGTACACCGCGCCGAAGACCTTGAGCGCGGCGATCGTGCACCAGGTCAGGACGACGTACACCTCGGGGCGGATCTGCGGCAGCGTGATGTGCCGGAAGCGGCGCCACCAGCCGGCACCGTCCAGCTCGGCCGCCTCGTACAGCTGGGGGTCGACGCGGCCGAGCCCGGCCATGAACACGACCAGCGGGAAGCCGATCTGCACCCAGACCAGCACTCCCATCACGGTGTAGAGGGCGAGGTCCGGGTCGCCGAGCCAGTCCTGCTGCCAGCTGCCGAGACCGACGGCCTTCAGGAGGGCGTTGAGGGAGCCGTTGTCCGGGGCGAGGATCCAGCTCCAGACGATGCCGGCGACCGCGACCGGCAGCACCTGGGGGAGGTAGAAGCAGGCGCGCAGGACGGCCGCGATCCGGGTGCCGAAGTGCTTGCCGACGTAGTCGAACAGGGCCGCGGCCAGGACCAGTCCGAGCGCGGTCGGCAGCACCGCCATCGCGACGACCATGAAGAGGCTGTGCCGGAACGACGCCCAGAACTCCGTGTCGTGCAGCAGCTCCCGGTAGTTGGCGAGCCCGGACCAGTGCGGGCTCCCCACGCCCTGCCAGTCGGTGAGGCTCACGCCCGTGTTCATCAGGAACGGGACGATCACGACCGCGAGGAAGGCGAGGGCGCCGGGGAGGAGGAAGAGGGCGTACGAGTCCCGGCGCACCCTCACTTGGTGCCCTTGTCGTACGCCGTCTGGAGGTTGCTCAGACAGGCATCCGGTTTCTCGCTGCCCGTGATCAGCTTCTGGGTCTCGGAGACGAGGGTGTCGTAGAAGCCGGCGACCGGCCAGTCCGGGTAGAAGGCCAGGCCGTCGCGGGCGCTGAGGGTGTTGAAGTCGGCGATCAGCATCTTGGACTTGGGGTCGGTGATGGCGGCCGGGTCGGCGGCGACCGGGACTCCGCCCTTGTTGCCGAGCAGGTTCTGGATCTTCTTCGACATGGTGATGTCGATGAAGTCGTAGGCCAGGTCCTTGTTCTTGGAGTTCTTCGGTACGACCCAGAGGTTGCCGCCGGAGCCGAGGGTGAGGTTCGAGCCCGGCCACAGGAAGCTGCCCCAGTCGAACTTCGCCTCCGACTGGAAGCGGCCGTACCACCAGCTGCCGGAGAACAGGATCGGTGCCTTGCCCTGGATGAAGGAGACCCCGGCCTGCTCGGCGGTCGTACCGGAGGACGTCTTCGCGATGTAGCCCTTCTTCACCCAGTCGGCGAAGGTGTCGGCCGCGTACGTCCAGGCGCTGTCGTGGAAGTCGACCTTGCCCTGGTACAGCTCGTACTTGTCGACCCACGAGCGGTCGGCCCTGGAGAGCGCGAGCTGGTACAGGTACTGCTGGGCCAGGTACTCGGAGCCCGCGTTCGCCAGCGGCGTGACCTTGTTCTCGACGAACTTGTCCATCGCCGCGGTGAGGTCGTCGAACGTCTTCGGCTCGGCGATCCCGTACTTCTTGAACAGGTCCTTGTTGTAGTAGACCATCGTGTATTCGGCGTAGTTGGGCACTCCGTACCACTTGCCGGAGCCCATCACGCCGTCGGCGTCGTACTGGCTGGTGGTGCGCACGCCCGCGCTGAGCTTCTTGTCCCAGCCGCGCTGGGTCGCCTCGGCGGTCAGATCGGTGAGGAGTCCCTGCTTGGAGAGGAGTCCCGCCGTCGCGTTGCCCTTGTTGTACTCCATGATGTCGGGGGCGTCGGAGGAGTTGAGGACCATCTGCGCGGTCTTCTGGATCTGCTCGAAGCTCTTCTCCTCGTACTTCACCTTGACGCCCGGATGGGTCGCCTCGAACTCCTTGATGGCCTCGTTCCAGGCGATGCCCATCGCGCTGGTGGGGCCCTCGTAGTGCCACAGCCGCAGCGTCTTCGCGTCGGACGTGCTGCCGCCCGAGCCGCCGCAGGAGGTGAGGAGCAGTGATCCGGCGAGGATCACCGCCGCGGTCGCCGTTCGCCTTCGTGCCGTCAACATCCAGTGCCTCCCAGGGAGTCGGATGGATGGTGCTCGTCCGGTGTCGAATGGGTTCGATACCGGACGTCGAAGCGCTTCGACGCAGGAAGGTAGGTGCGGGCTATGAGATCGTCAATAGGTCAGGCGGGAATTGCCGGAAGCGATTCGACTGAGGGCGCCGACCAGAAGGGCCGTGACGGCCGCCGCGACCGGCGTGGTGAACGCGGCCGCCGGCGAGAGGTGCTCCGCCGCCCAGCCGCCGAGCGCGGAGCCGCAGGCGATACCGGTCAGCAGGGCGGTCACGACCAGGCTCATCCCCTCGTTGAGCCGGTCAGCGGGGGTGCGGTCCTGGACCAGCGTCATCGCGGTCACCATGGTCGGGGCGGTCGCCATCCCGGCCGCGAGCAGCGCGGGGGCGAGGGCCCAGAGGCTGTCGAGGGTGCGGGCGGCGAGCAGGGGGAGGGACATCAGGGCGGCCATCGCCAGCAGGCACACCGGCAGCCGTCGTTCGGCCGGCCCCGCCGGCCTGAGGGCGCCGTACATCAGGCCCGCCGCGCAGGAGCCGGCCGCCTGCAGGGCGAGGACGGCACCGGCCGCCGAACGGTGGCCCTGGGCGTCGGCGTAGGCGATCGTGACGACCTCCATCGAACCGAACACCGTGCCGGTCGCGACGAAGCAGGCGAGGAGGGGCAGGAGGGAGGAGAAGCGAAGGGGTGTTCTCGCGGTGCCCGTCGCGGTCCCGGGCGGGGGCTCGGTGGCCCGCTGGGCGGTGAACAGCAGCATGCCGGCGAGCAGCAGCACCGCGCCGACCAAGGTGCCGGCCTCCGGGAAGAACGTGCCGGTCAGGAAGGACGCCAGGACCGGGCCGAGCATGAAGCACAGCTCGTCGGCGGCTTGTTCGAAGGAGTTCGCGGTGTGCAGGGCGTCCGGGTCCTCGCGCAGCAGGTGGGCCCAGCGGGCCCGGGACATCCCGCCGAGGTTGGGGGTGGAGGCGGTGGCCGCGTAGGCGGCGAACAGGGTCCAGTCCGGGGCGCCGTAGCGCACGCAGAGCAGCAGGGCGAGGCTGCCGAGCACGGCGGCGAGCGTGGCGGGCACGGCGACCCTGGCCTGCCCGTACCGGTCGACGAGCCGCGCGATCCACGGCCCGGCCACCCCCGTGGCCGCGAGGCCGGTCGCGGTGACGGCGCCGGCGAGGGCGTACGAGCCGCGCGCACCGGCGATCATCACGACCGCGCTGATGCTGAACATGCCCATGGGGAGGCGGGCCAGCAGGTTCCCGGCGGTGAAGGCACGGGTGCCGGGGAGGGCGAAGAGACGGCGGTAGGGGCCGGGCGGGCGGCGAGGGAGGCGTAGGCGATCGTGGCTGCCGTCGGCGTCGCGGTCGCGGTGGCGGTCGGGTGCGCGGTGGCGGTCGCGGTCGCGGTGGCGGTCGGGTGCGCGGTCGCGGTGGCGGGGGGTGAAGTCGATGGCGACGAGGGAGTCGGCGGTGACGGTGTAGAGCGTCTTCTGGGGCGTCGGTTCGGTCGGTTGCGGCATGGGCACCACCGTCGCCCGGAGCCGATCAAGGGGTCCAACACCTGCTCGGCGCCGATTCACGCACCTGTGTTGTAAGTTCGCGTGATGTCAGCGCCCCGCCACATCGACCCCCGTCTGCTGCGCGTCTTCGTGACGGTCGCCGAGGAACTGCACTTCACCCGTGCCGCCGCCCGGCTGTACGTCGCCCAGCAGGCGCTCAGCCGTGATGTACGGCGACTGGAGCGGGAGTTGGGCGCCGAGCTGCTCGTCCGGACCACCCGGCAGGTCGCCCTGACCGCCGACGGCGCCCGCCTGCTGCCGTACGCCCGCCGGGCGCTGGCCGCCCAGGACGCGCTGCTCGCCGCGTTCGGGCAGGCCCGGCCGCTGCTGGTGGACCTCAACTCGCCGGGCCTGGAGACCGGCCGCCGAACTGCTCGCCGGGCGGCTCGACGCGTCCTTCGGACGGTTCGCGGGACTGGATCCGGCGCTGCGCTCCGGGCTCGAACACCAGCCCGTACGGTTCGAACCCATGGCCGTAATTCTCCCCTCCGAGCACCGGCTGGCGGCGCTGGAATCGGTGCCGCTGGCCGCGCTGGCGGGCGAGACGGTCTACGCCGGCGCCGGGAACGAACGCACCCTGGAATGGACTGACCTGGCCTTTCACCTGTTCGAAGGGCGAGGTATCGCGGTCGCGCCACCGGCGCCGCTGGCCGTCGGGGAGGAGGAGTTCCAGCGCATCATGGCCAAGACCCGGAATCCGATCCTCGCGGTAGTGGGGTTTCCGGCCATACCTGGGACGGTCTCGCGGCCCCTGATCGATCCGGTGCCGTTGTCGCCCGTGTCGCTCGTGTGGCGAAAGGGGCTGGTCCATCCGGGAGTGGACGCCTTGCGGCGGGCGGCCGCCGAACTCGGGCGGGCGGAAGGGTGGCTTCAGCGGCCGGCCGACGGATGGATTCCGGCCAGTGATCAAGAGGTGATGGACGACCGCAAATGACACATCGAGAACACGGCATCCCCGCGTGCGCTAGCTTCATGGCCCCGAGCACGGAGAGCTGGAAGGGGGCGCTCGGACCTGGGTGGGGGCCCGGTTCCGACGACGTGTGCTCGGGTTCGTCAACGCGCCCGGAACAGTCCCGTGGGGGGATGTACACGCGTGAAAAGTTGGCGAGAAGAAACCCAATCAGAATTGCCCGAGGTGGTCCTGGACGCCCGGGATGTGCCGATGGCCGGGGGAGACGAGTCGGAGTCACCCGCTGCGGACCCTGACGGCGCCGAGCCGACCGAACTGCTGCCGGTCGGCTTGTTACGGGACCCGTGGGGTGGTGGGGGCGGGGGTGACAGCGGCGGTGTCAGTGGCAGCGGCCGTGGCGGTGATCAGCCGGTCGAGGCGTCCGCGCAGGAACCCGGTGGGAGTCCGGCGCCCGTGCACGACCCCGCTGAAGTGACCGTGCAGAACGATGTCGGGGCGGTGCGGATCCGGCCCGGTGCGGCGGATGCCGCCGACGCGCCGGTGTTCGTCGACGCGTCCGGGCGTCGCAGCCGCCGGTTCCGCAGGCTCGGGATGGCCGTCGCCCTCGCCTGTGCGGTGTACGCGGTCGTCATCGTCGTCACCCTGCTGTCCGGGAGTTCCGACGCGCCCTGGCTGCCGGTGCCCGGGCAGGACGTCGACAAGCCGGCCGGCCGGGTCCACGACTCCCCGCGGCCCGGGCGGTCCGGCCGGTCCGCGGACGACGGCTCCTCGGTGGTCGGCCCGGTCGCCGGTGCCGGTACGACCCCGTCGGCCGGCGTCTCCTCCTGGGCGACGGGTACCGGAGGGCCGGCGGTCCGGCCGAGCCCCTCCTCGGACGTACGGCCGACGGCGTCCGCCGGGGGCACCGCGGGCGCCGTGGCCTCGCCGCAGCCCGGTTCGTCGTCCGGGTCCGCCCCGCCGTCCTCGGCGGCGCCCTCCCCGGACGCCCCGGCCTCGCCCGCGTCCTCGCCCCCGGCCTCGCCCAGCGAGTCGGCCGCCCCGACCGGCGGTCCGGTCGCGGAGGGTGCGGCCCCGCGTACCGCAGCCGGCGCCGGCCCGTCCGCCGCCCCCGTCCTGTGATGGCGCCCCGCTCCCGCCGCCAGAGGCCCGCCGCCGCGGCCCGCGCCGGCGGTCCCCGGCGCCGCCGCCTGCCCGCGCGCCTTCCGATGGGTCTCCCGACGCGCCTCCCGATGCGTCTGGCCCTGCCCGTCCTGGTGCTCGTCGCCGTGATGGCGATGCTGATGCTGCGCGGTTACGTGCACAGCGAGATCCTCGCCGACCACCGGGTCCGCCCCGAGGCCGCCACCGACAGGGTCCCCGAGAAGATCCTGGACGGCGGTCCGGTCATCGACACGCGGGGCGGCCGTACGACGTCACTGCGCATCCCCGACCACCACCTGGTCCTCACCTTCGACGACGGCCCCGACCCGACCTGGACCCCGAAGGTCCTGGACGTCCTGAAGAAGCACCACGCGCACGCCGTCTTCTTCGTCACCGGCACCATGACCTCCCGCTATCCGCAGCTGGTCCGGCGCATGGTCGCCGAGGGCCACGAGGTCGGGGTGCACACCTTCAGCCACCCCGACCTGTCGTACCAGTCGAAGAAGCGCATCGACTGGGAGCTGTCCCAGACCCAGCTGGCGATCACCGGCGCGGCCGGTATCCGTACCTCCCTCTTCCGGCCGCCGTACTCCTCCTTCGCCGACGCGATGGACGACCGTTCCTGGCCGGTGACCGAGTACATCGGCAGCCGTGGCTACATCACCGTCGTCAACGACACGGACAGCGAGGACTGGCGCAAGCCGGGCGTCGACCGGATCATCCGCAACGCGACCCCGCACGGCGGCAAGGGTGCGATCGTCCTGATGCACGACTCGGGCGGCGACCGCCACCAGACGGTCCGGGCCCTGGACGCGTTCCTGCCCCGGCTGGAACGGCAGGGCTACACGTTCGACAACCTCACCGAGGCCCTGAACGCACCGAGCGCGCACACCCCGGTCACCGGCTCCGACCTGTGGCAGGGCCGGTCCTGGATCCTCCTGGTCCAGGCGGCGGACACCATCACGGACGTGCTGGTGGTCGCCCTCGCGGTGATCGGCGCGTCGGTGCTCGCCCGGTTCGCCCTGATGCTGCTGCTCTCCTTCGCGCACACCCGCAGGGTCCGCCGCAAGGGCTTTTGCTGGGGTCCGCCGGTGACCGAACCGGTCTCGGTGCTCGTCCCCGCGTACAACGAGGCCAAGTGCATAGAGAACACGGTCCGTTCACTGAGCGCGGGCGAGCACCCGATCGAGATCCTCGTCGTCGACGACGGTTCGACGGACGGCACCGCCCGGATCGTGGAGGACCTCGGCCTGCCCGACGTCCGGGTGATCCGCCAGGTGAACGCGGGCAAGCCCGCCGCCCTCAACCGGGGCCTGCTGAACGCCCGTCACGACCTCGTCGTGATGATGGACGGCGACACTGTCTTCGAACCGGCCACGGTACGGGAGCTGGTCCAGCCCTTCGGCGACCCGCGCGTGGGCGCGGTGGCCGGCAACGCGAAGGTCGGCAACCGGGACTCGCTGATCGGCGCCTGGCAGCACATCGAGTACGTGATGGGCTTCAACCTGGACCGCCGGATGTACGACGTCCTGCGCTGCATGCCCACCATCCCCGGCGCGGTCGGCGCGTTCCGCCGTACCGCCCTCGAACAGGTCGGCGGGATGAGCGACGACACCCTCGCCGAGGACACGGACATCACCATGGCGATCCACCGGCACGGCTGGCGGGTGGTGTACGCGGAGCGGGCCAAGGCCTGGACCGAGGCCCCGGAGTCCGTCTCCCAGCTCTGGTCCCAGCGCTACCGCTGGTCGTACGGCACGATGCAGGCGATCTGGAAACACCGCGGGGCGCTGCTGGACCGGGGCCCGTCGGGCCGCTTCGGCAGGGTGGGCCTGCCGCTGGTCTCGCTGTTCATGGTGGTCGCCCCGCTGCTGGCACCCCTGATCGACGCGTTCCTCCTCTACGGCATCCTCTTCGGCCCCACCCGGCAGACGATCGGGGCGTGGCTGGGCGTACTGGCCGTCCAGGCGGTCTGCGCGGCCTACGCCTTCCGGTTGGACCGCGAACGCATGACCCACCTCATCTCCCTCCCGCTCCAGCAGATCCTCTACCGCCAGCTCATGTACGTCGTCCTCCTCCAGTCCTGGATCACGGCCCTCACCGGCGGCCGGCTGCGCTGGCAGAAGCTGCGGCGCACGGGCGTGGTCGAGGCACCGGGCGGAGCGGCGACGGCCGGTCAGGGGAGGCGGGCGGCATGACACAGACAGAGGCCACGACGACGGCTTCCGCGGAGCGCGGGCCGGGCCGGGACCGCTACCTGGACCTCCTCCGCTCCCTCGCCCTGCTCCGAGTGGTGATCTACCACCTCTTCGGCTGGCCCTGGCTGACCGTCCTCTTCCCCTCCATGGGCGTGATGTTCGCGCTGGCGGGCGCACTGATGGCCCGCAGCCTGAACCGTCCGGCGGCGAGCGTGATCCGAGGACGGCTGCGGAGGCTGCTGCCACCGCTGTGGCTGTTCGGCGCGGTGCTGCTGACCCTGATGTTCGCGGCGGGCTGGAACCCGCTGCGCGATCCCGACCTGGGCGGCGGCTGGACCGGCTGGGGGCAGCTGCTCGACTACGTCGTCCCGGTCGGCGCCCCGCCCTACCCCGAACACCTGGGCTCGGCGTCGGGCCTGCTGGACGACACCTGGGCGGAACAGGCGGCGGGCCCCCTGTGGTACCTGCGCGCATACCTGTGGTTCGTCCTGCTCTCCCCGCTGCTGCTCCGGGCGTTCCGCCGGGCACCGCTGCCGACGGTCCTGGCCCCCCTCGCCCTGACCGCGGTGGTCGGCACGGGCCTGGTCACGATCCCCGGCGAAACCGGCAACGCGGTCACGGACTTCGCCGTCTACGGCGGCTGCTGGCTCCTCGGCTTCGCCCACCGGGAAGGCGTCCTGGCGAAGGTTCCGCGGTACGCGGCGGTCTCGCTGGCCTGCGTGGTGATGGCGGTCGGCCTGTGGTGGGCGTCAGGCCACCAGGGCCCCGACGGCTGGGACCTCAACGACATTCCCCTGGCCCAGGCGTGCTGGTCGTTCGGCGCGGTCGTGCTGCTGCTCCAGTACGCCCCGTCCTGGTCGGAGTTGCCCGGCCGCCTCCGCCGCTGGGACCGGCTCGTCACCCTCTCCAACAACCGTGCGGTCACGATCTACCTCTGGCACAACATGCTCATCATGGCCACGGTCCCGATCATCGACCAGGCCTACAACCTGCCCTTCCTGGAGTCCGACCGCGCGGCCGGCTGGCTGGACTCGACCTACAGCCTCTGGATGTTCGTCGTCGTCTGGCCCCTGATCGCGCTCGCCATCCTGGCGTTCGGCTGGATCGAGGACGCGGC
This sequence comes from Streptomyces sp. NPDC007901, assembly GCF_042959465.1. Classification (NCBI taxonomy): domain Bacteria; kingdom Bacillati; phylum Actinomycetota; class Actinomycetes; order Kitasatosporales; family Streptomycetaceae; genus Streptomyces; species Streptomyces sp. NPDC007901. Next base: position 142,812 of record NZ_JBIBKW010000018.1, on the reverse strand, counting down.
GGCGGGCCGCGCCCCCCGGCTGTGGCCGTCCGGACCGCCCAGGCCCCTCAGGACAGGTTCCCGCCGCCGGACCTGACGGACCTCTGAACCTGACGGACCCTTTGCAGCGGCCAACAGCCCGGCCACGGACCGCTGCCGCAATGTCACAGGAACGCACCAATGGCCGCCGCCGGGACCCCAGTTGCCCCCTCAATGCCCCGCTTCTTGCCACTTTGCGCGGAGCGGACGCGACCATTCGCTCTGGTGCCGTCGGTGCCCTCCCGGCTACCGTATCGGCTGCTTTCTTCGACATCACCCGCCCCGTCAGGAGCCCACCGTGACCCGCCGTCTCCGCCTGCTCACGACTCTCACCGCCGGCACGGCGACGGCACTTCTGCTCGCCGGCTGCGGCGGAGGGGGAGACGACTCCAAGTCGAACGACAAGATCGCGGGCGCGGACACCGACGCGTCGTCCTCGGCTTCGCCGAGCGCTTCGGCCTCGACGGCGACGTCGGGGCGTCCGAAGATCGAGCTGCCCTCGGATCTCTCGTACACCTTTGAATGGCCCAAGACCGGTGATGCGGTCAAGGATGCCGTGCTGGCGGACAGCGAGCAGAACATCCAGTCCGTCGACCTTGCCATCGCCAACCAGGATCCGTTGGACAAGGCCTACCTGTACTACTTCGAGGGCGAGGCCGCTGCGCAGATCGAGACGTATGTCAAGGCCTATGTGAAGGCCAAGGCGCGGACGACGGGGCACTTCCGCTACTACGACCCGGTAGTGAACGTCAGCAGTTCGAATCAGGCTTCACTCGTGTACTGCGAGGACCAAGGCAAGGCCTACGACCTCTATCTGAAGACGAAGAAGGTCGACAAGACGCCTGTCTCCAAGGACAGTTACGTGCTGTACAGCACCCAGTTGCACAAGAACGACAAGGGCGTTTGGGCCGTCGAAAAGCTCATGTCTGTGAGGGGGAGTTCCAAGTGCCAGCCATGAGGCCAGGCGCAAGACCGCTGGTCGCTCTGCTTCTGGTCGGCTCGACTCTGGCGGGCGCGGGACCCGCGCTGGCCAACACCGGGGTGGGTGGGGGTGCGAAGACTCCCCCACCCACAGGAGGGAACGAGTCGGGTGGTGCCGATGGGGACAAGATCAATTCCTCAGTGGGCTTGATCGTCTACGACCGGTCCAAGAACGGCTCAGGCACTTCCGTGGGCCCAATTGCCTCCACGACGTCCTGGACCCCTCCGGCTTGCTGGTACGCGCCGAAGTACACCCCGGCCGCACTCCAGGCGTACCTGGAGAACATCTGGGCGCAGGACTCGACGGGATACGAGTGGGACGCGACCCAGCGCGACCGATACGTCAACGGTCACCCCTACAAGGACTTCAACAAGGACAAGACCGGCAAGGGGTACTGGTGGGACTCGTACGTCAACGAGTCGTTCCCGCCCGGCTGGGACCAATGCAAGGAGCCCTACTTCTGGGTGGACACCGGCGACGCGCCGCCGGCCAACATCAAGAACGCCGTCACGCCGGAGATCCTCGCCCAACTCGCCTACAACGAGATCCGGGTGCCCTCCAAGGACGTGAGCCTGGCTCCCGCCGGCACTACGAAGGTGAACCTCCCCACGTGGGCGTGGCTGGACGGGGCGACCTTCAAGCCGGTGTCGGTCACCGCGCGGATCGACGCGCTGGGCATGTGGGCCACGACCACCGCCACACCCGTCTCCCTCAAGATCGAGCCGGGTACCTCCGACGCGGTCACCTACCCGGCCTCGGGGGTCTGCGAGTTCAACGGCGACGGTGCCGGGGAGAAGTACACCGCGGGGGACGCCGACAAGACGCCACCCTGTGGAGTGAAGTACCTCCGCTCGTCCGGCAACGGCTCGTACCAGCTCAAGGCCACCATCACCTGGGACATCAGCTGGACCGGCAGCGACGGCGGCGGCACACACGACCTGGACCCCGGTTCCTTCGGCCGGTCGCAGGATGTGACCGTGCAGGAGATCCAGTCCGTCAACAGGTGAGTCGTACCGCCATCGGCACTGACGGGGACCTGGCTGCGTGATGCGAGAGCAACCGCAGCCGGGTCTGTCTCTTCGTGCGCCTTGCCGCGGTCTTCCGTATGCGCCAACCCACTACTTTTCACTGGAGTTCGGAGTGATCCGCTGGTCCCGTCCGTTCGTGGGCACACTCGCGGGAGCCGCAGTCGCGGTCCTTGTCGGTGGTTGCGGTGGGGGCGGGGGCTCTGTGGCGGATGACAACGCGACCGGTGAGAAGACGGGTGGCAGCGCATCGGCGTCCCCGAGCCCGTCGGCCGGGACGGACCGTCCGCGGGTCACCCTGCCGTCGGACGTGAAGGACGAGTATACCGCCTGGAAGGCCGACGACGCCACGAAGGACGCCGTGCTCGACGACGTCGCCGCACGGATCGACTCGACGAACGAGGCCATCCTGCGTGGCGACACAGCCGCGCCGACCCTCTCCTTCTACTACCGGGACAAGGCGTTGAGCGGCGCTGTCGCCTGGATCCAGGCGTATCTGGATGCCGGCCTCTCCTTCACCGGCACCACCCGCTACTACGACCCCAAGGTCACTCTGGCACCCGGAGGGACGACGGCGACCGTCCGCTACTGCTCCGACGAGAGCAAGGGCTTCAACAAGCACCGCAAGACCGGGAAGGTCGACCGGACCCCCTCCGACCAGAGCCCGTACGTGCTGTACGACACGCGCGTCGAGAAGAACGGCTCAGGCGTGTGGCAGACCACCGCCCTGACCTCTCACCGCGGGAACAAGGCCTGCACCGGCTGACCGAGGAGTCGTGTGTTCCCGCTCCCTCGTCCGTCATCCCGGCCGCCCTTCCTGATGTGGCGCCCTGGCCTCAGTCCTTCGCCCGCCCCGACCTCTCAACCGCCCTCCCCCCAGGGTGAGAGCAACGTTCCTTTCCGGTCACTCGCAGGCACAGGGTGGAAACGACGCGTCCCTACCTTCGGGCCTAGTCACTCGTAGCAGCCCGAGCACGCGGAGCACCGTGGAGGCGTCATGACAGCCCCAGCCCCTACTTCCCGTAGTCGCTGGATCCAGGAGTGGGATCCGGAGGACGAGGCGTTCTGGAACGCGACCGGCGAGAAGGTCGCACGTCGGAACCTGATCTTCTCGGTTCTCTCCGAGCACATCGGGTTCTCGATCTGGACCATGTGGTCCGTGCTGGTGCTGTTCATGGGCCCGGAGTACGGGCTCACCCCGGCCGACAAGTTCCTGCTGACGTCGATGGTCACCCTGGTCGGCGCGGTCGTCCGGGTGCCGTACACCTTCGCCGTCGCGCTCTTCGGCGGCCGGAACTGGACGATCATCAGCGCCGGACTGCTGCTCGTCCCCACCGTCGCCGCCTTCGCGGTGATGAAGCCGGGGACGTCGTTCAACACGTTCCTGCTCGTCGGGCTGCTGGCCGGCATCGGCGGCGGCAACTTCGCGAGCAGCATGACCAACATCAACGCCTTCTTCCCGCTGCGGAAGAAGGGGTGGGCGCTGGGGCTCAACGCGGGCGGTGGCAACATCGGCGTGCCGGTCATCCAGCTGGTCGCCCTCGCGATCATCGGGGCGAGTGGCGGGCCGCGCGTGCTGCTGGGCATCTACATTCCGCTGATCCTCGTCGCCGCCGTTCTCGCCGCGCTCTTCATGGACAACCTCGCCACCGTGAAGAACGACACCGGCGCCGCGATCGACGCCGCCAAGGACGCCCACACCTGGATCATGTCCTTCCTCTACGTCGGGACGTTCGGGTCGTTCATCGGGTACGCCTTCGCCTTCGGGCAGGTGCTGCAGGTGCAGTTCGGGCGTACGCCGCTGCAGGCCGCCTACCTCACCTTCATCGGTCCGCTGCTCGGCTCCCTGATCCGGCCCGTCGGCGGCTGGCTCGCCGACAAGTACGGCGGTGCGAAGATCACCCTGTGGAACTACGTCGGCATGGCCACCGCCACCGGCCTCCTCGTCATCGCCAGCATCGAGAAGTCGCTGCCGTTCTTCGTCACCGTCTTCGTCGTGCTGTTCGTGCTCAGCGGTCTGGGGAACGGGTCCACGTACAAGATGATCCCCGGCATCTTCCAGACCAAGGCGCTCGCCAAGGGACTCACCGGTGACGAGGCCGCGGCCTACGGGCGGCGGCTGTCCGGGGCCTCCATGGGGCTCATCGGGGCCGTCGGCGCGCTCGGCGGTGTCGGCATCAACCTCGCCTTCCGGCAGTCATACCTCTCCTACGGCAGCGGCACCGGGGCCTTCGTCGCCTTCCTGGCCTTCTACGGCCTGTGCTTCGCGGTCACCTGGGCCGTATACCTTCGCCGGCCCGCCGCGCAGGGGCAGGCCGCAACCGCCACCGAGACAAAGGCGCAGCTCAGCTACGCCGAGGTGTGACGTAACACTGGTGACATCAAGTCGAACCGAGCCTGTCACGGAGCGTTGACAGGCTCGTTCGGCATGCGGGTCAGCTAGGAGAGCAGCCATGTACGAGGAACAGCAGCGGTCGGGCGACGGCGGCGGTCAGCACGGTCCCCTCGCGGGATTCACCGTGGGGGTCACGGCCGCGCGCCGCGCCGACGAGCTCGGGGCACTGCTCCAGCGGCGCGGTGCCGCCGTGCTGCACGCCCCCGCTCTGCGCATCGTGCCGCTCGCCGACGACGGCGAACTGCTCGCCGCCACGAAGGAGATCATCGACCAGGCACCGGACATCGCGGTGGCGACCACCGCGATCGGGTTCCGCGGATGGGTCGAGGCCGCCGACGGCTGGGGCGTCGGCGAGCAGCTGCTCGGGCGGCTGCGGGACGTGGAGCTGCTGGCCCGCGGGCCCAAGGTGAAGGGGGCGATCCGGGCCGCCGGGCTGACCGAGGAGTGGTCGCCGTCCTCCGAGTCGATGGCCGAGGTGCTCGACCGGCTCCTGGAGGAGGGCGTCGACGGCCGCCGGATCGCCGTACAGCTGCATGGGGAGCCGCTGCCCGGGTTCGTGGAGTCGCTGCGGGCGGCGGGCGCGGAGGTGGTGCCGGTGCCGGTGTACCGGTGGATGCCGCCGGAGGACCTCGGGCCGGTGGACCGGCTCCTGGACGCGGTCGTCTCCCGCTCCGTCGACGCCATCACGTTCACCAGCGCGCCCGCCGCGGCCTCGCTGCTCTCGCGCGCCGAGGACCGGGGGCTGCGGGGCGACCTGCTCGCCGCCCTCAACCACGACGTCGTACCGGCCTGCGTCGGACCGGTCACCGCGCTGCCGCTGCAGGCGCTCGGCGTCGACACGGTCCAGCCGGAACGCTTCCGGCTCGGCCCGCTCGTCCAGCTCCTCTGCCAGGAACTGCCGTCCCGGGCACGGGCGTTGCCGGTCGCCGGGCACCGGGTGGAGATCCGCGGGCACGCCGTCCTCGTCGACGGCGCGCTGAAGCCGGTGCCGCCGGCCGGGATGTCCCTGCTGCGGGCACTCGCCAGGCGGCCGGGCTGGGTGGTGGCCCGCGCCGAACTGCTGCGCGCGCTGCCGGGCGCCGGCCGCGACGAGCACGCGGTGGAGACGGCGATGGCCCGCCTGCGCACGGCCCTGGGCGCCCCGAAGCTGATCCAGACGGTGGTCAAGCGCGGCTACCGGCTCGCACTCGACCCGGCGGCGGACGCCAAGTACGCCGACGCGTGAGACCGGCGGCCGACGACACGGCCGTGGAGTGGTTCGGGGGAGAGAGCGGGCTGCGGTGCGTTTTTCGCCGCCGGGGATGGGCGGACCGGCTGACCGTCGTACGACGTTGTGGGGACCGCCTCCCGGCAACGGGCCGTAGGGGGCGGTCCCCGGATCACCACTCGGGTCCGTTCCTGCCCGTGTGAGCCGGGCCGTCCCGTGCGGACGCGCGTGTGCGACCGTGCGTGCCCCGGGACCGCGCGTATGCGCTCTGCCGGATCTTGCCGCCAGGGCGCCAGGCTGGCGCCGACACGGCACACGGGGGGACGGTATGACACGCTGGCAGCCCTTGCCGGCCGCACTGCCGGGGGAGGCCCGGCACCTGGTCGAGCACCTGCGCGTCCTGAAGGGCCGCACCGGACTGAGCCTCGCCGAACTGGCCCGGCGCACCGCGTACAGCAAGTCGTCCTGGCAGCGCTATCTGAGCGGGGACAGACTGCCGCCGAGGAGCGCCGCGCAGGTGCTGTGCCGGCTCGGCGGCGGGGACCAGACGCGGCTGCTGGCCCTGTGGGAACTGGCCGAACAGGCCTGGCCGCAGGGCGCTGCGGAGCCGCCCGCGGAAGCGGTACCCGAGCCCTCCACAGGACAGCGGCGATGGCGGACCGCCGCTCTCGCCGCGTCCGCCCTCGCCGCGTTGCTGGCCGCCGGGCTGCTGTGGGCGCTGCCCCGCAGGGCGGGCGACCGGCAGGCCGCCCGCCCCGGGGGTGCGCTCAGCCGAGCTGGTCGTAGTACGCGATCTTCCAGGACCCGGTGCCCTTGATCCGCACCCGGTACTTGTTGCTGACCCGCTTGAAGGTGGCCTTCCGCACGGTGCCGTTGTAGGTGACGATGCCGCCGGAGGCCGGGCCGGTGAGCCGCTGCTGGGCGAACGTCCAGGTCTGGTCGGTGACGACGCCGTCGTTGTCCGACAGATTGAAGTGGTCCTGCCACCACTGGGTGGCCGATTCGGTCTCGGGGCCGAACGAGCCGTCGATCAGGCTCTTGGTGAACGGGTGCGAGTCGCCGTCGTCGTCCTGCCACTGGGCGCCGTCCGCCCACAGGACGGTCTCCCACAGGGCCGTCGCGTTGCTGCTGGCGTAGTCGTCGACGCCGAGGTTCTCCTCGTCCTGCCAGTCGTCGAGGACGGAACCGCCGCCGTCTATCCCGTGGTACGGGGCGGCGCTCGCGGCCGGTGCCAGGGCCAGGCCGCCGGCCCCCAGCAGTACGGCCGTCGCCAGCGCGACGACCCGGGTGCGCATGCTCATGAACGTGTCCTTTCTGAACCGCCGTCCCCCGGCGGGGTCCCCCCTGGGGCGGCTCGCTGTGCTTTCGCAGGAGACAGAGTCACGGTCACGGGCGGGGGCGGCGAGGCCTGCCGGGGTCCCCGGACCGAACGGGGACGACCCGTGCGCCGTGCTCCGGTGTCCCCGCCGGGTGCGGGTCGGACGGGAACCTCGTGGAACACCGGTACGAGGGCTTCCGGCCGCCCGCCGCGCCGGGCACTGTGAAGGAACACGGTTCCCTGTCCTAAGGCGGTGGCAGGCACATGGCACTGGGTACGGCCGCGGCCCCCTACGAGCTGCGCTTCGACGCCGGGCGGGTCTGCCTGGACCTGCTGGCGACCACGCACCCCGGCGAACGGCTCGACGCGCTCGGGCCGTTGCGAGCCTGGATCACCGGATCGGGGCTCGTCCCGCCGGGCACGCCGCTGCCGCACGCCGACACCGGCTGGCTCGTGGGCTTCCGCGAACTGCGTGCGCATGTCGAGCGGTTGGTGCGGGACCGGAACACCGGCAGGAACACCGGCGGCGCACGGCCGTACGATCTCGCGCTCGCCCGCGTCAACGACCTGGCCCGCGCCGCCGCGCCCCCGGCCCCACGCGCCGTGCCGGGCGCGGGCGGCGTCCTGGTGCGGGAGTTGGCCGGCCCGGCCGAGTGCGCGGCCCTGCTCGCGGCCGTCGCCCGGGACACCGTGGAGCTGCTCACCGACCCCGTCGCGCGGGCGGCGATCAGGGAGTGCGAGGGCGACAACTGCCCCCTCGTGTACCTGGACACGTCCCGGGGACGCAGGCGCCGCTGGTGCTCCAGCGAGGTCTGCGGCAACCGTGAGCGGGTGGCCCGGCACCGGCGGCGCGCCGCGCTCGCCCGCGCCTGACCCGGACGGGATCTCCCCAACTCCTGTCCCTTTCACGGCTTCTGTCGGATCTTCATCGAAGCTTCTTCAAAGTGATTTCGACAACACTCCGTTTGATGACGGGCGCGTACGGGCAGCTCGACCGCCGTCGACGTTGTGTCGGAAATGTAAAGATCACGCGGTGGGAATGTGCGGTCATGTCCCGCTCGTCATGTCACCCCGCCAAAAAATGTGGGGTCTTGTTGAACACCCCGCATGCCACTTCCGTACCGGTGGGGGAGCGACCGACTGGGGGAACCCCCGGACACCGGAGGTGGGCGTGCGCAAGGATGCGGCCGTGGCCAATGAACGTGGATCGAGGGCCCGACATCGCATGTCCCAGCCCTCGGAACCAGATGAGGAGCTGATGCGTGCCCTCTATCGAGAGCACGCCGGACCACTCCTTGCGTATGTCCTTCGGCTGGTCGCCGGTGATCGGCAACGCGCCGAGGACGTCGTGCAAGAGACACTCATCCGTGCCTGGAAGAACGCCGGCCAGCTCAATCGAGCGACCGGATCGGTACGCCCCTGGCTGGTGACGGTCGCTCGCCGCATCGTCATCGACGGTCACCGCAGCCGGCAGGCCCGGCCGCAGGAGGTCGATCCGTCGCCGCTGGAGGTCATCCCCGCGGAGGACGAGATCGACAAGGCGCTGTGGCTGATGACGCTGTCTGACGCGCTCGACGACCTGACCCCGGCCCACCGGGAGGTGCTCGTCGAGACGTACTTCAAGGGGCGTACCGTCAACGAGGCGGCCGAAACGCTGGGTATACCCAGCGGCACCGTCCGTTCGCGGGTCTTCTATGCCCTCAGGTCGATGAAGCTGGCTCTGGAGGAGCGGGGGGTGACGGCGTGATGAGTGTGTACGGGGGGCACGGCGGGTTCGGCACAGGTGGTTCGGGTATGTCTGGTGCTATGCAGGAATCTCCGGTGCCCAATGAGCACGAGACGGTCGGCGCGTACGCGCTCGGCATTCTCGACGATGCCGAGGCAACCGCTTTCGAGGCCCATCTGGCCGGATGTGAGTGGTGCGCCCAGCAGCTCGACGAGCTGGCCGGAATGGAGCCCATGCTGGCCGCCCTGGCCGATCTGCCGGGCTCCGGATCGACACCGTCCATCGGTGAGTCGCTGTCCGCCAAGCCCAGCCCGCGGATGGTGGAGAAGCTCGTCGTCGAGGTCGCCGAGAAGCGGAAGGTCCGCAGTCGGCGCAGCCTCTTCGGCCTGGCCGCCTCGGTCGTGCTGATCGCCGGCGGCGCGGCGGCCGGCGTGGCGCTGAGCGGCTCGGACAGCGGCAGCGGCGGCGACATCGCCATGGGCCCGGCCCAGCAGGCCTTCCAGACGATGTCCGACAAGAAGACGGCCACGGACCCGACGACCCACGTCACCGCGACCGTCGCCGTCGAGAAGAAGGACTGGGGCACCCACGCGGTCCTCCAGCTCGAGAACGTCACCGGCCCGAAGAAGTGCTCGCTGATCGCCGTCGGCAAGAACGGCGAGCGCGAGACGGTGACCTCCTGGTCCGTCCCGAACTGGGGCTACGGCATCACGGACGCCAAGACGGAGAAGGCCAAGGAGCCCCTCTACGTGCACGGCGGCGCCGCCTTCACCCCCAGCCAGATCGACCACTTCGAGGTCATGACCTTCGACGGCAAGAAGCTGGTCTCGGTCAGCGCGTAGCTTCAGCGGGCCCCTTTCGCGTACGGTTGACGGCTGCCCAGCACGTCAGAAGGGGGCCCGGTGGCCGCTCAGGCTCAACAATCCGCGGTCGGCTCTCACGGCCCCGAACAGGATGCCGTCCAGGACTCGGTCCAGGACTCCGTTCGGGACCGTGAGATCAGCGTCGAACAGGAACACCTCGACCGGGTGTACCGGCGCCTCGAGGAGAAGATCCACGAGGCGGAGTTCCTGATGAACGACGCGGCCAAGCGCGGTCAGGTAGGTACGCCCGGCGCACTCGCGGAGCGGGACGCGCAGGTCTTCCGGGCGGGCGTCCACCTCAACCGGCTCAACAACGAGTTCGAGGACTTCCTCTTCGGCCGGATCGACCTGCTCCTCGGCAAGGACGGCAAGAAGGGGCCCGACGGCGCCTACACCGCCGTGGAACCCGCCGAGGGCGCGGTCCGCGCCGACAACACCGCCGACATCGCCGAGACCCTGCACATCGGCCGCATCGGCGTCCTCGACCAGGACTACGCCCCCCTGGTCATCGACTGGCGCGCCCCGGCCGCCGCCCCCTTCTACAGGTCCACTCCGGTGGATCCCGGGCGTGTCGTACGACGCCGGGTCATCCGCTCCAAGGGCCGCCGGGTCCTCGGTGTCGAGGACGACCTGATGCGCCCCGAGCTCACCGCCCGCCTCGACGGCCACGAACTGCCCGTGATCGGCGACGGCGCCCTGATGGCCGCCCTCGGCCAGGCCCGCACCCACACCATGCGGGACATCGTCGCCTCCATCCAGGCCGAGCAGGACCTGGTCATCCGCGCCCCCGCCGCCTCCGTCACCTACGTCGAGGGCGGCCCCGGCACCGGCAAGACCGCCGTCGCCCTGCACCGCGCCGCCTACCTGCTCTACCAGGACCGGCGCCGCTACGCGGGCGGCATCCTGATCGTCTCCCCGACCCCGCTCCTCGTGGCGTACACCGAAGGGGTCCTGCCGTCCCTCGGCGAGGAGGGCCAGGTCGCCATCCGCGCCATCGGCTCCCTCGTCGACGGCGCCGAGGCCACCCTCTACGACACGCCGGCCACCGCCCGCGCCAAGGGCTCCTCCCGGATGCTCCGGGTGCTGCGCAAGGCCGCCCGCGGAGCCCTGGAGCTGAACGATTCACCGACCCGGCTCAGAGTCGTCGCCTTCAACCGCCGGCTGGAGCTGGAGGCCGAGGAACTGGACCGCGTCAGACACAACGCGCTCGGCGGCACCGCCCCGGTCAACCTCCTGCGCCCGCGCGCCCGCAAGCTCCTGCTGGACGCCCTCTGGGCCCGCTCCGGCGCGGCCGGCCGGCACAGCGACCCGGAACTCGCCGCCGAACTGCGGGCCTCCTTCGACGAGGACATCGTCACGGAGGACTCCTTCATCGAGTTCCTCGACGCCTGGTGGCCCGAGCTCACCCCGCAGACCGTCCTCACGGCCATGACCGACGAACGCCGGCTCGGCCGCTGGGCCCGCCGCATCCTCAACCCCGGCGAGGTCCGCCGGGTCGCCCGCTCCCTGAAGCGGGACGGCCGCACGGTGCACGACATCGCCATGCTCGACGAGCTCCAGGCCATCCTCGGCGCCCCCGTCCGCCCCCGCAGGAAGCGCGAGGCGGACCCGCTGGACCAGCTCACCGGCCTGGAGGAGCTGATGCCGGTGCGCGAGGAGTCGCAGCGCGAGCGCGCCGAACGGCTGGCGGCCGAACGGGTCGAGTACGCCCATGTCATCGTCGACGAGGCCCAGGACCTCACCCCGATGCAGTGGCGCATGGTCGGCCGCCGCGGCCGGCACGCCACCTGGACGGTCGTCGGCGACCCCGCCCAGTCCTCCTGGTCCGACCCCGACGAGGCGGCCGAGGCCCGCGACGAGGCGCTCGGCTCCCGCCCGCGCCGCCGCTTCGAGCTCACCGTGAACTACCGCAACCCCGCGGAGATCGCCGAACTCGCCGCCAAGGTGCTGGCCCTCGCCATGCCCGGCTCCAAGTCCCCCTCGGCCGTCCGCTCCACCGGTGTCGAACCCCGGTTCGCCACCGTGCGCGACTCCCTGGAGAAGACCGTGCGCGCGGAGGCCGAGCGCCTGCTCGACCTGGTGGACGGCACGGTCGGCGTGGTCGTCGCCATGGACCGGCGCGCCGAGGCCGCCCGCTGGCTCGCCGGGCTCGGCGACCGGGTGGTGGCCCTCGGCAGCCTGGAGGCCAAGGGCCTGGAGTACGACGCGACGGTCGTCGTCTCGCCCGCGGAGATCGCCGACGAGTCCCCGGCCGGGCTGCGCGTGCTGTACGTGGCCCTCACCCGGGCGACCCAGCAGCTGACGGTGGTCTCCGGCGAGCGGGACGAACCGGACGCGGCCGGGGTGCCGGACCTGCTCCGGGACTGAGCACGGGGCCGGCGACAGACCCGTTCGGCTGGAGGTTTCCTGTGAAGTCCCCGGACGGGAATGGCCGTACGGGATCCGTTTGTTAGCCTTGTCGTGACACCGGCCCGATCCAAGCCCCCGGGCCCAACCTTCGTCGCTACGAGCGACCACTTGCCGCGAGGCGAGCATGGCGGGTCGGTGTCATAAACGGAGAAGAGGCCCACGTCACGGTGTGACGTGGGCCTCTTTTTTGCGCGAACAATACGCACGTAATAAGGCCCGGCTAACGCCTACCCGGCGGTAGGTGCGACGATCGGACGGCAAAACCAGCGACACGGTGAAACAACGAAGGAAGTCGGCCATGGCAACGGCGCCCAGCGTCTCCTACTCGATGACCATCCGGCTGGAGGTGCCCGCGAGCGGAACCGCCGTCTCGCAGCTCACCACCGCCGTGGAGTCCTCCGGGGGCTCGGTCACCGGCCTCGACGTCACCGCGTCCGGCCACGAGAAGCTCCGTATCGACGTCACCATCGCGGCCAGCTCGACCGCGCACGCCGACCAGATCGTCGAGCAGCTGCGCGGCATCGAGGGCGTCACCCTCGGCAAGGTCTCCGACCGTACGTTCCTCATGCACCTCGGCGGCAAGATCGAGATGCAGTCCAAGCACCCCATCCGCAACCGTGACGACCTCTCCATGATCTACACCCCGGGCGTGGCCCGCGTGTGCATGGCGATCGCGGAGAACCCCGAGGACGCGCGCCGCCTCACCATCAAGCGCAACTCCGTTGCGGTCGTGACGGACGGCTCCGCGGTCCTCGGCCTCGGCAACATCGGCCCCAAGGCCGCCCTGCCCGTCATGGAGGGCAAGGCGGCCCTCTTCAAGCGCTTCGCCGGCATCGACGCCTGGCCGCTCTGCCTCGACACCCAGGACACCGACGCGATCGTCGAGATCGTCAAGGCGATCGCCCCGGGCTTCGCCGGCATCAACCTGGAGGACATCTCCGCCCCCCGCTGCTTCGAGATCGAGGCGCGGCTGCGCGAGGCCCTCGACATCCCCGTCTTCCACGACGACCAGCACGGCACCGCGATCGTCGTCCTCGCCGCCCTGACCAACGCACTTCGCGTCACCGGCAAGGCGATTGAGAACATCCGGGTCGTCATGTCCGGGGCCGGCGCGGCCGGTACGGCCATCCTCAAGCTGCTGCTCGCGGCCGGCCTGAAGAACGCCGTCGTCGCCGACATCCACGGGGTCGTGCACTCCGCCCGCGAGGACCTGGTGGGCGCCCCCGCCGACTCGCCGCTGCGCTGGATCGCCGACAACACCAACCCGGAGAACCTCACCGGGACGCTGAAGGAGGCCGTGCGCGGCGCCGACGTCTTCATCGGCGTCTCCGCCCCGAACGTCCTCGACGGCGACGACGTGGCCGCCATGGCCGAGGGCGGGATCGTGTTCGCACTCGCGAACCCCGACCCCGAGGTTGACCCGGCGATCGCCCGCCAGACGGCCGCCGTGGTGGCCACCGGCCGCTCCGACTTCCCCAACCAGATCAACAACGTGCTGGTCTTCCCGGGCGTCTTCCGCGGCCTCCTGGACGCGCAGTCCCGCACGGTCAACACCGACATGATGCTCGCGGCCGCGAAGGCCCTCGCGGACGTCGTGACCGAGGACGAGCTGAACCCGAACTACATCATCCCCAGCGTCTTCAACGAGAAGGTCGCGGGCGCGGTGGCGGGCGCGGTCAGGGAAGCGGCGAAGGGCGCCTGAGAAGCGCCCTGTCAGGGGCGCGGGGAACTGCGCGAGCAACCCCCATCGGCCGTCCGCCGAAACCCAGCCGGGGCAAACGTTTGTGAAACATGCCACGCCATCCGACCGGCGCGTCGTGAAACCCCTCCTTCGGCCCACCCGTAGGGTAATGGGCGGCACCCGGATTGGCGTTCCCGCCGCAGGTGGGGGCAGGATGCGTCCCGGCCCAAACATGCGGCATCGCCGCGTGGCACGCCTCAATGGCAAGAAGAACACGGGAGTAACAACATGAACCGCAGTGAGCTGGTGGCCGCGCTGGCCGACCGTGCCGAGGTGACTCGCAAGGACGCCGACGCCGTGCTGGCCGCGTTCGCCGATGTCGTCGGCGACATCGTCTCCAAGGGCGACGAGAAGGTCACCATCCCCGGCTTCCTGACCTTCGAGCGCACCCACCGTGCCGCTCGCACCGCGCGCAACCCGCAGACCGGCGAGCCGATCAACATCCCCGCCGGCTACAGCGTGAAGGTCTCCGCGGGCTCGAAGCTCAAGGAAGCCGCCAAGGGCAAGTGACCTTGCAGTCCGCAGGCCACGGGACGGCCTGCGGCCCGTAACACGACGATGGGGCGGCCCCTCCACCAGGGGCCGCCCCATCGTCGTACCGCTTCGCCAGGCGCTACCCGAGCGCCTTGCCCGGCAGCTCCACCTTCGCGCCGAGCTCGACGAGCTTCTCCATGCTGTGCCTGCCCGGGGGATAACCCCCGGACCCCCAGCCGGAGGGCGTCGCCCTGGGCCGGGGACGG
>NZ_JBIBKW010000018.1:0-128291 GCF_042959465.1 Streptomyces sp. NPDC007901 | reverse complement strand
GGCGTCGCCCTGGGCCGGGGACGGCAGATCGATGTCAGCCGAGCGCCTTGCCCGGCAGCTCCACCTTCGCGCCGAGCTCGACGAGCTTCTCCATGAAGTTCTCGTAGCCGCGGTTGATGAGGTCGATGCCGTGGACGCGGGAGGTGCCCTGGGCCGCGAGGGCGGCGATCAGGTACGAGAAGCCGCCGCGGAGGTCGGGGATGACGAGGTCGGCGCCCTGGAGCTTGGTGGGGCCGGAGACGACCGCGGAGTGCAGGAAGTTGCGCTGGCCGAAGCGGCAGGCCGAGCCGCCCAGGCACTCGCGGTACAGCTGGATGTGAGCACCCATCTGGTTGAGCGCCGAGGTGAAACCGAGCCGCGACTCGTACACCGTCTCGTGGACGATGGACAGGCCCGTCGCCTGGGTCAGGGCGACCACCAGCGGCTGCTGCCAGTCGGTCTGGAAGCCGGGGTGCACGTCCGTCTCCAGGGCGATGGACTTCAGCTGGCCGCCGGGGTGCCAGAAGCGGATGCCCTCGTCGTCGATCTCGAAGGCACCGCCCACCTTCCGGTAGGTGTTCAGGAACGTCATCATCGAGCGCTGCTGGGCGCCCCGGACGTAGATGTTCCCCTCGGTCGCCAGCGCCGCCGAGGCCCAGGACGCGGCCTCCAGACGGTCCGACAGGGCGCGGTGGGTGTAGCCGCCGAGCTTCTCCACACCGGTGATGCTGATCGTGCGGTCCGTGTCGATCGCGATGATCGCGCCCATCTTCTGCAGCACGCAGATGAGGTCCTCGATCTCCGGCTCGACGGCCGCGTTGGACAACTCCGTGACCCCGTCGGCCATCACGGCCGTCAGCAGCACCTGCTCGGTCGCGCCCACGGACGGGTACGGCAGCCGGATCTTCGTGCCGCGCAGCCCCTTGGGGGCCTCCAGGTACTGGCCGTCCGCGCGCTTCTCGATGGTCGCGCCGAACTGCCGCAGCACGTCGAAGTGGAAGTCGATCGGCCGGCCGCCGATGTCACAGCCGCCGAGACCGGGGATGAACGCGTGCCCGAGGCGGTGCAGCAGCGGCCCGCAGAACAGGATCGGGATCCGGCTCGACCCCGCGTGGGCGTCGATGTCGGCGACGTTCGCGCTCTCCACGTACGTCGGGTCCAGTACCAGCTCGCCCGGTTCCTCGCCCGGACGTACCGTCACCCCGTGCAGCTGCAGCAGGCCGCGGACGACGCGCACGTCACGGATGTCCGGAACGTTGCGCAGCCGACTGGGCGCACTGCCCAGCAGGGCGGCGACCATGGCCTTCGGTACGAGGTTCTTCGCACCGCGGACACGGATCTCGCCCTCCAGCGGGGTGCCGCCGTGGACAAGCAGGACATCGTCGTTGACGGTCATGAATCTCGCGTTCCGTGGAGTTGTGGCAGGGCCGGAAAGACAGAGTAATCGCCCATCGGCCCCCTGCCGTAAGCCCAAGGACCGCCCAGCAACGTCATAGCTGTGTCACAACACGAACGGTTCCTCTTCGGGCACATGGGGTCACCGCCCGTCACCGTGCGCCGGGGACGCCCCCTTCCGCCCTGAGCTGCCTTCACTCCCGGGCCCGCATTGGCTCCCCATGCGACCGGAAGATGCGGGATCATGTCTGCCATGACCGAGGTGTCCTCGCTCACAGGGCGGCTGCTCGTGGCCACGCCCGCCCTGGCGGACCCGAACTTCGACCGCGCGGTGGTGCTCCTTCTCGACCACGACGAGGAGGGCTCCCTCGGTGTCGTCCTCAACCGCCCCACCCCGGTGGACGTCGGCGACATCCTGGAGGGCTGGGCCTCCCTCGCCGGCGAGCCCGGGGTCGTCTTCCAGGGCGGCCCGGTCTCCCTGGACTCCGCGCTCGGCGTGGCGGTCATCCCCGGCGGCGCGAACGGCGACCGGGCCCCGCTGGGCTGGCGCCGGGTGCACGGCGCGATCGGCCTGGTCGACCTGGAGGCACCGCCGGAACTCCTCGCCTCGGCCCTCGGCTCCCTGAGAATCTTCGCCGGTTACGCCGGCTGGGGGCCCGGCCAACTGGAGGACGAACTGGTCGAGGGCGCCTGGTACGTCGTCGAGTCCGAGCCGGGTGACGTCTCCTCCCCGTCCCCCGAACGGCTCTGGCGCGAGGTCCTGCGCCGCCAGCGCAACGAACTGGCGATGGTCGCCACGTACCCGGACGACCCTTCGCTCAACTGATTCATGTGATTCATGGCGGCTTCAGTACCCTTGGCGGCATGAGCACTCTCGAGCCCGAGCGCGGGACTGGTACGGGGACCCTTGTAGAGCCGACGCCGCAGGTATCCCACGGTGACGGTGACCACGAGCGCTTCGCCCACTACGTCCAGAAGGACAAGATCATGGCGAGCGCCCTCGACGGCACCCCCGTCGTGGCGCTGTGCGGCAAGGTGTGGGTGCCGGGCCGCGACCCGAAGAAGTACCCCGTGTGTCCCATGTGCAAGGAGATCTACGAATCCATGGGCAGCGGCGGCGACGACGAGGGCAAGGACAAGTAACCCCTGGTTCCAGGCTCGGCTCTCTGAGGCCCCGGGCGCGTTTTGGCGCGCTCCGGGGCCTTTGTCGTGTCCGTGCGTTGCACGGGGTGCGTCCGCCGGTCACAGAGTGGTCGAGACCTCTTGTCGGCGTGTTCATGTTGTCCCTAACCTCCGTGGTGTTGTGCAGAGCGAAACCGGCATTGCACATGCTGCAACGCTGCCCGATGTCTCAGCGTGCTCCGGAGGGTCACTCCATGAAGCTC
Source organism: Streptomyces sp. NPDC007901 (assembly GCF_042959465.1). NCBI lineage: Bacteria > Bacillati > Actinomycetota > Actinomycetes > Kitasatosporales > Streptomycetaceae > Streptomyces > Streptomyces sp. NPDC007901. Next base: position 125,532 of record NZ_JBIBKW010000018.1, on the reverse strand, counting down.
CCCGTCCCCGCGTTCCTCGTCGCCGCCCTGTTCCTGGCCGCCTGCGCCCCGCAGACCTCCTCCAACTCCGCGTCCGACAAGGACGACAAGAACGGCACCCTGCGGGTGTGGCTCTTCCAGGAGGTCGGCAACGACCCGAAGCAGAAGGTCGTCGACTCGGTCGTCGCCGCCTTCGAGAAGGTGCACAGCGGCACCAAGGTCGACGTCGAGTACATCCCGGTCGACACGCGCGCGCAGCGCGTCAAGGCCGCCTTCAACGACCCGGCCTCGGCCCCGGACGTCATGGAGTACGGCAACACCGACACCGCCGGCTACGTCCACGACGGCGGACTCCTCGACGTCACCAAGGAGTTCGGCGCCTGGTCCGAGGCCAAGGACACCGACCCGACGGCGAAGCAGTCGGTCACCGTCGGCGGCAAGGTCTACGGCGCCCCCTTCTACGTCGGTGTCCGCGCCCTTTACTACCGGACCGACGTCTTCAAGAAGCTCGGCCTGAAGCCGCCGACGACCCTCGCCGAACTGGCCTCCACGGCCCGTGCCGTCCGCAAGGCCGAGCCCGGCCTGTACGGCCTCGTCGTCGGCGGTGCCTACACCTACGGCGCGATGCCCTTCATCTGGGCCAACGGCGGCGAACTCGCCACGGCCAAGGGGGACTCGTACGTCTCGGCGATCGACAGCGCCGCCGCCCAGAAGGGCATCAAGGAGTACACGTCGCTGTTCGGCGACGACAACTGTCCGGCCGCCAAGTGCGCCGGCTTCGGCGGCAACGACACGGTCACCGCGTTCGCCGCGGGCAAGGCGGGCATGGCGATCGGGGGCGATTTCAGCCATGCGGCCGTGGAGGCGGGCGTGGTCAAGGGCAAGTACGCGGTGGTGCCGCTGCCGGGGGTGACGGCCGGGTCCGTCGCGCCGGCCTTCGCGGGCGGCAACAACATCGGGGTGCTGAAGAGCACGACCCATCGCACGCTCGCCGTCGCGTTCATGGAGGCGCTGACCGCCAAGAAGACGCAGGCGGCGATGTTCGACGCGATGGGGTTCCTGCCGACGTTCGCGGACGTGCGGGAGCAGGCGGCCGCGAAGGAGCCGTTCGTGAAGCCGTTCGTTGCCACGTTGGCTGCGGGGACGAAGTTCGTGCCGGCTGCGGCGGGGTGGTCGCAGATCGACTCGTCGCTGGTGCTGCCGACGATGTTCCAGGAGGTCGTCAGCGGTAAGAAGAGTGTGGCGGCGGCTTCGGAGGAAGCGGCCAAGAAGATGGACTCGGCGTTCGGCTCCGCCGGATGACGCCGACGGTGGGGGCGGTTGCGGAGCGTGGGCGGGTGCGGGTGCGTCGTGGCTTGTCGCGCCCACGCGGCGGTAGCCGCAAATTCAATGCAGCCCCGCGCCCCTGGCGGGGCGCTGGGTGGCACCCTTGGCTGTATCTCACGCCCGCTCTTGTCGTCCTCGGAGGGCTGCTTCTCTACCCCATCTATCAGCTCGGGCTGATCTCGGTCTTCCGGTATACGCAGGCGCAGGTCAGTGGTGGGGAGCCGACGGCGTTCGTCGGGGGCGGCAACTATGCGGACGCGTTCGGGGACGACCAGTTCTGGTCGGTTCTGCTGGCGACCGTTGTCTTCGCGGCGGCGTGTGTGGTGTCGACGCTGGCCGTCGGGTGTGCGCTGGCGGTGTTGCTGACGCGGGTGCGGGCGCTGCCGCGGCTGGTGCTGATGCTGGCGGCGCTCGGGGCGTGGGCGACTCCGGCGGTGACCGGGTCGACGGTGTGGCTGTTCCTCTTCGACCCGGACTTCGGGCCGGTGGACCGGCTGCTGGGTCTGGGGGACTACTCGTGGACGTACGGGCGGTACAGCGCCTTCTTCCTGGTGCTGCTGGAAGTGGTGTGGTGTTCCTTCCCGTTCGTCATGGTCACCGTGTACGCCGGGATCCGGGCCGTGCCGTCCGAGGTGCTGGAGGCCGCCGCGCTGGACGGGGCCTCGCAGTGGCGGATCTGGCGGTCGGTGCTGGCGCCGATGCTGCGGCCGATCCTGATGATCGTCACCATCCAGTCGGTGATCTGGGACTTCAAGGTCTTCACGCAGATCTACGTGATGACCGGCGGGGGCGGGATCGCCGGGCAGAACCTGGTGCTGAACGTGTACGCCTACCAGCAGGCCTTCGCCTCCTCGCAGTACGGGCTGGGCGCCGCCATCGGAGTCGTCACGCTGCTGGTCCTGCTCGCCGTGACCCTGGTGTACCTGCGGCTGCTGCGCCGGCAGGGAGAGGAGCTGTGAGCGTCGTGAATCCTGTGCGCGGGTTCGTACGGCGGCCGGGGCGGCTGGCGGCCGAGGGGGCGGCACTGGTGATCGCCGTCGTGGTCGCCTTCCCGCTGTACTGGATGGTGCTGGGTGCCTTCAAACCGGCCGGAGAGATCGAGTCCGACCGGCCCCGGCCGTGGACGCTCTCGCCCTCGCTGGACTCCTTCCGGCGGGTGTTCGGACAGCAGGAATTCGGTCGTTACTTCGTCAACAGCCTCGTCGTCGCGGGCAGTGTCGTCGTCTCGGCGCTCGTCGCCTTTCTCGCGGCGACCGCCGTGACACGATTCCGGTTCCGCTTCCGGACCACCTTGCTGATCATGTTTCTGGTGGCCCAGATGGTGCCCGTGGAGGCCCTCACCATCCCCCTGTTCTTCCAGATGCGGGGCTTCGGTCTGCTGAACACGCTGGGCTCGCTGATCCTGCCCCACATCGCCTTCTCGCTGCCCTTCGCGATCTGGATGCTGCGGGGGTTCGTGAAAGGGGTGCCGGAGGCCCTGGAGGAGGCCGCGTACATCGACGGGGCGAGCCGGTCGCGCTTTCTCTGGCAGATCCTTTTCCCGCTCGTCCTGCCGGGCCTGGTGGCCACGAGCGTGTTTTCCTTCATCTCCGCCTGGAACGACTTCCTCTTCGCCAAGTCCTTCATCATCAGTGACACTTCGCAGTCCACGCTGCCGATGGCGCTGCTGGTGTTCTTCAAGCCGGACGACCCGGACTGGGGCGGGGTCATGGCGGCGTCCACGGTGATGACGATTCCGGTGCTGGTGTTCTTCGTACTCGTACAGCGACGGCTGGTCTCCGGACTGGGCGGAGCGGTTAAGGACTGACGTGACTTCAGAGACCGATCTGATTCCGGCACCGCGCGCCGTCGAGGGGCCGATGCGGTGCGGTGTCGTATTCGACGAGGGCACCACGCTGTGGGCGGCTCCGGGAACCGAGGGGACGGAACGCTGGCTGTGCGCCACCCTCGGCGCGGCCCTGGGGCTGCCGCTGCGGCCGGGTCCGCAGGACGCCCGGGACTCCGTACGGCTGCTCCTGGACGACTCGCTGGAGCCCGAGGCGTACCGGCTGAGCGTGGTCTCCACCTGGGGCGTCGAGATCCGCGGCGGCGGCCCGGCCGGCGTCTTCTGGGGCGCCCAGACCCTGCGCCAGCTGCTCGGCCCGGAGGCCTTCCGGCGAGCCCCCGTGCGGCCCGGGATCCGGTACGGGGTCCCGCACCAGATCATCGAGGACTCCCCCCGATTCCGTTGGCGCGGCCTCATGCTCGACGTGGCCCGGCACTTCATGCCGAAGGAAGGCGTCCTGCGCTACCTCGATCTCATGGCGGCGCACAAACTCAACGTCTTCCACTTCCATCTGACGGACGACCAGGGCTGGCGCATCGCGATCGAGCGCCACCCCCGGCTCACCGAGGTGGGTTCCTGGCGGGCGCGGACGAAATTCGGTCACCGCGCCTCACCGCTGTGGGAGGAGAAGCCGCACGGCGGCCACTACTCCCGGGACGACATCCGGGAGATCGTCGCCTACGCGGCCGAGCGGCATATCACGGTCGTCCCCGAAATCGACGTACCCGGGCACTCGCAGGCCGCCATCGCCGCGTATCCGGAACTCGGCAACACCGACGTCATCGACACCGCCTCCCTGACCGTCTGGGACACCTGGGGGATCTCTCCGAACGTACTCGCCCCCACTGACAACACCCTGCGGTTCTACGAGGGGGTGTTCGAGGAAGTGCTGGAGCTGTTCCCGTCGGAGTTCATTCACGTCGGCGGCGACGAATGCCCCAAGGACCAGTGGCGGGCCTCGCCGGCCGCCAAGGCGCGCATCGCGGAACTCGGGCTGGCCGACGAGGACGAGTTGCAGGCGTGGTTCATCGGCCACTTCGCGAAGTGGCTTTCCGCGCGCGGGCGCCGGCTGATCGGCTGGGACGAGATCCTGGAGGGCGGGATCGCCGAGGGCGCGGCCGTCTCGTCGTGGCGCGGGTACGGCGGCGGGATCGCGGCCGCGCGGGCCGGACACGACGTCGTCATGTGCCCCGAGCAGTACGTGTATCTGGATCACCGTCAGGCGGACGGCGCGGACGAGCCCGTACCGATCGGGTATGTGCGCACCCTGGAGGACGTGTACCGGTTCGAGCCCGTTCCACCGGGGCTCGACGCGTCCCAGGCGGAGCGGATCATGGGCACTCAGGCCAACGTCTGGACCGAGGTGATGGAGGACCACGCGCGCGTGGACTACCAGGCCTTCCCCCGGCTCGCCGCCTTCGCCGAGGTCGCCTGGAGCGCCCTGCCGGCCTCGGGGGAGCGGGACTTCGGCGACTTCGAGCGGCGGATGACCGCCCACTACGAGCGACTCGACGCGCTCGGCGTGGCCTACCGGCCGCCGTCCGGACCGCTGCCCTGGCAGCGCCGTCCGGGGGTGCCGGGCCGCCCGATCGACGGCCCGCCCCCGAACCGCTAGCCCTTCACCGGCTGCCCTCCGGCTCCCCTTCGGATCCTCCCCGGATCCCCTCCGGCCATCTTCCCGTTCCGAACGCGTAATGGAAAAAGACCCCAAGAGTCACCGAAGAGTGTCATTCGGCATGCACGGGTGATGCTGTATGAAAACGGACCATCTTGCCGGTGAGGTGGGCGAATGCCTCCTAGCGGACCCGTGCGTTCGAGGCTTGCGAAGATGTGCCAGAGTTGCCACGTCCGCCCTGTGAGCACGTACCGTACGGCCACACAGGTGGGACCAGGTGGGGCAGCGGGAAGGGGCAGCCGGTTTTGACCACGCACGCACCGCAGGCGGCGCAGTCCGTCACGCTGCCCACGACGCTGAACGAGGCGGTGGCGGCCCTCACCGCCATGCCCACCGCCGTCCCCGTGGCCGGCGGCACCGACCTGATGGCCGCCGTCAACTCCGGGCAGCTCAGGCCCGCCGCCCTGGTCGGGCTCGGCCGGATCAGCGAGATCCGCGGCTGGCAGTACCAGGACGGCAACGCGCTGCTCGGCGCCGGACTCACGCACGCGCGCATGGGCCGCCCCGACTTCGCCGCCCTGATCCCGGCGCTCGCCGCCGCCGCGCGGGCCGCCGGTCCGCCGCACGTCCGCAACGCGGGCACCCTGGGCGGCAACATCGCGACCGCCGCGCCGACGGGTGACGCGCTGCCGGTGCTCGCCGCCCTGGAGGCGACGCTGATCATCGCGGGACCGGGCGGATCCCGTCGTGAGATCCCGGTGTCGCACCTGCTGGCCGGCGTGGAGATGCTCCGCGCGGGCGAGCTGATCGGCTTCGTGCGGGTGCCGCTGCTGCACGCCCCGCAGGTCTTCCTGAAGGCCACGGGACGCACCGGCCCCGGCCGCTCGGTGGCCTCCGTGGCGCTCGTCCTCGACCCCGCGCGGCGCGGGGTGAGATGCGCCGTCGGGGCCATAGCGCCGATGCCGCTCAGGCCCCTGGACGCCGAGCAGTGGGTGGCCCGGCTGATCGACTGGGACAACGACCGCGCGCTCGTCCCGGAGGCGCTGGCCGCCTTCGGCGAGTACGTCGCCGCCGCCTGCATCCCGGACCCGGCCCCCGAGCCCGACGGCTCGGTGCCGGTGCTTCCGCCCGCCGTACTGCACCTGCGGCGCACCGTCGCCGCGCTGGCCCGACGAGCACTGGGGAGGGCGCTGTCATGACCGACGACCAGCACGGGGAGGGCGCGCCCGCGACCGGCGGCGGCCGCTGGGACCCGCTGCCCCAGGGCGACTACGACGACGGCGCGACCGCCTTCGTGAAGCTCCCCGAGGGCGGCATCGAGGCCCTGCTGTCCGGCGACAGCCCCCTGGCCGCGCCCGGGCACGGCTATGTGCCGCCGCAGATTGCGGTCGCCCCCGGCACCGAGACCTGGGGCGCGCCGGCCGACGGCGCCCAGTGGCCCGACCCGAACGCGGTCCCCCAGGAACAGCCCGTCGACGACCGGTTCACGTACAACCCCGCCTCGACCCAGCAGTGGACGTACGAAGAACCCCCGCCCGCGCCCGGTCACGATGTGACCGGCCAGTGGTCCATCCCGGTCGCCAGTGGTGATGTTCCGGACGAATCCGGCGAGTTCACCACATCCGCGCTCATGGAGCAGTGGGGCGGCACGCCGCCGTCCACCCTGCCCGGCGGTGCGGCCGCGCCCTGGGCGACGGAGGTCCAGGCCTGGGAACACCCCGCGGAGGGCCCTGGGGCGCCCTCTGAGGCCCCGTCGGGGCGCGGCGACACTCCGGCCGCCGGTATCGCCTCCGCGGCCGCCGGTGGGGCACCTGTGGCCGACGTGGCCGCGCCGGGCGAAGCGCGCGAACCGGCCGATACGGGCCAACAGCGCGCGGGCGGCGTACCGAACCAGGCCGAGGCCGACGAGCCCCACGGCGCGTCGCGCCCGGACCCCGCACCCGACCCGCGGGCCGCCGACGGCGAGTCCGCGGAGCACGGGGCGATCGCCCCCGACGACGACACCGGCACGGACGCCGCGGACGGGGACGCCGAGGCCGAGGCGATCGACGACCACCCCCTCGCCTCCTACGTCCTGCGCGTCAACGGCGCCGACCGCCCCGTCACCGACGCCTGGATCGGCGAGTCCCTGCTGTACGTCCTGCGCGAGCGCCTCGGTCTGGCCGGCGCCAAGGACGGCTGCTCCCAGGGCGAATGCGGCGCCTGCAACGTCCAGGTGGACGGCCGGCTGGTCGCTTCCTGCCTGGTCCCGGCGGTCACCGCCGCCGGCAGCGAGGTCCGCACCGTCGAGGGCCTGGCCCAGGACGGCCGGCCCTCCGACGTCCAGCGCGCCCTGGCCCGCTGCGGAGCCGTCCAGTGCGGCTTCTGCGTCCCCGGCATGGCGATGACCGTCCACGACCTCCTCGCGGGCAACCCGGCCCCGACCGAGCTGGAGACCCGCCAGGCGCTGTGCGGCAACCTCTGCCGTTGCTCCGGCTACCGGGGCGTCCTGGACGCCGTCCAGGAGGTCGTCGCCGAACGCGAGGCACATGCCGCCGCGGACGCTGAGACGGACGGCGACGAGGCCCGTATTCCACATCAGGCGGGCCCCGGCGCCGGCGGCGTCAACGCCTCGGCGTTCGACTCCCCGGGCACCTTCGGAGCCGGCATCCGGGTCCCGCACGAGCAGTCGTACGACCAGTCCTACGGCGATCAGAGTCAGACCTACGGCGATCGGAGCCGGACGTACGGCGATCCGGGCCAGACGTACGGCGGCCAGGGTCAGAACTACGCCGACCAGAGCCAGAACTACGACGATCAGTCCTACGGCGACCAGCCCTACGGCCCGGACGGAGGCCAGGCGTGACCAACGAGACCGTCACCACGACCACCGCCACGGAGACCGCCGCCGCCTCCGCTCCGGAGCCCCCGCACGGCCTCGGCGTGTCGCTGCCGGCCGCCGACGCGGGCGCCAAGACCGAGGGCACCTTCCCGTACGCGGCCGACCTGTGGGCCGAGGGCCTGCTGTGGGCCGCCGTGCTGCGCTCCCCGCACCCGCACGCGCGCATCGTGTCGATCGACACCAGCCACGCGCGCGAGATGCCCGGCGTCCGCGCCGTGATCACCCACGAGGACGTCCCCGGCACCCCGCGCCACGGCCGCGGCACCCCGGACCGCCCGGTGTTCGCCTCCGAGGTCGTACGGCACCACGGTGAGCCCATCGCGGCCGTCGCCGCCGACCATCCCGACACCGCGCGGATGGCCGCCGCCGCCGTCATCGTCGAGTACGAGGTGCTCGACCCGGTCATCGACCCCGAGCAGTCCTTCGAGGCCGAACCGCTGCACCCCGACGGCAACCTGATCCGGCACATCCCGCTGCAGCACGGCGACCCGGACGCCACCGGCGACATCGTGGTCGAGGGCCAGTACCGCATCGGCCGCGCCGACCCCGCCCCCATCGGCGCCGAGGCCGGCCTCGCCGTGCCCCGCCCGGACGGCGGGGTCGAGCTGTACCTGGCCTCCACCGACCCGCACACCGACCGCAACACGGCCGCCGCCTGCTACGGCCTGTCGCTCGAACAGGTGAAGATCGTCGTCACCGGCGTGCCGGGCGCGACCGCCGACCGCGAGGACCAGGGCTTCCAGCTGCCGCTCGGCCTGCTCGCCCTGAAGACCGGCTGCCCGGTCAAACTCACCGCCACGCGCGAGGAGTCCTTCCTCGGCCACGCCCACCGCCACCCCACCCTGCTCCGCTACCGGCACCACGCCGACGCCGAGGGCAAGCTGGTCAAGGTCGAGGCGCAGGTCCTGCTGGACGCGGGCGCCTACGCCGACACCTCCGCCGAGTCCCTCGCCGCCGCCGTCTCCTTCGCGTGCGGCCCCTACGTCGTCCCGAACGCCTTCATCGAGGGCTGGGCCGTGCGCACCAACAACCCGCCCTCCGGCCACGTCCGCGGCGAGGGCGCCATGCAGGTGTGCGCCGCCTACGAGGCGCAGATGGACAAGCTGGCGAAGAAGCTCGGCATCGACCCGGCCGAGATCCGGCTGCGCAACGCCCTCGCCACCGGCGACCTCCTGCCCATCGGCCAGACGGTGACCTGCCCGGCCCCGGTCGCCGAACTCCTCCAGGCGGTCCGGGACTTCCCGCTCCCGCAGCTCCCCAAGGACACCCCCGAGGACGAGTGGCTGCTGCCCGGCGGCCCCGAGGGCGCGGGCGAACCGGGCGCGGTGCGCCGGGGCGTCGGCTACGGCCTCGGCATGGTCCACATGCTCGGCGCGGAGGGCGCCGACGAGGTCTCCACCGCCACCGTCAAGGTCCACGACGGCATCGCGACCGTGCTCTGCGCGGCCGTGGAGTCCGGCCAGGGTTTCACCACCCTGGCCCGCCAGATCGTCCAGGAGACCCTCGGCATCGACGAGGTCCATGTCGCCCCCGTCGACACCGACCAGCCGCCGGCCGGCCCCGGCTGCCGCGGCCGCCACACCTGGGTCTCGGGCGGGGCCGTCGAACGCGCCGCGAAGATGGTCCGCACCCAGCTCCTGCAGCCCCTCGCCCACAAGTTCGGCATGTCCACCGAACTGCTCCAGATCACCGACGGCAAGATCACCTCGTACGACGGCGTGCTGTCGACCACCGTCACCGAGGCGCTGGACGGCAAGGAGCTGTGGGCCACCGCCCAGTGCCGCCCGCATCCGACCGAGCCGCTGAACGCCGAGGGCCAGGGCGACGCCTTCGTCGGCCTCGCCTTCTGCGCGATCCGCGCGGTCGTCGACGTCGACATCGAGCTGGGCTCGGTACGGGTCGTGGAGCTGGCCGTCGCCCAGGACGTCGGCCGGATCCTCAACCCGGCGCAGCTCAACGCCCGGATCGAGGCCGGTGTCACGCAGGGCGTGGGCATCGCCCTGACGGAGAACCTGCGCACCCCGCGCGGGCTGATCCGCCACCCCGACCTCACCGGGTACGCCCTGCCGACCGCCCTCGACGCGCCCGACATCCGGATCGTCAAGCTGGTCGAGGAGCGGGACGTGGTCGCCCCCTTCGGCGCCAAGTCGGTGAGCGCGGTGCCGGTCGTGACCTCCCCCGCGGCCATCGCCTCCGCCGTCCGCGCGGCGACCGGCCGCCCGGTCAACCGCCTCCCGATCCGCCCGCAGGCCGCGGTGGTCACCGGTCAGTGAGCCTGTCCGGGGTCGTCGTCGTCACGGGTGTGATGGCGGCCGGGAAGTCGACGGTCGCGCAGGCGCTGGCCGAGGCCCTGCCGCGGGCCGCGCACGTCCGCGGCGACCTGTTCCGCCGCATGATCGTCTCCGGCCGGGAGGACTACACCCCGGGCGTGTCGGCGGAGGCCACGGCCCAACTCCGCCTCCGGCACCGCCTGTCGGCGGCCACGGCGGACGCGTACGCCGACGCGGGCTTCACGGCGATCGTCCAGGACGTGCTGCTGGGCCCCGAGTTGGCGTCGTACGTCGAACTGATCCGGACCCGCCCCCGGTACGTGGTGGTCCTGGCCCCGAGTCCCGAGGCGGTGGCGGCACGGGAGGCGGGGCGGTCCAAGACCGGCTACGGGGCCTGGACGGTGGCCGATCTGGACGCCGGACTGCGGCGGGACACCGCCCCGCTGGGCCTGTGGCTGGACACCTCCGAGCTGACGGTGGAACAGACGGTGGAGGCGATTCTCACCGGGACGGAACGGGCGAGGGTCGTCTGACGTCTCTTCTGCGGGGCGTTGTCAGTGGCGCGGCGTAGTGTTCTGGGCAGTGGGACACCCGTCCACCGGACTTTCCGTCAGACTTTCCCTCGGGCTTTCCATCAGACTTCTCATACGACGTGAACTTGTTCAACTCTTTGATCGCGGGGGCGGCGATGAGCACGACCAGCACGACCGGCAGCGGTGCGGCGGCGATCACGCTGACCGAGGCAGAACTGGACCGATACATCACACACGAACCGACCCGCATGTGGCTCACCGGCCCCGGACTGCCCGACAGCGGCGGCCTGCTGACCTTCGAACCGCTGCGCACCACCGGCCTGCGCACGCTGGCCGACCTCACCGACGGACCGTCCCGGCTGGCCGAGGAGCTCCGGGACCGGCTGGTCATAGGGGAGTTGCTGGCCCCGGCCGGCCTGGACACCGAGTCGATCCTCCTCGACGGCGGCACCGGCGAGATCACCACCGCCTACCTGATCGACCCCACCGACCCGCGCCCGCTGGCACCCTCGCTGGAGACGCTGCTCCGGTTCGCCGCGGTCACCGAGGAACTCACCGGCCTGCGCGGCCGGTTCGCCTCCCTCGCCAGGACCTACGGCACCAAGGCGGCGACCGAGGCGTCCCGCAAGCTCCTGGAGCTCTTCGAGGAGGGCACGGCCGGCCGGGTCCCGCCGTACTGGAAGGCGACGGCGCTGATCCGCCCGCTCAGCCTGATCGCGGGCCCCGGCTCCGACTCCGGGCTCGCCGTCGACCTGCCGGCGCGGCTGCTTGACCAGGAGTTCGGGCAGGGCCGGGTGGCCCGCTTCGAAGAGGTCGACTTCCCGCCCACGCTCACCCACGAGCCCACCCGCCGCTTCCTGCGCGAGACGGGCCTGCCGGAGGACGCGGTCCTCTTCCACCTGGACCCGGACGCCCCGCTGCCCACCCTGCGGGAGTACTTCACGGACGTCCACCCGGGCAGTTTCCCCCTGGACGACCTCCCGGCCCACGCCGACCGGCTCATACGCCTCGGCCACCTGGCCGAGGACAACAGCCTGGTCGTGGACGGCACCACGGGCGCGATCCTCAACTTCTCCCAGCCCGAGGCGACCCTCTACCCCCTCAACACGGACATCTCCACCCTCGCCTACACCCTCTGGCTCCTCCACCACGAGCGCACCATCGACGAGCACCTGGGCCACGAACTCACCACGGAGGCCTACGACCAGCTCGCCGCCACCATGCTCCACACCCTCGCGACCATCGACCCCACCCCTGTGACGACGGACGCCGACTGGCACTACTGGACGGAGGTGTTCCAGGACGAGGCCGGCGGGGTGCTGTAAGAGGCGTAGAACCGGGGGACCGGGATCGGGATCGGGATCGGCCGCTCAGGCCACCAGGCCCCGCCGGTAGGCGTAGACGACGGCCTGGACGCGGTCGCGCAGGTCGAGCTTGGTGAGGATGCGGGAGACGAAGGTCTTGACGGTCTCCGGGCTGATCACGAGGGTCGCGGCGATCTCGCCGTTGGAGAGGCCGTCCGCGATCAGCCGCAGCACCTCCAGTTCGCGCGGGGTCAGCGGGATGTCCTGCGGGGTGCCGCCGTCGGCGGGTCGGATCCGGGCGGCGTAGCGGCCCACGAGCTGCCGGGTCACCTCGGGGTCCAGCAGGGCCGCGCCGGTGGCCACGGTCCGGATGCCATGCAGCAGCCGGTCCGGCGGCGCGTCCTTCAGCAGGAAGCCGCTCGCGCCCGCGCGCAGCGCCTCGTAGACGTACTCGTCCAGGTTGAACGTCGTCACCACGAGCACCTTCACCGGATGCGGCACCCCGGCGCCGGCCAGCAGCCGGGTGGCCGCGATGCCGTCGAGGACCGGCATCCGGACGTCCATCACCACCACGTCCGGGCGCAGCCGGCCGGCGAGGTCGACCGCGGCCTGCCCGTCCCCGCACTCGGCCGCCACCTCCAGGTCGGGCTGGGCGTCGATGATCGTCGCCAGGCCGGTGCGGACCAGTACCTGGTCGTCGCAGACCAGGACCCGCAGCGGCGCCCCTTCCGTGGTGGTCATGAGGGGCTCCCCGCGGGTATCCGGGCCCGCACGAGGAACCCGCCGTCCGCCCGCGGGCCCGCGCTGAACTCGCCGCCCAGGACGGCCACCCGCTCCCGGAGACCGGCGAGGCCGCGTCCGCTCCCGCCAGGGGACGCGGTCGGCCGACCGGGGCGGCCAGAGCGACCGGAGCCGTCGGAACCGCCGGGGCCGTCGGAACCGCCGGGGCCGCCGGAACCGCCGGGGCCGCCGAGCCCGTCCGTGTCGACCTCCACGGTGATCTCCTTCTCGCCGTGCCGGACCCGTACCGAAGTGCGGCTGCCGTGGGCGTACTTGAGGGCGTTCGTCAGGGACTCCTGCACCACCCGGTAGGCCACCAGGTCGGCGCTGCCGGCCGACTCCGTCGGCGTGCCCTCCTCGGTGAACTCCACCGGCTGCCCGGCCCGGCGCGTCTGCTCCACGAGCGTGCGCAGCCGGCCGGCCGGCGGCGTCCTGTCGTCGGCGCCGGTGCCGGGGTGAGTGCCGGTGCCGGTGCCGTGGTCGGTGCCGTGGTCGGGGTTGAGCAGGTCGAGCAGATGGCGCAGGTCGGAGATGGCCCGGCGGCCGGTGTCCGTGACGGCGGTCAGGGTCCGGTCGAGGCGGTCGGGCGCGGCGGTCAGATAGCGGGCCGCCTCGGCCTGCACGACCATCGCCGTCACATGGTGGGTCACCACGTCGTGCAGCTCGCGGGCGATCCGGGTCCGCTCCGCGGTACGGGTGTCCTCGGCGACCCGCTGCCGGCGTTCGGCCTCCGCGACCCGGTTGGCGCGCAGCCATGCCCCGGCGCCCCAGGCGAGGACCAGCACCAGGTAGAACGTCACGAACCCGGTGACCGTCTCGCCGCCCGACCCCAGCCGGTACAGCGCGACCGCCACCGGCACATAGGCCACGGAGAACACGAGCGCCGAAGCCCGCCGGCGCCGTTCCAGATGGGCCCCGGTGCTGATCAGCGCGAGGGGCAGCGCGGTGCCCGCGACCGAGTGGTAACCGCGCAGTTGGTCGATGGCGAAGCCTGCCGACACCAGGGCGAGACAGACGGCGGGCCACCGCCGGCGCACGGCCAGCGGCAGGCACTCCAGCCCGAGCACGAGCAGGGCGAGCGCGTCGAACGGACGGGTCGGCAGATCCCCGACCTGCGTCCCCTTGCCGTGCAGCGCCGGCAGGAACGACCCGGCCAGGAGCAGCAGCCCGAGCGGCAGATCCCGGACCGTGACGTCGAGCCGGTGCCACCACTCGGGCGCCTGCCGAGGACTGATCACCGGGGCAGTGTAGCGACGGAGTCGGCCGTGGCGCCCGGGCGGCGACGGGGCATCAGATGCCCCCGCCGGCGGGCCAGCCGCAGGAACGCGACCGTCACCAGTATCGCGAGCAGCACCGAGTAGATGCTGGCCTCCGGCCCGAACTCACCGCCGGTGATGAGCTGCGTCCCCGAGGTGGTGGCGTCCAGCAGCCCCTTCTGCGACCCGCTGCCGGAGACCTCGGTGCCGAAGATGCCGGACTCGGCGAAGTTCCAGCCGAAGTGCAGGCCGATAGGGAGCCACAGGGTGCGGGTGGCGACGTACGCGGCGCCGAGCATGCCGCCGGCCTCGATCGCGATGGCGAGGGCGCCCCACACGGTGGCGTCCTTGTTGAGCAGGTGCATCATCCCGAACAGCGCACCGGTCGACGTGAGCGCGATCCAGGTCCCGAAGCGCTCCTCGACGATCCGCAACAGCACCCCCCGGAACAGCAGTTCCTCCGTGACCGCGGCGGCGGCCATGAACCCGACCAGCCCCACCGCGCTGGTCACCGACCCCAGACCGTGCACCGTGTAGTCGCCGAGGAAGGCGATGTTCACGATGACCCCGGCGAACGCCGCCGCGCCGATCAGTGCCCCGCGCCCGAACGCCGGCCGGGCGCCGTCCCGCCCGACCTCGGGCGTTGGCCGGTGCTCGGTCCGTCGTACCACCCACCCGTAGACGGGCACCGCGGCCACGGCCGTCAGCAGGCCGACGATCAGCGTGGGAAACCAGTTCCCGTCCACCGCCGCGAGCGCCTGCCCGCCGACGAAGGAGACGGCCGCGACGGCCAGGAGCTGCCAGACCACCCTCATGATGACTTCCTCCCAGGGATGCGCGGCCCAAGCGCCGCGACTGGTCCGAACGCTATGGACCGGCCGCCCAGGAATCGTCACCGCTCAGTGGACACCTGCGCGTAGCTCCCACGGGGGACAGAGCGTCTTGGTCCGTACCGGATATGTCAAGGCTTGTAAAAACAGCCCGCCTTCGAGCCGTCCGAGCGGTCGGAAGCCGAATACGACGGACACCCCATACGCGCAACGACCGCCCGGACCAGCGCCGTACCGCCCGCGCCCCCGCAACTGCAGTGATTTCGGCTTCAGTTGTTGACGGCGAGCACCTGCGGGTCTACAACCCGAGGGAGCGCTCTCACGTCTGCTGTTGCTCCATCCCCACACATGCCGTACCGGCTTGAGGAGACCCGCATGCGGAGTTCCGTCAGCGTGCCCACCCGCAGACCCCCGTCCGGCGTCGCGCACCCACGCGCGGCTCTCGGTCTGGTCGTCGTCCTGATCGCCGCCTTCTTCGCCGTCCTCGCACCGTCGCCGCCCGCGCACGCCGCCGACCAGCTGCTGTCCCAGGGCAGACCCGCCACCGCCTCCTCGACCGAGAACGCGTCCTTCCCCGCGAGCGCGGCGGTCGACGGCAACACCGGCACCCGCTGGTCCTCGGCCTTCGCCGACCCGCAGTGGCTGCAGGTCGACCTCGGCTCCGTCCAGCAGCTCAGCAGCGTCACCCTGAACTGGGAGGCCGCCTACGCGAAGGCCTTCCAGATCCAGACCTCCACCGACGCCGCCACCTGGACCACCGTCTACTCCACCACCACCGCCACCGGCGGCACCCAGAACCTGACCGTCACCGGCAGCGGCCGCTACGTCCGCCTCTACGGCACCACGCGGGCCACCCCGTACGGCTACTCCCTCTGGGAGTTCCAGGTCTACGGCCCCGGCTCCACCACCCCGCCGGACGACTTCTGGGGCAGCACCAGCGACATCCCCGCCGCGAACAACGCCGTCGAGGTGAAGATCCTCAACCGCACCAACGGCAAGTACCCCGACAGCCAGGTCTACTGGAGCTTCAACGGCCAGACGCACTCCATCGCCGAGCAGCCCTACCTCGACATGCCGGCCAACTCGGCCGGCCGCATGTACTTCTACCTGGGCTCGCCCACCAGCGCGTACTACGACTTCATCGAGTTCACGGTCGGCGACAACGTCTTCAACGGCAACACCACCCGCGTCGACGCCTTCGGCCTGAAGCTGGCCATGCGCCTGCACACCGAGGACGGTTACGACACCGAGGTCGGCGAGAACCGGCAGACCTTCGCCGAGGACCGCGCCACCACCTTCCAGCGCTTCACCGACGCCGTGCCGAGCCAGTTCAAGGTCCTGGCCCAGACCCAGGCCCCGTACCGGATCATCGCGCCCGGCAGCGACCCGAGCTTCCGCGCGGGCGGCACCGACGCGAACTACTTCACCTCGTACGCCCAGTCGGTCGGCGTGACCGCGGCCACCTCCGACATCTTCGGCTGCGCGGCCTCCCTGGCGGCCAACCCCACCATGTGCGCAGCCCTCAACCGCCACGTCGCCACCCTGCCGGCCTCCCAGCAGTCCGACTCGGCCCAGTTCTACACGGCGGCCCCCGCCAACTACTACGCCAAGTTCTGGCACGACAACGCCATCAACCACCTCGCCTACGGCTTCCCCTACGACGACGTCGCCGGCCAGTCCTCCTTCATCTCCCACACCAACCCGCAGTGGCTCCTGGTCGCCGTCGGCTGGTAACCGGAAGGGCGGCACCCCCGCGAGGGTGCCGCCCTTCCGTTCTGCCTGGTCAGGCCAGATAGAGGCCGTGGCGGGAATTGAACCCACGTACCTCGCTTTGCAGGTTTGTCCGTGCTGATCAGGGCATGATCCGGGGTCGTTCAGAGGGGTTCAATCCCGTGCGGACGGCATGGCCGGCGGGGCTGAGCGAACGGTCCTGAACGGACGCGTACGGCTACGAACGAGACGGAAACTGAGACGGACGCGGGGTGTCCGGCCTGCATGGATGGATGGGCAACCGCGAGACGGCTTGCGGCCGGTCGGCTGCCGCGGTGCGTAGCGCAACTCTGAGGACGCTGTCACAGCCGAACCGTAGGCTTCTGCCATGGAAAAGGGAGCCATATCGCGGGACGACGTCCTGAAGACCATGCAGGAGTACGACGCGTTGGGGGGATCAGAGTTCCTCAACCTGTACGGCTTCAAAGCAGCCAGGAAATTCCTCATCCTGCACGACGGCAAGGAGTACGACTCCAAGGCCATCGCGGCCGTCGCTCACAAGCACCAGCACGGTAGGCCCCTCACCTGGCAGGAGCTAAGCGGAGGAGTAGGCCACGCCGTTGACTGGCTCAAGCGCGAGGGGTTCAAGATCGGTGTATCACGCAGCCCGAAGTGGACGCGCGACGAACTGATCCTGGCTTGTGACGTCGTCACGCGGAACGGCTGGCAGGGCTTGTCTGCCTCCGATCCGCGCATTGCGGAGCTGTCCGAACTCCTTCAGCTTCTGGGCGCCTATCCTCCTGAGGAGCGAGCGGCTGAGTACCGCAACCGCAACGGTGCCGCCTTGAAGACGATGAACATCGCCAGCTTCCATCCGGACTACCCGGGCACGCCGACGAACGGCGGGCAGCTGGATCGCGAGGTATTGCAGGATTTTCTTGCACGCCCGGAAGAGATGGCGAGGGCCGCGGCGCTGCTGCGTGAGGGGCTGCGCTCTGGGACTCTTCAGCCCGTGCTGCCTGAGGACGACGGAGCTGATGACGATGACGTCAGCGCACCGGAAGGCCGCGTGCTCTACCGCCGCCATCTCACACGCGAACGGAACAAGAGGCTCCGCCTGAAGAAGATCACCGCTGTCCTGAAAAAGGGCGGCATCCTGGCCTGCGAGGTGTGTGCCTTCGACTTCAACGCGGTCTACGGCGAGCGGGGGCAGGGCTATATCGAGTGCCACCACGTGGTGCCGCTTCACGAGGCAGGGGAGGGCACGACGAGGCTCGCAGACCTTGCCCTGATCTGTTCGAACTGCCACCGCATGATTCACCGCTGCGCGCCGTGGCCCACGCCGGCAGAGCTGCGTGAGTTGGTGCAGGAGCAAGCCCGTGTAGTGGCAGCGGCCGTGCCGAAGCCGCGGCTGGCGCCGGCCGGCACGCACCTCCTTGCCACCTGAGCGATGCCCAGTGCGTTTTCATGTCCCACCCGGAGCACTGAATCCGGCACGGACAGACGGACAAGCCCAGGGGGCCGGACCACTTTCGCCGTCCGGCCCTCTGGGCTGGCGGAACTCGTTAGAGGGTGTCCCCCAACATGCTTTTCAACTGTGCGCGCGGCTGTTCGGGGGCGTTCATAGAGGTTCGCGGAGCAGGTCAGAGGGGGTGCGCGTACGGTGGCGTCCGTCGGCGCACTGGACAAAGACCAGGGCAATGAGTGGCTCAGAGCAGGAGGCCTCAGGTCCCGTACGTTCAGCGAGGTGGGAACAATTCTGCCTCGATCTCTTGCAGGACCGAAATAACCTCGGCTGCCGACTCGGCAAACTCGGTTTGGGCGATATCTCGGTTTGCGTCACACCATTCTTGAACAACTTGCCTTAGGGCACTCTTGGCCTCTTGTTGTTCCACTCCTTTAGGGATGCTGAATGCGGTATCAATCTTTTCCTGGAACCGAGACGGATAGTAGTCCTCAAAGCGCTCCTTGGTGAAGCATCTGAACCGGTCGGTGGGCCACGCCTCGTATTTTTTCTTGAGTTTTTCGACCACGTCTTGTCCACTCTGATCGCCATCTACGATCACCCACGCGCGATGCTTCAATACTTCTTCCCGGTGGATGAAAAGGACGAGCTTAGCGAACTCCTTGAAGGTTGGGGCAACATCGCCTGTTCCCCCAGCGCCGATCGTGCGGACTCGTGTGAGCTTAGGTGCAAACCAAGGAATGAGATAATCACGGATAATGCGTTCGGCAGACGACTCTTCGAAGATAATCCAGCCTTCCGCTAGATCGAAATCGTGAAGATCGTATCCGAGATTTCGCAGTACAGTGCCTCGCGCTTCGGAAGTTTCGATAGCGTTGACGGTGGAAGTGGGCACCCCAGTTTCGTTGACGCTTTGTGTCACGTTAAATAGTCGACTGTGCGCGGCAGACGCGAGGTACTTGACGACAATGTTGGAGTGAGTAGATACGATGAACTGATTGGTTTCTGATTTTTCTATGATGACGTCAAGTAGGTCCTTCAGGCCTTGAGGGTGAATATCGTTTTCCGGCTCTTCGATGAGGAAGAGGTTGTTTTCTGCCGCGCACAAGTCGGTGATCAGGCCAAGTATGCCGGCGACGCCTTCACCCATTGACTCAATGGTGATTGTCCCGAGTTTTCCAACGTTGAAGCCGACCAGTTGGCCATTGTCAACTGGAATGGCCCCAAGATTCAACCCCAATAGTCGATTGACCAGCTGGAAAAATTGCACTCCCCCTGGCTGTCCTGGACTACCTAGGCGCGCTACTTTGGCGGGTAGTTGCTGCAAATTTCCAGTGACTTGAGAGGCTCTCTGTCGGTCTACCGTTCGATCGTAGCTTGGCACCTTTCGCTTTGAAAGGTAAGGGTAGATGTAGTTATTTGGCTCGGCTGGAGCCGTTTGCGGTTGTCCACTCCATTGATTATCGGGTCCGTGCAGGACGCTTGCCGTAGAGGCCCATGCGCGCTCTGACGATTGGGTAATAGAGACTTCCACTGTGACTTCCGGAATAATTTGACTGCCGTCCGGTCCAGTTAGTTGGTGCGTCGCGAATAGCTCTTTGGAATAAAGTGCGGCATCATAGTTCTCGATGGTGTAGTTGATTCGCGCATTCGGGGCACCTAGTCGGATATCGCCTGCCGGTACGTTAGGGCCCCCGTTTTGGAGGAACTGGGCGGCGCGTAGGAGTGCTGACTTGCCGCTATTGTTGCGCCCAACCAAAACGTTGATCTGTGTCAACTCCATGGTGGCTTCAGCGAAACTTTTCCAGTCGATTACGGTCATTGTCTTAATTCGCATGCGCGGATTGTAGGGGTAAGGGGTGAGCTTGGGCTACCTATTTGACGAAAAAGTCGCCGCGGGCATGGTCGTGCGCCGGATCTGAACAGACGTACGTCTGCGTGTGACTATTGTTGACAAGCCAGAACTTGGGATCTGTAACACAGAGGCAGTGCGTGGGAAGCTTGGGTCAGACGACGGCTACAGGAGAGGGGGCGTGAGTGTCGCAGGCAGCGAGTCCGCGCGGTACCTTCCACCAGATCGCGGACGCGTTGAAGTCGCAGATCGACGATGACCGTGAGATGGCTGAGTTGCCATCGGTCTCGGTACTCATGGACAAGTACGACGTCTCACGTGGTGTGGTGCTCCGGGCGTTCCAGGTACTTCGTGGGAGCGGTGATGCAGAGCCCGTACCCGGTGGGCGCTGGCGTGTGCTCAGGCGGGGGGACACCGTGGACCGTCGGCCGCTTGAGGAGCAGATCGCGGCCGTCATCACGGATGAGCGCTTGAAGGTCGGGGCACCGTTTTTTAGTGCGTCTGCGCTCGCCACCAGGTTCGGAGTCTCACGGCCCACCGTGACCAAGGCTCTCGACAAGCTGGAGGCGGCTGGCGTGCTGGAGAGCGGTGGGCAGGGCAAGGTGCGGACCGTCCGCGCAGTGCCGAATCGAGAGGAGCGTTCGTAGCTTGTCGGAGCTGACGGAGTGGGCCTATCCCCTGGCTGAGTCCCTGCTGGCTGAACCGTTGCCGCGTCGATGGAAGCATTGCCTCGGAGTGGCCGAGCGGGCGCGCACCATCGCGCTCATCCTCGGGGAAGATGCCGAGTTGTTGGAAGCCGCGGCCGTACTGCACGACATCGGCTATGCGCCTGACCTCGCCAAGACCGGTTTCCACCCGCTCGATGGCGCCCGCTACCTGCGGGACGTCGCCAACGCCGACGAACGGGTCGTGCACCTGGTGGCGCATCACTCCTGCGCGTGGATGGAGGCTGAAGCACGCGGCATGCGCGAGGAGTTGGAGGGAGAGTTCCCGCGCGAGAGCGCGCACCTGAACGACGCCCTTTGCTACTGCGACATGAACACCACGCCGGACGGCACTCCCACGAATCCCGTGGACCGGATCAACGAGATCGCCGGCCGGTACGGGCCGGAAAGCCTGATCGGTACGTTCATCCGTCGCGCTGAACCTGAGATTCTGGCGAGCACGGCACGCGTCTTCGAAAGGGTGGCTGCCGCCAAGCGTCAGCCGATGTAGGGAGTCGCCCGGGCCCGGTCCATCGCGTGCTCGATACGCAGACGCATGGTGGGGTGGACGTCCAGTTCAGCTAGGTCCGCTGGGTCCACCCAGCGGACTTGCGTTGTCTCGTTGCTGGTTCGCAGGTCGCCGCCCACTGGCCGGGCGCGAAAGCAGATGCTGAACTGCTGTCGTACCTCGCCGTCGTCGTACTGCATGACGTGCCCCGGGTCGGTGTAGATCCCGGACATGTCGACGACTTCGGCCTTGATGCCGGTCTCTTCCCAGACTTCGCGGACCACCGTGTCACTGATGGATTCACCCACGTCGTGACCGCCGCCCGGAAGTGCCCAGCGCCCGTTGTCGGATCGCTGAATCATGAGCACCTGCCCCGCGTCGTTCTGGACGAACGCAACGACTGAGGGAACGACCGAGTTGGCCGGCGGGGCGTCCGGGTCGTGCAAGTAGTCAATGCGTCCCATGATCAAGCTCCTGTGATGTCGTGCTCGGTTACTGGCCTGGCGCCTTCCCAGGTCTGCTGAACGCTATTGGCAAAGGTGTCGAACAGGCTGCCTCCGGGGAGTTGCCGCAGGTGAAGAACGGGCGCCATGTAGGCGCCGATGCCGTACACGTGCGTGTTGGCCAACATCTCGTCATCGGCGCGATAGATCGAGTTGTAGAGCACTGTGTCGTGCAGCCGGAAGGCAATCTCGGGGTGGCTGCTGAACAACGGGCGATAGTTGACCAGCGCATTGCGGATTTTTCCGTCCATGACGCGGTGTCCTTCGTCAATGCCGCGTCGAATGACGGCTTCGCACTCCGGGTCGCCCATGAGCACCCGGATGCGGACGTCGCTCTCGGCCCTCTCCTTCAGGGTTGAGAAGAAGAGCGGGTCTTCTGCCAGATAGATGCCGGCATATACAAGGATGTCAATGCGCTCCGTGGCACGCTCGCACATCTCTCGCCAGAGACCTGCCGGCACGACGTGCCGATGTGGGTAGACGGTCAAGATCTCCGCCTTGCTCAAGTCGGCAGCGGAGTCGTGCGTCCGGGAGTCCTCCCACAGCGTCGTCACGTCGACCTTGAGCGCTGCCGCGGTTGCGTACTGGTGGCGTCGGTACGGCACCTTGTCCTGGGTGATCCAGCGTTCAACTGTCTTCGGGTTGACCTCAATCGCGTCCGCGAGGCTCTGAACGGTCATGCCGCGGGCTAACAAGGCTGATCGCAAACGCTCGTTGGGCATCTGTACCCCTTCGAGGGACATCTAGGGACCTCTTGACGGTAGTGAGCTGATCGGGAGCTGTCCACGCAGGGGGTGACCAACTCCCCTGACCTGCGGCGATGCTGAGTGTGCGCCAAGAAGGTCCGGCGCGAAGCCAAGAGGTTCCGTCGATGTACTTGACGGATCCACATGCAGTACCTGTAAAACAGGTACTGCAACGACGACGCCCGGAGGGCCCTCGAAAGGGGCTCGAAGGAAGCGCCTGTTCCTTGAGAACTCAACAGAGTGCTTTGAGATTGGCGGGTCCTGTCCCCGTCCCCGTGACGGCCGGGTGATGACCGTCGGCCCCGGTATCCAGCCGTGAGGGCGCGGATTCGACGTCCGCCCGGGGTCACTTGGCCTGCCGTGACGTGCGGCGTTGGCCAGCACTTCCGGTCGCGGCGGCACTCCCGGACAGGACAGCCCGCCGCGCTGGAGATCCCGTCCCGACGTAGTCAGGAGATCTCACCCGATGCACGCTGCCACGTTCGCCGCCGTGTTCATCGCCCTGTACGTCGCTCACAGCGTGGGTGACCACTGGGTGCAGACCTCGCACCAGTCCGCGCTCAAGGGCCGTCCCGGCTGGGTCGGTCGGCTCGCGGACGCCCGTCACGTCGCCACTTTGACGCTCACCAAGCTCGCCGTGCTCATCCCGGCCGCCGCGCTGCTGGGGCTGCACCTGTCGGTGGTCGGCGTCGTCGCCGGCCTCGCGGTGGACGCGGTCTCGCACTGGTGGGCCGACCGCCGCACCACGCTTGCGTGGCTGGCCCGGGTGACCCGCAAGGGCGAGTTCTACCGGCTCGGTGCCCCGCGCGCCGGCCGCGACGACAACCCGCACATCGGTACCGGCGCCTACGCGCTTGACCAGTCTTTCCACTACCTGTGGCTGTTGGTCGCCGCGCTGGTCATCGCCACCGTCTGACCCCGTTCTTCGCGGGGCGGTTCGCACTCCCGGACAAGGACAGCCGACCGCCCCGCGCCCTTCCCGACGTTCAAGGAGAGACCCACCATGCGTATGCGTACCTTCGTCGCCGGCCAGGAAGTGCACGGCGACACGGAGTTCGCGGAACTGGCGCTCGGCATCGACGTCGACCTGTTCCGGGGCCCGCTGGAGTTCGAGACGGACGACGACCGTACGGCCCGCGAGGACGTGGCCCGCGAGGCCCTGCGGGACATGTTCGAGCAGGCGCGGGCTGGCGACGAGATCGCCGGTTGGGACGCCCTGTACGCCGGCGCGCTGACCCGTACGGTGCCGTTCCTGCGCGCCGCTCGCGGCTTCCGGCCGGGGACGGGGGAAGCGGCATGAGCGAGCCCCGCAAGCCCCTGACGAACATCCAGATCGGTGTTCTGACCGCCGCATTCGTTCCGATGCTCGCCACGGGCGTGGTCGGCGGGATCGGTACCTACAGCAACATCGGGCACGCCTACGGCACCGGCACCGCCCTGGGCGCCCTCGGTGCCGGTGAGGGTGCCACGGCCGTCCTCGCCCTGGTCCTGCTGGGGTTGACCCTGCTGGGGCAGTCCTCGCCGCGTGTCGTCCGGATCGGGCTGTGGGCACTGCCGGCCGCCGCCGCCGTCATGGGCGCGATGGCCGCACCCGACCCCGGCCGGACCGTGATCTACGCCCTGACTCCGCTGGGCATGTCGGTGTCCGCCGAAGGCATGGCGTTCCTCGCCCGCCGGATCGTCGTGCACACCGACGGCCGCGACGCGGAACACGAGCAGCGCACCGCCGACATCGTGCAGGCCCTCGCCTACCACCGCGCCCGTGCCGCCCACCACCCCAGCGATCGGGTCAAGTGGTGGTCGGAGCGCAAGTCGTGGCGTCTGGCCCGCAAGGTCGGTGTCGGGGACGTGGCGCTCGGATCGAGGCTGCTGGACGTGCAGCGGGACCGGATCACGGACGGCGCGGACGCGGCTCTCGCCTCGATGTTCGGTACCGCCGCCCCGATTCCTGTCGCAGTCACGAATGCGGAGGAATCGACCGGAAGCAGTCGAGAACGGTCTACCTCTGATCTGCCTGTATCGACCCCGGCCACGGTCGTGGTGACGCGGCTTTCGGTGCCCGATCCGGCGCCGGTCGACCTCGGCAAGTCGGGTGTCGGCGTGAAGCCGATGCCTGCCGTCGTCCCGGCCGTGAAGCCGGTCCCGATCGCCCCGGCGCCCGCCCGTTCGGTGCCGGCCGCGTCGACTTCGCCGCGTCGGGCGACGGGCCGTGTCCCGGTCGCCGCCAAGTCGACCCGCACGCGCCGCACCCCCGAACAGCTCATGGAGCAAGCGCGGAAGGCGACGGCCGGATGGGCGGACGCTGAGGTGACCGGGGAGGGCATCCGCCGGGCCCTGCGCACCTCGCCCGCCAACGCCCGCATGCTGCGTGACGCCCTGCTCGCCGAACGCGCCACCCAGGTGGTGACGCCGTGAGCACCCTCGCCGCGCTCTTACCGGCCGTGCCCGCTCTCGGGTGGGCGGTCCACGCCCGGTGGCTGCACTCCCGGTTGACCACGGCCCGCCGTGACCCGCTTACCGGGCTGTGGACGCGGGACGCGTTCACCCGCCGGGCCCGCCGCCTGCTGCGCGACCCCCGCGCCGTGGTCGTGCTGGCGGACGTCGACCATTTCAAGCAGATCAACGACACCCACGGCCACGCGGCCGGTGACGCGCTGCTCACCACGGTCGCCGCCCGCCTCGCCCACGGCACCACCCCCGGCGGTGTCGCGGGACGGCTTGGCGGGGATGAGTTCGCCGCCGTCGTCGTCGACCGCGACGGCACGATGGCCGACCGGCTGCACACCCTCGCCCGTGTGCTGGCCCGGCCGGTCGACACCGCTCCCGACGTGCACACCACGGTGTCCCTGGGGTGGGTACGGGCCGGTGACCATCAGGGCGAGGACCTGTCCGCGCTGCTGCGCCGTGCCGATGAGGCCATGTACGCGGCCAAGCGGTCCGGCCGGTCCGGACCCCGCCGGGCCCGCCTCGGGCGGCTGCTCGGGTCGGTGGCCGGTCGCCGTCCGGGACGGCGCGGCGCGGCGTGAGTGGGCTGCCGGTCTTCCGGTGGCACCTCGCCCCGGACGGCTACGCCACCCGCCGCCAACTGCGGGCCCGCAACCTGCGCCCCGGAGGGCAGGGCGTCGCCGCCCAGCTCGAACGCCCCCGGCGGCGGGGCCGACCGCCCCTGGTCGCCTACCTGTACCGCGTCGACCTCGCCAAACCGCTTCGGCCGATGACACCGGGCCGATGGCGGGCCCACGCCGCGATGATGCGCGCCCGCCGCACCTGCCCCGAGTGCCGCCGGGACGCCGGATACGTCATCCCGCCCACGCTCGGAACCTGCGTGACCTGTGCCTACCCCGAGGAACAGCGCGTCGCCTGAACCACCCTGCATCCCGGGTCCGGCCGCCCGACCTTCCACAGCAAGCCGGCCGGACCCTTCGACTCCCGAAGGAGTACGCACATCGTGACGGAAACCACCGCCTTCACGCCCCCGGACCACCCGGAGGGCACCGAGCAGGAGACGGCCGCCGTGCTGCCGTTCCCGCTGACCAAGCCGACCACCACCCCGGCCCCCGCCGCCCCGAGCGAGGGCGAGGCCAAGCCGGGCGAGTGGGAGGCCGAACTCCCCGACACCGAAGACCCCGAGGCCGAAGGGCTGACCGATGGGGCGCCGGTCGACCCGCCGCGCGAGGTCTACCCGCCCTCGGTCGCAGAGTGGATGGAGGCCAAGGACAAGGCCCGGCTGCCGGTGCTGCCGGACTGGGTGAAGCTCCCTGACCAGCGCACGGCCGTCCGCAAGTGGGCGATCCGGCACTACTCCGCCGTGGCCGGCTATCACGCGATCCGGCTGCCGCTGGTCTACACGCCGAAGATCTGCATGTACTCGCCGCGCGGCGCGTGGCGGTGGTCCACCGCGATCGGCCGGTGGGTGTCGGACGCAGAGGGCAAGTCGCTGCGCCTGGCGGCCGTGGCCGACGAGAACGCGGCGGACTACCTGAAGCTGTCGCGGCAGCGCAACGACCGCGTGAGGCTGCGGGGGATCGTGGCGACGATCGGCGGTTTCATCGGTCTGGCCGCCGCGCTGACCCTGTACGTCATGGCGCCATCGTGGCTGCTCGCGCTGGTCGTGGCGACGCTGACCACCACGCTCGGGGCGGTGGGGGCGCCGGCGGACCGGCCGCTGATCGATATGGCCAAGGTGACGTTCCGCAAGCGCAAGCTGTCCTCCGACATCGTCATCCGCGCCCACGAGGTGGCCGGGCTGACCACGAAGGATCAGACGATCGCGTTCCCGCGCCCGATCGGCCGGGACGGCGACGGATGGCGGGTCGTGGTGGACCTGCCCTACGGCAAGTCCTTCAAGGACGCGCTCAGCGCTCACACCAAGGTCGCGTCGGGCATGGACATCGCCGCCACTCAGCTCTTCCTGGACAAGGACGAGACGAGCGAGCGCAGGGTGTCGTACTGGATCGCCGACCGTGACCCGCTCGCCGTCCCGTCGGGCAAGTCCCCGCTGCTGGGGGCAACCCGGGTGGACTTCTGGAAGCCGTTCCCGTGGGGCGTGGACGAACGCGGCAACCCGGTCATGGCGACCATGCTGTGGCTGTCGCTGCTGGTCGGTGCCGTGCCGCGTCAGGGCAAGACGTTCTCCGCCCGCACCATTGCCCTCGCCGCCGCGCTGGACCCGTACGTCAGGCTGTACCTGTTCGACGGCAAGGCGTCGCCGGACTGGCGGAAGTTCGCGCTGGTCGCGCACCGGATCGGGTTCGGCATCGTGCCCAAGAACGGGGTTGACCCCGTACAGCATCTGCTCGCGTCGCTGCGGGAGTTGAAGGCGGACGTCGAAGACCGCTACCACCGGCTGTCCGAACTGCCGCTGCACGTCTGCCCGGAGGGCAAGCTCACCCCGGAGATCAGCCGGGACAAGAAGCTGAACATGCCCCTCACGCTGTTCGTGGTGGACGAGGTGCAGGAGTACCTGACCCACCCCGAGCACGGCAAAGAGATCCTGTCCCTGCTGGTCTACCTCGCCCGGGTCGCCCCCGCGGTGGGTGTCTCGGTGATGACGTCGACGCAGAAGCCGGACGACAAGGCGTGCCCCTCCGAGCTGCGTGACCAGCACCAGGCCCGGTTCGCCCTGCGGGTCGGCGCCTACCAGGTCTCCGACGTCATCCTCGGTGCCGGCTCGTACTCGGAGGGCTTGGACGCGTCCAAGCTGCTCAAGTCCCACAAGGGCGTCGGTCTGCTCAAGGGCATGTCGGACGACGCGGGGATCGTGCGCACCTACCTCGCCGACGGCCGCGACGCCGAACGCATCCTGACCCGTGCCGCCGCGCTGCGGAAGGCGGAGGGAACGCTGTCCGGCGACGCGGCCGGCGAGGCCCCGGCCCCGGAGACGTCCGCGACGATCCTGGACGACGTCGCCGCCGTCCTCGGCAAGGACGAGGCCAAGGTGTGGTCCGAGACCATCGTGGACCGGCTTGCCGACCTGCGCCCGGAGGTCTACGGCCCGTGGGCCGAACTGGAGCCCAAGCCCAAGGCCGAAGCGCTCACCGCCGCCCTCAAGCCGTTCGGCATCAACACCGTGCAGATCAGCCGGCGCATCGACGGCGAGCAGGTCAACAAGCGCGGCATCAAGCGCGACGACATCGCCACTGCGATTACGGAGCGCAACAACAAGAGGGACGCCGGATAGGTCCCGAACCCTGCTACCGGTAGCGGCCAGCGTCGCTACCGGTAGCAACCCTGCTAGCAACCCAAACCGCCTCTGATCAGGTCGCTAGCACGTAGCACCCCACCTGCGAAAACCCCTCCAAAGCCCGCTGAGAGGCCCCTGATGAGCCTTGCCACCCTCGCTACCTCCTTCCTGCTGGCCGTCACTCTGTGTTATGGCGTCAAGTGCTGGCTGAGCCCGTTCGGGGACTGCCGCAAGTGCGCCGGCATGGGCCACGCCATCACCACCGACCGCAAGGGCAAGACCAAGCGCGGCCGGGACTGCCGCCGCTGCCAGGCGACCGGCAAGCGCATACGCGTCGGCCGCTGGATCTACAACCGCGCCGCGCGCACCTACCGCGCCGACCACCGCTGACCCACCGCCCGAAGGAGCCCTGCAATGCGCAAGACCCTCGCGGCTGCCACGGCGACCATCGCCGCCGTCGCGGTCCTGACCGCGTGCAGCCCCACCTACGCCCCCGGCCCGGCCGGGACCGTGAGCGACCGCAACGCCGCCTACTTCAAGTCCGGCGGCTGGCACTACCGGCTGACCGTCACCACGAACGACGGCCGCCGCCACGACTTCCGCGTCACCCGCGCCGACTACCGGCACTGCTTCCGAGGCTCCGCCTATCCCACCTGCACCCACCGCTGACCCCTGGGAGGTCTCGTGACCCTCACCATCCCCCTGGTTCTGTTGCTCGCCGTCGTCGTCGTGCTGCTGCTGCGGTTCAAGGCCGTCGGCGGCGGAGCGCTGGTCGTCGTCGCCCTGTTCGGCTTCTACCTCGCCCACACCGGCGCGGCCGGCACCGTCAACCAACTCGTCACCGCCGTCACCGACGCCCTGCCCGGCGTCGGCCACTGACCCGAAGGGAGCGCACCGTGAACGAACCCACCGCGTACGGCCGCCCGGCCGGATGGGAGACGGCGGCCGTGGAAGTCCACACCCCCACCCCGCTCGCCCCCGCGCACACCGCCCCGCTCATGCCTGTGCAGCCGGGCGCCATCCCGACCGTGGCGAGCGTGGTCCTGCCCGACGGCCGGATCATCACCGGCTACGCCATCGAACCGGCCAAGGCAGAACCGCCCGCCGCCAAGCCGGCCGTCTCCCGCACGGCGGTGAACATCGCCCTCGGGGGCATCGGGTTCGGCGCGGTGTGCGGCGGACTGTTCCTGCTGACCACGTTCATCGCCGCGCTCGCCGCGCTCATCCACCAGCTCATCGTCCTCGCCGCCGTCATCTTCGGGGGCTGGGTCGCCGTGCAGGTGTTCAGCGCGAGCGGCCACCGGGGCGGGACCACGGTCAACATCCGCAAGGCCGTCATCAAGCGCAACAAGTTCTACAGCTGACAGGAGAAACCCACGTGAGTGCCATTCTGATCCCCGTCGCGGCCCGCATCGCCGCCGCCCTGAACGTCACCAACGGCGAGGACGAACACGAGGCCGCGATGCGGCTGATGAAGGTCGCTGAGGAAGCCGGCGAGGCATCCGCCGCGTACATCGGCATGACGGGCCAGAACCCCCGCAAGGGCATCAGTCACACCACCGCCGATGTCGCCGACGAACTGTGCGACGTCATCATCGCGGCCACCGTCGCCCTTCACTCCTTCACCGCGACACCGGCCGCCGACCTGACCGCCAAGCTCGACGCGGTTGCCCGCCGTATGGCGGGCAACGCCGCGCAGCGCGGCCTCTGAATGCGCCCGTGGGCGGTGGCACTCCCGGACAAGGACAGCCCACCGCCCACGGTCTCTCAGTCCCGACGTAGCAGAACAGGAGAGCTACAGCATGACCCAACTGCGCGTTTTCGGCGAGGGCCCCTCAGCCCCTGCCACCCGTACGGGGCGAGTGTCCGGCCGACGGCCGCGCCTGCTGGATCTGTACTGCTGTCAGGGCGGCGCGGCCAAGGGGTATGCGGACGCCGGATTCGACGTGACCGGCGTCGACATCGCCCCTCAGCCGCGCTACCCGTACCGGTTCGTGCAGGCGGACGCGATCGCCTACGTGCTGGAGCACGGCACGGAGTTCGACCTGATCCACGCGTCGTGCCCGTGCCAGTTCTACAGCGACACCCAGCGGCTCATGGGCAACCACCACCCCGACCTGATCGCTCCCACCCGCACCGCCCTGCAAGCCATCGGACGGCCGTACGTGATGGAGAACGTGCGCGGCGCCGTCCCGTACCTGCACGATCCGGTGATGCTGTGCGGGGCCATGTTCAGGGTGGAGACCTACCGCCACCGGTACTTCGAGACCGGTGGCTTCACGCTCACCCCGCCGCCGCACCCGGAGCACATGGCGCCGGTCGCCAAGATGGGCCGCCCGATCCCGCCCGGCCACTACGGGCAGTTCGTCGGCAACTTCTCTGGCGTCGACCACGCCCGCCGCGTCCTCGGGGTGCCGTGGATGAACCGCGACGGCATCCGCGAGTGCATCCCGCCCGTCTACACCGAATGGATCGGCCGCGGATTCCTCGCCGCCCGCACCGTGCGGGAGGCGGCATGACCACGGTCCCTGAACTCTTGCGGGCTGCCCTCGCCATCGCGGCGGCTGGTGTCCCGGTCCTGCCGCTGCGGGCAGGAAAGGTCCCGTTCGGCAACTGCCGTACCTGCAAGGACAACGAGTGCGGCGGACGGCCCAACATGAAGGCGGCGGGCCCCTGCCGGTGCCCCGCGCCGTGCCACGCGTGGGCCGCCGCGACAACCGACCCGCACGTCCTCACCTCGCCCGCATGGGCGCCGGTGTGGCGTGAGGCGGTGGCGGTCGCCTACCACCCCGGCGGGGCCGGGCTGACCGTGGTCGACCTGGACAACGCGGCGGCCGTTGCATGGGCCCGCGAGACCCTGCCCACTACCCGCACCGTGCCCACGACGCGCGGCGAACACTGGATTTACCGGGGCACTATGCCGTCATCGAACGCGGTCCGACCGGGTGTCGACATCAAGTCCGCGACCCAGTACGCCCGTTGGCTCGGACCCGGGACCGGCCGTATGGCCGTTCTCCCGTCGGCCGTCCGCGCCCTGCTGGTGAAGGAAGACACCACCCCCGCGCCGGGCGGGGTGGCCTCTTCTCTCCCCGCCCGCGCCCCGTGGGGCCGGGCGGTGGCCACCGGGTGCCGCCACACCGAGCGCTACGTCCGCACCGGTCTGGAACGCGGCCTCGCTATGGTGCGGGCCCGCACTGAATCCGGCGCCGGCTCGCAGGCGTTCGGCGTGGCCCGGTTCCTCGCCGCACAGCACACCGCGTGCCCCGGCCCGTGCGGACTCCCGGAGATCGGCGAGGAGATCACGGCCGCCGCCGTCGCGGTGGGCGTCCCGGAGGCCTACGCGCGCCGCGCGGTCACCAACGGCCTCGGGGCGGCCGTGGAGCGAGCGGCATGACCAAAGCGTCCCGAACCCCCGCGAACGGCCCTCAGGGCGCCGTACAGGGTCCGCCACGGCCGTCCGTGGGCGAACCGAAGGGCGTCGCCCGCAAGGGCGCCCATATCGCTGTTGGTTCTGACCCGCAGACGGTCACGGTCACCGGCATCACCCCGGGGTTTCAGATCCAGTGCGAGGGCGTACCGGTCGCGGACTGGCTCTGTGCCTGCGGGCAGCACGAACGCGCCCGGGGCCGTGCCGCCGTCATCAGGCTCACCGCCCGCGTTCTCGCCCGTGTCTGCCTGCACGAGGCGGCCGACGAAGGGAGGGCCGCGTCATGACTCCACAGGCTGTGGACAGTCCCGACCTGTGGGCCGGACTACCTACCCTGGAAGACCCGTCCGACGAGGACGACACGGCACCGGACGTGTGGGAGGACCCCATCCCCCTCACCGGCCGCCGCGAGCGTCCGCCGTTCCCCGCCCACGTCCTCCCGACATGGCTGGGGGAGTTCGTGACGGCCGTCGCACACGAGACGCAGACCCCCGTGGACCTCGCCGGTTCGATCGCCCTCGCCGTGCTCGCCACGGCTGCCGGCGGCCGGTCCGTGGTCCACGTACGCGGCAACTGGCGCGAGCCCACCAACCTCTACACCGTGGTCGCGCTGCCGCCGGCGAACCGCAAGTCGGCCGTCTTCGCGCTGCTGACCAACCCCCTGTATGAGGCGGAGAAACAGCTCAAGACGGCGATGAAGCCGGTGATCGTGGAAGCGGAGCTGACGGCGAGGCTGGCCAAGGAAGCGGCGGACAAGGCCGCTGCCAAGGCCGCGTCCGCCGACGGCGACAAGCGCGATGACATGGTGGCCACCGCGGTTGGTCTCGCGCAGACTGCCGACACGCTCACCGTGCCCGCCGAACCGGTCCTGCTGGCGGACGACTCGACACCCGAGACGGTCACCTCGCTCATGGCCGAACAGGGGGGCCGGCTTTCGGTGATGAGTGCCGAGGGCGGCATTTTCGACATCATCGCCGGCCGCTACTCCGGTGCCCCCAACATGGAAGTCTTCCTGAAAGGGCACGCGGGGGACCGGCTGAGGGTGAACCGGCAGACCCGCCGCGAGTACATCGACGCCCCCGCTCTGACCATCGGCCTCGCCGTACAGCCGGACGTCCTGAGGGACATCGGCAAGGTGAAGGGGTTCGAGGGACGTGGACTGCTGGCCCGGTTCCTGTACTCCCTGCCGGTGTCCACGGTCGGTGAACGCGAGATCATCACCGACCCGGTCCCCGTGCAGACGGCCGCCACCTACACCGCCCGGGTCATCGACCTCTCCCTGTCCCTGGCGGAGTGGACCGACCCGGCCGTCATCCAGCTCACCCCCGAGGCGGACGCGGCACTGATCGCGTATCAGAAGCGCATCGAACCGCAGCTCAAGGCACGCGGCGGCAAGCTGGGCCACATCTCCAACTGGGCCGGAAAGCTTGCCGGGGCGACCGCCCGCATGGCCGCGCTGTTGCACCTCGCCGAACACGGCGGCAACGGCTACGCCCACCCGGTCACCGAAGACACCATGCGCGCGGCGATCGTGCTGGGGGACTACTACACCGCCCACGCCCTCGCCGTGTTCGACGTCATGGGCGCCGACCCGGTCCTGTCCCGCGCCCGCAGCGTGCTGGAAGCGCTGAAGGACAACGGATGGGACGACGTCAGCCGGCGGGACGTCTTCACCGTCCTGTCCCGCAGCGAGGTGCCCACCGTCGCCGACCTGGAACCGGCCCTCGCGCTGCTGGAAGACCACGGCTACCTGCGGTCCTACCAACCCGAGCGCACCGGCAAGCGCGGACGCCCCCCGGCACCCCGCCTCGCCGCCCACCCGTCCCTGCGCCACGGCGGCCGGTGACCCTCGCCCTCGCGGACAACCCCTCCCGCACAAACCGCGAAATCCGCAGAAACCCCCGAACACCTCGCTGACCTGCGACGGGTCCCCACGCCGACCCCGGACGGGACCCCGTCGCACAATCCCGCGATATTCCGCAAAAAACCGAGCGCCCCCCCTGCCCCTGGCGACCGGCTCACGGCCGCCCCTGATTTTTGCGGAATATCGCGGGTTTCTGCGGAGTACCACCCGCCGCCAGCCGCGCACCGCATCACCGCAGGTCAACTGCCCTCCCCGGGTTTTCTGCGGATTTTGCGGTTTGTGCGGCGGCACTTGCCCCTGAACTCAGCCTCACAGGAGTGAGCCGTGGACGAACCCACCACCCTGCCCCTCGCCCTCGCCGACGACCCGACCCTGGTTCTCCTCAAGGTCGAAGAGGCCGCCCACCGACTCCGAGTCGGCCGCACCACCTGTTACGCCCTCATCCGCACCGGCGAACTGGAATCCGTGATGGTCGGCACCCTGCGCAGGGTCCCGGCCGCCGCCGTTCCTGAGTACGTCACCCGTCTCCGAACCGCCCAACGCGCCGCTTGACGACGCCCGGGGCGGCGGCACTCCCGGACAAGGACAGCCCGCCGCCCCGGTCTCCCACCCGACACCCAGAAACAGGAGTCTGCCTGTGGCAGAGGACAAGAAGAAGCGCACCCGACAGCCCAACGGCCGTAGCTCGATCTACCTCGGCAAGGACGGCAAATGGCACGGTCGCGTGACCGTCGGCGTCCGCGACGACGGCACGCCGGATCGTCGCCATGTCGAGCGCAAGACCAAGACCGAAGTAGCGGAGGCTGTTCGAGAGCTGGAGAAACAGCGCGACGCCAAGACCGTGAAGAAGCCCGGCAAGGCGTGGACGGTCAAGGCGTGGTTGACGCACTGGGTTGACAACGTCGCATCCCTCGCCGTGAACGACAACACGATGGTCGGGTACGGCGTTGCGGTCCGGAAGCACCTCATCCCCGGCTTGGGCGCTCACCGGCTCGACAGGCTCAAGCCCGAGCACATCGAGACGTTCTACGCCAAGATGCAGGCCAACGGCAGTAAGCCCGCCACCGCGCACCAGGTGCACCGAACCTTCCGCACCGCCCTCAATGAGGCCGTACGGCGCGGCCATCTCGGCAAGAACCCCGTCCTGTTGGCCAAGGCACCGAAGACGGGGGATTACGAAGTAGAGCCCTACAGCGTCCAAGAGGTACAGCGACTGTTGAAGGCCGCTGACCAGCATCGCAACTCCGCACGGTGGGCCGTCGCGCTCGCCCTCGGATTGCGCCAAGGGGAAGTACTGGGGCTGACCTGGGACGACGTTGACCTTGAGGGTGGATTCCTTGTCGTCCGCCGTAGTCGCCACCGCCCGCAGTACGCCCACGGGTGCACGGAGCCCTGCGGACGCAAGGCCGCCGGGTACTGCCCCCAGAGGCGACGAACCAACCCCGAGTTGTCCACCACCAAGTCGCGCGCCGGCCGTCGTGCGGTCGGTCTCCCCGATCAACTCGTTGACCTACTCCGTGCGCACCTCAAGGCGCAGGGAGCGGAGCGAACGAGGGCCGGGAAGCGCTGGGAGGACAACGGCTTGGTCTTCCCGGATGAGCACGGCCGTAGCCCGTCCCACCGCCGGGACTGGACCGAATGGAAGGCTCTTCTGACAGAAGCGAAAGTCCGGGACGGGCGTTTGCACGATGCGCGCCACACGGCCGCCACGGTCCTACTCATCCTGGGTGTCCCCGAGCGGGCCGTCATGGGTCTCATGGGATGGTCGACCACGGCCATGGCTGCCCGCTATCAGCACATGGTGGATGCCGTGCGGACGGACATCGCGCGACAGGTGGACGGCCTGATCTGGAAGCCCGAGATGGACCGGCCGGACGACGGCGACGACGGGGCGGCCGGCGTGCCCTTGCCGGTCCGTTAGCCGTCTCCCTCGCGGCTCAGACTCGATCGGATGAGCCCGTGGCATCAAGCCAGTTCAGAGATGCCACGGGCTCCCGATGTCTGTCATTGGAAGGCCCTGATCGCTTTGGCGATCTCGGTGTGGGGGAGAGTTCCGCACAGTATCCTCAAGCTGGTCAATGCGTGTGCTTCGGGGAGCGGGGACATTGAAACACGGAATCTTCTTGGTTGAGGCGCAGGCGAAAAGCTCCGACTGGCGAATTTCAGTCGCGGTCGCAGCCGTTCCTGCGCTGGCTTCTATTCTGGCGGCTGTTGTTGCTGCTCTCTCTGCAAGAAAAGCTAAGAAGTCTGAAATCGACGCTCAGCGTCTCAGAGATTTGGAGGCTCGGATCTCTGAAAAGAAATACGAAGTATACAAGCCGATGATTAACCTATTCCGGGACATTCTTGATCAGCGGAGTATGCCGGAGGAGGATCTCAGAAGTCGAATTTCTGAATTCTCGGCCTGGGTTTCAATCTTTGGCTCGGATGAGGCGGTCAGAGCGTTTCACAACTTCATGCAGGCTGCGTACACGGGCAACCCTCCGGCCGTCGTCTTGATGAAGCTGTATTCCGATTTCGTTTTGTCTGCGCGTCGCGACATGGGGTACCCCGACACTGCGGTTGACGCTAGGTGCCTGCTTGGCATGCGTATCAGTGACCTATATACAAGTGGGCAAATGGTTGACGTTAATGCGTCTCTGGCTGAACTGTGTCGCGCGACTGGTTGGACGCCGCCGTGGGAACCCGTGCCGGCAACGTAGCTCCGTGATACTGGTTCAGTGGCATTGATTTGGGGGATGGCGTGGATGTGGCAAATTTTGTCATAGCGTTGATTGGTCTGATAGCTGCCGTGGCCTCTCTGGTCTGGCAGGCGGTTACGTTTGTCCTTTCCGGAATTAGGCCGCAATGTAAAATGATGCATGGGGCTATTAATCCGGGTCGCCAGTACGCCACATATCCGATTGTCGGGCGCACGCTACGGTTGCCTGGTTCGGTGGTTGCGCAAGGATTCACTGAAGAGGCGCTGTTCGTCACGGTGCACAATGCGGGCCGGCTCCCTTTCAGCGTGAAGAGCTGGCATCTAGTGTTGGAGGGTGGGGTGAGTACTGGGGTTCTGAACAACCCTTTCGGGCCTGCTCTGCCGCATCGCCTTGACGTTGGAGAGGAAGCGACTTGGGCGATCGAAATGAGCCAAGCGCAACAAGTGGCAGATGCCTGGCGAAGTCAACGCGGCGGTGTATCTGTTCCCGCCTGGATGGAGGTTCAAGTGGGAAACGGCAAGACCTATAGAAGTAAAGAAGTCGTGGATCTCTGAGAGATGGTTACCGGTGACTGTCCGGCAGAGCTGAGTCGGCGGTCGGGCTCGTACTGCACGAAGGCGTCACGCGGGCAACTGAGACGGAAACTGAGACGAACCACGGGGAGGGCGGCACCCCCGCGAGGGTGCCGCCCTTCCGTTCTGCCTGGTCAGGCCAGATAGAGGCCGTGGCGGGAATTGAACCCACGTACCTCGCTTTGCAGGCGAGTCCCTAAGCCACTCGGGCACACGGCCGTGTCGGTGAGACGAAGGTATGGGGGCGTGGGGGAGGGGGACAAGGGGATCGGCGGGGGTGCAACGGGACTGCCATACGGCGTTCATGAAACGGGAGGGGGAGGGGGGTCTACGACCAAGGTCCGAGGTGGGGTACGGCTCTCGACAGGGGCCAAAGTGGTACTTGGGCCTTACCGTGGTCAGCATGACCGCCCTTGAGCCGAGCGACGCCGTTGTCGCAGATGAGACCGCTGACAGAGTCGATGACGAGGGTGTGCTGGGGCGGTCGTACCGGGCGCTGAGCGTCGGGATCGTGTCCGTGGTGCTGCTGATCGCGTTCGAGGCGACGGCCGTGGGGACGGCGATGCCGGTCGCGGCCCGGGAGCTGGACGGGCTGTCGCTGTACGCGTTCGCCTTCTCCGGGTACTTCACGACCAGCCTGTTCGGGATGGTGCTGGCCGGGCAGTGGTCGGACCGGAAGGGGCCGCTCGGGGCGCTGACGACGGGGATCGGGGCGTTCGCCGCCGGGCTGGTGGTCGCCGGGGCCGCGCAGAGCATGTGGGTGTTCATCCTGGGGCGGGCCGTGCAGGGGTTCGGCGGCGGGCTGGTCATCGTCGCGTTGTACGTGGTCGTGGGGCGGGCGTACCCGGAGCGGTTGCGGCCCTCGATCCTGGCGGGGTTCGCCGCCGGGTGGGTGGTGCCGTCCATCGTCGGGCCGCTCGCCGCCGGGACCGTCACCGAGCAGCTCGGGTGGCGGTGGGTGTTCCTCGGGATACCGGTGCTCGTCCTCCTGCCGGTGGCGCTCGCGCTGCCGCAGATACGGCGGCGGGCCGGCGGTCCCGTGCCGGGCGGGGGCCGGGAGGCCTTCGACCGGCGGCGGATCCGGCTCGCCCTCGGCATCTCCCTGGGCGCGGGGCTGCTCCAGTACGCGGCCCAGGACCCGCGATGGGTGTCCCTGCTGCCGGGGGCCGCCGGTGCCGCGCTGCTCGTACCGTCCGTGCTCGGGCTGCTGCCCCGCGGGACGTACCGCGCCGCGCGCGGTCTGCCCTCGGTCGTGCTGTTGCGCGGGGTCGCCGCCGGTTCCTTCATCTCCGCCGAGTCCTTCGTACCGTTGATGCTCGTCACCCAGCGCGGACTGTCCCCCACACTCGCCGGGTTCTCGCTG
Source organism: Streptomyces sp. NPDC007901 (assembly GCF_042959465.1). Classification (NCBI taxonomy): domain Bacteria; kingdom Bacillati; phylum Actinomycetota; class Actinomycetes; order Kitasatosporales; family Streptomycetaceae; genus Streptomyces; species Streptomyces sp. NPDC007901. The sequence continues at coordinate 87,834 of NZ_JBIBKW010000018.1, read as the reverse complement.
GCGGCGGGCGGGGTGACCTGGGCGGTGGGCTCGTGGGTGCAGGCGCGGCCGGGCATGCAGCCGTACCGGGAACGGCTGATGACCCTCGGCATGGTGCTGGTCGCCGCGGCGGTCGCGACCGCCCCCAGCGTGCTGCTGCCCGCCGTGCCGGTGTGGACCGTCGCCGTCGCCTGGAGTTTCGGCTGTTTCGGGATGGGGCTGGTGATCGCCTCGGCCAGCGTCCTGATGCTCCGGCTCTCCGCCCCCGAGGAGGCCGGCGCCAACTCCGCCGCCCTGCAGATCTCCGACGCCCTGTCCAACGTGGTGCTGCTCGCCGCGACCGGCGCGGCCTTCGCCGCCCTCGGCGGCGGCAGCATGACGGGGACGGCCGGCTCCGGTTCCCACCCCGGCGCCTTCGCCGTCGTGTTCCTGCCGATGGCGGGCGTGGCGCTCGTCGGGGCCTGGGTGGCGACCCGGCTCCGGGACCCGGGTGGCCGCACGGCTTCGTGATCTGTGACGTGAGTCCCACCCGGGGTGACCCGGCCTTGTCCGCGCGTTGACAGCCACAGCACGCCGGTAGGGTGGCCCGGTTGTCATACGTAGCCGCCCGACCCCCTTCCTACGGAGACCGTGACTACCACCGCCGCTTCCTCCGCGTCCTCCCACCACCTTTCGCCGGCCTTCCCGGGCCGGGCGCCCTGGGGTACCGCCAGCAAGCTGCGGGCCTGGCAGCAGGGGGCCATGGAGAAGTACGTCCAGGAGCAGCCACGCGACTTCCTGGCCGTGGCCACGCCCGGCGCCGGAAAGACGACCTTCGCGTTGACGCTCGCCTCCTGGCTGCTGCACCACCATGTCGTGCAGCAGGTCACCGTCGTCGCCCCCACCGAGCACCTGAAGAAGCAGTGGGCGGAGGCCGCGGCCCGGATAGGGATCAAGCTCGACCCGGAGTACAGCGCGGGCCCGCTCAGCCGTGAGTACGACGGGGTGGCGGTGACGTACGCCGGTGTCGGCGTGCGGCCCATGCTGCACCGCAACCGCTCCGAGCAGCGCAAGACGCTCGTCATCCTCGACGAGATCCACCACGCCGGTGACTCCAAGTCCTGGGGCGAGGCCTGCCTGGAGGCGTTCGAGCCGGCCACCCGGCGGCTGGCCCTGACCGGTACGCCCTTCCGCTCCGACACCAACCCCATCCCCTTCGTGACCTACGAGGAAGGGCAGGACGGGATCCGGCGATCGTCCGCCGACTACACGTACGGCTACGGCAACGCGCTCGCCGACCACGTCGTCCGCCCCGTCATCTTCCTCTCCTACAGCGGCAACATGCGCTGGAGGACCAAGGCCGGTGACGAGATCGCCGCCCGGCTCGGCGAGCCCATGACCAAGGACGCCGTCAGCCAGGCCTGGCGTACCGCCCTCGACCCGCGCGGTGAGTGGATGCCGGCCGTGCTGCGCGCCGCCGACCAGCGGCTGACCGAGGTGCGCAAGGCCATCCCGGACGCGGGAGCCCTGGTCATCGCCTCCGACCAGGAATCGGCGCGCGCCTACGCCAAGTTGATCCGCGAGATCACGGGCACCAAGGCGACCGTCGTCCTCTCCGACGACACCGGCGCCTCCAAGCGGATCGACGACTTCAGCGCGAGTGACGACCGGTGGATGGTCGCGGTGCGGATGGTGTCCGAGGGCGTCGACGTGCCGCGGCTGGCGGTGGGCGTCTACGCCACGACCATCTCCACACCCCTCTTCTTCGCCCAGGCCGTCGGGCGCTTCGTGCGGTCCCGGCGGCGCGGCGAGACCGCGTCCGTGTTCCTGCCGACCGTCCCGGACCTGCTGACCTTCGCCAACGAGATGGAGGTCGAGCGCGACCACGCCCTCGACAAGCCGAAGAAGGACGGCGAGGAGGACCCGTACGCCGAGTCCGAGAAGGAGATGGAGGAGGCGAACAAGGAGCAGGACGAGGACACCGGCGAGCAGGAGCAGTTCGCCTTCGAGGCGCTGGAGTCCGAGGCCGTCTTCGACCGGGTGCTCTACGACGGCGCCGAGTTCGGCATGCAGGCCCACCCCGGGAGCGAGGAGGAGCAGGACTACCTCGGTATCCCGGGTCTCCTCGAACCCGACCAGGTGCAGATGCTGTTGCAGAAGCGGCAGGCCCGGCAGATCGCGCACAGCCGCAAGAAGCCGGACACCGAGGCCGACCTGCTGGAGTTGCCGGCCGAGCGGCGGCCCGTCGTCTCCCACAAGGAGATGATGGAGCTGCGGAAGCAGCTGAACACGATGGTCAGCGCGTATGTGCATCAGAGCGGGAAGCCGCATGGGGTGATCCACACCGAGCTTCGGCGGGTGTGTGGGGGGCCGCCGAGTGCGGAGGCGACTGCGGGGCAGTTGCGGCAGCGGATCGCCAAGGTGCAGGAGTGGGCCACCCGGATGCGGTAGTCGGTCCGGTGCGGGTCGTCTGTGGTTGCTCGCGCAGTTCCCTGCGCCCCTGAGGGGGCGCGTCACGCTGCGCATACCGATACAAACCGAAGTAGTCCGTACCGGCGTGTGACCGGATTCTGGACGGAGACTTCCGCTCAGCGAACCCGCTTCGCTACTGTCCGGCTACGCACACGCCCCGTGGCAGCGCCGCCGCGGAGCGCAGCCGTGAAGCGACTGGGCCCGGAGCCGCCGGGCCGCCATGCCGATCGGCGGCCTCTGAAGCGCGTCGCTGACGGGACTCGGCGACGCATCCGCCGCGTCGGAGGTTGCCGACCTCACCACTTAAGGAGTGGGCGTCGTGACCGCGGAGACCTCTCAGACGCTCGACCGGGGACTACGGGTCCTCAAACTGCTGGCCGACACGGACCACGGGCTGACCGTCACCGAGCTTTCCAACAAACTGGGCGTGAACCGGACCGTGGTGTACCGGTTGCTCGCCACGCTTGAGCAGCATGCACTGGTACGGCGTGACCTGGGCGGGCGAGCCCGGGTCGGGCTGGGCGTGCTGCGCCTCGGCCGGCAGGTTCATCCGCTCGTACGGGAAGCAGCCCTGCCGGCGCTTCGTTCGCTCGCCGAGGACATCGGGGCGACGGCGCATCTGACACTGGTCGACGGGACCGAGGCGCTGGCCGTCGCGGTCGTCGAGCCGACCTGGACGGACTACCACGTGGCGTACCGGGCCGGGTTCCGGCATCCGCTGGACCGCGGGGCCGCAGGGAAGGCCATCCTGTCCGCCCGGCACTCGCCGAAGGTCGACCCGGGGTACACGCTGACCCACGGCGAACTGGAGGCCGGGGCGAGCGGGGCGGCCGCCCCGCTCCTCGGGGTGACCGGAGTGGAGGGGAGCGTCGGGGTCGTGATGCTGGCCGACGCCGTGCCGGAGCGGGTCGGGGCACGGGTCATGGACGCGGCACGGGAGGTCGCGGACGCGTTGCGGTAGGGAGTGAGTGCGGGGGTGGTGGGGGCTGGGGGCGGGGATTTCGCTCACCGGCGCCGGCAGGGCGCCTCCCCCACTCTCGGCTTCGCTCGAGCGGGGGGACCCCCATCGCCCACCCGTGCCGCCCCATGGGGGCACCTCCCAGGCCCTTGAGGCGCTGGGGGAGGCACGCATGCCCGCAGCTACGACGTGCCCCGTAAGGGGCGCGGGGCTGTATCGATGTGCGGCTCCGCCGCGTGGGCGCGACCAGCCCCCCCATGCACCCGCACCCACCCACGGCCCTCCGCCCCCCTTTGTTTCACCCACCCACCCGCATTGGCCGATCCGCCAACCCCACCCCCCACCCTCTGGCCGATCCCCCCACCACCCCGACCCCCCTCCCTCCGCATCATCAGGGCCGGACAAGAGCCCACGGCGGAGGGAGCCGGAACATGGAGACGGTGGGGACACGGCCCCGGCCAGGGGGACAGGGCCGTACCGCGAGTCGGCTCACCCGACGGCAGTCCGTCGACACCCTCGTGGGCGAGGCCGGCGCCAGCCCGCTCACGCGCACGATGGGCGTCACCCAGCTCACCCTGCTGAGTGTCGGCGCGACCCTCGGCACCGGCATCTTCGTGGTGCTCGGGCAGGCCGTGCCCGAGGCCGGCCCCGCGATCGTCGTCTCCTTCGTGCTGGCCGGCGTCACCGCCCTGTTCTCGGCCCTGTCGTACGCCGAGCTGGCCGGCATGATCCCCGGCTCGGGATCGTCGTACAGCTACGCCTACGCCACCCTCGGCGAGCTCGTCGCGTGGGTGTGCGGGTGGTGCCTGATCCTGGAGTACGGCGTCTCCGTGGCCGCCGTCGCCGTCGGCTGGGGGCAGTACGTCAACGAACTGCTCCACCTCACCTTCGGCGTCACCCTGCCGGACTCGCTCAGCGCCCCGCCCGGCGCCGGCGGCACGCTCAACATCCCGGCCGCGCTCATCGTCGTCCTCGCGATGGTCGTGCTGTTGCGCGGGGCCAGGGAGAGCGCCGTCGCCAACGTGGTGATGGTCGGGGTGAAGATCGCGGCGCTCGTCCTCTTCTGCGCGGTCGCCTTCACCGCGTTCCACGCCGGGAACTTCCAGCCGCTCTTCCCGCTCGGCGCCGCCGGGATGAGCGCGGGGGCGGCCTCGCTGTTCTTCTCCTACATCGGCTTCGACGCCGCCAGCACCGCCGGCGAGGAGGCGCGCAACCCGCAGCGCGACCTGCCGCGGGCGATCATCCTCTCCCTCGTCCTGGTCACGGCCCTGTACGTGCTGGTCGCGGTCGCCGCGCTCGGCGCGATGCCGTGGAAGGAGTTCGCGGGGACCGAGGCGACGCTCAGCGAGGTGCTGGTGCGGTCCGTCGGCGGCGGGAACCTGTGGCCGATCCTGCTGTCCATCGGTGCCGTGGTCGCCACCACCAGCGTGGTGCTCACCGTGCAGTACGGGCAGATCCGGATCCTGTTCGCGATGTCCCGGGACGGGCTCGTGCCGCCGCTGTTCGCGAAGGTGCACCCGCGCACCGGGGTGCCCCGCGCCAACACCGTGATCGTCTCCTCCTTCATCGCCGTCCTCGCCGCCCTCGTGCCGCTCGGCAGCCTCGCCGACGCCACCAGCATCGGCACGCTCTTCGCGTTCATGCTGGTCAACCTGGCCGTGGTGATCCTGCGGCGGCGCAGCCCGGACACACCCCGCTCCTTCCGTGTCCCCTTCTCCCCGGTCGTACCCGTCCTCGGCGTCGGCTTCTGCGGCTACATGCTGTTCAGCCTCGGCGCCGACACCTGGATCGCCTTCGGGGTGTGGATGGCCGTCGGCCTCGTCCTCTACGGCTGCTACGGCATCCGCCACTCCAAGCTCGCCACCCGGGACCTGGTATGACCGCCCTCGACCTCACCGCCGACGTCGTCGACCTCACCCGGGCCCTCGTCGACCTCCCCTCCGAGAGCGGGGCGGAGGCCAGGATCGCCGATGCAGTGGAGCACGCCCTGCGCGGCCTCGGGCACCTCAAGGTCGACCGGGTCGGCAACACCGTGGTCGCCCGTACCGCCCTCGGCCGGGACCGGCGCGTCCTGGTCGCCGGGCACCTGGACACCGTCCCGGCCGCCGGGAACCTGCCCTCCCGGCTCGCCGACGGGTGCGTGCACGGACTCGGCGCCTGTGACATGAAGGGCGGGGTCGCGGTCGCGCTGCGGCTGGCCGCCACCGTCCCGGAACCGGCCGTCGACCTCACCTTCGTCCTCTACGAGTGCGAGGAAGTGGCGGGGGAGCGCAACGGGCTCGGTCTCCTCGGGCCGGACCTCCTCGCCGCCGACCTCGCCATCCTCATGGAGCCCTCCGACGCCGGGGTCGAGGCCGGCTGCCAGGGGTTTCTGAGCGCCGACATCGTCGTATCCGGCCGACGCGCGCACACCGCCCGCGCCTGGCAGGGCGTCAACGCCGCCCACCGGGCCGCCCGGGTGCTCCAGCGGCTCGACGACCACACCGCCGAGCGGGTCGTGATCGACGGGCTGGAGTACCGGGAGGGGCTGAGCGCGGTCGCCGTACGGGCGGGGGTCGCCGGGAACGTCGTACCGGACGAATGCGTCATCTCCGTCAACTACCGCTTCGCTCCTTGTCGTTCGGTGGCGGACGCGGAGGCGTACGTACGAGAGCTGTTCCCGGAGTACGAGGTCCGGGTCACCGAGGTGGTCGCCGGTGCGCTGCCCCGGCTCGACCGGGTCGCCGGGCTCGTCGAGGCGCTCGGGGCCGTGCCCCGGCCCAAGTTGGGGTGGACCGACGTCGCCCGGTTCGCGGCGCTGGACGTGCCCGCGCTCAACTACGGTCCCGGGGACCCCTCCCTGGCGCACACGGCGGGGGAGTACGTGCCGGTCGGGCAGCTGCGCGCCTGCGAGGAGGGCCTCAGGGCGTGGCTGCTGCGCTGAGCCCGGCCAGCACCCGCAACTGCAGCCACAGCACCAGCCGTTCGTCGGGATCGTCCAGGTCGATCCCGACGTGCCGGCGGACCTGGCGCAGCCGGTAGCGGCAGGTATTGGGGTGGACGGCCAGCAGCTCGGCCGCGCCCGCCATGTCGCAGCCCGCGTCGAACCAGCAGACCAGGGTGCGGGCGTACTCGGTGCCGTGCCCGGCGTCGTACGCCAGCACCCGCTGCCACGCCCCCGCGGTCAACTCCCGCCGATCGCCGAGCACTTCGGCCAGCCGCAGCAGGGTGACCCGGGGGCGCACCTCGTCCACCGTGGCCACCGGCGAGTGCGCGTCCAGCACCCGCAGCACCAGATCCGCGTCCGCCCGCGAGCCGACCACCTCGCCCACGTCCGGGACCAGTTCGCCCAGCCCCGCCCGCACCGGCACCCGCAGCGCCTGCCCGGCCCGCCGCACGATGTCCTCGGCCAGCGGCCGGTGCCGTGCCCCCGGACCCGGCAGCAGCGCGTACACCACCCCGTCGACCAGCACACACGCGTGCCGTCCGTAGCGCGCCTCGCACTGCAGCCGTACGACGTCCAGCAGGCGCAGCGCGGTGCGCTCGGCGTCCGGCACGCTGGTGGTGGTGTCGAGCGCGAACGCGGCCACCCGCACCTCGCCCTCGACCCCCAGCCGGACCGCGGCTGCCGGGGCGTCCGCCGTGCCGTCGAGCAGCCGGCGCAGCAGGTCGCCGCTCTGGTGGCGGGCCAGCTCCTGTGCCGCCCGGGCGCGCAGCAGGAGCAGGGCGGCGGTGGCGGCGCCCTGGACGAGGGTCTCCTCGGCGTCCGGCGCGAGCGCGCCGCCGTCGACCACCCAGACCGAGCCGAGCGTCTCGCCGCCGGCCCGCACCGCCATCGCCAGCCGGGGCAGGTCGGTGTCCGTCAACGCCGGGAGCCGGACCGGGCGTTCGGCCGCGAACAGGGTGCGGTACTGCTCGGTGTTCTCGGCGCTGGCCGGCACCTGGAGGCCCAGGATGCCCTGCCGGCGGTCCTCGTCGACGGGCTGCCCGGCGACGGTGGAGTAGGCGAGGATCCGCTGCCGGGGGTCCTCGATCGCGGTGGCCCCGCCGACCCCCGCCGCGATCGCGTCGGCCAGCGCGAACAGATCGCCGAGCCCGCTCCCGGGGGCCGCCGGGCGGGCGCCGATCGCCGAGGCCAGCAGCAGGTGGACGTGGTGCCAGGCCGCGTCCTCGTCGACCGACAGCAGCGCGACCCCGTGCGTCTCCGCCTCCCCGACCGGCCCGTCCGCGCCCCGCACCACCACCCCGGTCAGCCCCGCCTCGGCCGCCGCCCGCACCAGCGGCCCGGCCGCCGCCGCGCGCACCCCGACCGCCAGCAGCAGCGCCCCCGGCCGCCGGGGCAGCGGGGCGTGGGCGTCGTACAGCACCGCCTCGGTCACCGGCACGGTCAGCCCGGCGGGGGCCGTGTGCAGCCGGACGGAGGGACCGCCGACGATGTCGAGCAGGTCGCCGAGGGTGCAGGCGTCCATGGGAGTCCCCAACCAGGAGTGGGCCAACCGAAGAGAGGTTCTTGGCCGATTTCCTCATGACGCTACGCATTCCTTGTCCGTCCGCACAACACGGGGGTGGGCGTCGGCTCCGAGACTCGGATCATGACCCTGACCGAGACCGGAGTCGGCATCCGTACCGTCCACGACGTCGCCGGGCTCGCGGCCGTGACCGACTACTTCAGCGACGTCTGGCAGACGCCCCGCACCGCCCCGCCCTACCCGGCCGAGGTCCTGCACAGCCTGGTCCACGCGGGCGGCGCCGTGCACGCCGCCTACGACGGCACGCGGCTGGCCGGGGCGGCCGTCGCCGTGTTCGGCCCGGACCGCGACACCTACTCCCTCGTCGCCGCCGCCGACCAGGGCCTCGGGTACGCCGTGAAGCGGGCCCAGCGCGCCTGGGCCCTGGAGCGCGGCGCCCGCACCATGCGCTGGACCTTCGACCCGCTGGTCGGCCGCAACGCCCGCTTCAACCTGGTCAAGCTGGGCGCCACCGGCACCGAGTACCTCGTCGACTTCTACGGCCCGATGACCGACGGCGTGAACGACGGCGACGAGAGCGACCGGCTGACCGTGACCTGGGACCTGACGGCGGACGCCGCCGCGGTGCCTTCCACGTCGTACGACAGGCACGATGCCCCGGCCAGCCACCACGGCCCCGACGGCGAGGTCCTCGCCCGCCGCGACCTCGGCGACCGGGCCGTGTGGTGCCGGGTGCCGGAGGACGTCGTAGGGCTGCGGGCCGCCGACCCGGCGCTCGCGCTGCGCTGGCGGCACGCCGTCCGCGAGGTGTTCACGGCGGCCTTCGCCGAGGGCTTCCGGGCCGTGGGGATGTCCAGGGACGGCTGGTACACGCTCGCCCGCACGGCAGAGGGGACGACAGTATGAAGCTGGAACGCGTGGAGATCGTGCATGTCGCGATCCCGCTGGTCACGCCCTTCCGTACGTCCTTCGGGACCATGACGACCAAGGACACCTTCCTCCTCCACGTCGTCACGGACACCGCCGAGGGCTGGTCGGAGTTCGCCGCCGACCCCGAGCCGCTGTACTGCTCGGAGTTCGTCGCCGGCGCGGAGATCGTGCTGCGGGACTTCCTGGTGCCGCGCGTGGCGGCGCTGCGGGAGCTCACCTCGGCCGCGGTCGGGCCGGCCACGGCGAAGGTCAAGGGGCACGAGCTGGCGAAGGCCGCGCTGGAGACGGCGGTGCTGGACGCGGAGCTGCGGACCTACGGCATGCCGTTGTCCGTGTTCCTGGGGTCGGTACGGGACCGGGTGCCGGCGGGTGTCTCGGTCGGCATCAAGGACTCGGTCGGCGAGCTGCTCGACGACGTCGAGCGGTATCTCGCCGAGGGGTACGTCCGGATCAAGCTGAAGATCGAGCCCGGCTGGGACGTCGAGCCGGTACGGGCGGTGCGTGAGCGGTTCGGGGACGCGCTGCCGCTCCAGGTCGACGCGAACACGGCGTACGGCCTCGCCGACGCGGAGCATCTGCGGCGGCTCGACGAGTTCGGGCTGCTGCTGATCGAGGAGCCGCTGGAGGAGGACAACCTGCACGGCCACGCCCGGCTGCAGCGGCGGATCGCGACGCCGGTCTGTCTCGACGAGTCCCTGCACAGTGCGCGGGACACGGCGGCGGCGATCGCCATGGACGCGTGCCGGGTGGTGAACGTCAAGCCCGCGCGGGTCGGCGGCTACCTGGAGGCCCGCCGCGTCCACGACGTGGCCCGGGCGCACGGGGTGCCGGCGTGGTGCGGCGGCATGCTGGAGACCGGGATCGGGCGGGCGCCCAACCTGGCGCTGGCGGCGCTGCCGGGGTTCACGCTGCCGGGCGACACCTCGGCGTCGAGCCGGTACTTCGCCGAGGACATCACCGAGCCGTTCGTCCTGGACGACGGCCATCTCCCGGTGCCGACCGGTCCCGGGATCGGGATCGAGCCGCTGCCGGACGCGCTGCGCCGGTTCACCCGTGAACGCCGCGAGCTGCTCTCGCGCTGACCGGGGCGGGGCCGGGGTGGTGCGGGGGTGGTGCGGGGGTGGTGCCGGGGCGGTGGCCTGAACAGGTCGTCGCGTTAGATTGACTCCGTGCTCTCACGTCTCACGCGTCTCCAGGCCATCGCCGTCTGTGCGATTCCCGTCGTGGCTCTGATCGGTACGGCCGTCTTCGCGCCGTTGCCGTTCTCGGTGGCCCAGCCCGGGATGACGGCGAACGTGCTCGGCGACAACCAGGGCACCCCGGTGATCACCATCGCCGGGGCGCCGACCCGGAAGACCAGCGGCCAGCTGCGGATGACGACGATCGAGGCGACCGGGCCGGACGCACGGGTGTCGCTGAGCGATGTCATCGGCAACTGGTTCCGGACGGACCGGGCGGTGATGCCGCGCGACTCGGTCTACCCGAGCGGCAACAGCGTCAAGGAGGTCGAGCAGCACAACACCGAGCAGATGGAGCAGTCGCAGGACGCGGCGGCCCAGGCCGCGCTGAAGTACCTCGATCTGAGCGCCGGCAAGGTCAAGGTGACCTTGAAGCTGGCGGATGTGGGCGGGCCGAGCGCGGGGTTGCTGTTCTCGCTCGGGATCATCGACAAGCTCGACGGGAACGGCAGCGGGGGAGACCTCACCGCGGGGAAGAACATCGCCGGTACGGGCACGATCAGTGCGGACGGCGCGGTGGGGGCGGTGGGCGGGGTCGCCCTCAAGACGCAGGCGGCGCGGCGGGACGGGGCGACGGTTTTTCTGGTGCCGCGGGATGAGTGCGCCGATGCGAAGGCGGAGCTGCCGAAGGGGTTGCGGTTGGTGCCGGTGACCACCCTCAAGGGGGCGGTGTCTGATCTGGTGGCGTTGGAGAAGGGGACCAAGGTTCCCAGCTGTTGAGTTTTGGGTGCGGGTGGGTGGGGGCTGAGCGCGCCCGCGCGGCGGAGCCGCAGATGGATACAGCCCCGCGCCCCTTACGGGGCGATTGCCGGGGCCGGGGTTGCCAGGCGGAGGCCTACTTCCACCAGGGTCCAGCCGAGTCGGGTGCGGAGTTCCCGTTCCGGCTTGGCTTCCTTTGCCAGGCGGTAGGCCTCTGCCTGGGTGTGCAGGTCGGTCATGTGGTGCTGGGCGAGGTGGGTCTGGGTGTGCATGGAGTGCCTCTCAGTCCGTCTCGATGGGGAACAGGTGGGTGTGGATGCGTACTTGCTCGGATTCCGGGGTGTCCTGGTCGGGGACCCGGTCCCGGTAGCCGTCGATCAGGTCGTGCAGCTTGCCGATCAGTTCGAGGGCGAGGTCGGGGGTGAGCCGCAGGGTCATGTCGCTCATGTCGGTGGAGCGGGCCCAGGGCTGGGGCCACTGGTCCCGGGTGCCGAGCCAGGTGGACAGCTCGCGGGCGTGACGTGCGGCGCCCTCCTGCAGGAACACCTCCGTCAGTCCCCGTACCTCGGGACTCGCGTCCTCGAAGTCCGCGCTGTCGAAGCGGATGCTCTGGTCCACCACCTGCCACCACCGCTCGCGGCCCTTGCCGCGCCCGGGGGCGTCCTCGACGAAGCCGTGTTCGGCCAGCTGGCGCAGGTGGTAGCTGGTCGCGCCGCTGGACTCGCCCAGCCGTTCGGCCAGTTGGGAGGCGGTGGCGGGACCGTGCTGCCGAAGCGCGTCCAGCAGCTGCATCCGCAGCGGGTGTGCGAGCCCCCGCAGTGAGCGGGCGTCCAGCCGGCGCTGTTTTCGTTCCTCGTGCTCCGTCATGCGTACAAAGATAGCTATGCAAAGGGTCCTTTGCAACCACTCTTTTGCATCGACTTCTTTGGAACTCCCCCCGGAACCCCACTACTTCTCGAGCTTCGCCGTCACCGGGTCCAGGACCGTCGCGATCGCCGGCCACTTCTCCTGGGTCATGGTGTTGATCACGGGCGCCGCGTTGTCGGCCATCACGACCAGGTTCATGGACCTGATGCGGCCGTCGGTCGTGAAGACCTCGCCGTACATCCCGTCCGCGTCCCCGGACTTGACCGCCTCGCGGGCGCCGATCGAGCCCTGGATGCCGGTGCGGTCCAGGACCTGCGCGCCCGCCGCCTGGAAGGCGATGCCCGTGATCGCGCCGAGGATCAGCTGTTCCGTGAACTCCGCGGACGTGACGGTGAGATGGGCGCCCTTGAGAGGTTCGCCCGTGCCGATCGAGCCGTCCCGAGTCGCTCAGGTCCCTTCGCTCAGGTCCCTTCGCTGTCTGCCGCGGCCTGTTCCACCAGCGGGATGATCCGCAGCGGAACGGGGTTCTCCATGACGATCGCCGTGGAGGCCCGGACAATGCCATCAAAACCGACGACCCGGTCGATCACCCGCTGGAGATCGGCGTTGGAGCGGGCCACCAGCCGGCACAGCATGTCCCCGCTGCCGGTGGTGGTGAGCAGTTCCAGTACCTCCGGCACGGTCGTCAAGTGCGCTCGGACGTCCGGGCCTTGGCCCTGCCGGATCTGGAGGGTGGCGAAGGCGGTGACCGGGTAGCCGAGGGCCGCCGGATCGACCTGGGGGCCGAATCCCTGGATCACTCCATTCGACTGAAGCCGGTCGAGACGGGCCTGCACGGTTCCCCGCGCCACCCCCAGCCTGCGGGACATCTCCAGCACGCCGATGCGCGGTTCCCGGGCCAGCAGCACCAGGATCCGCCCGTCCAGATGATCGATCGCCATGCCCGCCTCCGGATGGTCATCCTGTACAGAAAGTCCGCCGTCACCGGCGTGCTGCTGAACATATTGCCCAGCCGAAACGCGAACTATTGCGCACCTTGCCCCCCAGGTTCACCCTTCGACCATGACGCAGACCACACAGCACACTCCCGACACGACCGTCCGGCAGGCCGACCCCTTCCCGGTCAAGGGAATGGACGCGGTCGTCTTCGCCGTGGGCAACGCCAAGCAGGCGGCGCACTACTACTCCACCGCCTTCGGCATGCGGCTGGTCGCGTACTCCGGACCGGAGAACGGCAGCCGTGAGACCGCGAGCTACGTCCTGGAGAACGGCTCGGCCCGGTTCGTGTTCACCTCCGTCATCAAGCCGGACACCGACTGGGGCCGCTTCCTGTCCCGCCATGTCGCCGAGCACGGCGACGGGGTCGTCGACCTCGCCATCGAGGTCCCGGACGCCCGCGCCGCGTACGCCTACGCGGTCGAGCACGGGGCGCGGTCGCTGGCCGAGCCGTACGAGCTGAAGGACGAGCACGGCACGGTGGTGCTGGCCGCGATCGCCACGTACGGCGAGACCCGGCACACCCTCGTCGAGCGGGTCGGCTACGACGGCCCCTACCTCCCGGGGTTCGTCGCCGCGTCCCCGATCGTCGCCCCGCCCGCCCGCCGTACCTTCCAGGCCGTCGACCACTGCGTCGGCAACGTCGAACTCGGCCGGATGAACGAGTGGGTCGGTTTCTACCACCAGGTCATGGGCTTCTCGAACATGAAGGAGTTCGTGGGCGACGACATCGCCACCGAGTACAGCGCGCTGATGTCCAAGGTGGTCGCCGACGGGACGCTGAAGGTCAAGTTCCCGATCAACGAGCCGGCCATCGCCAAGAAGAAGTCCCAGATCGACGAGTACCTGGAGTTCTACGGCGGCGCGGGCGTCCAGCACATCGCGCTCAACACGAACGACATCGTCGAGACGGTACGGACCATGCGCGCGGCCGGTGTGCAGTTCCTCGACACCCCGGACTCGTACTACGACACCCTCGGCGAGTGGGTCGGCGACACCCGGGTGCCGATCGACACCCTGCGCGAACTCAGGATCCTCGCCGACCGTGACGAGGACGGCTATCTGCTGCAGATCTTCACCAAGCCGGTCCAGGACCGGCCGACGGTCTTCTTCGAGATCATCGAACGCCACGGGTCGATGGGCTTCGGCAAGGGCAACTTCAAGGCGCTCTTCGAGGCGATCGAGCGGGAGCAGGAGCGGCGCGGGAATCTGTGAGCCGGGGGCGGGTTCGGCCGGTGGGCGCGTGCGGGCTGGAGGGGGCTGGTCGCGCCCGCACGGCGGAGCCGCATATCGGCACAGCCCCGCGCCCCTGGGGTGTTGCCCTCACCGGTGTTCGGCGTTCGGCTTCTTCGTCAGCCCGGCAGGGGCTCCTCCGGGGGTTCCTGGCCGAGGGCGGTGAGGGTTGTCTTCGCTACCGGTACCTGGAGGGGGGAGAAGTACGGGTTGATGCGTAGCGCGTCCTGGAGGTGGCGGCGGGCCGGGGCGTCGAGGTCCAGGTCGCGTTCGATCATGCCGCGGTGGAAGGCGTAGAGGGCGCTGCGGATGCCGCCGCCCTTGGTGGAGTCCGTTGCGATGGAGGCGTAGCGCAGGGCTTCCTGGTCCTCGCCGGAGCGGTGCAGTGCCCAGCCGAGGGCGTCCGCGACCTCGATGCCGGGTTGGCGGTCCCACTCGGCCTCCAGGTGCTGTACCGCCTCCTGGACGTCCCCGTGGTCCGCCTCGTACTGCCCGATCACCAGGTCGTCGTCGATCCCGGCGTCCAGTTCCCGCCGCACCTGCGTCCGCAGCAGCCCGTACTGGGCGTCGGCCTCCCGCCCCAACCCCAGCGACTCGTACAACTCGCCCAGCTCCAGCGCGACCTGGGGGGCCGGCCGATGGGCGAGAGCCCCCTGGTAGGCGGTCACCGCCTCCTGCGTCCGGCCCAGCGCGGCGAGTGCCCGCCCCTGCCCGGCGCGCGCCGCCGACTGGTCGGGGTCGAGGGCCACGGCCGCCTTGAAGTGCCGGAGCGCGTCGTCGCGGTCGCCCCGCTCCCAGGCCAGCTGCCCGGCCTGGCACAGATACGCGGCCTGCTCGGCGGGCGTCCGCGCGGCCGCCGCCGCGTCCGTCACCTGCGCCGCCGCGTCCTCGCGCCAGCCCCGGTCCCGGTACACGGCCGAGGCGCGTGCCATCACGGCCGGCTTCACGTCCGCCCCGACCTTCAGCGCCATCAGCTTGTCCAGCGCGGACCGGGCCGCCTTGTAGTCGCCGAGCCCGTTGTAGGCGTCGATCAGCGCCGGATACGTCGACCACCGCTTCGGCGCCGCCTTCACCGCCTCCTCGCCGAACCGCTTGGCCTCGGGGAAGTCCCGGCGCGCGTTCTCCAGCGCGGCGAGCGCACCGAGCGCCTCGGAGTTGCCCTTGGCGGACACCTCCAGCGAGGTCTGCAGCGCGTTCTCGGCCTTGGGGAAGTCGGCGGTGTCGGCGGTCCGGCGGGCCCGCTCCAGGTACGCGGCCCCCAGCACCGCCCAGGCGTGCGCGTCCCTCGGCCGCTCCCGCACCCGGGCCTCCCGCTCGCCGATCAGGGTCGTGAGGTCGGGCAGCGCGGCGGGCAGCCCGTTGACGACCGCCGTCAGCAGCTGCGCCGACGCCTGCCGGTTCGCCTGGGGCCCGGCCGCCGGGGGCCGGGGAGAGCGGCGCGGTTCGTGGGGATGCCACAGCAGCAGCACCCCGCCGGCCGCCGCCCCGCCCGCCAGCGCGACGACCAGCAGCCGCCGCAGCACCTTTCGCCGCCGGCGTGGCGGCTCCGGCTCCGTGAGCAGCGAGGTGGCAGGTCCGGACGGTCGGTTGTCGAGCGCGCACATGCCGGACACTGTGCGTCAATACGACGACCACATCCATGCGGCCCAAGGACGGACCCTGTGGGGTTCACACCGATGGCCCCGGGTGCGACGCTGTGATCATGAGCCGTATCGAAGCGCCTCGGGACGAGACCACCGGCAACCTCACCGACCGGCTCCTCGCGGGCCTGCCGGCCGACGCGGTGCTCGTGGACCCGGACGTGACCACGTCCTACGCCAACGACATGGCGAGCTTCTGCCCGGCCGGCACCCCGGCCGTGGTCGTGCTGCCGCGCACGGTCGAGCAGGTCCAGCACGTCCTGCGCGTCGCCACCGAGCTGCGCGTCCCGGTCGTCCCGCAGGGCGCCCGCACCGGCCTGTCCGGCGGCGCCAACGCCACCGACGGCTGCATCGTGCTCTCGCTGACCAGGATGGACCGCATCCTGGAGATCTCGTCGGTCGACCGGATCGCCGTCGTCGAACCCGGCGTCGTCAACGCCACCCTCTCCCGCGCCGTCGAGGAGCACGGCCTCTCCTACCCGCCGGACCCCTCCAGCTGGGAGATGTGCACGATCGGCGGCAACATCGGCACCGCCTCGGGCGGGCTGTGCTGTGTGAAGTACGGGGTGACCGCCGAGTACGTGCTGGGCCTGGACGTCGTCCTCGCCGACGGACGGCTGATGTCCACCGGCCGGCGTACGGCGAAGGGCGTCGCCGGATACGACCTGACCCGGCTCTTCGTCGGCTCCGAGGGCTCGCTCGGGGTCGTCGTACGGGCGGTCCTCGCGCTGAAGCCCAAGCCGCCCGGGCAGCTGGTCCTGGCCGCCGAGTTCGGTTCCGCGGCCGCCGCCTGCGACGCGGTGTGCCGGATCATGGAGGGCGGCCATGTGCCGTCCCTGCTCGAACTGATGGACCGTACGACCGTCAAGGCGGTCAACGAACTCACCCACATGGGCCTGCCGGAGTCCACCGAGGCGCTGCTGCTCGCCGCCTTCGACACCGCGGACCCGGCCGCCGACCTCGCCGCCGTCGGCGAGCTCTGCGAGGCCGCGGGCGCCACCCAGGTGGTCCCGGCCGACGACGCCGCCGAGTCCGAACTCCTGCTCCAGGCCCGCCGGTCCTCGCTCGTCGCCCTGGAGGCCGTCAAGGGCACCACGATGATCGACGACGTGTGCGTGCCCCGGTCGAGGCTCGGCGACCTGATCGAAGGGGTCGAACGCATCGCGGACAAGCACCGGCTGACCATCGGGGTCGTCGCCCACGCGGGCGACGGCAACACGCACCCCACCGTCTGCTTCGACGCCCAGGACGCCGACGAGTGCCGCCGGGCCCGCGAGTCCTTCGACGAGATCATGGGCCTCGGGCTGGAACTCGGCGGCACCATCACCGGCGAACACGGCGTCGGCGTCCTGAAGAAGGAGTGGCTGGCCCGGGAGATCGGGCCGGTGGGCGTGGAGATGCAGCGGGCCGTCAAGAGCGTCTTCGACCCGCTGGGCATCCTCAATCCCGGCAAGCTGTTCTGACCGTCGTTCCGACTTCATCCGCAGGCGGCCTCACTGGGCGAGCAGCTGGTCGAGCGCGTCGTCGATCCCCAGCTGCGCGCCCTCGGTCCCCGGGGGCACCACCCGCAGCGTCCGCTCCAGCCAGGCGGACACCTGGGGGATCGGCGCCTCAAGGAGGGCGTCGCCGTCGGGTGAACTCAGCGCCATCAGCACGACGCTGCGGCCCTGCGACTTCGTCGGCCACACCCGCACGTCCCCCTGCCCGCTCGGCCGGAACACCCCCTCCACGAGCAGATCGCGGGCGAAGGTCCAGTGGACCGGGCACTCGGAGTTGACGTGGAAGCCGACGTGGACGGCGTACGGGTCGTCGGAGCGGTAGGTGAGCCGGGCCGGGACCGGGATGCTCCGCTCGGGGGACAGGATGAGCCGCAGCTCCAGTTCGCGTTCCACCACGGTGTGATGCATGACGTCCGTTTCCTCTCTCGATCAGTCGTGCGGGCGCCTGCGCGTGGGCCCGTACGTGTGGAGAGGGGCTGGAGCCGCGAGCATTACGCGGGTTCCGGGAAATTTTTTTCGGGTGCGGTGAAGGGGGTGCACAGGGCCGCCCGGAAAGGGGCGGGTCCTGCGGGACTGGCGGTGGCGGGCACCCGGGTCTGGTAGATGTGGAGGCTCCCACACGACCCCCGAGCAGATACGGGACGACGGACATGAGCGCCCCAACTCCGGCACCCGGTGACGAACGGCCCCGCGAGGGCTACTACCCGGACCCGTCCATCCCCGGCTACGTCCGTTACTGGAACGGTGCCGCGTGGGTGCCGGGCACCAGCCGCCCGGCCCCGTCCGACGGCGAACCGCTCGCTGCGCCGCCCGGCTCAGGACCGGCGACTCCCGTGCCCTCCGGAGTGGAGGAGACCGGCCCGCACTTCTTCGACGAGGACCCGCAGCCGGGCCCGGCCGCCGGCTGGACCGCAGAAGGCGGCGCCTGGGGTACCGACCCCCGGGCCGCGGCGGGCGCCCCGCCCCGGCCGGACGGGCACGCCTCCCGCACCGACGGCACGGCCACGATCCCGCCGGCGGACCAGGGGGACGTCGACTCCGGCGGCACGTTCATCTTCCGCAGGCCGACGCTCGGCCCGGCGGGCACCCCGCCCACGGCCCAGCCCCCCATGGACGACGGCACGATGACGTTCCGCCCGATCCGCGGCGAGAACACGCCGTCCCCGGGTTCGGGCGCGGGCGGGTTCGGCGCGGCGGGTTCGGGCGGGTTCGGTGCGCCGGGGTCCGGTGGCCCGGGTGCGGCCGGGGCCGGTGGCGCGGGTGGTTTCGGTGCGCAGGGGCCGGTGGGCGCGCCCGGAGTCGCAGGGGCTGCCGGAGCTACCGGAGAGGCCGGAGCCGCCGGGCCGGGTACCGGCCGTCCCGGCTTCGGCGCCGGCAAGGCGGCCGCGGCCCGGGCGGCGGCGGCCCAGTCGCAGCCCGCCCCACCCGCCAGCCAGTCGCAGCCCGCCCCACCCGCGCAGGCCCGGCCCGCGCAGGGGGCGGCCCCAACCCCCGTCGCCTCCCAGGCCGTCGCCCCCGCCGTACCCCCGCAGCAGTCCGCCGCGGCCCCGTCCCCGATGGCGTCCGGTACTCCCATGGCCCCGGGCGCCGGCGGCGGGCAGTCCTCCTGGGCGCAGCAGGTGCACCAGCTCGCCGGCGACCAGCAGGTGACGCCCTGGAAGCCGCCGGTGGACGACGTCTTCCAGGCGGCCGCCCGGCGGCAGGCGGCCGCTCGTCCCGCCGGGCTCGGCAAGCGGTTCGCGGCGCGGCTCGTCGACAGCCTGGTCGTCGGCGCGGTGACCGCTGTGGCCGCCGTACCGTTCGGCACCCGGGCCGCCGACCACGTCCAGGAAAAGATCGACGCGGCCAAGCTGTCCGGTCGTACCGAGACCGTCTGGCTGCTCGACGGCACGACCGGCCTGTACCTCGGGATCGTGCTCGGCGCCCTGCTCCTCGTCGGCCTCCTCTACGAGGTGCTGCCCACCGCCAAGTGGGGGCGCACCCTCGGCAAGAAGCTGTTCGGTCTGGAGGTGCGGGACATCGAGGGCCACGAGCCCCCGGCCTTCGGCGCCTCGCTGCGCCGCTGGCTGGTGTACACCGTGCCCGGTCTGCTCGGCATCGGGATCATCGGCGTCGCCTGGTGCCTGTTCGACCGCCCCTGGCACCAGTGCTGGCACGACAAGGCGGCGCACACCTTCGTCGCGGGCTGACGGTACAGCCGCCGTACCCCGTACGGCCGCGCGCCGGATGCGGACTCGGCCGCCGCGCGGTCCACTCGGGCCATGAGCACCGAACCGCCTCCGCCCCCGGGCTCCGGACAGCCGCCGGACGACGACCCGTTCAGGAAGCAGCCGCCGTCGGGCCCGAGCGAGGGCCAGAGCGGGGGACCGAGCGGGGGACCGAGCGCGGGCCAGGGTGCGGGCTCGCCGTACGACGCTCCGTACGGCGGCGCGCAGCCCCCGCCGCCCTCCTACGGCGGCGGTCCCTACGGCGCGGGCGGCGGCCAGGGCGGTCCTGAGGACCCGCTCGCCGGGATGCCCCCGCTCGCCGACAGCGGCAAGCGCACCCTCGCGCGCATCATCGACATGATCCTGGTGGGCATCGTGGTCGTGCTGCTCACCTGGGCGTTCGGGGTGAGCGAGTACCAGATGGACGGGGACAAGATCTCGGCCGGCAGGTCCTTCGCCCAGTCGCTGATCGCCGCCGTCCTGTTCGTCGCCTACGACACCCTGATGATCGCCAAGTCGGGCCGCACCCTCGGCAAGAAGTGGCTCGGCATGCGGGTCGCCAACCTGAACGACGGCGCCACACCCTCCGCCCAGACCTCGCTGGTGCGCGCCCTGGTGCTGTGGATCCCGTTCGCCTTCTGCTGCGCCTGCGTCTGGACCGTGATCTGCGGCGGCTGGAGCTTCTTCGACAAGCCGTACAAGCAGGGGCTGCACGACAAGGCCGCGAAGACGGTCGTCGTCACTGCGTGAGGGGCCGGGAGGGCAGGGGGCACCACAGCAGTCGGCGGGTCCGTCAGTCTCACGGACCCGCCGACTTCGGCTTCACTGGTGTGCGTGTGCGTGCGTCAGGGCGCGGTGGGCTCCCGGACGGGCTCGGCCGCGGCGGCGGCCACGGTCTCCCGGTGTACGGGGACCCGCACCTCGGGCAGTGCGGTCGGGGTGGGCAGGGACTGTGCGACCGTGCGCGGCCGGGGAAGCGGGACCGTCATGGCGACCAGCAGTCCCAGACCGAGCGCCGCGAGCGCGATGACCGCGATCCCGATGCCCGAACTCGTCTGTGACAGCAGCAGCATGGCGAGCGTCGAGCAGATCACGGTGCACGAACCGTAGACGAGCTGTGCCGGGGTCGGACGAGGCATGGCAATCGTGTCCTCGGGAGAATTGGGGGTGAGACGGGGGAACCGGCCTTGTTTTCACCGGTTTCCGGGCGTTCCACCGTTCGACTCTATTCGCGTGCATGCCCGAGCGGAACGTCCGGTAAGCGTGACCTAACCCACGGTACCGGTGCACAGGGGGCGCACGGTCGCATGGCATACGGCAACCGCAGGCATATGCGCGCCGGTTGAGCGAGGTCCTTCGTGGGCAGTGCGCACCCTCGGCGTCCGTAAAGCGAACTTCCTCTCCGCATAGTGCAGTTGAATGCTCCGAGCCAAGGTCTGTCTTTTCTCGTAAACCAGTAGTCAAATGTCGTCACTTGAATCGACGCGTTGAACGTGCGCGCACGGACCCCCAACCATCACCCGGTCCTCCTTGCCGTGCGCGCGGCGCGGGGGAGGAACTCAAGTGACCAGCAGACCCTGGACGTTCAGAGCACTCGCCGTCGGCGTGACGCTCGCGACCGCCTCCGTAGGCTTCGCCACCTTCGCGGTCGCGGAGGCCGCGACACCGGCGAAGGCCGCCACCGTCGACCGGCACGACCCGTCGACGAAGCAGGAGGAGCACGACCTCGACGGCCCCCTGAGCAAGACCCAGGAGGCCCAGCGTCAGGAGGCCCTCGACCAGGTCATATCCGGCAAGGCCCAGGTCAAGGACCGCGACGGATCCAAGGTCGTCCAGCTCAAGGGCAAGAAGGGCGACAGCAAGTACGTCGAACTCGGCCGCGAGAAGACGGACAAGATCTTCACGATCCTGGTGGAGTTCGGCGACCAGACCGACCCCCGGTACAACGGCACGGCCGGTCCGCTGCACAACCGGATAGCCGAGCCGGACCGCACCAAGGACAACTCCACGGCGTGGCAGGCGGACTACAACCAGGCCCACTTCCAGGACCTCTACTTCGGCACCGGCAAGAACACCGAGTCGCTGAAGAAGTACTACGAGAAGCAGTCCTCGGGCCGCTACTCGGTCGACGGTGAGGTCACCGACTGGGTCAAGGTCCCCTACAACGAGGCGCGTTACGGCAACAACGCCTGCGGCTCGACCACCTGCTCCAGCGTCTGGAACCTGGTGCGCGACGGCCTGACCGCCTGGGTCGCCGACCAGAAGGCGGCCGGCGAGTCCGACGCCGCCATCAAGGCCGACCTGGCCCAGTACGACCAGTGGGACCGCTACGACTACGACGGCGACGGCAACTTCAACGAGCCCGACGGCTACGTCGACCACTTCCAGATCGTGCACGCCGGCGAGGACGAGTCCGCGGGCGGCGGCGCCCAGGGCACCGACGCGATCTGGGCGCACCGCTGGTACGCCTTCGGCACCGACGCCGGCGCCACCGGCCCGGACAACAACAAGCTCGGCGGCACCCAGGTCGGCGACACCGGCATCTGGGTCGGCGACTACACCATGCAGCCGGAGAACGGCGGCCTCGGCGTCTACGCCCACGAGTACGGCCACGACCTCGGCCTGCCGGACGAGTACGACACCAACGGCGGCGAGAACTCCACCGGTTTCTGGACCCTGATGTCCTCCGGCTCCTGGCTGGGCACCGGCAAGGAGGCCATCGGCGACCTGCCGGGCGACATGAACGCCTGGGACAAGCTCCAGCTCGGCTGGCTCAACTACGACGTGGCCAAGGCCGACACCAAGTCCAGCCACAAGCTGGGCGTCGCCGAGTACAACACGAAGAACAAGCAGGCCCTCGTGGTCTCGCTCCCCGACAAGGCGGTCACCACCACCGTCGTCACCCCGGCCGAGGGCTCGGCCCAGTGGTGGAGCGGCAGCGGCGACAACCTCAAGAACACGCTGACCCGTGACGTCGACCTCACCGGCAAGTCGTCCGCGACCCTCTCGCTCGACGGCTGGTACGACATCGAGGCGAACTACGACTACCTCTACGCCGAGGTGTCCACCGACGGCGGCGCCAACTGGACCGCCCTGGACGGCACGGTGAACGGCGCGGCCATCCCGCGCGACGGCAGCGACAAGCCGGCGCTCACCGGTTCGGTCGACGCGTACACCAAGCTGTCGTACCCGCTGGACGCCTACGCCGGCCAGAAGATCCAGCTCCGCTTCCGCTACCAGACCGACGGCGGTGTGGCGCTGAAGGGCTTCGCGGCCGACGAGATCACGGTGACGGCCGACGGCTCGGCCCTCTTCTCCGACAACGCGGAGTCCGCGGACGCCGCTTGGACCGCCTCCGGCTTCTCCCGCATCGGCGCGTCCTTCACCAAGGACTACGCGCAGTACTACATCGCGGAGAACCGCCAGTACGTGTCGTACGACAAGACCCTCAAGGTCGGCCCGTACAACTTCGGCTTCTCGACGACCCGTCCGGACTGGGTGGAGCACTACCCCTACCAGAACGGCCTGTTGATCTGGAAGTGGGACACCTCCGAGGCGGACGACAACACCAGCGTCCACCCCGGTACCGGTCTGATCCTCCCGATCGACTCGCACCCGACGGCGCTGAAGTGGTCCGACGGCACGCTGATGCGCAACCGCATCCAGGCCTACGACTCGCCGTTCAGCCTCTACGCGTCGGACGGCATCACGCTGCACAAGGCGGACGTGGCGACCAAGATCAGGAAGTCGTCCGGGGTGTCGGTCTTCAACGACCACAAGAGCGACTACTACGACGCGTCGAACCCGGCCGGCGGCGTCAAGATCACTGACACCAACACGAAGATCAGCATCGAGAAGGAGGCCCGGGACGGCTCGACGATCTCCCTCCGGGTCGGCCCCGCTGTGAAGTAATTCGAGTTTTCGCAGGTCAGACACGTTTCGGCGGTGACCCCCCTGGCGGGTCGCCGCCGATCGTGTTTAGGTGCGTCCTGTGGCTTTCTTATTGACACCGAGACGCACGGGGGTATGACCGCATGGCCGCAGGAGGCTTCTGCAAGCTGCCGAACGGCAGGGTGGTCGTGGCGCTGAACCTGCCCAGCCCCGCCACCGCGGACGGCTGCTCCGCCGTCCGCGTACTCGTCCACGCCCAGAACCGCGCCCGGGCCCTGACGAGGCTCCGCAACCTGGGCATGCGCGCCGTCTACCTGCGCGGCAATGCCGCCCCACCGACCCCGGACGAGATCACGGCCGTCCTCCACCACCCCGACGGCCTCATATGGAGAACGGCCCCTGACAACGGTGTCACCGCCACCGAACTCTGGAGACCGATCAGATCCCTCCTCCGAAGACCCACGGCGGCATAGCGCCCCGCAGGGGGGCGGGGTTGTAGAGACATGCGGCTCCGCCGCGTGGGCGCGACCAGCCCCCACCGGCCCGCGGCCGCCCACTACCGAAGCAAGTGTCAGACCACCGGCTTCCCCGTAAGTTCCACGCCCGCTTCCCGGAGCTCCTCCAGCGCGCGTTCCGTCGTCTCCTCGGCGACGCCCGCCGTGAGAGCGAGGAGCACCTGCGTGCGGAAGCCCTCGTTCGCGGCGTCCAGGGCGGTCGCCCGCACGCAGTGGTCGGTCGCGATGCCCACCACGTCCACCTCGTCGATCTTCCGCTCGCGCAGCCAGTCGCCGAGCCCGACCCCGTTCTCGTCGGTGCCTTCGAAGCCGCTGTACGCCGCCGCGTACGCGCCCTTGCTGAACACCGCGTCCACCGCGCCGGAGGCGACCGCCGGGGCGAAGTTGGGATGGAAGCCCACCCCCTCCGTACCGGCGACACAGTGCGCCGGCCAGCTGTGGACGTAGTCGGGGTTGTCGGCGAAGTGGCCGCCCGGCGCGATGTGGTGGTCGCGGGTCGCCACCACGTGGCGGTAGCCGGCCGGGGCCTGCCCGATCAGCTCCGTGATCGCGGCGGCCACATCGGCACCTCCGGCCACCGCGAGGCTGCCCCCCTCGCAGAAGTCGTTCTGCACATCAACGACGATCAAGGCGCGGCGCATGGTCGGTGTCCTTCGCTTTAGGTATCGGGTCCGTCGACGGGGGAGACGCGGAAAAGAGGGGTGCGGGCCCGGCCTGGACCTCCGAGCGTAGAGACTTACGGGGGCGTAGGGGAGGGGGCTTTGCGGGGCGCGTACGCGGGCACCCGCTCTAGCTACCCGAGCGCCCCCGCACATACTCCGTCGGAATGACCGGTTCCCCACGGGAGAGCTGGGTCGCGGAGAGGGGCAGATTGGCCCGGGCCGCCGCGTGCCGCCCACGGGCCGCGTCCAGGGGCTCGCGGGCGACGACCTCGCCGGACTTCACCAGTTCGATCAGGAGCTGCTGGTCGACCAGGTCGGCCGGGACCTCGCCGGTGCCGACCACCTCGGCCTCCGCCACCCCGTCGGCGTCCAGCCGCCGCGCCGCCCACTTGCGGCCGCCGACGGACGTCTTGCCGCCCGACGACTTCTTCGCCACCGGCACCAGCGGCGCCTTCGGGTCGGCGGACTCGGCGCGGGCGACCAGCTTGTAGACCATGGAGCAGGTGGGGTGCCCGGAGCCGGTGACCAGCTGGGTGCCGACGCCGTACGCGTCCACGGGGGCGGCGGCGAGCGAGGCGATGGCGTACTCGTCGAGGTCCGAGGTGACGGTGATCCGGGTGTTCACGGCGCCCAGCTCGTCCAGCTGCTGGCGCACCCGGTGGGCGACGAGCAGCAGGTCGCCGGAGTCGATGCGGACCGCGCCCAGCTCGGGCCCGGCCACCTCCACGGCCATCCGGACCGCCTCGGCGACGTCGTACGTGTCCACCAGGAGGGTGGTGCCCCGGCCGAGCGAGTCCACCTGGGCCCGGAAGGCGTCCCGCTCGTGGTCGTGGAGCAGGGTGAAGGCGTGGGCGCTCGTCCCCACCGTCGGGATGCCGTAGCGGAAGCCGGCGGCGAGGTCGGAGGTGGTGGCGAAACCGCCGACGTAGGCGGCGCGGGAGGCGGCCACGGCGGCCAGCTCGTGGGTGCGGCGGGCGCCCATCTCGATCAGCGGGCGGTCCCCGGCGGCCGAGGACATCCGGGAGGCGGCGGCCGCGATCGCCGAGTCGTGGTTGAGGATCGAGAGGATCACGGTCTCCAGGAGCACGCACTCGGCGAAGGAGCCCTCCACCCGTACGATCGGCGACCCCGGGAAGTAGACCTCGCCCTCGGGGTAGCCCCAGACGTCCCCGCTGAAGCGGTAGCCGGCCAGCCACTCCAGGGTCGGCCCGTCGACGATGCCCCGCTCCGCCAGGAAGCCGAGGACGTCGTCGTCGAACCGGAAGTTCTCGACCGCGTCCAGGACGCGTCCGGTGCCCGCCACGACGCCGTAGCGGCGCCCCTCCGGCAGTCGCCGGGTGAAGACCTCGAAGACGCTCCGCCGCTCGGCCGTACCCGCCTTCAGGGCGGCCTGCAGCATCGTCAGCTCGTACTGGTCGGTGAAGAGCGCCGTCGACGGAACATCCACCGGCAGCCCAAGGTCCGCAGTGTTCATGGCAACAGATGCTACCCCCATTTCGTCAGTGTGACGATTTTTGGCTGCCGTGGCAGCATGGGCCATGTGACGTCACCCGCTCCCGTAGAGATCGAACGCACCGAATCGGCGGAGGAGACCTTCGCCGTACCCGAGCCCGACGTCCCGTGGATCACGCTCGTGCACAACGACCCGGTCAACCTCATGAGCTATGTGACGTACGTCTTCCAGACGTACTTCGGCTATCCCAAGGACAAGGCCCACAAGCTCATGCTGGACGTGCACCACAAGGGCCGGGCGGTCGTCTCCAGCGGTACCCGCGAGGAGATGGAGCGCGACGTGCAGGCGATGCACGGCTACGGACTGTGGGCCACCCTCCAGCAGGACCGGAAATAGCCGGACCGGAAGCAGCCAGACTCCTCGACCAGGACTCCTCGACCAGGACCGGAAGCAGCGAACCCCCTCCATGCCAGGAATCTTCGAACCGCTCCCCGGCGGCGGCGCGGCCGTCGCCCTCGACGACGTAGAGATCTCGATCATCCGGACGCTGGCCGTCCAGCTCCTGGAGCTCATCGGCCCCGGTCCCGCCGAGGACGCCTCGGACGACCCGCTCGCCGAGCTGTTCGCGGAGGGCCCGAGCGAGGCGCCCGCCGACCCGGTGCTGCGCCGGCTCTTCCCGGACGCCTACTGCGACCCGGAGAAGCCCCCGGACTCGGAGCAGGCGGCGGCGGAGCAGCGGGACCACTCGGCCGAGTTCCGCCGCTACACCGAGAACGACCTGCGGGCCGGCAAGCGGGAGAGCGCCCTGGCGGTGATCCGCTCCCTGGACGCCCTCGCCCCCGTGGAGAAGTCCGGCGCGGTCCTCAAGCTGTCCCAGGACGAGTCCCGGCAGTGGCTCGGCGCCCTCAACGACCTGCGTCTCGCCATCGGCTCCCGGCTCGACATCACCGACGAGGACGACACCGACCTGCTCTACCGGCTCCCGGACGAGGACCCGCGCAAGCCGATGGTGATGGCCTATCTGTGGCTCGGCGGCCTCCAGGAGACTCTCGTCGTCACCCTGATGCCGTAAACCGCGACCCTTATGTCGTAGAAGGTTCGGATTTCGCGTTCGCTCAGAGGACGCTCAAATCCGGATAACGATCCAGTCACCGATGCGGCCATGTATGCCCTTTTCGGCCGCACTTTGTCCGCTTCTTCCAGTGGCGTGCGCCACAATCCCTCTCGGCGGATCCCGGTGATCAGTGTTGCGGCCGTGATAAATCTTCACGACCGCCCGGCGCGCACACCACCCATGTGTACGTCCGGGTGCGCCACCGAACCGGCCACCACCGGTCAGGCACCGCTCCATCATCCGGGGGGATCGAAACCCGATCCGAGGCCGACGAGAGGCCCGGTTCGGCATGGAGAAAGGCGCACACCACACATGACCTCCGCTCAGGTCGACACGCCGGAGAAGGACTCCGGAAAGGCCACCGGGGCCTCCGAAGCCTCTGAAGAGGGGTACGAGCGCGGGCTCGGCAGCCGCCAGGTCCAGATGATCGCGATCGGCGGCGCCATCGGCGTCGGGCTCTTCCTGGGTGCCGGGGCGAACATCGCCAAGGCCGGACCCAGCCTCATCCTGATGTACGCCCTCGCCGGCGCCATCGTCTTCTTCATCATGCGGGCCCTCGGCGAGCTGCTGCTCTACCGCCCGGTCTCCGGCTCCTTCGCCGAGTACTCCCGGGAGTTCCTCGGCCCGTTCTTCGGCTACTTCACCGGCTGGACGTACTGGCTGATGTGGGTCGTCACCGGCATGGCCGAACTGACGGCCGCCGCGATCTACGTCAACTACTGGTTCCCGGCCGTGCCGCAGTGGGTGACCGCGCTCGTCTTCCTGGTGATCCTCTTCGGGGTCAACCTGATCTCCGTGAAGGTGTTCGGAGAGCTGGAGTTCTGGTTCTCCATGGTCAAGGTCACCGCCCTGATCGGCATGATCGTGATCGGCCTGGGCGTCCTGACCTTCGGCTTCAGCAGCGCCGGCGACACCGCGTCGGTCGCGAACCTCTACCAGTTCGACGGCTTCTTCCCCAAGGGCGTCGGCTCCTCCCTGATGACCCTGCAGGGCGTCATGTTCGCCTACCTCGCGGTCGAGCTGGTCGGCGTCACCGCCGGCGAGTCGGAGAACCCGGAGAAGACCCTCCCCAAGGCGATCAACACCCTCCCCTGGCGCATCGCCCTCTTCTACGTCGGCGCGCTCACGGTGATCCTCTGCGTCGTGAAGTGGACCGAGTTCGCCCCGGGCGTCTCGCCCTTCGTCGCGGCCTTCGCGAAGATCGGCATCCCGGCCGGCGCCGGCATCGTCAACTTCGTCGTCCTCACCGCGGCCCTCTCCTCCTGCAACTCCGGCATGTACTCCACGGGCCGCATGCTGCGCACCCTCGCCGACAGCGGTGAGGCCCCGGCCGTCTTCCGCAAGCTGTCCGCGTCGAAGACCCCGGCGTTCGGCATCACCGTCTCGGTCCTCTTCATGGGCATCGGCGTGCTCCTCAACTACGTCGTCCCGGAGAAGGCCTTCGGCTACGTCACCTCCGTCGCCACCGCGGCCGGCATCTGGACCTGGCTGATGATCCTGATCAGCCACGTCCTGTACCGGCGCGCGGTGGAGGCGGGCCGGCTGCCGGCCTCCACCTTCCCGGCCCCGGGCGGCGCGGTGTGCAGCTGGATCGCCATCGTGTTCCTGCTCTTCGTCACCTGCCTGATCGCCTACGACGCCGACTCCCGCGTCTGCCTCTACGTGATGGCCGGCTGGGCCGCCGCGCTCGGCGTCGGCTGGCTGGTCCTGAAGAACCGCAATCCCGAGGTGGCCGAGCGCCGTGAGCCGGCACCGCTGGAGAAGGTGAACTGACCAACCCCTCCGGGACGCCCGCCGCGGGGAGCACTCGTGGCGCCCCCTGCGGCAGCCGCTCAGGGCGTCCGGCATCCGGGCCGTCCCGTACCACCCACCGGTACGGGGCGGCCCTTTGCTTATCCTGGCGAACATGCTGACCATCACCCAGGCCCTCGTCGACCAGATCGTCGCCCACGCGCGCAAGGACCACCCCGACGAGGCGTGCGGCGTCATCGCGGGCCCGGCGGGCTCGGACCGCCCCGAGCGGTTCGTCCCGATGCTGAACGCGGCGATGTCCCCCACGTTCTACGAGTTCGACTCCGGCGACCTGCTGAAGCTCTACCGCGAGATGGACGACCGCGACGAGGAGCCGGTGGTGATCTACCACTCCCACACGGCGACGGAGGCGTACCCGTCCCGGACGGACATCTCCTACGCCAACGAGCCCGGCGCCCACTACGTCCTGGTGTCCACGGCGGACACCGACAACCTCGGCGACTTCCAGTTCCGCTCGTACCGGATCGTGGAGGGCGAGGTGACGGAGGAGGAGGTCGTGGTGGTGGGGTCGTACTAGATCCGCGGGCCTCGACCTCGTCTCAAAGTGCGGCCGGAATCCGTCCGGCATGTGGGATCACACTCCAGGACCCCGCCCGGGAATCGATACGATGACCGCATGGTTTTCCACGACGTGAGCGAGAAGGCGCCGGGCAGCATGCTCGTGGCGCGGCTGCACGTCGACCTGTGCAGGCTGAACAGCGCCATCTGTTGACGTTTCCCTGCCGCCGTACGGCCATGAGCCGCGGCGTGCTGCTGTGCGCGCCCAACCACCCAGACTTTCCGACAGGAGCCCGCAACCATGGCCATCGAGGTCCGCATCCCGACCATCCTCCGCCAGTACACCGACGGTCAGAAGGCGGTGGAGGGCAGCGGTGACACCATCGCCGACCTCTTCAACGACCTCGAGACCCGGCACGCCGGCATCCACGCCCGCATCGTGGACGACGGCAAGCTGCGCCGCTTCGTCAACGTGTACCTGAACGACGAGGACGTCCGTTTCGTCGACGGCATCAACACCAAGCTCACCGACGGCGACACCGTGACGATCCTGCCGGCGGTCGCCGGTGGCATGGCCTGAGATCGGCATGCGCTACGACTCCCCGTTGGCCGCGGTCGGCAACACCCCCCTGGTGTGCCTGCCGCGGCTCTCGCCGTCCGCCGACGTCCGGATCTGGGCGAAGCTGGAGGACCGCAACCCGACCGGCTCGGTCAAGGACCGCCCGGCCCTGCACATGATCGAGCAGGCGGAGAAGGACGGCCGGCTCACCCCGGGCTGCACCATCCTGGAGCCGACCTCCGGCAACACCGGCATCTCGCTCGCGATGGCGGCCAAGCTCAAGGGCTACCGCATGGTCTGCGTGATGCCCGAGAACACCTCGCAGGAGCGCCGGGACCTGCTGGGCATGTGGGGCGCGGAGATCATCTCCAGCCCGGCGGCGGGCGGTTCCAACACCGCCGTGCGGGTGGCGAAGGAGCTGTCCGCCGAGCACCCGGACTGGGTGATGTTGTACCAGTACGGCAACCCGGACAACGCCGGTGCGCACTACGCGACGACCGGTCCGGAGATCCTCGCCGACCTGCCGTCGGTCACGCACTTCGTCGCCGGGCTCGGCACCACCGGCACGCTCATGGGCGTCGGCCGGTACCTGCGCGAGCAGAAGCCGGACGTGAAGATCGTCGCCGCCGAGCCCCGGTACGACGACCTGGTCTACGGGCTGCGCAACCTCGACGAGGGCTTCGTGCCCGAGCTCTACGACGCCTCCGTGCTCACCACCCGCTACTCGGTCGGCTCGGCGGACGCCGTGACCCGGACCCGGGAGCTGCTGCAGCAGGAGGGCATCTTCGCGGGCATCTCCACCGGCGCCGCGCTGCACGCCGCGATCGGCGTCGGGAAGAAGGCCGTACAGGCCGGGGAGAGCGCGGACATCGTGTTCGTGGTCGCCGACGGCGGCTGGAAGTACCTGTCGACCGGCGTCTACACCGCCGCCACCACCGAGGAAGCCATCGCGACCCTCCAGGGTCAGCTCTGGGCATAGTCTTCATCATGTACGCGCCAACCCCCTCCTATGAGGGGGCTAAGCGCTCGCTATGCCGGGGCAAAGATCTTCGTCCGGGGGAGCCGTCCGCGACCGGATCCCGTTAGGTTCTGCACCGTCCTGTCATGCCACGCACCTTGGTGTCGCAGGGTGTTCGAAGTGTCATGCTCATGATCGCGCACTCTGCCGCCGCTACGCGCGTCACGGGCCTGCCTTGTAACCCCACTGATGGAGGCAGTACCCCATGCGTGAATCACGACGGAGCCTGCGAAGACTCCTGGCCTTCGCCTTCCCCGCCCTCGCCCTCACCGTCTCCGGATTCGTCGCGGCACCGACCGCGCAGGCGCAGACCGCCGCGGCCCAGACCGCCCACACCGCCCACACCTCCCGGGTCACCCAGAACGCCAAGGCGCTCACCGACCCGGCCCGGCAGGCCGTGCACAGCACCGGCAAGGCCGGCCAGAAGGTGCCCACCAAGCACCTGTGCGCCACCGCCACCAAGCCCGGTTCGGTTTCCTGCTTCGCCCAGCGCCGCACCGACATCAAGCAGCGGCTGTCCTCGGCGCTCGCCGCCGCCCCCTCCGGTCTGAGCCCGACCAACCTGCACAGCGCCTACAACCTGCCCTCGACGGGCGGCTCCGGTCTGACCGTTGCCGTGGTCGACGCCTACAACGACCCCAACGCGGCCTCCGACCTGGCCACTTACCGCTCCCAGTACGGCCTGTCGGCGTGCACCGTGGCCAACGGCTGCTTCAAGCAGGTCAGCCAGACCGGTTCGACGACCTCGCTGCCCACGAACGACTCCGGCTGGGCCGGCGAGGAAGCGCTCGACATCGACATGGTCAGCGCGGTCTGCCCGAACTGCAACATCATCCTCGTCGAGGCCAACTCCGCCACCGACTCCGACCTCGGCACCGCCGAGAACGAGGCCGTCGCGCTCGGCGCCAAGTTCGTCTCCAACAGCTGGGGCGGCTCCGAGTCGTCCTCCCAGACCAGCGAGGACACCTCCTACTTCAAGCACCCGGGCGTGGCGATCACCGTCTCCTCCGGTGACTCCGCCTACGGCGCCGAGTACCCGGCGACCTCCCAGTACGTGACCGCCGTCGGCGGCACCGCGCTCTCCACCTCCTCCAGCACCCGCGGCTGGACCGAGTCCGTGTGGAAGACCAGCTCCACCGAGGGCACCGGCTCCGGCTGCTCCGCCTACGACGCGAAGCCGAGCTGGCAGACCGACACCGGCTGCACCAAGCGCATGGAGTCCGACGTCTCCGCGGTCGCCGACCCGGCCACCGGTGTGGCGGTCTACGACACCTACGGCGGCTCCGGCTGGGCGGTCTACGGCGGCACCAGCGCCTCCTCGCCGATCATCGCCGGCGTCTACGCCCTCGCGGGCACCCCGGGCTCCAGCGACTACCCGGCGAAGTACCCGTACTCGCACACCAGCAACCTGTACGACGTCACCAGCGGCAACAACGGCTCCTGCTCCACCTCGTACTTCTGCACCGCCGGCACCGGCTACGACGGCCCGACCGGCTGGGGCACCCCGAACGGCACCGCCGCCTTCACCTCCGGCACCAGCACCGGCAACACGGTGACCGTCACCAACCCGGGCAGCCAGTCCACCGCCACAGGCAGCTCGGTCAGCCTGCAGATCTCCGCGAGCGACAGCGCGGGCGCGACCCTCACCTACAGCGCGAGCGGTCTGCCGACCGGCCTGTCCATCTCCAGCTCCACCGGCCTGATCTCCGGTACGGCGTCCACCGCGGGCACCTACAGCGTCACCGTCACCGCGTCCGACTCCACCGGCGCCTCCGGCTCGGCCTCCTTCACCTGGACGGTCAGCACCAGCGGCGGCGGCTCCTGCAGCTCGTCCCAGCTGCTCGGCAACGCCGGCTTCGAGTCGGGCAACACCACCTGGACCGCCTCCAGCGGTGTCATCACCAACTCCAGCAGCGAGGCCGCCCACGCGGGCTCGTACAAGGCCTGGCTGGACGGCTACGGCTCCTCGCACACCGACACGCTCTCCCAGTCGGTGACGATCCCGGCCGCCTGCACCAACACCACGTTCACCTTCTACCTGCACGTCGACACGGCCGAGACCACCACCAGCACCCAGTACGACAAGCTGACGGTCACCGCCGGTTCGACCACCCTGGCCACGTACTCCAACCTCAACGCGGCCTCCGGGTACGTGCAGAAGTCCTTCAGCCTCGGGTCCTACGCGGGCTCGACCGTCACCCTGAAGTTCAGCGGTGTCGAGGACTCCTCGCTCCAGACCAGCTTCGTCGTCGACGACACCGCCGTCACGACCGGCTGACCCCTCCCGCGCACTGACCGGATCCCGCACCCGGAAGCCGTCCGGGTGCGGGATCCGTACGAGGGGCGGATACGTCATATCGGCACCAAGGGTCCGTTCCCCGACGGAAAGGCGGACACCTCATGCGCCGTACGACGTTCCACCGCGCGTCGCTCGCCACGGCGAGCCTGCTCCTGCTGGCGGGCTGCGGCTCGCAGAGCGGAGGCGGGGACAAGGGCAGCGGCGCGGTGACCCCCTCGCCTACCGCCAGCCCCAGTGCAAGCCCCAGCGCCAGCAGCTCCTCCGGCGGCTGCACCCCGCTGACCTCCGAGCTCACCACCGCCGACAGCGGCCGTACCTTCTGCCTCGCCGCGGACGGCACCTTCCGGGTCACCCTGACCGGCTCCGAGCAGCGCCCCTGGAAGAAGATCGCCACGGCCGGTGATGCGGGCTCCCTGAAGCCGATGAACTACGGGATCATGCTGCGCGGCGGTGACGCCGGGGCCGCCTACCAGGCGGTCGCCTCGGGCACGGTCACCCTCTCCTCCACCCGCCCGCTGTGCGCCGAGCCCACCGCGCCCGGCGGGGTCTCCTGCAAGGGCATCCAGGAGTGGCAGGTCACCGTAAGGGTTAACTGAGCCTCAGTTGGCCAGGTGCCGCACCTGGTCCCACAGCACCGGGTCGACCACGCCTACCCGGCGCCGGAAGTCCCACACCGCGAGCTCGCGCAGCTCGTCCGTCTCCAGGAAGCTCGGCCGGCCCTGGGCGTCCCCGACCGAGCCCGGCGGCAGCGGGATCACCCCGGCCCGCTCGTCGTGGTACTTGCTGGTGATCTTGGCGACGGTGGCCCGGTTCCCGCGCACCGCCAGCACCAGACAGGGCCGGTCCTTGGCGCCGGGACCGTCCTCGTAGGGCACGCTGGCCCACCAGATGTCCCCCGGATGGGGCCGTCCGACCTGCTCACGCGTGGCGCGCGGATGTCCCGGCGGACGCGTCCGGTGCCCACGCGGACGGTGCCCCCTGCCCCACCCGTCCACGAGCGTGGCGACCAGCGCCAGCAGGACGACTGCCGCGAGCGCGAGCCACCATGACGTGTCCATACGACGACGTTACCGGCGCGAGATAATCGCCGCGCGCCCTTGCGCAATCCTCCTGCGCCCCCGGTCCAGCCGAACCGGTGACACCACAGGTGAGTTCGCCCACAACGGCCCCTGGCGGAGGAGCGACCGGCCCTTTTGCGCCTTACGCTCGACAAACCGCACGACCCCCGTCATGCCCTTTTTCCCGACTCCAGTTGCCAGCGCATCTGGGTTTCCGCCAACGGAGGTTTCTGCTTCATGAAGCTCACCGTCGTCGGCTGCTCGGGGTCGTTCCCGTCCGCGGAATCGGCCTGTTCGAGCTACCTCGTAGAGGCCGACGGCTTCCGGCTGCTCCTCGACATGGGCAACGGCGCCCTGGGCGAGCTGCAGCGTCACTGCGGTCTCTACGACCTCGACGCGATCTTCCTGAGCCATCTGCACGCCGACCACTGCATCGACATGTGCGCCTACTTCGTGGCGCGCTACTACCGCCACGACGGCGGCCCGTGCCCCCCGATCCCGGTCTACGGCCCCGAGGGCACCGAACACCGCCTCACCACCGCCTACGCCGACACCCCCACCGCCTCCTCGATGAGCGAGGTCTTCGACTTCCACACGGTCAAGCCGTCCACGTTCGACCTCGGGCCCTTCACGGTCCACACCGAGCGGGTCCGCCACCCCGTGGAGGCGTACGGCATCCGGATCGAACACGCGGGGACGTCCCTGACGTACTCGGGCGACACCGGGGTCACGGACGCGCTGGAGGAGCTGGCCCGGGACACCGACCTGTTCCTGTGCGAGGCCGCCTTCACGCACGGCAAGGAGAACATCCCGGACCTCCACCTCAACGGCCGCGAGGCCGGCGAGACGGCCGCCCGCGCCGGCGCCCGCCGGCTGCTCCTCACCCACATCCCGCCGTGGACCGACCCCGCCGTCAACCTCGCCGACGCCCGCGAGGTCTTCGACGGCCCGGTGGATCTCGCGGCGCCGAGGGTGACGTACGAGATCTGAACGGCTGTACTTACAGGGCTGTACCGGATGTGCGGCTCCGCCGCGCGGGGCCTGTACGTACGCCAAAGGCCCCCCGCAGCCGCCGGGCTGCGGGGGGCCTTCGTCATGTGCGCTGCCGGAGGGGCCTCACGCCTTCGTGAGGTCCTCGACCTCCTCCTCGGGCTCGCGGCCCGGCGTGGGGAGGTTGAAGCGGACGATGGCGAAGCGGAAGAGGAAGTAGTAGATCGCTCCGAAGACCAGGCCGATCGGGATGATCAGCCAGGGCTTGGTCGCCAGGTTCCAGTTGAGCGCGTAGTCGATGACACCCGCGGAGAACGTGAAGCCCGCGTGCACCCCGAGCGCCCAGGTGATCGCCATCGACAGGGCGGTGAGCACCGCGTGGATCGCGTACAGCAGCGGTGCGATGAACATGAAGGTGAACTCGATCGGCTCGGTCACACCGGTCACGAAGGAGGTCAGCGCCATCGACATCATCATGCCCATCACGGCCGCGCGGCGCTCCGGGCGGGCGGTGTGCGCGATGGCCAGGGCGGCGGCCGGCAGGCCGAACATCATGATGGGGAAGAAGCCGGACATGAACTGACCGGCCGTCGGGTCACCCGCGAAGAAGCGGGTGAGGTCACCGTGGACGATCTGGCCGGACGCGTCCTTGAAGTCGCCGATCTGGAACCAGGAGACGGTGTTGACGAACTGGTGCATGCCGACCGGGATCAGCGCGCGGTTGATCAGACCGAACAGACCGGCACCGAAGGCGCCCAGACCCGTGATCCACTCACCGAAGTCGGAGATGCCGTCGCCGACGGGCTTCCAGATCAGGCCGAAGAAGACACCCATCACCGTGCCGACGAAGGCCATGATGATCGGGACGAGCCGGCGGCCGTTGAAGAAGCCGAGCCAGTCGACCAGCTTGGTCCGATGGAAGCGCTGCCAGACCACCGCGCTCAGCAGACCCATCACCAGGCCGCCCAGCACACCGGGGTTGTTGTAGGTGGCCGCTATGTCCGCGCCCGCCTGGACCTTGGCCTCGGTGACGGGGAACGCGGTGAGCACGTTCTTGTAGACCAGGAAGCCGACCAGGGCGGCCAACGCGGTGGAACCGTCCGCCTTCTTGGCGAAGCCGATCGCGACACCGATGCAGAACAGCATCGGGAGGTTGTCGAAGATCGCGCCGCCCGCCGTGGCGAACACCGAGGTGACCTTGTCGGGCAGATGCAGCTTGTCGTGGATGTCCTGCTGGCCGAAGCGGAGCAGCAGACCCGCAGCCGGGAGCACGGCGATCGGGAGCTGGAGGCTGCGGCCGACCTTCTGCAGGCCCTGGAACAGACCGGATCCCCACTTCTTTGTGGGAGCCGCCGTTGTGGTGGCGGTTGTCATACTTCCTCCATCGGGTGGTGGTCTACACCACTCAGTGGTGTAGACCTGTTGTACACGATGGGGGCGTTATAAGGAACCCGTCAATTCCGCAACCGGATAACTACGCTTTGTGCGCCGGACGACAACCGTCCGCTCAAGCCTTGGTGACGTCCTCCACCTCGTCCTCCGGCTCCCTGCCCGGGGTCTTCAGATCGAACCTCGTGATGGCGAAGCGGAAGATCACGTAGTAGACGGCCGCGAAGCACAGGCCGATCGGGACGATGGCCCAAGGCCGCGTCGCCAGGTTCCAGTTGATGACGTAGTCGATGAGCCCCGCCGAGAAACTGAACCCGTCGTGCACGCCCAGCCCCCAGGTCACCGCCATCGACACGCCCGTGAGCAGGGCGTGGACCGCGTAGAGAAGGGGAGCGATGAAGAGGAAGGAGTACTCGAGCGGCTCGGTGATGCCCGTCACGAACGAGGTCAGCGCCACCGACAGCATCAGACCGCCGATCTCCTTGCGCCGGTGCGGCTTGGCGCAGTGCGTGATGGCCAGCGCCGCGGCCGGCAGCGCGAACATCATGATCGGGAAGAAGCCCGAGGTGAACTGGCCGGCGTCCGGGTCGCCCGCCAGGAACATGTTGATGTCGCCGTGCACGGTCTGGCCCTCGGGCGTGGTGTAGCTGCCGAACTGGAACCAGATGGGCACGTTCAGGAACTGGTGCAGCCCGATGACCAGCAGCGCCCGGTTCGCGACCCCGAACACCCCGGCGCCCCACGCGCCCGCGTCCCGCAGCCAGTGGCTGAAACTCTCCAGTCCGGCCCCGACCGGCGGCCACACCCACAGGCACAGCACCGCGAAGACGATCGCGACGAACGACATGATGATCGGCACCAGCCGCCGCCCGTTGAAGAACCCCAGCCAGTCCACCAGCCGTGTGCGATGGAAACGCGCCCAGAAGTAGGCCGTCAGCAGCCCCAGCGCGATCCCGCCGAAGACCCCGGGGTTCTGGAACGTGAACGTCGACACCGACCCGTCGCGCACCTGGCAGCCGATCCCCGGCAGGGTCTTCGACCCGCCCGGACAGTCCTGCGGGAACTGGTGCAGCACCCCGTAGTAGACGAGGAACCCCGCCACCGCCGCCAGCGCCGTCGAACCGTCCGCCTTCTTCGCCATCCCGATCGCAACCCCGACGCAGAACAGCAGCGGCAGCCCGATCGAGCCGTCGAGCAGGGCACCGCCCGCGCCCTTCATCACCTGGGAGACATCCGTCCAGCCGAGCCCCTGGTCGCCGAAGACGTCGGGCTGGCCCAGCCGGTTGAGGATCCCCGCGGCCGGCAGCACCGCGATCGGCAGCTGCAGACTGCGCCCCATCTTCTGCAGCCCCTGGAAGAGGGCGTTCCACCGTTCCCGCACGGGAACGACCGCCCTGTCGGCGCTCTCGGCACTCATGGACACGTCCTCCGGGCCGCTCGGCTCCACCGCGGGGTCGGCCGCGGGGGTTTGTCGACCGCCCACCAGCTGGTGTAGACCAGTCGGCAGACGGTTCCGCCGCGGTGCTCGCCATCATTCGGCACACGCGGCACGACCGCTCGCAAAGTTGGGCCAACTGTGGGTTACTGCGACAAAGCGGTTCGGATCAGGGAGAAGGAACATGGCCAGCAAGGCTGAGAAGATCGTCGCCGGCCTCGGCGGAATCGACAACATCGACGAGATCGAGGGCTGCATCACCCGGCTGCGCACCGAGGTGCACGACGCCTCGCTGGTCGACGACGCCGCCCTGAAGGCCGCCGGCGCCCACGGCGTCGTCAAGATGGGCACCGCCATCCAGGTCGTCATCGGCACCGACGCCGACCCGATCGCCGCGGAGATCGAAGACATGATGTGAGCCCTCGGGCACACCGGCAAGGGGCTTCTCCCTCCTGGGGAGGAGCCCCTCGCGTCGCTATGGATAGGCTCATGGCCATGTCTCGAATCGACGGCCGCACCCCCGAACAACTCCGCCCGGTCACCATCGAACGCGGCTGGAGCAAGCACGCCGAGGGCTCCGTCCTCGTCTCCTTCGGCGACACCAAGGTCTTCTGCACCGCCTCCGTCACCGAAGGCGTCCCGCGCTGGCGCAAGGGCAGCGGCGAGGGCTGGGTCACCGCGGAGTACGCCATGCTCCCGCGCGCCACCAACACCCGCGGCGACCGCGAGTCCGTCAAGGGCAAGATCGGCGGCCGCACCCACGAGATCTCCCGCCTGATCGGCCGCTCGCTGCGCGCCGTCATCGACTACAAGGCTCTCGGCGAGAACACCATCGTCCTCGACTGCGACGTCCTGCAGGCCGACGGCGGCACCCGCACCGCCGCCATCACCGGCGCGTACGTCGCCCTCGCCGACGCCGTCACCTGGGCGAAGGAGCGCAAGCTCATCAGGGCCGGCCGCCAGCCCCTGACCGGCACCGTCTCCGCCGTCTCCGTCGGCATCGTGGGCGGCGTCCCGCTCCTCGACCTCTGCTACGAGGAGGACGTCAAGGCCGACACCGACATGAACGTCGTCTGTACCGGCGACGGCCGCTTCGT
The DNA here is from genome assembly GCF_042959465.1 of Streptomyces sp. NPDC007901. NCBI lineage: Bacteria > Bacillati > Actinomycetota > Actinomycetes > Kitasatosporales > Streptomycetaceae > Streptomyces > Streptomyces sp. NPDC007901. The sequence continues at coordinate 48,899 of NZ_JBIBKW010000018.1, read as the reverse complement.
CGAGGTCCAGGGCACCGCCGAGGCCGAGCCCTTCGCCCGCGACGAACTCAACGCCCTGCTCGACCTCGCGGTGAACGGCTGCACCGACCTCGCCGCCATCCAGCGCGCGGCCCTGGGGACCGCCGCCGCGGAAAAGTAAAGGGAACCAAAAAAGCCGAGGCAACCCGGGCGGCCGGCCCCGCGTCCGTATGGGTACGGGCGCACGGCGTGTACAACCGTGCGCCCGGCCAGTCTGACAACGGGGAGGAACACCATCATGGCCGCCAGCCGACGCCGAGGCCGTCGTCACACCGCCATCGCCGCCGTGGCCGCGACCACCGCACTCACCGCGGTCCTGCTCAGCGGCTGCGACGCGGTCGACAAGGCCCTGGACTGCGTCCAGACCGCCGACACCGTCGCCGACAGCGTCACCCGCCTCCAGCAGGCCGTGGAGAACGCGTCGAACGACCCGACACAGATCGACGACGCCATCACGTCCATCGGCAACGACCTCGACAAGATCGACAGCAAGACGGACAACGCCGACCTGGACAAGGCGACCCAGGACATGCGCGAGGCCCTGACCAACGTCCGGACCGCCGTCCGGAACGGCGACGACACCCCTGACATCAGCGGGGTCACGGACGCGGCCGGGGAACTGACGAAGGTCTGCAAGCCGTAGCTCCAGTGCCGACCCCCGCGCCGCCCCCCTCTCCGACGGGACCCGGCGCGGGGGCCCCGGCACTGCCGGGATACTGGTCCCCATGACCCGCCTGATCCTCGCCACCCGCAACGCCGGGAAGATCACCGAACTGCACGCGATCCTCGCCGGGGCCGGGCTGCCCCACGAACTGGTCGGCGCGGACGCCTACCCCGACATCCCCGACGTCAAGGAAACGGGCGTCACCTTCGCCGAGAACGCGCTCCTCAAGGCCCACGCCCTCGCACAGGCCACCGGTCTCCCGGCCGTCGCCGACGACTCGGGCCTCTGCGTGGACGTCCTCGGCGGCGCCCCCGGCATCTTCTCCGCCCGCTGGGCCGGCCGCCACGGCGACGACCGGGCCAACCTGGACCTGCTCCTCGCCCAGCTCTCCGACATCGCCGACGGACACCGCGCCGCCCACTTCGCCTGCGCGGCGGCCCTGGCGCTGCCCGACGGCACGGAGCGTGTGGTGGAGGGCCAACTGCGGGGCGTGCTGCGGCACACCCCGTCCGGCACGAACGGCTTCGGCTACGACCCGATCCTCCAGCCGGAGGGGGAGAGCCGGACGTGCGCCGAGCTGACCCCGGCCGAGAAGAACGCGATCAGCCACCGGGGCAAGGCGTTCCGGGCACTGGTGCCGGTGGTGCGCGAGCTGCTCGGCGCCTAGAGAGCCGGGCGTCTGGAGAGCCGGGCGTCTGGAGAGTGGTGCGGCCGGAGGGACTCGAACCCTCACGGGAGTTACCCCACTGGGACCTAAACCCAGCGTGACTGCCAATTCCACCACGGCCGCGCGGTGCTGCCCGGCCATGCTAGCGGCCGGGCAGTCGGGTCAGATGCCCAGATCCTTGATGATCTTGGCCACGTGGCCGGTGGCGCGGACGTTGTAGAGGGCGCGCTCCACCTTGCCCTCCTCGTCCACGACGACCGTGGAGCGGATGACGCCCAGGTAGGTCTTGCCGTAGTTCATCTTCTCGCCGAACGCGCCGTACGCGTCGAGGACCTTCTTGTCGGGGTCCGCGAGCAGGGTGACCCTGAGGTTCTCCTTCTCGCGGAACTTGCCCAGTTTCTCGGGGGCGTCGGGGGAGATGCCGATGACGTCGTAGCCCGCACCCGCCAGCAGGTCGAGGTTGTCCGTGAAGTCGCACGCCTGCTTCGTGCAGCCCGGCGTGAGTGCGGCCGGGTAGAAGTAGACGATGACCTTGCGGCCCTTGTGGGCCGAGAGGGACACCTCGTTGCCGTCGGCGTCGGAGAGGGTGAAGTCGGGGGCCACGTCCCCGGGCTGGAGTCGCTCGCTCATCGGTCTAGCGTAACGGGGGGTCCTGGCATGGCGGCGGTGGCAAGAACTGACAGACTGTCCAGAACAGGCAGTACGGCAGACTTCGGAGGGCCTACGGTGGCGGAGACGTCGGACACCAGAACCCCGGCGCAGATCGAGGCGGACATCAAGCGCCGCCGCGACGTGCTGGCCGAGACGCTGGACGAGATCGGGGTGCGGGTGCATCCGAAGACCATCGTCGGCGATGCGAAGGCCAAGGTCGCGGCCAACGTCGATCACACGCTCGGGAGGGCCTATGTCCAGGTCAACCGGGTCGTGAGCGACGTGAAGGCGCAGTTCGTGGACGAGGAGGGCGCGCCGCGGCTGGAGCGTGTGGTGCCGGTCGCCCTCGTCGCCGTGGGCGTGGTCGGGCTGCTGGTCTTCAGCGGTACCCGGCGGCGTAAGAGCTGACCAGAGGCAGGGTAGGTTCACAGGCGTGAGCGCCAACAGAAACGACACCCAACACGACAAGCTGCCCATCCGCATGCTGCACGACCGGGTCCTGGTCAAGCAGGAAACCGGCGAGGGCGAGCGGCGTTCCGGCGGCGGGATCCTGATCCCGGCCACGGCGGCGGTCGGCCGGCGGCTGGCCTGGGCCGAGGTGGTCGCGGTCGGGCAGAACGTGCGGACGGTGGAGCCCGGCGACCGGGTGCTGTACGACCCGGAGGACCGTGCCGAGGTCGAGGTACGGGGGGTGGCGTATGTGCTGATGCGGGAGCGCGATCTGCACGCGGTGGCCGCCGACCGGTTCGAGGGCTCGGAGGACTCGACCGGCCTGTATCTCTGATTCAGAGGCCGAGAAGGGCCTGGTGACTGCGGTCACCAGGCCTTTTTGTGTTTTCTCGGCCAGCGAGCCTCTCGGAATGGCGGTGCTCGGGGAGCCGGCCACCGCCGCCCGGATCTTCTTCGTGTGCCTGCTGCTGGTCGCCGCTACTGGAATCCGAATCCTCCGTCGTCCCCTGCTGTCGTCCCGGTCGTGGTGCCGGCGTCGGAGGTCCCGCTCGTCGTACCCGTACTGGTGCCGTCGGTGGTGGTGCCGGTGGACGTGCCCGAATCGGTGCCCGAACTGGTCGTCCCGCTCGTGGTGCCCGAACTCGTCGTACCGGAGTCGGTGCCGGAGGTCGTCGTACCGGACGTGGTGGAGCCGTCGGTGGTGGAGCCGTCCGTCGTGCCGCCGTCGGTGGTGCCCCCGTTGTCCTGGCCGCCGTCGGTGGTGCCGCCGTTGTCCTGGTTCTCGCCGGTGGTGCCGCCGTTGTCCTGGCCGCCGGTGCCCGGGGTCGCCGGGGCCTGGGTGGCCGGGGCCTGGGTCTCGGCACCCGCCTGGAGGTCCAGGTCGAAGGTCGAGGCCGTGGTGCCCTCCAGGGCGTCCTTGGTGTACTGCGACCAGATCTCGGTCGGGGCCCCGCCGCCGTTGATACGGGCGAGACCGAGGGCGCCGTACAGCGGCATGTGCTTCGCCGTGACCGGGTCCTGGCCCATCACGGAGACCACGGTGGCCAGGTCGGGGGTGTAGCCCGCGAACCAGGCGGCGGTGTCCTCCTCGGCGGTGCCGGTCTTGCCGGCCGCCGGCCGGCCCGCGGCCTGCGCGGCGGTGGCGGTGCCGTTCTCGACCACGCTCTGCAGGATCGAGGTGGTGGTGTCGGCGGCCTGCCTGCTGACCGCCTGCTTGACCGTGGACTCCGGGAGCTTGATCTCCTCCGTGCCGTCCTTGGTGATCTTGTCGACGAGCGTGTACGTGCCGTGCTTGCCGTGGTTGGCGAGCGTGGCGTACGCCTCCGCCATGTCCAGGACGCTGGCGGTCGCGGTACCGAGGGCGATGGACGGGTACGGCTGCAGGTCCGGGGTGTCGGAGGGCAGGCCCAGGCCGATCGCGGTCTGCTTGACCTTGGACGGGCCGACGTCGACCGCCATCTGCGCGTACACCGAGTTCACCGACAGGTCGGTGGCCTTGCGGACGGTGATCTGGCCGTACGACTTCTCGTCCTCGTTCTCCGGCGCGTAGCTACCGCCGGACCAGCCCTGCACGGCCCGCTTGTTGGTGCCGTCGTAGTAGGTGTTCGGGGTGATGGTCTGACCGGACTGGGTGGTGGAGTCGTTGTCGACGGCGGAGGCGAACACGAACGGCTTGAAGGTGGAGCCGACCTGGAAGTCACCGCGGGTCGCGCCGTTGGTGTACTGCTTCACGTAGTCGATGCCGCCGTACATGGCGACGACCTTGCCGGTCTTCGGGTCGACCGAGGCGCCACCGGCACGCACGTAGTTGTCGGCCTTGTTGTTCTTCTTGTCCAGCTTGGACATCAGCTTGTCGTCGACCGCCTTCACGAAGGCGTCCTGCTTGCTCTTCTCGATGGTGGTCGTGATGCGGTAGCCGCCGGCCTCCAGCGAGTCGGCGTCGACGATCTTGTTCTTGATCAGGTAGCTCTTGACGGCCTCGACGAGGTAGCCGCGCTGCCCCGACATCCCGGTGGAGGCGGTCTGCTCCTTGGGCATCGGGAACTTCATGCCGGCTCGCTTGGACTCGCTCAGCCAGCCCTTCTTGACCATGCCGTCCAGGACGTAGTTCCAGCGGGCGACGGCCGCCGCCTTGTTCTCCGGGTGGGCGACGACGTCGTACTCGCTCGGCGCGTTGACCAGCGCGGCGAGATAGGCGGCGCGGGCCGGGTCCAGGTCGGCGGCGTCCTTGCCGTAGTAGGCCTGGGCGGCGGCCTGGATGCCGTACGCGTTGCGGCCGAAGTAGCTGGTGTTGAGGTAGCCCTCCAGGATCTGGTCCTTGGACTCCGTGCGGTCCAGCTTGATCGCGATGAAGAACTCCTTCACCTTGCGGGTGACGGTCTGCTCCTGCGCCAGGTAGTAGTTCTTCACGTACTGCTGGGTGATCGTCGAGCCGGACTGGGTGCCCTTGCCGGTCGCGGTGTTCCAGCCGGCCCGCAGCATCGCCTTGGGGTCGACGGCGGACTCGGTGTAGAACTCGCGGTCCTCCGCGGCGAGCACGGCGTGCTGGGCGTCCTTGGAGACCTGGGCGAGGGTCACGTTCTCCCGGTTGACCTCGCCGTCGCGGGCGAGCTGGGAGCCGTCGGCGTACAGGTACACGTTGGACTGCTTAGTGGCGAACGCGTTGGCCGCCGGGATCTTCACCATCGAGTAGCCGAGGAAGAACAGGCCGATCAGCAGCAGTACGCCGAGCACGAAGGTGCCGAGCACCATGCGCCAGGTCGGGATGATCCGCCGCCATCCGGTCCGCTTGGGCCGCTTCATCTTCTTCTCGCCCCCCGTCGTCTCCACGCCGGCCGCGGGCGGCTCCACCGGGTAGGGCTCCGCCGCGGACGCCGTGACCGCGGCGGGCGCCGGTGTCCTCGGCGCCCTGATCGCCGCGAGTTGCCGTGTCTGCGCGTCCTGCGCGTCCTGCCTGTCCTGCTGGTCCCGTCTGTCCTGCGGGTTCCGCATTTCGTCGGCCGCCGCGGCCGACCGGGCCTTCGGCACCGTGATCGCCGTGAGCTGCCGGGTCTGGGTGTCCTCGGCCGCCGCCCGAGGCGGTGCGATCGTCTTCTCACCCGCCGCGGAAGGCTTCGGCTCCTGCGGTTCCTTCGCCTCCTCCGGCTCCTTCGCCTCGGCCACCGGCTGCGGTGGGGTCTGCTTCTCCTCGGCCACGGCCGCGGCCGGCGGCTCCGTCGGGCCTCCGCCGCCCTGGTTCGGCTGTTGCGGCTGCGGCTCGTCGCTCATGTCGTGCACGGACTCCTGTTTCGCGTCGTACGTTCGTTCCCGTACGACCTCGTACGCTTCTGCGCCCCCAGTTGAAGACTCTCGCACCACGCGTTCCGTTCCCGGATTCCGGCACGCTTCGGTCACGGAAATTGCGTGGCCTGCGATGTCGTCGGCGCAGTAGGCTCCTGCGCTTCGGTGTCGGGCGGTCCGGGAGGTCGGTTGGCGTGGGCGCGGGACGGTTGTACACGGCCGTCGCAGCGGGGGGTTTCCGACGGTACGCGACGTATCGGGCGGCCACCGCGGCCGGAGTGTTCACCAACACGGCCTTCGGGATCATCCTCGTCTACACGTACTTGGCGCTGTGGGACGAGAAACCGCACCTCGGAGGCTATGACCAGGCACAGGCGGTCACCTATGTGTGGCTCGGACAGTGCCTGTACGCGACGCTCGCGATCCAGGGCGGGGGCGCGGAAAAAGACCTGATGGAGCGTATCCGCACGGGTGAGATCGCGATCGACCTGTACCGTCCGGCCGATCTTCAACTGTGGTGGCTGTCGATCGACTTGGGCCGGTCGCTGTTCCAGATGCTGGGACGGGGCGTGATCCCGTTCGTGTTCGGCGCGGTGTTCTTCCCGATGGCCCTGCCGACGGACGCCGCCACCTGGGCCGCCTTCCTGGTCGCGCTGCTCCTGGCGACGCTGGTCAGCTTCGGCATCCGCTACCTGGTCGCGCTGAGTGTGTTCTGGCTCATGGACGGCATGGGCGTCAGCCAGGCCCTGGCGATCACGGGGATCTTCTTCTCCGGCATGACCCTGCCGCTGAACGTCTTCCCGGGCGGCCTCGGCGAGGTCGTACGGGTCCTGCCGTGGGCGGCGCTGATCCAGCTGCCGGCGGACGTGCTGATGGGCGAGACCGCCCCGCTGGGGGCATACGTCTTCCAGGGCGCGTGGGCGGTGGCGCTGCTGGCGGCGGGCCGGCTGCTGCAGACGGCCGCGACCCGGCGGGTGGTGGTGCAGGGTGGGTGAGCGTGCCCGGGACGGGCTGCGGGCGTACCGGCTGATCGCCGCGATGTGGATCCGCTCCACGATGATCTACCGCACCTCCTTCGCCCTCACGATGGCCGGGAACCTGGTGGTGACCGGCCTGGACTTCGCGACGATCCTGCTGATGTTCTCGCGGGTCGACTCGCTCGGCGGCTGGTCGCTGCCCGAGGTCGCCCTCCTGTACGGCCTGTCCGCGACCTCGTTCGGTGTCGCCGATCTCGTGCTCGGCTCGATGGACGTGCTGGGCGGCCGGATCCGCGACGGCTCCTTCGACACGCTGCTGGTCCGGCCGGCCCCGGTGCTCGCCCAGATCGGCGCCGACCGCTTCGCGCTGCGCCGCCTGGGCCGCATCAGCCAGGGCGTGGTGGTCCTGGCCTGGGCGCTGCTCTCCGTCGACGTCCACTGGACCCCGGCGAAGGCGCTGCTGATCCCGCTCGCCCTGGCCGCCGGCGCGGCGATCTTCTGCGCGCTGTTCGTGGCGGGCGCGGCCTTCCAGTTCCTGGCGCAGGACGCGGCCGAGGTGCAGAACGCGTTCACCTACGGCGGTACGACGCTGCTCCAGTACCCGCCGACGGTCTTCGGCAGGGACTTCGTGCGCGGGGTGACGTTCATGCTGCCGCTGGCCTTCGTCAACTGGGTGCCGGCCGCCTATGTCCTGGGGCGGCCGTACCCGCTGCGGCTCCCGGAGTGGACGGCGTTCGCGTCGCCGCTGGTGGCGCTGGTGTGCTGCGTGCTGGCCGGGGTGGCCTGGCGGGCGGGTCTCAGGTCGTATCGGAGTACCGGGAGTTGAGCGTGTCGAGTGTGTTCATCGAGGTCGACGAGGTCGAGAAGGTCTTCGAGGTCCGCAAGAAGACCGGATTCCTGAAACGGGAGCGCCGCCAGGTCCGGGCGGTCGACGTGCTCTCCTTCACGGTGGCGCGCGGCGAGATGGTCGGCTACATCGGCCCGAACGGCGCCGGGAAGTCCACCACCATCAAGATGCTGACGGGCATCCTCACCCCGTCCGGCGGCCGCCTGCGCGTCGCCGGCATCGACCCGTCCCGCGAACGCACCAAACTGGCCCACCGCATAGGGGTCGTCTTCGGCCAGCGCACCACCCTCTGGTGGGACCTCCCCCTGATCGACTCCTACCGCCTGATGCACCGCATGTACCGCATCCCCGACGCCCGTTACCACGAGAACCTCGACCGCCTGGTCGAACTGCTCGACCTGGAGACGCTGTTGGACGTCCCGGTACGGCAGCTCTCCCTCGGCCAGCGGATGCGCGGCGACATCGTGGCGGCGCTCCTCCACGACCCGGACGTCCTCTACCTGGACGAGCCGACGATCGGCCTGGACGTCATCTCCAAGGCCAAGGTCCGCGACTTCCTCCGGGAGTTGAACACCGAACGCGGCACCACGGTCCTGCTCACCACCCACGACCTCCAGGACATCGAGCAGCTGTGCTCCCGGGTCATGGTCATCGACCACGGCCGGCTGATGTACGACGGCCCGCTCGCCGGCCTGCACGAGGCGGGCGAGAGCGAACGCACCCTGGTGGTGGACCTGGAACGGGAGCTCCCGCCCATCGACGCCGGCCCGTCGGCGCGGGTGGTGAAGGTGGAGGGCCCCCGGCAGTGGCTCGCGTTCCCGGCGACGGACTCGGCGGCGCCGCTGGTGGCCCGGATCGCGGCGGAGTACCCACTGGCCGATCTGTCGGTCCGCGAGCCGGACATCGAGACGGTGATCGCGAAAATGTACGTGGACCGCACCACCGCATAGTCCCCGTCGCCGGGAACTCGTACGCTGCTCTCTATGACCGACGATGCTCCGGAGCTGCGCGCCTCCGACGCCGATCGTGAACGAGTCGCCGAGGTCCTCAGGGACGCCCTCGCGGAGGGCCGGCTCGACATGGAGGAGTTCGAGGAGCGGCTGGAGGCGACGTACAAGGCCCGTACGTACGGCGAGCTGACGCCCATCACCCGCGACCTGCCCGCAGCGGGCGCCCCGGCCGTGGTGTCGCTGAGCAAGCCCCCCGCCGTGAGCGGGAGTTGGGCGGGCCGGATCGTCGGCGGCGAGGGTTCGTCCTCCTGGGCGGTCGCGGTGATGTCCGGCTTCCAGCGCAAGGGCCGCTGGACGGTGCCGAAGCGGTTCACCAGCTTCGCGTTCTGGGGCGGCGGCGAGATCGACCTGCGCGAGGCGAACTTCGCGGACGGCGAGGTCGTGATCAACTGCATAGCGATCATGGGCGGGATGAGCGTGATCGTGCCGCCGGGCATCGAGGTCGTGATGCGCGGCATCGGCATCATGGGCGGCTTCGACGAACGCGACCACGACGCGTCCCCCGACCCGGGCGCCCCACGCGTGATCGTCACCGGCTTCGCCTTCTGGGGCGGCGTCGAGGTCCAGCACAAGGTCACCAAAGCCGAACGCCAGCGCCTCAAGGAAGAACGCCGCCAACAACAACTCGACCGCAAATCCGCCCGCCACGAACTCCACGCCGCCCGCCACGAATGGCGCCAGGAACGCCGCGAGGAACGAGACCGCCGCAGGCACGGCGACTACTGAACGCCGTGCAGGACAGCCGCCCCGCAGCCACCCACCGCCCGGCCCGGCACCGCCGAAATCCACCGTCACGGCCGAGGTGTGCGTCGGTGGGAACTCTTGCTCCGTTCCGGGAGTAGGTCAGGAAGGGACAATAAGGGTGTGACCGGCGGCGAACGGGTGGAGCAGATGGCGGAACGTACGGAAACCACGGAGCGGGAGGGCCGTGCGGCCGCCACCCCCTCCTACAAGTCCATGAACGCCTTCACACCCGCCGACGAGGAGCGCCAGCGCGGCGTACGCCGCATGAAGCGCACCGCGACCGGCCTGCTGCTGCTCGTCGCCCTCGTGTACGTCCTGGCCAAGTGGGCGTCGAGCCCCGGCGCCGGCTCCTGGGCGGACTACGTGGCCGCCGCCGCCGAGGCCGGCATGGTCGGCGCGCTGGCCGACTGGTTCGCGGTGACCGCCCTCTTCCGCCACCCCCTCGGCCTGCCGATCCCGCACACCGCGATCATCCCGACGAAGAAGGACCAGCTGGGTGTGTCGCTGGGTGAGTTCGTCGGCGAGAACTTCCTCTCCCAGGACGTCGTACGACAGCGGCTGCGCGCCGTAGGCATCGGCAGCCGCCTCGGCGCCTGGCTGGCGGAGCCGAAGAACGCCGACCGGGTCACGGCCGAGCTCGCGACAGCGCTCCGCGGCGCGCTCACCGTGCTGCGCGACTCCGACGTGCAGGCCGTGGTCGGCGAGGCGATCACCCGCCGGGCCGACGCCCAGGAGATCGCCCCCGGCATCGGCAAGATGCTGGAGCGGGTCGTCGCCGACGGCGGCCACAAGCGGGTCGTGGACCTGGTCGTCACCCGCGCGCACGACTGGCTGGTGCTGCACGCCGACTCCGTGATGGACGCCGTCCAGGGCGGCGCCCCCGGCTGGACCCCCCGGTTCGTCGACCGCAAGGTGGGCGAGCGGGTCTACAAGGAGCTGCTCCGCTTCTGCGCCGAGATGCGCGACATGCCGTCCCACCCGGCGCGCGGCGCCCTGGACCGCTTCCTCACGGACTTCGCCAACGACCTCCAGTCCGACACCGACACCCGCGCCCGCGTCGAACGTCTCAAGGGCGAGGTCCTGGGCCGCGGCGAGGTGCAGGACCTGATCGCGTCCGCCTGGACGGCCGTACGGTCCATGATCGTCTCGGCGGCCGAGGACGAGCGCAGCGAACTGCGGCTGCGGGTGCGTGCCTCGCTGATGTCGCTGGGCGCCCGGATGGCCACCGAGCCCAAGGTCCAGGACAAGGTCGACAGCTGGGTCGAGGGCGCGGCCGTGCACGTCGTGACGACGTACCGCAAGGAGATCACCTCGCTGATCACCGACACGGTGGCCGGCTGGGACGCGGAGCACACCACCCGGAAGATCGAGGCGCACATCGGCCGCGACCTGCAGTTCATCCGGATCAATGGCACGGTGGTGGGGTCGCTGGCCGGAGTGCTGATCTTCACGGTGTCGCGGGCGCTGGGCGCATAGCGCGCCCGCGGCGGGGCGCCCGGCCGGGGTTTCGGGTCCTTTCCCGGTCGAGGAGGCGCGATGGGTGCGGGTTCGGCTGCGGGCGCGGGCACAGGCGTGGCGGGTGACGGCCGTACGATCACCACCCGCATCCCGGCCCGCCTGGACCGGCTCCCCTGGTCCCGCTGGCACTGGACGATCGTCATCGGCCTGGGCACCGTCTGGATCCTGGACGGCCTGGAGGTCACGGTCGTCGGCAACATCGCGAGCCGCCTCTCCGAACCGGGCAGCGGACTCCCGATCTCCTCCGGCCAGGTCACCGGCACGGCCGCCGCCCTCTACGTGGCCGGCGCCTGCGTCGGTGCCCTCTTCTGGGGCCGCCTCACCGACCGCTACGGCCGCAAGAAGCTCTTCATGATCACCCTGGCGGTCTATCTGGCCGCCACCGCCCTGACCTCCCTCTCCTTCGCCCCCTGGTGGTTCTTCACCTTCCGCTTCCTGACCGGCTTCGGCATCGGCGGCGAGTACGCGGCGATCAACTCGGCGATCGACGAGCTGATCCCGGCCTACTACCGGGGCCGCGTCGACCTCGTCATCAACGGCAGCTTCTGGGTGGGCGCGATCGGCGGCTCACTGCTCTCGATCGTGGCGCTGAACACGGACCTCCTGCCCATGGACGTCGGCTGGCGGCTGACCTTCGCGCTGGGCGTCGTCCTCGGCCTGGTCATCCTGCTGGTACGGCGGAACATCCCGGAGAGCCCGCGCTGGCTGCTGATCCACGGCAGGGAGCGGGAGGCCGAGGAGATCGTCTCCGCCGTCGAACGCCAGGTGGCGGCCGAGAAGGGGGCCCCGCTCCCCGAACCGGCCGGCGAACTGGTGATCCACCAGCGCAGGAGCGTCACCTTCGTCGAGATCGCCCGCACGGTCTTCCACGACTACCGCCGCCGGGCCGTCCTCGGCTTCTCCCTCTTCCTCGGCCAGGCGTTCCTCTACAACGCGATCACCTTCGGCTTCGGCGCGATCCTGACCAGGTTCTTCGACGTGCCGACGGGCGACACCGGCTACTACTTCGTCGTCATCGCCGTGGGCAACTTCCTCGGCCCGCTGCTCCTGGGCAAGCTGTTCGACACGGTCGGCCGACGGGTGATGATCTCGTCGACGTACCTGCTCTCGGGCCTGCTGCTGTTCGTCACGGCCTGGCTGTTCGGCCGGGGTGTGCTGACGGCGGGAACGCTGACGGCGTGCTGGTGCGCGGTCCTCTTCTTCGCGTCGGCGGGAGCGTCCAGCGCCTACCTGACGGTCTCCGAGATCTTCCCGATGGAGACCAGGGCGATGTCGATCGCCTTCTTCTACGCCCTGGGCACGGCGGCGGGCGGCATCAGCGGCCCGCTGCTCTTCGCCGACCTGACGGGGACGGGGAAGGTGGGCGACACCGTGCTGGCGTTCCAGATCGGCGCGGGACTGATGTGCGCGGCGGGCCTGGTGGCGGCGGCGCTGGCGGTGAACGCGGAGCGCCGCCCGCTGGAGGAGATCGCCCGCCCGCTGACGGCCGCCCCGGACGCTTCCGCGTAAGCCCCGGCGACCCCGGCGACCTCGTCGCTCAACGGCCCAGCGATACGGTCACGGCCGCCACGGTCGTCGCCAGGACGGCGGCGCCCCCGCTCGCGGCCAGTGCCCAGCCCACACAGCGCACCCGCAGCCCGCGGTACCGCCGCTCGTACTCGCCCCGCAGGGACACACACCGGGCGGCGACCCGTTCGAGGTCCTGCCGGGCGCGCCGCAGGCTGTCCTCGACGTAGTGGCGTTCGATCTCGTCGCGCTGGGACGTGGTCAGCCAGTCCATGGCGCCGGTGAACTCCCGCGCCCGCTGCTCGGCCTCCGCGATCCTGGCCCGCCACAGCAGATACCCCTCGGCCTCGTTGCCGAGGTCCCCGTCGGCTCCCCGCTGCGGCCTGTCGCCCACTCGGTGTCCCGCGTCGGTCATGAGTGGACGCCGTGGGCCTCGGCCTCGGCGATCGCGATGTCGGGGTGGTGCAGGTCGAACGCCGGGGACTCGCTGCGGATCCGCGGCAGGGTGACGAAGTTGTGGCGCGGCGGCGGGCAGGAGGTCGCCCACTCCAGGGAGCGGCCGTAGCCCCACGGGTCGTCGACGACGACCTGCTTGCCGTACCTGGCCGTCTTCCACACGTTGTAGAGGAACGGCAGGATCGACAGACCGAGCAGGAACGAACCGATCGACGAGATGGTGTTGAGGGTGGTGAAGCCGTCGCTCGCCAGGTAGTCGGCGTAGCGGCGCGGCATGCCCTCGGCGCCCAGCCAGTGCTGGACCAGGAAGGTGCCGTGGAAGCCGATGAACAGCGTCCAGAAGGTGATCTTCCCGAGCCGCTCGTCGAGCATCTTGCCCGTCATCTTCGGCCACCAGAAGTGGAAGCCGGAGAACATCGCGAAGACGACCGTACCGAACACCACGTAGTGGAAGTGGGCGACGACGAAGTACGAGTCGGAGACGTGGAAGTCCATCGGCGGCGAGGCCAGGATGACCCCGGTCAGACCGCCGAAGAGGAACGTCACGAGGAAGCCCGTCGCCCACAGCATCGGTGTCTCGAACGACACCGAGCCCTTCCACATGGTGCCGATCCAGTTGAAGAACTTCACCCCGGTCGGGACCGCGATCAGGAACGTCATGAAGGAGAAGAAGGGGAGCAGCACACCGCCGGTGACGTACATGTGGTGCGCCCACACGGTGACGGACAGACCGGCGATCGAGATGGTCGCCGCCACCAGGCCCATGTAGCCGAAGATCGGCTTGCGGGAGAAGACCGGGATCACCTCGGTCACGATGCCGAAGAACGGCAGCGCGATGATGTACACCTCCGGGTGGCCGAAGAACCAGAACAGGTGCTGCCAGAGCAGTGCCCCGCCGTTCGCCGAGTCGAACACATGGGCGCCGAATTTCCGGTCCGCCTCCAGGGCGAACAGCGCGGCGGCGAGGACCGGGAAGGCGAACAGGACCAGTACGGCGGTCAGCAGCACGTTCCACACGAAGATCGGCATGCGGAACATGGTCATGCCCGGCGCGCGCATGCAGATGATCGTGGTGATGAAGTTGACCGCGCCCAGGATGGTGCCGAAGCCGGAGAAGGCAAGCCCCATGATCCACATGTCGGCGCCCAGCTCCGGCGAGCGGACGATGTCCGACAGCGGCGAGTAGGCGAACCAGCCGAAGTCCGCCGCGCCCTGCGGGGTGAGGAAGCCGCCGACCGCGATGGTCGAGCCGAACAGGTACAGCCAGTAGGCGAACATGTTCAGCCGGGGGAACGCGACGTCCGGCGCGCCGATCTGCAGCGGCATGATCCAGTTGGTGAAGCCCGCGAACAGCGGCGTCGCGAACATCAGCAGCATCACCGTGCCGTGCATCGTGAACGCCTGGTTGAACTGCTCGTTCGAGACGATCTGCAGCCCCGGGCGGGCCAGCTCGGCGCGCATCAGCAGCGCCATCACGCCACCGATCAGGAAGAACGCGAACGACGTGGTCAGATACAGCGTGCCGATCGTCTTGTGGTCGGTGGTCGTCAGCCACTTCACCACGACATTGCCGGGCTGCCGGCCGCGCAGCGGAACCTCGCTGTCGTAGTGCGGGACGTCCGCGTGCTCGGGGTCGTTGAGAACGGTCACCTGTGTGTGTCTCCAGACGCTCGCGGTTCACCCGCACCAGGGCGTGACTCTCCGGCCATCCTGGCGGCCCGCGGCGGGGGAGCGACGCCCCGAGCCGCCCGCATACGGCCGATCGGGCGGCCAGGACCCACGGGTGGCCTAGCCTGCCCGGCGCCCCCGCCTGCGCAGCAACAGCAGCCCGCCCGCCAGCGCGGTGATCCCGGTGGCCGCCGTCCACCCGACGACCTCACCGGACCCGGTGGCGGCGAGGTCACCACGCCCGCCCTGGGCGGAGGGCGCGGGGGAGGCGGACGCCGAGGTGGAAGCGGAGGCGGACGCGGACGCCGATGCCGCCGGACTCGGCGACGCGGACGTGCCCGTCGTACCGCCCGCCGCACTCGCCCGGTCCCGGGTGAACGTCAGTGTCCCGAAACCCAGTTGGTCGAAGCCGCCGCTGTTCGGCCCGTAGTCCCCGCCGCCGCCCTCCGGTGCCGCCTTCGCCGCGATCCGGGTGAGGTACGGCGCCGACAGCCCCCGGCGCCTGGTGTAGTGGTTGGCGATCATCGCCCAGATGGGCCGCATCATGGCCGGGTCCACCCCCGCGGCGGCCGTCACCGTCTCGCTCCCGGACCACCCTCCGATCGCCCCCTTGCGCCGGGTGTTCGCGGTGAACGGCACCTGGCCGCCCAGGCTCCACTTGGCGACGTACTGCGCCCCCTTGAGGAACCGGCTGTCGTCGTAGCCGTACAGATCGATGCCCTGGTTCCAGGCCATCTCGCAGAACGTGCCCATCAGGCCGACCCCGAGCAGCGCGTGCCCCTGGTCGCGGCCCGCCTCCAGCCACTCGGCCAGCCCGGCGTCCGCCCCGTCGTACACGACCGGAATCGCGTTCCTGATCGAGCCGAGTCCGGCACCGTTCTTGAAGTAGTCGACCGCGCGTGCGACTCGGGCGCGGTCGTCGCAGAAGATCCCGGTGGCGAGGACGCAGGCCATGTTGGCGAGGTCCCAGTTGGTCCAGTAGTTGGAGACGACGGCGCCGTTGTGCCGGACGAGGAAGTCGTCGCTCATCGCGCCGAACTTCTCGCTCAGCATCTCCTGGAAGCGGGCCAGCTCGAAGTCCCCGTGGTCACGGACGAGTTCGGCGGCGTTGGCGAACTGGTAGCCGTACAGCCCGGCGGCCAGGAACCGGTCGGCGGAACCGTTCACCGCCGTGAGCGTGGAGGACCAGGCGTTGAGGATCGCGACGGCCGTGTCGGCGTACGCGCCCTCGCCGGTGACGTGGAAGCGCAGCGCGTTCTGGTAGGCGGCGTGGATGTCGTTGTAGAGGAGCGTGTAGTTCTCCGGGGTGCCCGAGCCCCGGTAGACGACGGCCTGCGGCCGCGGCTGCCAGCCGCTCTGCGCGTGCCGGTTGGCGGTCAGCTTGGCGAACCCGGCCGTGTAGGGGGCGGCGCCCGCCCTCACCTTGGCGGTCATGCGGTCGAGATCGGTACGGGTGTGCAGCAGGCCGGGATGGGCGAAGGCCCCGGCGGCGAAGGCGGGACGGCCCGCCGAGACGAGCCCCGCGGTGGCCGCCACCGCGGCTCCCGAGGCGCTCAGCATGCTCCGGCGGCTGATCTGTCGAGTCACGTGCATGCCCAGGGAGACGGACGGGCACGGCCCCGATAACAGAAACCGGGGGCGGAGGACAGTGGCCGGTTCAGGCGCCGGTCGTCGACCCCGGCCGGACGATCATCAGGATCGTCACGGTGGCCCAGAGCAGGTTGAACACCCCGGTGAACATGGCGAGTTGAACGGTCGCCTGTCGGGTACGGCCGTCCGTGCCGCCCTCCACCAGGGCGCTCTGCCGGGGCAGCACCAGCACGGCGAGGACGACGGCCGCGAGCGCGGTGAGCGCGATCGACACGATCAGCCAGACGCTGCCCAGCACGTGCATGTTGCCGGCCGTGGCGAACCCGAACACCGGGACGGCGACGCCGACCACGGCGTACACCTGGCATATCCGGTGCAGCAGCCGAAGGGTCTCGGCGGCCCGGACGTCGTCCGGCGCCTCGATGACACGGCGGGCGGCCGGCGGGAACATGCTGGCGGCCACGGTGACGGGGCCGACGGCGACGATCGCCGCGAGGACATGGACGGCGAGGAGGAACTTGGTCACGGCCTCGACCGTAGGCGGCGGGGAGATCTTGCAGAAGCGGCGATACTGCCACGGGTCGACGGATTCTCGCCAGCCGTACCCGCGACCGGGCAGGAACAGCCCCCTTTGGTTGGCGGCAACCCGTCGACCGACTACATTCCTGCCATGCACACCGTCGCCGTACTCGTTCTGGACCAGGTCATCCCCTCCGACTTCACCGTGCCGATCGACACCTTCGGCTGGGCCCGGCTGCCCGACGGCCGGGACGCCTACCGGGTGCGGGTGTGCGGGCCGGCGGAGGAGGTGACCGCGGCGGGCGGCGCGTTCACGATCAAGGCGCCGTACGGGCTGGACGCGCTGGCCGAGGCGGACACGATCATCGTGCCGGGCGTCGCGGACCCCGAGTGCGTCCTCCCGGCGGAGGTCGCCGACGCCCTGCGCGCGGCGGCGGCGAACGGCACCCGGATCGCGTCGGTCTGCGTCGGCGCGTTCGTCCTCGCGGCCACCGGCCTCCTCGACGGACTGCGCGCGACCACCCACTGGGTCGCGGCCGACACCCTCGCCGCGCTGCACCCGGACATCGAGGTCGACCCGAACGTCCTCTACGTCGACAACGGCCAGTTCCTGACCTCGGCGGGCGCGGCGGCGGCCATGGACATGTGCCTGCACATGGTCCGCACGGACTACGGCTCGGCGGTCGCCGCGCACACCGCCCGGATGTCGGTCATGCCGCTGGAACGGGAGGGCGGCCAGGCCCAGTTCATCGTCCACGACCAGCCGCCGGCCCCCGCCGGCGCCACCCTGGAGCCGCTCCTGGCCTGGCTGGAGGACAACTGCGACCGCGACCTCACCCTGGACGAGGTCGCGGCACGGGCCGGCATGAGCACCCGTACCCTCAACCGCCGCTTCCGCGACCAGACCGGCTCGACACCCCTGCAGTGGCTGCACCGCGCCCGCGTCCGCAGGGCCCAGCACCTCCTGGAAACCACCGGCCACCCCGTCGAGCGCATCGCCACCCAGTCCGGCTTCGGCTCCCCGACCGCCTTCCGCGAACGCTTCCGCCGAGTCGTCGGCACCAGCCCGCAGGCGTATCGGCGGGCGTTCCGCGGCGCGGACGCGTGACCCTGACGGGTGACGGGTGACGGGTGACGGGTGACGCGGGCGGGTGCGGCCGGGTGCGCGGGCGGTCGGGCATTCCGTGGCGCGGATGCCCCGTGCGGTCGGGCGTGTGGCCGGGTTATCCGCGGCGCGGACGCCTGATGCGTGACGCCTGACGTGTTACGAGGTCAGGCGCGGCGGTCCGCGACGGCCCAGGAGGCCAGTGCCACCGCGCCGGCCACGCCGAGGACGGACGGCCAGGCGCCGACCTTCTTGGCCAGCGGATGGGACCCGGCGAAGGCGGCGACGTACGCGGCGGACAGGGCCCCGGCCGCCTTCCCGCCCGCCTGCTGCCGCCACTGCTGTGCGGCGGCGGCACCGGCGACGGCCAGCACGGCCCCGCCCAGCGGCCGCTTCTTCGTCCACCGGGCGACCCCGTACCCACCGACGAGCCCGCTCGCGGCGATCACCGAACTGGGAACCCTCGCCATGTCTGCCTCCTGCTGGTCTGCCGTGATCCCACGAGGCTAACTCCCACCCCGCCGCGGAGGCTCCGCAGGGCGGCGCTACGACCGCCACTTCGGGCTGAGGGCGATGGCGCGCAGCTGCTTCATGGTCAGGGCCGGGGCGGTGCGGGTGGCGGCGGTCTGCTGGGAGCCGGAGTTGAAAGCGCTGACGACCACCCGGAAACCGTCGGGGCGCAGGGTGTCCACGGTCCACATGACGACCCCGGCGCCGCCCTTCTCCCCGGGCTGCTGCCGCTCGGCGACCTGCGTCCCGTCGGCGAGCGTCTCGCTCCCGCTGCCGAACAGGTCGCCCGCCACATCGCCCATGTCCGGCTGCACATTGATCTGCACGAGACTCCGGCCCTTGCCGTCGTCGACGACGACATACGTGAACTGGTCGTCGTCGTCACTCCCGTGCGCCACGACCTTCAGCCCCTTCGGGATCAGCGAGGCGAGGGTCTGCCGGATCGCCTTGCCGTCGCCCTGGGCCAGGGGCGGCTCCTCCGTCCGGGACCCGGTCTGCGTCAGGTCGTCCGGCAGGGCGTCGGCGATCCCCCGCCAGTCCTTCGCCGCCGCGAGCGTCGTCAACTGCTTGGCAGACAAGGGCGGTTCGTCCCGGGTGATCGGCGCGTCCTTCTCGGCGGCGGCGTTCCACTCGCTCACCGACACCTGGTGGCCGTCCGGGGTGATGAGGTTCGCGGTCCAGAGCTTGGTCTCCACGCGCCGGTCCGGGTACTCGTACCCCTTGACCACCGCGACGACGGACGCGTCGGGCAGATGGCTGGTCGTGCAACTGTCGTACGGCGCATAGACCTTGTCGGGGCACCGGACGGCCTGCCGGGCGTCGTCCCCGCCGGGCCGCACCTTCTGGACGACGACGCTGATGGCGGCGGCGCCGTGCCCGTCGTCGTACACGACCTGCGCGTACGGCACCGAGTGCGGCTCGCTCCGGTCGACCCCCCGGCCCTCGGCCTTGCCGAACTCCCCTGCGGGCAGCAGCTTTTCCAGCGTGTTGATCATCTCGTCGGAGGTGACGGCCCGGCCGCCGGGGGAGGACGTGGGGTGCGGGGTCGTACTCACGGAGGCGGGCGGCCGTGCGACGGACGACGAGCCGCCCCAGGGAACCGCCAGCGCACCGCCCACGCCGGCGAGCGCGACACCCGCGGCGCCGCCCAGTACGGCGGTCCGGCGCCGCAGCCGCAACCGCCGCCCCCGGGCCGCCCCGGCGGCGGCGAGCGTGACCCGGTCGGTCTCGAAGGCGCCGCCGGTCTGACGCAGCGCGGCGGCGAGCTCACGTTCGAAGGGGTCGTTGTCACCGGTGCTGTCGTTGTGCTGCTGCTCGACGGGCATGACGAACCACCGTTTCCACAAGGTTGAGGTCAGGAGCGGGCGTACTCGGCGAGGTCCTCGCCCAGGAGTTCACGCAGCCGGGCCAGGGCCCGTACGCACCGCGTGCGGACGGCGGCCGAACTCACGTTGAGCGCGTCCGCGGTCTCGTGGATCGACCGGTCCTCCCAGTACCGCAGGACGACGACGGCCCGGTCCTTGGCGGGCAGCTGCGCGAGGGCGTCGAGGAGGGTCAGCCGCAGCGAGGGATCGGCACCGGTGTCGGCCGCCTCGGGAAACGAGTCCCTGATCCGCTCACGGCTGCTGAACCGCCGCCGGTGCGCGAGAAAGGTCCGGGTGAGGACCGTCTGCGCGTACCCGGCGGGGTTGCCGACGCGGGAGACCCGCCCCCAGCGGACGTAGATCCGCCCGAGGGCCTCCTGCACCAGGTCCTCCGCGAGGTGGGTGTCCCCGGCGGTCAGCAGACAGGCGGACCGGTACAGATGCCCGGCCCGCGCCGCGGCGAACTCGGCGTAGTCCTCCACCGGCCCCTGACTCATCCCCAAGCTCCCCGTTCCCGCCCCCGGCGCGCTGCCGCTCACCTCATTGATGCGGTGGGCCGGGGAAAATGTTTCAAGGGATGCAAAGGAATTCAAAGGGAATCTCAGAGCAGGCTCACTGCCCGCACCCAGACGCGGCCCCCGCCCCTCGGACGGACCACGACACGCCTCGGACGGACCACGACACGCCTCGGACCGGTCCCGGCGTGCCTCAGACCCGTTCCAGCGGCCGATGGTCCCCCGTGGGCAGCTCCACCCGGATCGTGTCCCCCGGCCGCACCACACCCCCCACCTTCACCACGCTCATCACCCCGGCCTTGCGGACGATCCGCCCGCTCTCGTCCCGCCCGACGACGTGCTTCAGCAACCCCTGCTGGAAGCCGTCGATCTGCAGGCAGGGATTGCGCAGCCCGGTCACCTCGACGACGGCGCGCTCGCCGATCCGCAGCAGCGTCCCGGTCGGCAGCCCCAGCAGATCGACGCCCCGGGTGGTGATGTTCTCGCCGAGCTCCCCGGCCGCCACCCGGAACCCGGAGTCCGACACCTCCGCGAACAACTCCTCGTGGATGAGGTGCACCTGCCGCAGGTTGGGCTGACTCGGATCCTGCGCGACCCGGGACCGGTGCTTCACGGTCACCCCGGCGTGGACATCGCCCTCCACGCCGAGCCCGGCGAGCAGCGTGATGCTCTCCCGGTTCGGCTTGGTGAAGGAGTAGACGTCATTACGACTGACCGTTGTCACGACCCCGTTCATACCGCCGAGCCTAATCGGCCGCTCACCTGGGCGGAAGATCGGCGACGAGCAGCCGGTACCCCACATCGAGGGAGTCGAGCCCGAGCAGCTCGCCGTACCGCCGCGCCCACCGCCCGCTGTCCAGGTCCTCGGCGAGCCGCCGCAGCCCGGGTGCGAGGACGGCCGCCCCGGTCTGCGCGAACAGGGAGATGCCGGCCCGGACCCGGGGGTCGAGATAAGCCTCGGGGCGCCGCCAGAAGGCGGCCCCGAACCCGTCCACGCAGTCGTACGGCACCGGCACCACCTCGACCCGTACCGTCCCGCCGAGCAGTTCGGCCAGCCGCGCGATCGCGACCGCCCGGCCGTCGTCGAACTCCGCCGCCTCCGGCAGATAGTCCCGCACCAGCCAGAACCGCTCCCGGAACACCCGCTGGTCCCAGGTCAGCACCACGACCCGGCGCCGCGCCACCCGCCGCAACTCCGCGATCCCGGCGGCCGGATCACCCCAGTGGTGCACGGTGAGCAGGGCCATCACGGCGTCCACGGCACCGTCCCGCAGCGGAAGCCGCTCGGCGATCCCCCGCACGGCGGGCGCGGCCCCCGGCGGCCGCTGCTCGACCATCACCCGGCTCGGCTCGACCGCGAGCACGGTCCGCTCCGGCTCGTACGACCCCGTCCCCGCCCCGACGTTGACCACGTCCGCCATGCCGTCGAGCGCGGCCCGCACCCGTGCCCCGATCCGCGGGTCGGGCCGCCGGGTCAGCCCGTACCCCACCCCGAGTCCGTCGTAGATGGCCCCCATGCGGGCCAGTATCCGGACTGCCCACGGGCCTTGCCCACCCCCGTGACCCGCCCCGTTTACCCGGTCGGCCCGTCGTCCCGGTCGGTTCTCTCAGTCCTGCGGTGCCCGCGCCAGCGCCTCCCGTACGGCGTCGACGAGCGAGGCCGCGCGGGTGTCCTCCGGGCCCTCGACGATGTGGTTCATCACGTACGCGAAGGCGATCCCGTGCTCCGGGTCGGCGAACGCGAGCGAGCCCCCGCGGCCGGGGTGGCCGAAGGCGCGCGGACCGGTCATCCGGTCGGTCTCGGTGGGCAGCATGTACCCGGTCCCGAACCGGCTGGGGATCAGCAGCACCCGGTCGATCCCCGCCGCCTGTTCGGCCGCCGCCGACTCCGCCGTCTCCGGGGTGAACAGCCGTACGCCGTCCACCTCCCCGATCAGCGAGGCGTACATCCGCGCCAGCCCCCGGGCGGTGCCGATCCCGTTGGACGAGGGCAGCTCCGCGGCCTGTACCTCGGGGGAGTTGAAGTCGATCGCCGCGGGCTCGGTCACGGCGAAGGCCCTGCTGTACAGCGACCGCGGATCACGCATGGCGGCGACGAGTTCCCGGAACTCCGGCGGGATCACCTCCAGCGGAATGGCACTGAGATCGACCTCCGGCTCCTGGTACACCATCCGGCTCACCCGCCCCCGCTCGCCGTCCGGCAGCCCGATGAAGAAGTCGATCCCCAACGGCCCGGCGATCTCCTCGGCGACGAACCGCCCCGGCGTACGCCCCGACACCCGCCGGATCACCTCCCCGACCAGCCACCCGAAGGTCCGCCCGTGATACCCGTGCGCACTCCCCGGCACCCACGCCGGCGACTGCGCGGCGACCGCGTCCACGATCGGATCCCAGCCCAGCGCCGCCTCCACCGGCACCGGCGGCTCGACCCCGACGACCCCCGCCTGATGCGACAGCAACCACCGCACCGGGATCTGAGCCTTGCCGTTCACCCCGAACTCGGGCCAGTAGGCGGCCACCGGCGCGTCCAGGTCCAACTCCCCGCGCTGGGCGAGCAGATGAACGGCGGTGGCGGTCACGCCCTTCGTCGCCGAGTACACGAGTTGCAGCGTGTCCCGCTCCCACCCCCGCCCGGTGTCCGGATCGGCGACCCCGCCCCACAGATCCACCACCGGCCGCCCGTCCCGGTACACGCACACGGCGGCCCCGATGTCCCCCCGCTCGTCGAAGTTGGCGGCGAACGCCTCACGCACGCCTTCGAACCCGTCGGCCACTTCACCGTGGATCGTCGTCATGCCCGCCATCCTGGCAGCCGTACGCCCGCTCCCTCCGCCAATTCGTCTTCGACCGTGGTCAGTTGAGCCCGTCGAGCCAGCGCAGCAGCCGGGCGCCCTCGCGGGTCATGACGTCCGGGTCGCGCAGGGCGTGGGCGAGCAGCGACATGCCCTGGTATCCGGCGACGAGGGTGAGGGCGAGGTCGTCCGGACCGGTGCCGGGGCCCTGGTCCGACAGGTCCAGCTCACGGAACTGCGCCGCGGCCCACTCCAGCAGCCGCCGGATCACCGCGCCGGCCTCCGCGTCGAGCGTCCCGTCGGCCCGCTTGCCGAGTTCGGCGGCCAGGGTGCCGGTGGGGCAGCCGGAGCGGGCGGCGACGTCACGCTGCTCGACCCAGGCCGCGATCAGCCCCTTGATCCGGTCTCGCGGATCCGCCAACTCGTCCAGCCTGCCCGTGAGTTCGTCGAGATGCGCGGAGTGCTCGGCGAGCGCGGCCCGGACCAGCTCGTCCTTGGTCTTGAAGTAGTAGTAGACGTTCCCGACCGGGACCTCGGCCTCCCGCGCGATGTCCGCGAGCGTCGTCCGCTCGACGCCCTGCTCGTGCAGCACCCGCGCGGCCGCCGCCATCAGCCGCCGCCGCTTCTGCGAGGCCCGCACCCGCCGATCCACTGAGTTGGTCACCCAACTAACTATAGACAGCGCAGGGGGCGGGCGTGCTAGCTTCTGCCTCGAGGTTCTGAGTCAGTCAACTAACTAACAACTCTGGGGGATCGATGATCATCGTCACGGGCGCGACCGGCAACATCGGCCGGACACTGGTGGATCTGCTGGCGCAGGCGGGCGAGGAGGAGGTGGTGGCGGTGTCCCGCCGCGACCGCCCGGCGACGCCCGCCGGGCCTGCCGCTTCTGCCGCGTCTGCCGTGCCCGGCGTCCGCTGGATCCGGGCGGATGTCGGGAACGCGGAGAGCATGCGTCCGGCACTCACCGGCGCACGCGCCCTCTTCCTCCTCCTGGGCGGCGAACTCAACGCCCACGGCGAGAGCCCGACCCTCCTCCTCGACACGGCTGTGTCCGCCGGCGTCGAGCGAGTCGTCCTGGTCTCCTCCCAGGTCAGCGCCACCCGCCCGGACGCCCCCTCGCACGCCCGCCTGCGCGCGTTCGAGGCGGCGGTACGAGCGTCGGGCCTGGACTTCACGATCCTGCGCCCCGGCGGCTTCGCCTCCAACGCCTTCGCCTGGGCGGAGACCGTCCGCACCCAGCGCATGGCCTTCGCCCCCTTCGCCGACACCGCCCTCCCCGTCGTCGACCCGGCGGACATCGCGGCCGTCGCGGCGGCGGCCCTCCGCGAGGACGGCCACGGGGGACGGGTGTACGAGCTCACGGGCCCCGCACTCATCAGCCCCCGCGAGCAGGTCCGGGCCATCGCGGAGGCGCTGTCCGAGGAGGTGACGCTCGTCGAACTGTCCCGCGACGAGGCCCACGCCGCCATGACCCGGTTCATGCCGGAGGAGGCGGTCACGGGGACGCTGGACGTCCTGGGGGAGCCGCTTGCCGCCGAGCTGAAGGTGAGCGGGGACGTGGAGGCGGTGCTGGGGCGGCCGGCGGTGGGCTTCGGGGGGTGGGCCGGGCGGAACGCGGCGGCGTTCAAGTAGGGCGGGCCGCCCCGGCCACGGGATGCAAGTGTGCCCAGGAGGCCTGGACCCCCTGGGCACCACACGGTCAGCGGCTGAACATCACGAGTCCGAGGCCTCCGTGGCCGTGACGTCCGAGGCGTACACGAGGGCGACGCGGTGGTTGTACTGGATGGTGTACATCGCCTTGGCGCCGGTGACGACCGTGCCGCTGGAGGGGAAGAAGTCGTCCGTGAGGGACGGCGCCACGGTGGCCACGTAGGCCTGGCCGGCCGGGACGGTGTACATGCTGAGCGGCGCCTGCGTCGAGGGCGAGAGACCCGCCGGGTACTCGGCGGCGTCCGGGTAGCTGGAGCCGTACACCGCGACCGGGGAGGTCCCGGCCGCCGCGATCACCTTGACCCCGTGGGCTGGCGCGGTGTTGCACCCGTGCGGGTTGTGGAACCACACCTTCGACCCGCCGTACCAGATGGCCGTCCAGTCGCCGTCCTGCCCGGCGACGACGAACTGCTGTCCGGCCGCCGCCGTGCTGCCCCAGTCGTTGATCCGGTCGGTGCCGGCCGCGCCGGGGTGCAGCGCCTGGTCCCCGAAGAGGGGAGCGGTGTCGCTGGGTTCGGTGCGCAGGTAGACGAAGTTCGACGGCTGCGGGGTCTCGGTGCACGCGGTGGTGGCGCCGGTCGGGTCGTCGGAGGGGCAGATCTGGACGGTCTGCGTGTTGTCGGCGAAGCGCGGGGCGATGGTGACCACCGAGCCGACGGGACCGACGCCGTGCCGCCCGGTGTGCACGCCGAGCAGGCTCATCAGGTGGTTCCAGTCCCAGGACGGGCCCGGGTCCCAGTGCATGCCGGACACGAGGGACGACTTCGGCCCGGCGACGTTGTCGTGGCCGATGATGTGCTGCCGGTCCAGCGGTATGCCGAACCGCCCGGCCAGGTACTTCACCAGCTCGGCCGTGGCCTCGTACTGCGCCTCCGTGTACCAGGTGCCGCCGTGCGCGGCGTAGCCCTCGTGCTCGATGCCGATCGAGTGCATGTTGGTGGAGTAGTTGCCCGCGTGGAAGGCGAGGTCCTTCGTGGGCACCATCTGCGTCACCGCGCCGTCGGAGGACCGCATGACGTAGTGCGCGGCGGAACCGCCCGCCTGCTGGAAGAGGCTGACGGCGGTGTCGTACGAGGTCTCCGTGTCGTGGATGACGATGCTGTCGATCCGGATGCCGTTGGCGGGCCGGTTGGACACCTGCCCGTTGGACGCCGCCGCCGGAACGAAGGTGCACGCGACGGTGGCCGGGCACTCGGTCTCCGTCGTGTCCGCCGACTTCAGATCCAGGGCCTTCAACTGACCGGTGACCGGCTCGACATCACTGTCGGCCGCCAGCCGTACGTGCTCGCCCTCGGCCGTCGTACGGCCGATCCCCTTCTCGATGGTCGCGAACACCCGCCCGGCGAAGGCCGCCGCCCCCTGCCGCTCGTCGGACTGGCTGTAACGGGCCACCGCCGCATACCAGTTGCCCGGATCCGCGGAAACGGACCCGATGACATCCTTCTGATACGACGCGAGCAGCGCCGCGCCGCCACGGATGTTGGCCGACGGATCCTCGCGCAACTCCTCGGCCGACAGCCCGGTCAGCTTCGCCGCCGCCTGCAGGGTGTGCAGCGCCGGATCGGCGGCCAGCTTCGCCAGGTCCGCACGCCCCGCCGCGCCCGCGTCGCCGCCGGCCATCATCGCCGGGGTGACGTCCGTCAGGTGCATCGGCCCGTAGCCGCCGTCCGTGCTGTACTCCCCGGCGTGCGTGTCCCAGGCCGACTCCTGGTACGCCACCGCCAACAGCACCTGACGCGGCACGTGGTACGCGTCGGCGGCGGCCGCGAACTCCTGCTGCAACGTGGCCGTCGCGTCCCCGGCCCCACCGTCGGCCAGCGCCGGCACCGGCACGGCCGCCCCACCCGCGACGGCGAGCGCGGCGACGGCGGTCAACAGGACCGGACGTCTGGAATTCCTTGTGCTCATGAAAAAGTCCCCGAACCTCGGAGGATCAAATGGCGGAATGGAGGATGCGTACGACGGGGCATCGGTTCATCGACCCCGCACCGGTATGCGCAGGGCTCCGCGACCTACGCGGGGCTGCGTCCGTCGGCGCCTGGAAGCGGATGATCCTCCTCGGGGCGAACCGGAGTCAACCTCGGTTGGAAACAGGGCACTTGAGTGCACGGAGGATTGGTGAAGGGTGCCGTCGGGCGAACAAAGTTCCCGTGAACACCGCGTCCGCGTCCGCCGCCGCTTGCCTTCTCGTGCTGGCTGAGCGTCACTGTGGGCCACCATCTGACGGCACGTCGGAGCTGTGAAGTCTCCTTCAGGAGGGGCCAAGCCATGAGATTCGCGAGACGCACGAGATGTCCGAGCCGCACGAACCGGAAGTTACGCGCAGCGGTGACCGCCACGACGGCCTGCGCCGCTCTGCTGGCCGGTACCGTGGCACTGGCCCCCGGGGCGGCTGCGGTGACCCCCACGCAGGCCACGACTCAGTACGACTGCGGAAACCTCCTGGGGTGGGTCACCGCCCAATTGACGGCCACTCAGAGCGGCACGGACGCGACGATCACCATCGAGCTTTCCTCGGTGACCGCCCCCCTCGCCGTCCCGTGGTACAGCATCACCTCGACCCTGGTGCTCGACGACATCAACACCGGGCAGCCGGTCGTCTTCATGGGAACCGTGAACCCTCCCCTCTCCGCAGGCGACCCGATCACCCTCGGTCCGCTTCCGGGCACGGTCGAACTCGGCGAGAGCCTGGACGTCCTCGGGAACGAGCTGACCTTCCTGATGTACGGCATCAGATTCTCCTGCGAGGCGGTCACCCCGTTGTCCCCCGGCCCCTTCCAGTTCTGACCCGTCACCTCCCCGGCCCGGACGCCTGCCCCGCCCCCCACCGCCTCATCGCGTCCTCCGCACCGGCCGACCTTTTCCCAAGCGGTCCCCAGCCCCACCTTGGTCCCGCCAACTCCCCGCCCAGGGCGCCTGGCACCCCACCCAAGGGCCATCCCACTCAAGCCCCACCCCACCTTTCCCGGCCGCCCGCTCGCTTCTTCCCCGTGCCGGAGTGGGCCGAGTCAAGGGTCGGCCGAAGGCCGATCGGCGCCAGCCGACGCGGACGCGGAGCGCAGCGGAGCGGGAGCGCCCTTTACTCGGCTCGCGGAGGCACGACACTGACCAAGAAGCGGGCGGCTGGGGGCACCCCTTCTGAACTTCAGAGCTTGGGCTCCACGGGGAAGGCCAGCTTGTCGGCCCAACTGGCCAGGGCCGCCGCCGCGATCTCCCGCGTTTCACCGCCGACCGCTGTTTCCTGGAGCAGGGTCCGCTCCGCATTGGAGACGCTGAGTTCCCGGTAGTACTGAAGGTCCTCGAACCCGCTGACCCCGACATCGTGGCTGGTGGCGGCGTACACGAGCCGCGATACGCGGGCCCAGTAGCAGGCCACCAGGCACATGGGGCACGGCTCGCTGCTGGAGTACATCACGGCGTCTTCCATGAGATGGCGGCCGAGTGCGCTGCCCGCAGCCCGGAGGGCCATCACCTCAGCATGCGCGGTCGGGTCCCGCAGTTCGACGACCGAACTCGTCCCGGTGGCGACGACCTCCCCGTCGATGACGACCAGGGCACCGAACGGAGTCTTGCCCTCGTCCTCCAGGGCATGGCGGGACAGCTCAATGGCCTGTGCGAGAAAGACGTGGTCCTCGGGGGTCTCGGGGGAGAAGGGCACCTGGTCTCCAAGTCTCTGGTGGGCCGCTCGCGGCCACTCTCACATGTAGACGGAGGGATCGGCGTCGCCGAAGGGGCCGTCCAGGTCCATGTCGTAGCCCGTGAGGGGCGTGGTGGCGCCGACCGTATGGATGATGTCCAGCGCCAGCCCGGCCCGCTGGCGGTCGGTCCAGTCGCCGTTGTCCAGCACTTCGACCATATCCGGGATGGGCGCGGACGACTGGTCACCTCCGAGGATGAGACGGTGGATCCTGGGCACCGGCTGACCGTCCGCGCAGAGCAGCAAAGCGGCGGCCGACATCCGGAGTTGCCACTCCTCGAATGCCCCGACGGCGGCTGCGGATTCGACCGGCAGACTGTGCAGGACCACGCGGTCCACGATGAGGCCGTCACCACGACGCAACTGGGCTTTCATGACGGCCTGGTCGATCTCGTTGCGAATGCCGAGGAGACCGGGCTGGAGCCACGTCAGATCGCACTGCACGATGACCGCGGCCGTCACCGCGTCCGATTCCAGTGCGGCGATGCGCTCGCGCCAGACGGCCGTGTCTATAGCCGGATCCGTCATGCTCCCTCCCGGGTGTGAGCCCCGACCAGCGTCAGGACTTTCAGGCCTACGACGATGACCTCGACCGGATCCGTCTGCGCGACCTCGGCCGCGCCGGGCAAGACTCGGGCGGCCAGACCGGCGGTGATCCGCAGACTGACCGAGGGCAGCGCGGTGAGGAAGCCACGCAGTTCCGTGTCGTCCCCGCTGGGCGCGAGCGGAGCCAGTCGGCCCGCGACGGCCAGGATCGCGGCGGCGGGCCGGAGCTGCGGTTCCACATGCGGGGCGGGCACCCGGTACGCACGGCCGCCTCGCCCATGGTGCACCGGCTCACTCACAGACCCGGACGCAGCCGTACGGGAGATGAGCCCGAGCAGGGCTGTACGCGCCTCTTCCGCCGTACCGAAGTAGCGGTGGGTGGCGAACGTCCGCAGGTAAGCGCCCAGCAGTTGATGATCAGGGGTGAACTCGGGCCGTACGAGCTCCGGAGGGTGCGGAACACGGCAGTCCCGCAGGGTGGCGAGCGCGGTCACCGAAGTCAGGGCCCAGAAGTGGTCGTACTCCTCGACGCTCCCGAAGGCGGCACGCGCCGCGTCCGCCGCTGGCGTCGTCACGGCATCCTCGCCCCCGAACAACGCCTGCCGCAATTGCGTGAGAATCGACGCACCGTCCCAGTAGTTCCCCATGAACTTCGTGCCGGTGAGGATCTCGTACACCCCGTACAGGGCCCCGGCCTGATGCGCACCGTGGAACTCGGAGAAGTCCGCACTCCACTTCAGGGCTTGGTGCGGCTCAGGAAGCAGGGTGCCGATCTCGTCCGGTCCGTTCGCCGACTTCGGGTCCGGGTCCACACACCGCAGGATCCTCGACCGGGCGTCCGTGCTCAGCGCGACCAGCTCACGGGCGGACCGGTTGGAGGCGACGTCCCGGACCGACATCAGCAGCGCGGTGTTGGCCAGCCAGGCCAGGTACCGGCTGAGCGCGCCGAGCGGCGAGGCCGGATCGGGCAGCCTCCGGCACAGCCGGACGACGGAATCGACCAAGGTTTCCGCACAGGCGGTCACCTGGATCGGATCGGCCCCGCTGACGAGGGCCGCGCGGGCGAGTCGGTGAAGAACGTCGATATGAAGCGTGATCGCACGCTCGGCTGCCCCCCACACTCACCTCGGCCCCGACCAACTGGTCCACGAGATTCCGCACAGCCGTTGGATCGTTGCTGGTCACGGCCTGGCTGATGGCACTGAGGTAGGCGTTGACGACGGAACCGTTCTCGAAGTCGCCGGCCGACGCGCCGCCTCCGGCACCGGCCTGCCCGAGCTCCCCGGCGAGCGTCCGGCACAGCAGCCGGTTACGCCCGCCGACGCTGGCCAGACCGAAAAGCTGGATGAAGGAGAAGATCCCGAAGATGTTGGCCAGCAGGAACAGCAACGCACCGTAGGTCGCACTCATCCCGTTGCCGCCGAGCAGGCCACAAGCGGTGAAGAGAGCGGCGAACCAGCCGATGAGCACCCACTCCCGGAAAGCGATGTGGCTGTCTATCGCCTGTAAGGAGGGCCAGGAACTCGCCGCGGAGAAGGTGAGCGCGAAGATCACGGCCTCGCCGGTCAACAGCGTGGCGAAGAACGCGATGCTGAACTGGGTGGCGGCCACGACGTCCTCGGCACTTCGTGGATACAGGACCGCAACGCCCGCAAGTACGACAGCACACACGCACAGCACGACCTGCCGACGCCTCTGCACCACAGCCCCGCTCATTCCCCCGTGTCTCAGCCGACGCAGTCAACTCTGGCATTTGGCAGGGGAGTTGCCAATATGGCTAATGGGCTGTGGCGGTCAGCCGGTCAAGCGGCGACGTCGGCCACGAACCTGCTCCAAGTCTCGGCAGAGACGCGCAAGCGAGACCCGGCGGGCCGCTTGGAATCGCGTATGAGTACTTCTCCTCGGCCAAACGCCGCCTCAAGGCACTCCGTTGTGTTTCCTCCGCTATATGACGATTTGAACCATCTGGACTCTTCGGCAACTCCACCGGTGGCGGGCATTCACAGCTCCTTGCGGGCGCGTTCGATCATGGATGAGGAAGCTTCCATATCCAACGCTTGGGCGCGAAGGTACTCGAACGCAAGTCTGTACCGGTCAAGTTCCGCGTCCTTCTCAAGGAAGAGCGAGCCCGTGTGGAAGTCCACGTACACCACGTCGAGGGCCGGCTCGGTGCCGCCGATGATGACGAAGCTGCCGAGGGCGGCGGCGTGGGCCCCCTTGGAGAAAGGCAGCACCTGGAGCGTGATGGCGGGCGACTCGTTCGCTTCCAGGAGCCGGTCGAGCTGTTCTTTCATGATCTGCGGCGACCCGACGACCCGGCGGATTACGGACTCATCGAGGATCGCCCAGAGCCGCAACGGCCTGGGGGCCCGGTTGAGGATCTCCTGCCGCTTCATGCGGATGTCGACCAGTCGCTCGATCTCGCCTGGCTCCAGCGGGACCTCATTGGCCCGCTGCAGCGCGGTGCTGTAGGCGCGGGTCTGCAGAAGGCCGGGGACATAGACGCAGGAGAAGTGGCTCTCGCTCACCGCTTCGTCCTCAAGGGTGAGCAGCAGGTTCATGCTCTCCGGGATGGAGTCGGCGAAGGAACTCCACCAGCCCTGCTGCTTGGCGTCTTTCGCCAGCCCGACAACCGCTTGTCGCTCGGCCTCGGTTGCGTCGTACTCCCGGCACAGGGCATCGACGACGATCCACTTGACCGGCCCTGCCTGCGTCTCGTACCGGCTGACCGTGGCCTTGGAGACGCCGACGAGCCCTCCCGCCTCCTCGAGCGTCAGGCCTTTGCGGGCACGCAACTTCCGCATCATCGCGCCCAGTTGGCGGCGGCGGGTGGTGGTCCGCTCGGCCATACGACTCCTTCGTCCACGCCCGGGAGTGGCCCGGTGATCGCCCTCAGGCTAGGCAGCGGGGAACTGGCTGACCACCGGATTCACTCGATGGATTCTCGTGAGAAGTTACATGGAGGGATTTCTCTATGCCATCCTCGCTTACAGATCGCTACGCGCTGCAGTCGTATGGATACGGCAGGAGCAGCATGCGCGTGGCCGGGAAGGAGGAGCCGATATGTCTGGTTGCGAGGTCCCCGAGTCCCGACTCCGCTGTGTTCTGCCGTTTGAGGCGGCGCCGGCTGAGGTGCGCCTGCTGCGGAGAGCGGCGGTGCGGCAACTGGGTCAGTGGGGTCTGCCTGCAGCCGCCGACGAAGTCGGCCTACTGGTGGCGGAATTGGCGACGAACGTCCTCAAGCACGTCGGCGAAGGCGCGTCGGCGATCCTGATCCTCGAATGGAGCGGCGAGCGGCTTCGGGTGGAGGTCCACGACAAGAGCCGTATGGTCCCGGTCCTCAAGTCGGCGAAGTGCGAGGAGGAGTGCGGCCGGGGCCTGCACCTCCTCGCGACATTCGCGGTCGACTGGGGAACCGTCCTGACTGCAGCCGGCAAGGCGGTGTGGTGCGAGATCCCGCTGAGCGCGGGGAGGGGCTGCCGTCGTATCGAGCGGGCGGTCGGGGCGCTGGAACGCTATCAATCCGGTCGTGCGGTGGGTCTCCACGGAAAGGTGCGAGACGTGGGTCTCGAAGAGTCGGCGATCGCGCTGATCGTCGACCTGCTCCACTGGTCTGTCGCCTGCGGTCACGATCCAGAGGATGTGCTGGACCGGGCCCAAATGCACTACGAAGCGGATGCGGCCTGACGGCTGGGTGGCGACAGCGGGATGAGTAACCGCGCATTCACACGGCACCTCACGTGTTGCCGGCTGATCGTCTTAGGACTGCGCGAAGTATGGCGCCGGCGTCATCGAAAGCTCCTTCCTCATTCAACTCCAGTGACACTGTCATGGCGTGTCGCAGGTTTCTCTGGTCTCGCCCGTAGACGTGGATCAGGTCGTCGGCGAGGTGATCACGCTCCTCCTGCCTCAGCTCTAGCAAGACCAGTGCGGTCTCGACCGGGGTCAGCAGTTCGGTCGTGCTCTGCCTGAGGAGGGTGAGCGCGGAGTCTGGCTTCCCGGCGCCGTCCAGCTCTTTGGCCTGTGCCGCCAGCTGCCGAGCCACAGCCACTTCTTTCTCGCTCCGCTGCCGGTCCCGCTGCTGACGGGGGACCGGCAGCGGAGTTCTGGAAGCTTTGGCCATGGCCAGGCGAGCCCGCAGGCCGGCCTCAACGGTTTCCATGTCCTGGACGGCGGCCCTTATGGCGGCTACTTCACCCCGGAGTGCCGCCAGTTCCGCTGCTCTCTCATCCGCTGCCTGCTGGCGGGCCGCACACGCAGGACAGGGCGTGCTGAGCTGCTGCGTAAGCGAATCGATTCGCCCCCCTAGCTCCACGCAGAGTTCGCATCCCCGTCGCTCGCCCTCGGCACTGGCGCGGAGCGCGAGCAGGTTGTCGAGAGTGATGCAGACATCCCGACCGCTGATCGCGGCATCAGCCGAAGCTTCCTTGTGTAGAAGCTCGACGAAATTTGGCCCGGGCACCCTGGGCTGGTTCAGGTACCTCGACAGTGAATCCGCAGTGCAGCCAAGACGTTTCGCTGCTTCCGCCTGAGTGGGATAGTTATCTGCCGGTTTATCCGGATCTTGCGTCTTGTTGAGCAACCTGCACAGGGCCCGCAGCGCCAGAGCGAGCTGCCGCTTCCGTGGAGGTATGTCCCCGGAGAACCCCTTCCCGGGGTCCAGCCAGCCACGTCTTGCTGGGCTTCTTCCGGCTGATGACATGCGATTTTCGCCTTCCCGGGCCGCTTGTACACCGAAGGGCCAGCCGCCCCAAGGTCTGCCTGCGATCCGGCAATTGTGCCCCACCGCCGTCGTTCCTAAGCGTGTAGTCCCTGCCTCTTCGGTACCGGCTGGACTTGCTCTCATTGAGCAAGTCCAGCCGGTCGGAATTGCTTTACCCGGGCAAGCTGGAAGGCCCTGGACTTTCACCCGTTCCTTGGTGTCAAACTGGATGAGCCGCTGAGGAGCGGGGGGATCACGGAGCCTAGGTGGCTGCACGGTTAGTTGCAGTTGCCGCACGCTCCGAAATAAAAGCCGTGCCGTCGGCACGAGTTCACGGAGGCGTTAATGGTGGAAATCCCGTCCTACCGGGACAATCAGTTCGGAAGCATGGTTAGGGCAGCGCTGTGGCTCGTTGCCGAGGTGGGGGAAGGGAACATCTTCACCAAGGCCCAGCTGCGTGAAGCCTTCCCGGAGGTCGCGCAGATCGACCGCAGGCTGCGGGACCTGCGTGATCACGGCTGGCGGATCGACACGAGTCGCGACGACCCTTCGCTGCTCCAGCAGGAGCAGCGGTTTGTGATCCGGGGTGCTGACGTCTGGATCCCGGGCAAGTCGAAGGCGCCGAAGCACAAGGCCAGCCTCACCGCTGCCCAGCGCGCGAAGGTGCTCCAGGACGACAACCACCTGTGCCGGTCCTGTGGCATCGGCGCCGGCGAGGCGTATGAGGACGGCGACGGGATCGAGCTTGCCAAGCTCAATGTCTCCCGGCGTAAGGTGCTCAACTCGGACGGGAGCGTCGAGCACCAGCTCGTCACCGAGTGCAAGCGGTGCGGGACCGGTGGCGGATCCGACCGGGAGGTTGACCTCGGGGCGCTGCTGGAACTTGTCGAGGCTCTTGCTCCGTTGGAGCAGCGCCTCTTCGCCAAGTGGATCGACGCGGATCAGCGCTCGTTCAGCCCGATCGAGAAGGTGTGGGGCATTTACCGGACGTTGCCCGAGGAGTCCCGGGCCGCAGTGGCGCAGGCCATCGACGACGTGACCGGCTGATCCACAGCGACCGGCAAAAGTAGCTGACATGACCGGCGACAGAAAGGGACGGGGAAAAGATATGGTGCGGGAGTTCCCGCCGCCGCCGCGCGCGGAGCAGTTCAGTGAGCTGATCAAGAAGAGGGTGGCGGAGGTGAAGGCCGCTGGAGGCACCCGGGAAACGGTCACGGTCGACTGGAACGGGCAGCAGATCCACGTCGATGTGATCGACCTCCCGTTGAACGACCTCTACCTCAACCCCGGTACGCACAGGATCCGCGCCCAGCGCAGTCACAAGCCGGACCAGGACCGGAACTTGGACAAGGATCCTTTTGGAGAGGCGGGTCAGGAATACCTGGGCGGCCTGCTCCAGGCCATGCCGTCTGACCCGGAGCTGCCAGACCCCGCCTTCGACAAGCTGATGGAAGACCTCCGGGAGTTCGGCCAGAACGACCCCGGGCTGGTTACGCATCACGGCGTATTGGTGAACGGCAACACGCGTGCCGTCGCCTTGCGGAAGCTCGGCAAGCAGTCCATGCGCGTGGGAGTGCTCCCCTCGTCGTTTACCCAGGCCGACATTGATGCCGTGGAGCTGGCCCTTCAGCTCCGCCAGGACCAGCGGCGCGACTACTCGTATGTCAACCGGCTGCTGGCCATGGAGGAACAGGCGGCGCTGGGCCGCACGCCCGAGCAGATCGCCAAGGAGTTCCGGATCCGGACGGCGACATACCACCAGGAACGGTGGATCTTGAGTGTGATCACAGAGCTGAACGAACGTAGCGCGAGCGGCGGGGGCGTCGCGCTGCGGCTCGTGGACTGGGAGAGGGCCCAGGAGCGCCTCAAGGAACTCCAGCGGCTTTACGTGAAGCTGGAGAACCTGGACCGGGACCAGGCCGAGATCATGAAGGAGCGGCGTCTGGCGGCGATCCTGCTGAACTTCTCGAAGACGGACGTGCGCCACATCGACGAGGTGTTCCTGGAGGAGGGGTATCTGGAGAAGGAGCTGCCGCCGGCACTGGCGGACACCGGCACGACTGCCCAGCCCGAGTCTGTGTCCATCCCCGGGCTCGGGCTGGACGTACCGGCCGCCTCGTCGGCTGTGGCGGGGGCCCGTGCCCTGAACGACCGCATCCTCCGGGCAGCCGCTACTGTCCGCAACAACTCGGCGGGGCTGCCTGACAGCGAGAAGGCTTCGGCGCAGGCGCTCCTCGACCAGGCCAAGGACGCCTTCGACAAGGCGATCGACAGTCACGGTCGCGACGCCAGGGTCCGCAAGCGCAAGCAGCTTGCGCCGGCCCGGCTCGCGGACGCGTGCGCCAACATCGATCAGTGCATCATCGAACTGGTTCAGGCCCGTACCTCGAACAGCCTGGACGAGGAGGCCTTCGACGAGGCTGTGGTCAAACTCCAGACCAGCCTGCGCAAGCTCGCCCAGCAGGCCGGACGAGGTATCCCGAACCCCGGAGACGGCGTCTCCTGGCTCCTTGCCGCCGCCACCGCGGAGGGCACCCAGTGACGGAAACGTCCCTGCATCTGGGGTTCGACGACTCGCGTACCCGTGTGGTCTTGCGGACCACCGACCAGTACCGGCAGGACCTCGTTCAGCTGGCCGCCCGGTTCCGTACCGGCGGCCAGCTGGGCCCGCTCTCCGCCTCGGTGGCCCTGGATGAGCTCCTCGCGAACCTGCCTTTCCTCAGCAGCTGGCCCGCCCCCACCGGCGTGGAGTGGACTCCGGAGCTCAAGAAGCTCGTCGCCGGCGTGGTCAACGACTCCAGACTGGTCGAGGAGCGCCTCGCCGACTCCGGGGCATCCTCGGAAGTCGCTGCTGGCGATGTGCTGAACCTGCTTGGAGACACCTGGAAGGAAGACCTCAACACCTTCCAGCGCCGTGACATCGCCAAACTGCTTTCGCTGGGGCACGGGGCGAATTTCAGCGTGCCCGGTGCTGGCAAGACCCGCGTGGCGCTCGCCGTGTACGCAGCTCAGCGGGCAGAGGGTGCGGCCAGCAGGCTGCTTGTCGTCTGCCCCAAGTCGGCCTACGAGTCGTGGCGTTATGAAACAGCCGTCTGCTTCAACTACCCGCTCCGCACCCATGTGCTGGATGGCTCGCTGGACGAGTGGGCTGAGGTTCTCATCGTCAACTACGAGCGCTTGGACCGTTCTCTGCCCCTGCTCGCGAACTGGCTCAAGTCCGCCCCTTCGATGCTCATCCTCGACGAGGCCCATCGAATGAAGCTCGGCGCACGCGGTACGTACGGCGCTGCGTGCATGGCGCTGGGCCCGCTCGCGGAACGACGGCTGATCCTGACTGGTACACCGGCCCCGAACGGCTCCAAGGACCTGGAGAACCTCATGGGCTTTGTCTGGCCAGGGCACGGGCAACGCGCGGTCACTCGGGCAGTGGCCGGCGGGGACCTTGCCTACGCGAGCACCGTTCTGCGGCCGCTGTTCACCCGGACGACCAAGCAGGAGCTGGGCCTGCCGCCCATGACCCTGCGGATGCGCTACGTCGATATGCCGGACCTGCACGCGGAGATCTACAGCTCGTTGGTGGGCGGCATGGCCAACGGCACCGCGCGAGAGGATCTCGGCGCGCTGGGCAAGACGGCGTTGCGTCTGCTGATGGCGGCGACGAGCCCAGCCTTGTTGGTAGAGGGCGCCACCAAGTACGAGCCGTTGGCCTACCAGCTGCCTCCGCTGGAGCCTCCGGCCGGCAGCTCGCTGTATTCGCTGATGCAGAACCTTCCCGACTACGAGCTGTCCCCCAAGTTCAAGGAAGCGCTGGCGATCGTCGCTGAGAACGCGGCACAGGGCCGTAAGACGTTGGTCTGGACAACCTTTGTGCGCAGTTTGACTACTTTGGCGCACATGCTGGACAAGTACAGCCCGGCAGTCGTGTACGGCGGAACCCCTGATCGGGAAGAGCAGCTGCGCCGTTTCCGGGAAGACCCCAGCTGCATGGTGCTGGTCTCCAACCCGGCGACCCTGGGAGAGGGCATCAGCCTGCACCATGTCTGTCACGATGCCGTTTATGTGGACCGTGACTTCATGGCCGGCCGCTACCTGCAGAGCCTCGACCGCATCCACCGCCTGGGGCTTGCCCCGGAGACGGAGACCAAGGTCACCGTGATCGCCGCGCGGGGGACGATCGACGAGGTGGTGGAGGTACGCATGGATCAGAAACTTGAGTTCATGGGGAAGATCCTTGATGACCCCACGGTCCAGCAGTTGGCTGACTTGGAGGAGGAGCCCTCTGTGGCCGCAGGGCTCGCCCCTGGCGACGTCGAGGCGCTGCTGCGGCACATCCGTGGCGGATAGCGCGCGTCTGCTGCCGATTGGTGCTCGCCTTTTGCGCGGGTCGGAGACGCGCCGACTGCTCAGCGGGGGGAGTGTGTAAAACACAAGGCCGCAAAGCGTTGGTTGATCTCGTCCCTGGCCCCTCTTACCGGTCAGGGGCGAGACAGTGGGACACTCGTGAGCGTCGAGTGTCCAAGAACCAAGCGAGCGAACATGGTCTCTGGGACACTTGGGCATCAGTTTTGAGTCACTCCCGGAAGGACCACTATGAGCGCCAGCGGTCGCGAGCGTCCGCAGTTCACCCGGCCACTGACCTCGGTTGAGATCTGTGCCGGTGCGGGCGGCCAAGCCGTTGGACTACACAACGCAGGGTTCGATCACTTGGCGCTTGTGGAGTGGGATCCGCATGCTGTGGAAACCCTCCGGGCAAACGTCGGGGGATGGCCAGGGTGGGGTGAAGAGCGCACCAGGGCGCTTACGCCTATGGATGTGAAGGAATTCCTCAAAACCGACGTGCGTAAAAACCTGTCGGTTGAAAGGGGGAAACTGGATCTCCTCGCGGGTGGTGTGCCGTGCCCCCCATTCTCGCTGGCTGGGAAGCGGCTGGGTAAGGATGATGAGCGCGACCTTTTCCCTGATGCTCTGAATATTATTGAAGATCTTATGCCGCGAGCGGTAATGATCGAGAATGTCCGAGGGATCCTGGAGCCCCCGGAGGTTTTCATCGACTATCGCCGGGATATTCTTGGTGCGCTAGGTGAGCTCGGCTATGTTGTTCCGGAAATCAAGAAGAGCTGGTCGGCTGTCGAGCAAGATCGAGCCATGCGAAAGGTCTGGCGGCGGATCGATGCAAGCAATTTTGGTGTTCCGCAGCTTCGTCCGCGAGCCATCTTGGTTGTCATTCATGAAGATGAGTTGGGATCATCGGATCGTGAATTCTTCTGGCCATCCAAGGTCAGGGGTAAGCAGGCAACTGTAGTTGGCGAACTCGCGGCCAGTATGGAGGCTCGTTGCCGAAAGTACTGGACGAAGAACAAGGACGGGGAGCGGGCGAAGCCGGGAGAGCCCACTGGCAAGGATGTCTATGAGGAGTGGCTGAGCAAGGCCTCCCGGGCGGCTGAGGTGGGCCGGGGGGTGGCTCCGACCCTGGTTGGAGGGTCGAAGAAGCACGGTGGCGCAGACCTCGGGCCAACCAGGGCGAAGCGCGCCTGGGAAGTTCTGGGTGTCGATGGGATGGGTGTTGCCAACGACCCAAAGAAATGTGACCCAGAGCGGGACCTTTTCCGTCCTGCCGGTCCTATGCTGACCGTTGAACAGGCCGCACTCATCCAGGGATTTCCGCAGGACTGGAAGTTCCAAGGGCGTAAGACGGCTCAGTACCGTCAGGTTGGTAATGCTTTTCCGCCGCCGGTTGCTGAGGCGATAGGGCGAGCCATCGCTGCTGTACTCCGGCCCGAGTGCAGCGGTGAACTTCTCGGCGAGTATGAGCTGGACACCGACGGCTTTGGTGCGGAAGTACCGCAGACGGAGCAGCTATTTCTTCCGGTATCAGACAGGCCGCGTCTTACTACTTCTCCGCCGCCGGTTGACCGTAGTGGCAATCTTGTCCGCGCATGAGTCCGATGGCTCGTGTTCCCAGAACCGGAGCACGAGCCAACCGGCATCTATGAGTCGTTGATCAGTTTCGCGATCACGTTCCATGTTGCGCAAAACTTTCTCCGACCAATAGCCAGAGTTCGTCTTGGGCGGCACGTAATGTTCTGGGCACCCGTGCCAGTAGCAGCCATCAATGAAAACAGCCACCTTTGTCGGCCGGAACACCAGGTCTGCCGTTCGGCGAAGGTCTGGCAGGGGTCGGGCAGCCACGCGATACCGCAGCCCTTGAGCGTGCACGAGTCGTCGAATCAGCCACTCAGGCTTCGTGTCGCGGCTGCGGATCGCCTGCATATTGCGACGCCTGGCTGCGGATGAAGCCCAGGAGCCTTCCGGCGCTTCCCACTGCGGATCATCGGGCACGGCACAGAGCCTAGACCCAAGCCAGCCGCCGTAAGGCCGGGGGAAGCGTTCCCGACTGGTTCACCGTGCGGCAGCCTTGCGCTGATCTTGCACTGACGTGCGTTAGCGAGTCGGCCGCAGCGTTAGGACACCGGACGGTGTCGTGACGGCACCGTTGGACCGCCCGCTTCCTTGCCAGTGTCGTGCCTCCGCGCCCCGCCTCAAGGGCGCTCCCGCTCCGCTGCGCTCCGCGTGCGCGTCGGCTGTGCCGATGGCCCTGCGGGCCACCCTTGACCCGGGCCGCTCCGGCGCGGGGGAGAAGCGAGCGGGCGGCCCGGGGAAAGTGGGCGGCTTGGCGGGGTGGGCCTGGGGGTGGGCTGCGGTCGGGGCCGGGGTTGGGGCGCGTTGGGTGGGTGGGGGCACTCCGGGTTGTTCGGCGGGTGCCGGTGCTTGGTCAGGAGCCGTGGCAGGCGTTGTACGGCTGGGTTTCGCCGCACCAGCAGTCGGAGGTTCGCTGTGGGGGCCACACCACTGCCCGGCCCCGTGCCGCCAGGGTCGTGGCGTACTGGGGGAGGAGGGTCGGGTCGCCGGGGGAGGTGCCCTCGGAGGCGGCGAAGGCCTCGTAGGAGGGGACTGTGCCGGTGACGATGCCGAGGTTGGGAGTGCCGGAGGTGGAGAGTTCGCGGAGGGAGGACTCTATGGTCGAGAGGTGCTCGGGGTGGGAGGGGTACTCGGTGGCCAGGTCCGGGTAGGCGGACAGGAGCTCCGAGAGTTCCTCCGCCGGCCAGTGCAGGACCGCCACCGGGAAGGGGCGGGAGAGGGCCTCGCGGTAGGTGCCGAGTTCTGCTCGGAGGCGGGAGATCTCGGCTTCCAGCTCGGCCGGGTTGTCGGAGCCCAGGGACCAGACGCGCTTGGGGTCGTGGAGTTCGTCCAGGGAGACCGGGGAGGAGTGGAGGGTGTCGGCGCGGGCGTCCCAGTCGTCGTGGGGGAGGCCGAGCATGCGGCGGACCCTGTGACGGCCGAACAGCACCGGGTGTGTGGTGTACGGGGGTTCCGTCACGTCCGTGAGGAGGAGGGTTGCCGCCTCCGTGAACGTGTCGTGCGCCGCTTCGAGCTCGTCGTGGGATTCGAGGGACTCGGCCACGATGACCCAGGGGGCCGGGTCGCGGGGGGCCGTGGTGCGGATGCCGTCGATGATCGCGCGTGCCTCTGCCTCGTGGTCGTACTCCCACAGGTTCGAGGCCTTGAGGGCGCGGACCAGTGACGCGTTCTCCAAGGTGTCCGGGGCGGCGAGGAGACGGTCGTAGAGGGCGGTCGCGGCGGGGCGGGCGTCGGCCAGTTCGAGGTGGGCTGCGGCCTGCAGCAGCAGTGCTTCCGCGTCCTCGGGGTAGAGGCCGGCGGTCCGCTCCAGGCGTGCCGCTTCGGCGGTGTGGTCGACGTTCTCGGCGGGCGTGTCGGGGCGCATGAACGACACCGTACTGCCCGGCGGTGACAAAGAAGAGATAGGGATAGGGGGCAGTCGGTAGCGAGGGGAGTCGTTCGGTGCGGTTCGCGTTCGATGGGTGTGTCGTGGAGTGGCGGGGGCCTTCTCCGTACTACTTCGTGCCGGTGCCCGAGGAGGAATCCGAGGAGATTCGGGCCGTCGCCGCCATGGCGTCGTACGGGTGGGGTGTCATTCCCGTCGAGGCGGTGGTGGGCGGGGTGGTCTTCGAGACGTCGCTGTTTCCGAAGGACGGTGGGTATCTGCTGCCCCTGAAGAGCGCGGTGCGCAAGCCGCAGGGGTTGGCGGCCGGGGACGAGGTGCGGGTGGAGATGAGTGTGCGCTTGTAAGAGAAGAGGGGGAGGGGCCCGCCTGGGGGTCCCTCCCCCTCTGGCGCCGCTAGATCGTCACGCCGTCGATCTGGAGGGTCTGGACGGCCTTCGCCGCGACCGACACCGCCACCGTCTTTCCGGAGAGGTAGGTGTCCGAGTACGACTTGTACGCGTCGCCGCCCGTCGTCACCGTGTTCCAGCGGGGGACGAGGCCGCCCGTGCCGCCGGTCACCGTGGTGAAGTTGGAGAGGTTGAAGGTGAAGGTCTGGGCGGAGGTGGCGGTGTTCAGCGCCACGATCACCAGGCGCTTGGCGGAGCTGTCGTAGGCCGCGACCGCGTTGCTCACGCCCGTGTCGAGGATCT
This sequence comes from Streptomyces sp. NPDC007901, assembly GCF_042959465.1. NCBI lineage: Bacteria > Bacillati > Actinomycetota > Actinomycetes > Kitasatosporales > Streptomycetaceae > Streptomyces > Streptomyces sp. NPDC007901. Next base: position 6,898 of record NZ_JBIBKW010000018.1, on the reverse strand, counting down.
TCATCCCGGGGCGGATGTGCCGGCTGAACTGGGCCATCACGTAGTACTTGGTGGTGACCGCGCCCGCCGCCAGGGTGTTCGCGTCGTACGCGATCATCGCCCAGTTCGTGGACGGGTCCATGACCTGCCAGTAGACCCAGGCGGTGGGGTGCAGCCAGCGGAAGTCGTAGAGGAGGTTGAAGGCCATGGTGTAGCCGGTGCCGTCGTTGTCGCCGGTCTCGGAGTTCCAGAGGGCCTTGCCGGCCGTCGTGACGACGTCGGTGTAGAGGAGGTCGCGGCGGCCTCCGGAGCCCTGGTAGCCGTGGACGTTCACGCGGTCGACGTAGCCCTTGGTGGTGGAGGAGAAGGCGCTCCAGGTGGTGCGGGCCAGGTCGTAGCTCGTCTCGTCCGAGGCGGAGATCTTGGTGCTGGTCAGGCCTCGGCTGTTCAACTCGCTGCGGAGGTAGGGGAGTACGGCCGACTGGACGGTCGAGTCCATGTGGCAGCCCTCTTGCGTGCCGGTCGCCGTCCACCAGGAGGAGGACGGTTCGTTGAAGGCCTCGACCGTCGCGAAGTTCACGCCCCAGTTGTTCTTGGCGTACAACGCCACCGACGCCAGGTGCGAGGCGTGCTGGCGGTAGTTCCAGGACTGGAGGTTGTTGCCGCCGTCGGAGGCGCCGGACGGGTTGTGGTTCAGGCACATCCACCACATGGGGGAGTTGGCGAAGAGTTCGGCGGTGGCGCCCCGGTTGACGGCTTTGACGAGCATCGCGCGCTGGGTGGCGTCCGCCGTCCAGTCCCAGGCCGAGGAGGTGGGGTCCTCGTTGTTCCAGTCCTGCCAGTAGCCCTCGATCTGCTTGAACGCGGGGATGTTCGCGGAGGCGACCATCGATTGGCCGCTCACGCTGTTCCAGCTGCACGCGCCCAGGTTGTAGCGGGCGATGTTCAGGCCCAGGCCGGGGAGCGACGTGCTGTTGTACGTCGTCGACTTGGTGGTGAAGAAGATGTCGGCGAAGTCGTCGCGGGTACCGAAGACGTTGCCCCACCAGGCCAGTGAGGTGCCCCAGCCCTCCCAGGTGCCGTACGACGTGGACGGGCTGACCGCGATGGTCGCGTCGGCGCGAGCCGTGCCCGTGGCCAGGGCGCTGCCCAGGAGGCCGCCGCCCGCGGCGGCCAGGAGTGTTCTGCGTCGGATCATGGCTGCTTCTCAACCTCTCCGTTGCGGCTCAAGCACCGGTTCCCGGACCGGCGTTGATTCGTCCCCCCGCATGCCAACAGGAAGCATCAGGTGTGGCGTGTGGGGTTGTCGAGAGTTGTGACACTGCTTTCTAAAACCCGTGGAGGAAGTGATCGTGGGGAGGGGTTGTGGCAGGAAGTGCTACGGCTCTGGTGACTTGGTCGCGGTCGCCTTATCGTGCGGGCCCAACCGGGGGGCGGCGGGAGGTGCGCGGTGCGGTGGGTCGTGGGGCACGGTGACCGGCGGTGGCGGGCGCGGCGGCGACGGGTGGTGTGGACCGGGGGCGAACTCCTCGTCACCGTGGGCGTGGTGCTGATGCTGCTCGTCGTGCACCAGCTGTGGTGGACCAACCGGGAGGCGAAGCAGGGGGCCGAGCGGAAGGTGGAGGCGCTGGAGCGGGAGTGGGGGGACTCCGGGGGGTCGGGAGGCGGTGGGGAGTCGGGCGGTGCGGTGAAAGGGGGTTCCGGGTCGTCCGGGTCGGCTTCGGGGTCGGGCGGTTCCGGCGGCGGGCGGCGGCAGACGTCGTACACGACCCGTGTGGTCGACTCCCGGGCGTACGCGATCCTCGTCATTCCCCGGCTCGGTCTGCGGGTGCCGATCGCGGAGGGGGTCAGCAAGCCGAAGGTGCTCAACCACGGGTACGTCGGTCACTATCCCGGGACCCAACAGCCGGGCCAGGCCGGGAACTTCGCGCTCGCGGGGCATCGGAACACGCACGGTGAGCCGTTCCGGTACCTGCCGCGGCTGAGGCGCGAGGACACGATCGAGGTCGAGACGAAATCGGCGACCTACACCTACGCCGTGGACCAGATCCTGCCGCAGACGTCGGCCCGTGACTCGGGGGTCGTCAGGGCCGTACCGCGGTCGATCGTGAAGCCGTCGTACGGGTACAAGCAGCCCGGGTACTACATCACTCTCACCACCTGCACGCCCGAGTTCACGTCCCGGTACCGGATGGCGGTGTGGGGGAAGTTGGTGTCGATGCGGCCGCGCGCGTAGGGCGTCGGGGCCCGCGGTTCGGTGCGCAGGGCTCCCGACAGGCGGCGGACGATCGCATCGCCTACCTTGTATGAGTCAGTGAGCCCGTGGTCCACGATCTCGGAGTACTCACGTCCGCAGTCGCGGACACACCGGTGGGGCCTGGTACGTCATGGCCGCCCCGCTGTCTCGCCCCTCGGCCGCAGGACCCCATGGGCGGATCTCGCAGACTCCAGCAGATTCCTGGGGTCGAGCGTGCCGAGGACGTGATGTTTCCTACGGCGGTCGCCGAGTCGCAAGTGAGTTCAAGTACCGGAGGGAGCAGGAGCATGTCCCGACTGTCCCTGAAAGCCACGCTGTGCATGTTCGTCGCGTTGCTGACGGCAGCGCTGTGGACCCAACCGGCAAGCGCGTACACCTGGGCCCGAAGGGTCACCGTGTACAACGCCGCCGGTCTGTGCGTCCAGGGAAACGCCGGGATCGACCACAAGAGACCCGGCGTGCTGTCCGGCAACCTCGCCTACAGCGAGACCTTCGCGCTGAAGCAGGGATGCGGTACCGGTCTGACCGAGCCTGACGGCTGGGCCGCCACGCGAGCGATCGTTCAGCGATGGAACGGGTCCACGTGGGTGGACTGCCGTACCAGCGCCTGGAAGTTCGGTGGCACCGGCGTGAACCGATGGGGCCTGTATGGGCCGGAGGTTGTCTTTGACTGGGGCGGGTGGGCCTCGTGCGGGCCGGGCTTCTACAGGACGGTGGCCGCGGCGTTCGTCTGGGACGGCTCCGCATGGCGCGGCAACGGTGTCGTGTCGGGGTTCGAAGAGGCCACGCCGAACGGAGTCGCCCCCATGCGCAAACCCGCTGCCGTTCCCGCTCCGCACGTCCAGCCGCCCTCTGCCCGGCCGGCCGCACGGGCTGCCCGGTGACCGGCAGAAACAGAGCCCGGTCCGAGCTGAGTCCGGGCTCGCTCCGGGGGTTCGAGCTCGCTCCGAGGGAGTGTCCGACGTGTCGGACACTCCCTCGCCGGCGTCGGGAAGCCCTTCGGCGCCGGATGCGTCAACGCATCCGCTCCCGCAGGGCCGCCACCCCCGCCGCGCCCAGTACCGCCACGGCCGCCGACACGACCATCGCCACGTCCGCGCCGTGGGCCAGGCCGCCGCCGGAGGACGTGGCGAGGGCGATGGTGAGGGCCACGCCGGCGCAGGAGCCGATGTAGCGGAAGGTCTGCTGGGCGCCGGAGCCCATGGCCGCGCGGGCGGGCGGGACCGACTCCACGGCGAGGAGGGGGAGCGCGGCGTTGAGGAGGCCGCTGCCCGCGCCGCTCAGTACCAGGCCGGGCAGGAGCCGGGGCCAGGAGCCCGCGTCGAGGGCGCCCAGCATGGCGAGGGCGCCGCCGGCGTGCAGCAGGAAGCCGACGGTCAGTTGCCACCGGGGTGGGACGCGGCCCGCGAGGCGCTTGGCCTGGAGCGCCACCGTGAAGGAGAGGCCGGACCAGAGCAGGAAGAGCCACGCCGTGTCCATCGCGGACATGCCGAGTGTCTGCTGGAGCAGGGCCGGCAGGAAGCTGAACAGGCCTATCACCGCGAGGCCCGTGACCAGGCCGCCGAGGGAGGAGGCCAGGAAGCGGGGGCTGCGGAGGAGGGAGAGGTCGATCATCGGGGTCGGGGAGAAGCGGCGCTCGATCAGGGTGAAGAGCGCGAGGAGTACGACCGTCGTCGCGAACAGCAGGCCCACCTGTGGCCGTAGCCAGCCGTCCCGGCCCAGGGTCAGGGCCGCCACGAGGGCGACCAGGGCCAGGCCGAAGGTCACGGCGCCGGCGATGTCCGGGCGGCCGCCGCGCGGTGAGCGGGACTCCGTCAGGGTGCGGAAGGAGAGGCCCGCCACGATCAGCGCGGCCGCGCCCAGTACCGCGTAGGCCACCCGCCAGCTGGGCATCGCGCCGGCGACCAGCGGGCCGAGCGCGATGCCGCCGCTCACGAAGGCGCCCCACACGCCGGTCGCGTGCAGTCGGCCGCGCGGGCTCGGGAAGGCGGCGACCAGCAGGCCCAGGCTGCTCGCCAGGATCGCCGCGCTCGCCGCGCCCTGGGCGACCCGGGCGAGGGTGAACGCCCAGGTGGAGGTCGCCAGGCCGCCGAGGGCGGTGGTCAGGCCGAGGGCGAGGGTGCCGGCGACGAAGATACGGCGGCGGCCGTAGTCGTCGGCCAGGCTGCCCGCCACCAGGAGGAGGGCGGCGAGGCCGAGCGGGGTGCCGTTCAGCAGCCAGGCCTGTGCGGAGAGGGGGGTGTGCAGGGCGGCGGCCGTGTCGGGGAGCGTGACCATCGGGGCCGTGTAGGTCATCAGGGCGACGGCGGTCGCGGCGCTGGTCAGTGCCAGGGTGGGGCGGCCGTCCCGGGCCGGGGGCGCCTCGGGGTCGGATGTCGACGGGCTCGCACGCTTCATGGTTCTTTCACTGAACCTAGTCATGGGGGTACCGTAGCACTGTCGGTTCGTTCATTGAACCTGTGCAGGGAAACTGACTAAGGTGGTCCCCATGGCTCTGGGCAAGGACTACGTGACGCAGGAGTGCTCGCTCGCGAGTGCACTGGAGGTCGTCGGCGAGCGCTGGACGCTGCTCGTCATCCGCGACGCGCTCTACGGCGTCCGGCGCTACAACGACTTCCTCGTCCACCTCGGCATCCCGCGCGCCGTCCTGTCGGCCCGTCTGAAGACCCTCACCGAGGTGGGGATCCTGGAGAAGCGCCGCTACCAGGAGTCGCCGCCGCGGGACGAGTACGTCGTCACCGAGCGCGGCATCGCCCTCTGGCCCGCCCTGCGCGCCCTCTCCGTCTGGGGGCGCGAGCACCTCATGGACCGCCGGCTGCGCTACTTCCGGCACGCGGAGTGCGGGACCGAACTCGGCTCCTACGGCGAATGCCCCGCCTGCGGAACCATCGTGCCCGTCGCGGACGTTCTCGTCACGCCGGGACCGGGGCTCGATCCAGATCCGGCCGACCCGGTCAGCCGGGCACTCCTGAAGCCCAAGCGGCTCCTGGAGCCGCTGGAGACCGGTCATGTATAAAAAACAGCTGTACGCGCTCTAAGCGCTGCAGCCGGCAAGAACAGTAGAGGGGGAGGGATCGCGTGAACCGCCGCTGGGTCGTGCCGTCGTCCCGTCCCGCCGCCCTTCTGCTGCTCCTGCTGTTCGATCTGCTGCTGCTCGACTCCGGCAGCCTCTTCACCACCGTCGCGCTCGCCGCGACCGCCGCCGTCGGCTCGGCTCTCGCCGTCTGCTCGGTCCTGGCCGCGCGCTCCGCGCCCGCCGTGCCGCCCACCCGGGTTCGTACGGCGATACGCGACCGGGCCCGGCGCACGGCCTTCCTGCCGCAACGCGACCCGGACGCCAAGGGCCGCAGCCGCCCACGAGCACCCGGACACGCCCTCCCGGCGACCGCTGCGTAGGGCACCCGATCCGGTAACGCACCCGTTCCTGGTGACCCCGCGCGGGTCGTCATGCCGTTCCACCTCCTCACCCACGGCACGACGAGACCCCCGGAGGGCTCCCACCCATGTCCGCTTTCATGTCCGTTTTCGCCGGACTGGTCGAGCAACTCGCCGACCTGCTCCAGCCGCTCTTCCACGCCTCCGCGGCCGCCGCCGCGATCGTCCTGTTCACCGCGCTCGTACGGCTGCTCGTGCACCCCCTGTCCCGGGCCGCCGCCCGCGGCCAGCGCGCTCGGGCCGCGCTCCAGCCGAGAATCGCCGAACTGCGCGAGAAACACGGCAAGAACCAGGAGGCCCTGCAGAAGGCCGTGCTGGAGTTGCACGCGGAGGAGAAGGTGTCGCCGCTGTCCGGCTGCCTGCCGGGGTTGTGAACTGGTGGTGGTTGGTGGCGCGTGAGTGTGTTCTGGCACGTATAAGTGAGCTTCCTGGCTGTGGTGGGCGGACTCCCGCTGGTGGGGAACGGGAGTTCTTTCGTCGAATGTGTGACCTTCTGTGGTGGTGGTCGTTGGGTGTGGTGACAGCTTTCTTCGACATGGGTCCGGGGGGATCGGGGTGGGTGGACTGCGGGAGGTGGCGGCGTCGTTCGTGGTGCCCGGTCCCTCGGGTGTCGCGGTTCGTGCCCGGCTCAAGGGCCTGACCGGCGGGGACGAGCAGGTGCTCGGCCTGGTCGGCGGCCACCTCGGTTCGCTGGCCTGCGGGGATCTGAAGGCGCGGTGTGCGGCCGGGCTGGAGCACGACAGCGGGCGGTGGGCCGAGCGTAAGCGTGTCCTGACCGGGGAGTCCTCCTCCCGCTGGGCAGGCAGCATCACGAAGGCCACCCACGACCAGTGGGCGCTCGCCCGGCGCGGCCTGCTGGCGCACATCCACAGTCTCCAGGCGGGCGTGCGCACGATCAGGCACCGGCTGTCCCTGCCGGTGGGCGAGAAGGGCACCAGGCATGCGCCGGGCGGATATCGCAGCAGCAAGGAGTGGTTCGCCAAGTCCCGCCGTCTGCACGTCCTGGAAGAGCGGCTCCGCTCGGCACAAGCCGACTGGCAGGCCGGGGTCGTGCGCGTGGTGCGCGGCGGCAAGCGGCTGCTGAACACCCGCCACCATCTGGAGACCGCCCAGCTCACCGAGACCCAGTGGCGTACGAGGTGGCAGGCCGAACGCCGCTTCCTGCAGGCCGACGGCGAGTCCGGGAAGCGGTACGGCAATGAGACCCTCCGCGTCACCCCCGACGGC
>NZ_JBIBKW010000017.1:0-237793 GCF_042959465.1 Streptomyces sp. NPDC007901 | reverse complement strand
CGTCGTCCCGGTCGACGGTCAGGTCATCGGCGAAGTGCCGGTCGCCCGTGGCGTCGGGCACGTACTTCACAGTGACAACGATCCTCAGACTCACGGTTCTTTCTCCTCAACGGTGTTGGGCGGGTATCACTGGCCACTGCGCCGCAGCCGCACGCGGTACGAGTAGTGCTCGGGCAGGAAGTGGCTGATGGCGAGTTCGACGGCCTGTCCGGCCACGGTCCGGTAGACGCGGTCGACGCGCAGCAGGGCGCGGCCCGGTTCACAGCCCAGGTGCCGGGCGATGTCCGGCGTGGCCTCGGCGACGGTGATGCTCTGTTCCGCCTCGGCGATCGGTTCCGGCAGCCGCTGGTCGAGCAGGCCGATGACGGTGAACGCGTTGGGTGTGCCCGGCAGCGTCAACTCCGTGACCGGCTCAAGGAGCCGGCCGACGGAGGGCGGCAGCCAGACCGAGGTGTGGCAGAACGCGAGGGCCTCGTGCAGCCGGAGGAAGGCCAGCTTGTGCACTCGGTCCGTGCGCAGGTCCAGCCGGCCCGCCGCGTCGACGTCGACCCGTCGGTGCAGGGGTGTGACGACGTCCATACGGGTGTCGATGGAGAGCCCCATCAGGTCGTCCACCGAGCCGAACTGCCGTAGGTACTGCTCCTCCCGTGGCGTGGCGAACGTCCCGCGCCCCGGCACCCGGTACACCAGCCCCTCCGTGACCAGGTCCTGGAACGCCCGCCGTACCGTCTGCCGGCTCACTCCGTACGTCCCGGCCAGCTCGGCCTCGGTCGGCAGCCGCACCCCGTCCGGGTAGTCGTGGCGCAGAACGGCCGCCCTCAGCTCCCGCGCGAGCCGGAAGTACGTGCTCTCGCGTTGCCTCTCCCGCTGGGGCTGCTCAGCCACCGTGGCCGCCGTGGATCCGCACCGCGCCGAGCGCGATCTCCCTGGCCGTCTCGGACGCGAACAGCTTGGCCATGCCCGCCTCCATCTCGCCCCGCCGTCCGGCCGACTGATCCGCTGTTCAGATTTGTACGGCCAAATCTCCGGCCACGTCAACGACGCTTGCGCAGCTACGACCTGTGCCTTTCCGCACTCCATAGATGTGCCGGGGGTCACACCCGGGCGCGGCGTGGGATTTGTACGCAGCAATCCGGCGCCCTCGAAGCGACCGCCCAAGGGCGACCGTCCGAGGGCGACCGCCCCGAGGGGCCCCGGGTGCGAAGGAAGCTTTCTTCAGGCTCTGTCAGGACTCGCGGCTCGGATCGCACAGCACCATGACCGCGCGGGCGACGAGTTCGCCCGCGCCGCCGGATCCACGGGACCTGTGTCGGCGCCGGCATCGAACTCCCGTCCTTCGCCACCCGGGTCGTGGCAGCCCCCGGCACCACCGTCCGGCTGCCCGAACTGGCCATGGGCCTGATCCCCGGCGCCGGCGGCACGGTCGGCATCCCGCGCCGGATCGGCCGTTGGCGCACCCTGTACCTGGTCCTCGACGGACGGGCCGTCCCCGCCGAACGCGCCCTGGCCTGGGGGCTGGTGGACCGGATCGAGGAGTGACGCGGGGCCGCGCGCGGCGGCACCGCGAACCGGGGTCAGCCGATACAGAGGACCAGCAGGCAGAGCTCGGAGGGCGAGGTCGCGGCCGGTGAGGGACTCGCCGCCGGGGTCTGGGTGCCGCCGGTGGCGGTGGACGTGGGCGTGGGCGTGGCCGTCGGTTCCGACTGCGTGGTGCCGGAGCCGGAGCCGGAGCCGGAGCCGGACGCCGTGGCGACGGACTGCGGCGCGGCGGAGGACGCCGCCGTGGGCCGCGCCGAGGCGACGGTGGCCCGACGGGGCGTCGGCGTGGCGCGGGGCAGGCCCGCGGTCTGCTCGTGCGGCGCGTTGGCCGTGGTCGCACGGGCGGACGGCGTGCCCTCCGGGGCTCGGTGCCGGCCGGTCGGTGCCGACGCGGTGGGGGTGGGATCCGTGGCCTGCCCGCCCGCGGCTCCCATGGGCTGGTTGTCCGGAGCCGTGGCCGCCTGGGCCCGGTCCGCGGTGTGCCGGCCGAGGGAGGCGACGGTCAGACCGCCGCCGACCAGGGCGACCGCGGTGGCCACCACGGCCCGCCGCTGGTTCTTCTTCCAGCGGGCCCGCTGCCGCCGCCGCGCCGCCCGGCCGACCGCCGCGACCGGGGCGGCAGCCGGGCCGTCGTACGGGGCCTCGGCGGTCTCTTCGACGGTTTCCCGGGCGTACGGGTCCGGATCCGGGTCCTGCCAGGCGTTGTCGGCCGGGGTCCGCCAGACCGTCGCACCGGTATGACGCGGTGCGATGTCCGGGGCGTAGGCGCCGCATCCGGGGCACGCCAGGGCGCCGTTGAGGTGCCGGCGGCACGAGGAGCAGTAGTCCATCCGCGGTCTTCCTGACTCGACTGCGCCAGCGGCCTCATGAGCCGTGGCCTGATCTCGTTCGTACGTGGTATCGAACGGCCAGAACGGTAGCGAGCCTTTGGTTGGGCAGTGTGCAGCCTGTGTGTCGCTTCTGCACAGATGCCGTCACCCACGCCCGAGACCGGCGCCCATACCACGCAGTTCGCTGATTCAGCGAACCAGGGCTGTCAGGCCGACCACCGTGAACGAGACGCCGGACAGGAGGAGCGGGCCGAGCAGCAGGATGAGCACGGCGCCGAACACCAGCCATCCCGTCGTCCCGCGGCCGATCTGGGCGCTCTCGGGGTTCGTAGGGTCGTAGGTGATCTACGCATCCCCCAGGCCTTCCGGACGATCTTCCACCCGATGTGCACACCGAACCCCCCGCCGCCGATCGCTTCGGGCGCCACCACCCACAGGAGTATCGGGCCCACCCCGGCGCCGGTGACCAGCAGCAGGACGAACACCAGGACATAGACGCTCCCAGGCCCCACCACAGCTGCCGGAGCCGGTTCGGTGCCGCCCGCTCGACCGGCTCCTCGGTCACCAGCCCCGCCCCGTCCGGCCGCGGCTCGTCGGCGTCCCGCACGGGCAGCGTACGGCGGACCGCCTGCGCGAACTCGTGCACGGCGGGGCCACTGCGACACCTGAGGTGATACGCGACGGGCTCGTCGCCCGTCAGCACGACGGTCAGCCGCCGGCCCTTGGTGCCGTGGACGTCGATCCGTTCTGTCGCCGCCACCGGTATCCGGCGCCGGACGCCGCCCATGGCCGACAGCACCTCCCCGTCCCGAAGGCGGATGGAGGTACGGCGTCTGCCGTGCAGTATCAGCGAGGACGTCTCTGTCGAGGCCACCTGGGCACATCATGTGACGCCGACCCTGCGGAGGACTGCTCGGCCGCACACCGGACCAACGGCATCCGGCCCGGCGCCGAGAAGGCTCCGCAGGGTCACACTCGGCTGGACTCCTCCCTCTCCGTCGGGGAGCCGGTCGGTCAGCCGACGTCGGCGGAGACGAGCACGCGGACGTCCCACGGGCCGAGGTCCAGCGCCGTGCCGGCGGCGAGTGGGGTGCCGTCGAGGACGTCGGTGAGGGGCATCGGGGCGGAGACGCCCGCGGGTTCCCAGCTCCAGTTGTGGAGGATGTGCACGCGGCGCCCGTCGGGTGCGGTGCCGGTCGTCGCGGTGACCGTCGCCGGGAGGTCGCGCCAGCCGTGCCGGGCGGACGGGGACAGCCACTCGGCGAGCGTCCGGGCGAGGTCGCGTCCGGGCACCGTGCCGACGTACGTCACCCGGCCCGCGCCGTGCCGGCGGGTGGTTATCGCGGGCCAGCGCCCGAAGTGCGGGTGGTCGTACTCGACGAGCGGCTCGGCGTCGGCGACGGTCAGGCCGTCCGCCCAGCGGGTGGCCGTGGCGCCCTCCGGGAGGCGGAGCGGGCCGCCGGGCACGGAGCGTACGGGCAGGTCGCGCAGGAGATTGCTGAATTCGTCGTACGACACACCCGCCGCGTGCGTGAGCCGGCCGGGCGCCGGTTCGGTGCGGGCCCGGCCCTCCTGGTCGGCGTAGCCGGTGCGCGGGCCGAGGACCAGATGGCCGCCCGCGTGGGCGTAGGCCGCGAGCCGGTCGAGGGTGGCGTCGTCGGCGAGGTAGAGCGCGGGCACGACCAGGACCGGGTGTCGGCGCACCGTCTCCTCAGTCGTGTCGCCGTCGCGCAGTTGACGGGCGTGGACGATGCGCACCTGGCGGCCGGCGTCGAAAGCGCCCCGGTGGAAGGCGTCGAAGATCCGGTGGTAGGCGGCCGGATCGGGGTCGCCGTCGGGCGTGGCCAGCGGCGGGTACTTCTGCATCAGCCACTTGCTGGGCGTCGAGTACACCACCGTGAGGTCCGCGTCCGGCTCCAGACCGGCGACGAGCCCGCCCGCCGTCTCGAACTCGGCGCCCAGCCGGGCGAGTTCGGCGTAGACCCGGCCGGGCCGGCCGGTGTGCGGCAGGATGCCGCCCCAGTAGGTCTCCGCGCCGAAGTGCAGCGTGTGCCAGTGCCAGTACTCGATCATCCGGGCCCCGCGCCCGACCAGCGCCCAGGCCGCCTGGCGCCACTGGCCGTCGTAGGCGGGCCGGTTGTCCCAGGGGAAGCCGATCGAACCGGCGTTGGTCTCGGTGACCAGGAACGGCGCCTGCCGCGAGGAGAACATCCAGTCGGCCGTCCGGTACAGGGCCCACACCCCGGTGGTCTTCCACTGCTGCTCGTGGGTTTCGGGGGTGGGGTCGGGCAGCAGCAGACCGTCCTGCATGTCGTAGTACGGGTTGCCGGCGGCGATGTCGAGGCGGTCGGTCAGCTCGTCGTCCTCGACCGCGGGGCGGGTGTAGGAGATGCAGGTGGTGACGAACTGCTCCGGGCGGGCGTACTCGCGGACGATGTCCGCCTGCCAGCCGATGAACTCGGTGACCTGACGGGCCTGGAACTCCCTCCAGGCGACGTCGTACTGGGGCTGCGCGTTGCCGTCCGGGGTCCACAGGTCGGCCCAGGTGGACAGCCGGTGGGACCAGTACACCAGGCCCCACTCGCGGTTCAGGGTCTCGACGTCCCCGTACTTCTCGCGGAGATGATCGACGAAGCGCTCGAACACGCCCCGGTTGTGGAGGAGTTCGTTGCCGGGTTCGTTGTCGACCTGGAAGCCGATGACCGCCGGGTGGTCCGCGTACCGGGCGACGATCCGGCGGACGACCCGCTCGGCGTGGAACCGGAAGGCGGGGTGCGTGAAGTCCACCTCCTGCCGGGCGCCCCAGCCGATCCGCTCGCCGGTGCGCCGCTCGCCGGTCAGCTCCGGGTACTGCCGGGCCAGCCACGGCGGGACGGCGTACGTCGGGGTGCCCAGGACGACGGAGATTCCGCGCTCGTGGGCGCCGTCGAGCACCGGTTGCAGCCAGTCCAGGTCGAAGCGGCCGTTCTCCGGCTCCCAGGTCGACCAGACCGACTCGCCGACCCGGATGACGGTGACATGGGCGTCGGCCATCAGGTCGAGGTCGGTCTTGAGGCGTTCGGCGGGACGCTCGTAGGGCTGGTACTCGTGGTAGTACGCGGCACCGAACAGGACACGGGCAGGCAGAGCCGCCATGAAGGAGACCTCCGAAGGATAGTGATGGTGGGGGGAGTTACTGCTTGACGCCGCCGGCCGCCAGGCCGCTCTGCCAGTACCGCTGGAGCAGCAGGAAGGCGGCGACGAGCGGGACGATCGAGAGCAGGGAACCGGTCACGACCAGCGCCAGCATGTCGCTGCTGGCACCGGCCCCGCCGTTCTGGGCCTGCGCGGCCCAGGAGGCCAGGCCCACCGTCACCGGGTACAGGTTGGGGTCGTTGAGCATGATCAGCGGCAGGAAGTAGTTGTTCCAGGTTGCCACGAGCGTGAACAGCAGGACCGTCACCAGACCGGGGCCCAGCAGCCGCAGGGCGATCCGGAAGAAGATGCGGGCCTCGCCGGCCCCGTCGATGCGCGCGGCCTCCAGGATGCTGTCCGGGACGGCGTCGGCCGCGTAGATGCGCATCAGATAGAGGCCGAACGGGTTGACGAGGGACGGCAGGATCACCGCCCAGGGGGTGTTGACCAGGCCTGCCTTGGCGAACAGCAGATAGGTCGGGATGGCCAGCGCGGTGGTCGGGACCATGACGGCACCGAGGACCAGGTTGAAGGTGAACCGGTCGCCCCGGAAACGGAACTTCGCGAATCCGTAGCCGCCGGCCGCCGCGAGCAGTGCGGCGCCGACCGCGCTGACGACGGCGTACAGGACCGTGTTGAGCAGCCAGTGCGCGAAGACGCCGTCGTCCTGGGTGAAGGTCGCCCTGATGTTGGCCAGGAGCCGCGGGGTGTGCGAGAACCACAGGCCGAAGCTGTTGAAGAGGTCCTGTGTGCTCTTGGTCGAGGCGATCAGCAGCCAGCACAGGGGGAGCAGGAAGTAGGCGAGCGCCGCCAGCATGGCGATGGTCAGCGGGGTGCTGCGACGGGTCGTCATGCGGCCCTCCTGAGGCTGTCGCGGCTGGTGCGCCTGTCGCTGCTGCCGCGGTTCGCGGTGAGCAGCACGCCGTAGGAGGCGATCACGATGACGAGGCCGAGGAGGAAGGACACCGTGGCCGCGTAGTTGACCTGCTGGCCGGTGAACGCGAGGGAGTAGGCGTACAGGTTGGCGGTGTAGGAGCTGCTGATGACGTCCGGGGCGATCTTCATCAGCAGGTTGGGTTCGTTGAAGAGCTGGAAGCTGCCGATCACCGAGAACAGGAGGGTGAGCAGCAACGCCGGCCGCAGCGCGGGGAGTTTCACCGACCAGGCGATGCGCCAGGCCCCGGCGCCGTCCACGGCCGCCGCCTCGTACAGCTCCTGCGGGATCGTGCGCAGGGCCGCGTACAGGATGATCATGTTGTAGCCGACGAACTCCCAGGTCACGATGTTCGCCAGGCTGCCCAGCATCCAGCCGTCGCTGAGGAAGTGCGGGGCCGGCAGGTCCAGTTTCCGGCTCAGCTGGGCGAACGGGCCGAAGTCCGGCCCGTAGAGATAGCCCCACATGAGCGCGGCGACCACGCTGGGCACGGCGTACGGCACGAAGATGCCCAGCCGGATCACCCGCGCCAGCCGCAGCAGCCCGCTGTCGAGCGCGAGGGCGAACAGCAGGGCCAGCAGCAGCATCACCGGCACCTGGATCACGAAGAACAGCGCCACCCGGCCCACACCGTGCAGGAGTTGGGGATCGCCCAGCGCCTGGGTGTAGTTGTCGAGGCCGACGAACACCGTCCCGCCGATCAGGCGGCTCTGGAACAGGCTGAGATAGGCGGCGTAGCCGAGCGGGGCGAGGAAGAGCAGCAGGAACAGGGTCAGGAACGGGGCGACGAAGAGCGGTCCGGCGGCCCGGTGGCGGCGGGTCCCGGTCATCTCAGCTCCCCTTGACCGTGAAGCCCTGGCTCTTCGCGTACGTCGTCAGCCGCGACTGCCAGCTGCCGAGCGCGCGGACCGTGTCGGTGTGGTCCGCGAGGGACTTGCCGACGGTCTCCGTCCAGTCGGTGGCCGCCTGGTCGAGGAACGGGGGCCACTGGAAGGAGGCGTTGACCGTGGAGCTGATGTCGGCGAAGACCTGGTTGACCTTCTGGCCGCCGTAGAAGGAGGGGGCGTCCCCGGTGAAGGACGCGTCCGTGAGCAGGGACTTGGTGGCGGGGAAGAAGAACTGCTCGGTGGCGAACATCCTGGCGCTGGCCGGGTCGCTGTTGAGGAACTGCGCGAACATGGCCGCCGCGATGGGGTTCTTGGTGGAGCGGACGACCGCGGTGGTGGAGCCGCCCCAGTTGCCGGAGCTGGGCTTGGCGGCGTCCCACTGCGGCAGCGGGGCCGCCCGCCACTTGCCGGCCGTGGCCTTGGCGGAGCCGGACAGGAACACCGGCCCCCAGGCAGCGGTGATCCAGGTGGCGTACTTGCCCTTGTTGAGGGCGGCGTACCAGGAGTCGGTGAAGTCCGGCTCGACGCCGATGACCCCTTCCTTCGCGAGCCCGCCCCAGTAGGCGCCGAGCTTCTGCGAGACGGTGTCGTCCACGCTGATGGTGATGTCGCTCTTGCCCGAGGTGACATAGGGCTTGGCGCCCGCCTGCCAGAGCAGCCCGTGCCAGGCGGCGACCTGGTTGGCGGCGAGGTTGGTGAGGTAGACGTCCGGGTCCGCCTTGTGGAGCTTGCGCGCGGCGGCGGCGAACTCGTCCCAGGTGCCGGGGACTTGGATGCCGTGCTTCTCGAAGATGTCGTGCCGGTACAGCATGCCCATCGGGCCGGTGTCCTGCGGTATCGCCCAGATCTCGCCGTTGCTGCCGCTGATCTGGCCCCAGGTCCAGTCGACGAAGGCGGACTTGAGTGCCGAGGCGCCGTACGGCCGCAGGTCGAGCAGACTGTTGGTGATGGTGAAGGTCGGGATGGCCTGGTACTCGATCTGGACCATGTCCGGTGCGCCGCTGCCGGCCTTCAGCGCCGTACGCAGCTTGGTGTACTGGGGCGTTCCCTGACCGGCGTTGACGATCTTGACCTTGACGGCCGGGTACTTCTTCTCGAAGAGCGCGACCTCCTTGGCGATGTTCGGGACCCAGGTCCAGAACGTCAACTCGGTCGGGGTCTTCATGGCCTTGTCGATGTCGGCCTGGTTCACGGGCTTGGCCGAGGCGGAGGAACCGCCGCCGTCCCCGCCGCCGCAGGCGGTGAGGGTGGCGCCGAGCGACAGTGCGCCGGTGGTGGCGAGGAACAGCCGACGGCTCATGGGGGCGGTGCTGGGCATGGAAGTGGATCTGGGCATGGTGAACTCCCGCCGATGGCGAAGGGACGGCACGCCTGGCGAGGGCGTGCGGGGGTGAGGAAGGGGGAGGGACGGTGCGGAACCGTGCCGCAGGAGCGGCGCGCGGGCCTGGGCGCCGGTGCGATGCCGGGTGCGCTCAGGGAGGCGAGGAAAGACGGGCGATCAGTGCGGCGTCGGTGACGGCAGGGCGGCTCGTGCCGGGATCGCGTGAGGAGGGGTGGTGCGGGCCGGACGGTGGGTCAGTTGTCGGTGCTGGTACCCCCGTTCGCGGAGGACGGAGCTGATGACGGACCTGATGAGGGACCCGACGCCGGGCCGTGCCTGCCACGCGCCGGTGTCCTGCGGCCCGGCGGGGGCGCGGTCGAGGCGCGGACGACGAGGTCGACCGGCGGACCGCTCGACGCCAGCGGATCCGCCGCCGGGTTCTCGATGGCGTGCACCAGGCGTTTGAGGCCCTCCTGCGCCACGGCGTCGAAGGGCTGGCGCACCGTGGTGAGCGGGGGAGTGACATAGGCGGCGACCGGGATGTCGTCGAAACCGACCACGCTGACGTCCTCCGGCACCCGCCGGCCGGCCTCCGTCAGCGCGCGGATCAGACCGATCGCCATGTCGTCGTTGGCGGAGAAGACCGCGGTCACCCGGTCGTCGGCGGCGAGTTCGCGCCCCGCCGCGTACCCGGAGGCGGCCGACCAGTCGCCCTCGGCGACCGGGGGCACCTCCCTGCCGTCCGCGGTCAGGGCTGCCCGCCAGCCCTCCAGACGGTCCAGGGCGGCGTACCAGCGCCACGGTCCAGCGAGGTGATGGACCGTCACATGGCCGAGGCTGAGCAGGTGTTCGGTGGCGGTGCGGGCCATCAGGTCCGCGCCGTCGCCGGCGGTCAGCACGATCGGCGCGGTGACCGGTGGCGGTGCGCCCATGACGAGGACCGGCACGTCGACGCGCAGGGACACATCGCCCTGCTCGTCGATGGGTTCCGAGATCACGATGCCGTCCACGCCCTGGTCGAGGAGCGAGTCCACGGCACCGGAGAGGCCCGCCGGGTCGCCCTCCACCGTGTTGACCACGCGCAGTGCGTAGCCGGTGTCCCGGACGACCCGCTCGACGCCCATGAGCAGCGAGGCGGGTCCGTACAGGGCCGTGCCCAGGGTCACCACGCCGATCGAGCGGGTGCGCCCGGAGGCCAGTGCCCGGGCGGCGTTGTTGCGCCGGTAGCCGAGCTGTTCGGCGGCGTCGAGCACGCGACGGCGCACGTCCTCGGAGACGTACGGCTCGTCGTTGAAGACCCGGGAGACGGTCTTCTGCGAGACACCGGCCAGCCGCGCCACGTCGACACTGCGCGGCGCGGCGGTGCTCTTGCCGCGTCCCGTCCCTGGTGTCATGGCGTCTCCCGTGACCGCTTGATCTCCGGACCGCTTGATCGGGGCCCATCATGCCATGCGCGGCCTGGCTGACTGCGCTGTCATGTCTACGCAGTCATGTCTACGCAGTCATAGGAGTGGCGTCAAGAGTCCGGAACGCATCGATCGCGGGGAGCATGCGGGGGAGGCCGGTCCACCGGACAGGGCTCCGCACGGGAGACGGACGCCGTCTCCCGTGCGGAGCACGGGTGTTCGGCGGCGGCAGGTGTAGCTCGCGGCGTCCCCGCGCTACTGCGAACGCGGTAGTCCCTGCTGAATCCGCGGTACGGCGGCGCGGCGGCGCGTACTGCGCGTGGAGGCCCCCGTTTGCCCACAGCCGGACGACGACGGGACGCGCCCCGCCCGGAGAGCCTGAACCGGTCGGAGACCGGGGGCGCACCGCCTCGCGCGGCCCAGCCCAGCGCCGGTCGGATCCCCAGCAGGAAGCAGGAGACTCGGATGAGGACACGTACCGGGTTCGCACTGGCGGCCGTCGCCTCGTGCGTCGCACTCGCGGCGGCCGTGACCGTAGGCCGGGACGGCGGCGGGACCGCGTCGGCGCGCACATTGCCCAAGGGGCCGTACGTGGCGCTCGGCGACTCGTACACCGCGGGCCCGGGCATCCCCGACCGGCACGGGCGGCCCGCGGGCTGCGAGCGCTCCGACCGGAACTACCCCGCGCTGGTCGCCGCCGGACTCGGCCTGCGGCCGGCCGGGTTCCGGGACGTCAGCTGCAGCGGGGCCGTCACGGCCGACCTGTCCGCGCCGCAGTCCACGGACGACGGCGTCAACCCGGCCCAGCTGTCCGCCCTGACCGCCTCGACGCGGCTGGTCACCCTCGGCATCGGAGGCAACGACATCGGCTTCGCCTCGCTGCTCACGACCTGCGTCAAGGACGGCGTGAAGTACCAGCTGGAGGAGCGTATCGCGAGCGGGGCCGCCGACCGGGCGCCGTGCCGCGGCCGGTACGTGTCGGACGGCACCGACACGATCGAAGGGCGGATCAGCGCGGTGGGCGGGCGGCTGTCCGGCGTGCTGGACGACATCAGGCGCCGCGCGCCCGAGGCCCGGGTCTACGTGGTCGGCTATCCGGCGATCCTGCCCGCCGAGGGAACCGACTGCGCCGCGCTCGGGCTGGCGCCGGGCGACGTGGGCTTCCTGCGCGAGACGGAGCACCGGCTCAACGCCGTGCTCCGGCAGCGGGCGCGGGCGGCCGGGGCCGGATACGTCGACACCTACACGCCCTCCGCGGGCCGGGACGCCTGCGCGGACGCCGCCGTGCGCTGGATCGAGCCGCTCGTCCCGGCGGCCCCTGCGGCCCCGGCCCACCCCAACGAGCGCGGCGAGCGCGGCATGGCCGAGGCCGTGCTCCGCGCGCTCACGGCGACGGACTGAGGCGCACCCGCCGTCGTACCGGCGCAGGACCCCGCGGACCGGTCGCGTACTGCGGTTTCAGTAGACCGTCCTGCGGATTCAGTAGGCGGCAGTGCCAGTAGCCGCACGACGACGAGGGGGCCCTCGCCAGGACAGCCTGGGTGACCAAGCGAGAACGGATGTGGAGTTCCCTGACGTGGCTACTTTTCTGTATCGACTGGGCCGACTGGCCTTTAGGCGGCGCGGGTACGTCGCCCTGTTGTGGGTGGCCGTCCTGGCCGCCGTAGGACTGGGCGCGCTGCAGGCGCCGGGCGCCTCCGACGAGGAGTTCTCGACGCCGGGCATCGAGTCCCAGAAGGCGTTCGACCTGATGCAGGAGCGCTTCCCCGGCGCGGCCGCCGACGGAGCCACCGCGCGGGTCGTGTTCGTCGCCCCGCACGGGCAGAAGGTCACCGCCACCGCGAACAAGAAAGCCGTCGAGGAGACGGTGGACGCCCTGGGCGACGGCACCCAGGTGGCCGGCGTCGCGGACCCCTTCACCGCGAAGGCGGTCAGCAAGGACGGCACCACGGCCTACGCGACCGTCACCTACAAGGTGAAGTCCTCCGCCGTCACCGACGCCGGCCGGACGGCACTGGAGAACGCCGTCGACCAGGCACGCGACGCGGGCCTCACGGTCGAGACCGGCGGTTCCGCCATGGACAGCGGGGCCGGACCCGGCGGCGCCGCCGAGATCATCGGCATCGCGATCGCGGCCGTCGTCCTGCTGGTCACCTTCGGGTCGCTGGCCGCCGCCGGACTGCCGCTGCTGACCGCGATCCTCGGCGTCGGTCTCAGCATGTTCACCATCACCGTGCTGGCCGACGCCCTGGGCCTGTCCACCAGCACCGGGACCCTGGCGATGATGCTGGGCCTCGCCGTCGGCATCGACTACGCCCTGTTCGTCGTCTCCCGCTACCGGGAGGAACGCGCCAAGGGCCGGGCTCCGGAGGAGGCGACGGGCCTCGCGGTCGGCACGGCCGGCTCGGCGGTGGTCTTCGCCGGCCTCACCGTGGTCATCGCCCTGGCCGGCCTGTCCGTCGTCGGCCTCCCGATGCTGACCAAGATGGGCCTGACCGCCGCCGGAGCGGTGATCGTCGCCGTCGTCATCGCCCTGACCGTCGTCCCGGCCCTGCTCGGATTCTGGCCGAACGCCGTACTGGCGGGCGCCGCGCGCCGACGGGAAGGCGGCCGCCGCCGGCTGTTCCGCGCCAAGAAGGCCACGACGCCCCAGGGCGACAACCGCGGCACCCGCTGGGCCCGCTTCGTACTGCGCCGCCCGGTCCCCGTGCTGCTGCTCGGCGTCGTGGGCCTCGGCGCCCTCGCCGTCCCGATGACCCAGCTGCAGCTCGGCATGCCCGGAGACGAGGCCAAGTCCACCTCCACCACCGAGCGGCGCGCCTACGACGACCTCGCCGAGGGCTTCGGCCCCGGGTTCAACGGCCCGCTGACCATCGTGGTGGACGCCAAGGGAGCCGACGACGCCAAGGGCGGGGTGACCACGGTCCGCGAGCGGATCGCCGCTACCAAGGGCGTCGTCTCGGTGTCGCAGCCGCGCTTCAACAAGGCGGGTGACACGGCGGTGTTCACCGCCACCCCGTCCACCAGCCCCACCGACGAGAAGACCAAGACGCTCGTCAAGACGATCCGCGGCGAACGCCCGGCCCTCGAGTCGGCGGCCGGCGCGTCCTTCGAGGTCACCGGCAACACCGCGCTGAACATCGACATCTCGGGCAAGGTCCAGTCGGCGCTGGTGCCCTACCTCGTCACCGTCGTCGGTCTCGCCGTCGTCCTCCTGCTGGTGGTCTTCCGGTCCCTGCTCGTCCCCCTCAAGGCGGCGCTCGGCTTCCTGCTCTCGGTCCTCGCGGCCCTCGGCGCGGTCGTCCTGGTCTTCCAGCAGGGCCACGGAGCCGGACTGTTCGGAGTGGAGCAGACCGGGCCGATCATGAGCCTGATGCCGATCTTCCTGGTGGGCATCATCTTCGGCCTGGCCATGGACTACGAGGTCTTCCTCGTCTCCCGGATGCGGGAGTCCTACGTGCACGGCGAGTCGGCGAAGGAGGCCGTGGTGTCCGGGTTCCGGCACAGCGCCCGGGTCGTCGTGGCCGCCGCCCTCATCATGATCGCGGTGTTCGCCGGGTTCGTCGGCGAGAACGACTCCATGATCAAGATGATCGGGTTCGGCATGGCCACCGCCGTACTCCTGGACGCCTTCGTGGTGCGGATGGCGATCGTGCCCGCGGTCCTCGCCCTGCTCGGCGACCGGGCCTGGTGGCTGCCGAAGTGGCTGGACCGGCTGCTGCCCCGGGTGGACATCGAGGGCGAGGCCCTCACCCGGGGCCCGGCCGCCACGGCGTCCGGCGACCAGGATCCGACCGCCGGCGAGCCGGTCGAGGCGGGCGTCTGACCGCTCCCTCCAGCCTCTGTGGGCCGCCCGTGGCGCAGGTCACGGGCGGCCCGCAGGGCCGTTTCACCGCGCACGTCGTCCACCATGGACCCAGGCCCACCATCCGGAGAGAGACATGACCACCAGCTTGGAGCGCGGGACGGGGCGCTTTCGCCGCGTCACGGACGTGGCCACGGCACTGGCGCTGCTCGGCTGTGTGACCCTCGGCGCCCAGCTCCGCTTCCCCGGTTTCCACCAACCCCGGGAGGAGTGGCCCGCCGTCGCCCTCGCGGCCGTCACCTGCCTCGCGCTGCTGCAGGCACGCGACCGCCCGCGCGTCGCCGCCACCGTGGCCATGGCCTGCGCGGCGGCCACCTTCGCCCGGGGCTACCTGCCCACCCCCCTGCTGCTGGCCCCCCTCATGCTGTCCCTGTACTGGGTGGCCGCCCGGACCGACCGGCGGACCGCGCGGATCTTCGGTCTGGCCGCCATGGCGGTGGTGGTGATCACCGCCATGCTCGACAACCCCACGACCGACATGCTGCTGCTGCGCACGGTCGGCCCCGTCCTGTGGCTGCTGCTGCCCATCGCCGGTGGCAGCAGTGCGCGGTTGCGCGCGGCCTACCTGGAGTCCGTGCAGGCCAGGGCCGTGTACGCCGAGCGCACCCGCGAGGAGGAGGCCCGACTGCGGGTCGCCGAGGAACGCATGCGCATCGCCCGGGAACTGCACGACGTCGTCGCCCACCACATGGCCGTCGCCAACGCCCAGGCCGGCACCGCCCGCCACCTCGTGCCCACCCGGCCCGAACAGGCGCTGAAGCTGCTCGACGAGCTGACGGTCACCACGTCGTCCGCGCTGATCGAACTCCGGGCCACGGTGGGCGTGCTCCGGCAGTCCGGCGACCAGGACGGCGAGTGCCTGGAGCCCGCGCCCGGCCTGGACCGGCTGCCCGACCTCGTCTCGACGTACGCGAGCGCCGGACTGGACGTCGCCGTCACGACGGAGGGCGAGCCCCGGCCGCTGTCCCCGGGCGTGGACCTGACGGCGTACCGGATCATCCAGGAAGCCCTCACCAACGTCACCAAGCACGGCGCCGGCCAGGGCGCCGACGTCCGGCTCAGTTACAGCCGGTCCCGGCTGCTCATCTCGGTCACCAACGACGCCACCGCCACCGCCCCGGGGGCCACCGGCGGCTACGGCCTGATGGGCATGCGGGAACGGGCCCACTCCGTCGGCGGCGACCTGCGCGCCGGACCCCGCCCCCAGGGCGGCTTCGAAGTGAGCACCGCCCTGCCGCTCCACTCCCTCGCACCGGAAGAACTCGAGGCCGCCCCGTGAGTATCCGCGTCCTGCTCGTCGACGACCAGGCCCTGCTGCGCGGCACCTTCCGGCTGCTGATCGACTCCTGCGCGGACCTGGAGGTGGTCGGCGAGGCCGCCGACGGCCGCGAGGCCGTGGAGCTGGCCCGCACCCACCGCCCCGACATCGTCCTGATGGACATCCGCATGCCCGGCACCGACGGCCTGGCCGCCACCGCCGCCATCTGCGCCGACCCCGACCTCGCCGACACCCGGGTCCTCGTCCTCACCATGTACGAGACCGACGAGTACGTCGCCCGGGCACTGCGCGTCGGCGCCAGCGGCTTCCTCGGCAAGTACGTCACCACCGACACCCTGCTGGCCGGCATCCGCACGGTCGCCGCCGGCGAGGCCCTCCTCTCCCCGGGCGCCACCCGCGCCCTCATCACCCGCTTCCTCTCCGGCCCGGCCCCCGACGCCCTGCTGGCACCCCCGGAGCGCCTCGACGACCTCACCCCGCGCGAACGGGAGGTCACCGCGCTCGCCGCCCGCGGCAGGTCCAACGACGAGATCGCCGAGGAACTCGTCCTCAGCGTGCTGACCGTACGCAGCCACATCCAGCGCTCCCTGACGAAACTGGGCGCCCGCGACCGCGCCCAGCTCGTCGTCATCGCCTACCAGACCGGACTGGTGCGCCCCGAGTCACGACAGCCCTGAGCCGACGATTCCGCCCGGAGCCGTCGGCGCCGGTCCGTACCGCCGAGCCAGTCCGTCACGTCAGCGCGGGGCGGACTCCGCCGGTTTCCAGCCCCAGGCGGTGAGCATGCCGGCGGACAGTGCGGCGCACTCGTCGGAGGCCAGGTAGCGGATCGCCGCGTCGACGGCCGCGTCGTCGACCAGGCCGGTCGCGAGCATCGCCGCACGGCCGCGCTCCCAGGTGTCCGCCCAGAACCGGCTGATGGGACTGCCCGGCAGCAGCGGCGGCACATGGATCTCGGCGGCGACGGACCCGAGCCCCGCCGCGCGCAGCAGGTGGGGATACGACGGAACCCAGGAGACATCCGTGCCGATGGTGGCCCGCAGCCCCTGCCACATCGCCCGCATCACCGTGGTGTACGGGGTGTCGGGCGTCCGGTCGCTCGTCAGGTCCACCGCGTCGCCGAGCACCAGCACCCCACCGGGCTCGACCAGTTCGGCCAGCGCCGAGATCAGGCGCTCGTGCTCGGGCAGGTGCATCAGCACGAAACGCGCGTGGACGAGCCGGAACCGGCCCCGGACGACGCCCGGGGCCGAGATGTCGGCCTCCAGCACCTCGAGCCCGGGCCGCTCGCCGAGGAACCGCACGTCGCGGTCCACGGCCAGCACGCTGTCCACGCCGGCCTCCTCCAGCAGCCGCCGGGAGACCGTGCCGGTGCCCGCGCCCACGTCGAGGCAACGCCACCCCGGTCCGGCCCCGAGCGCCCGCAGCCGGGCCAGGGTGAGGTCGTCGTAGGCGAGGGCGCCGACGTCGATGCGCTCGCCCTCGCCCGCCTGCCCGGGACGGAAGACCGCCTCGCCGTAGCGACCGCCGCCCGGCGCCTCCCCGCGCCGACCGCCGGAAGTCACCTCGCCGCCGACACGAAGCCGAGGACGTGGTCGCACCAGGGGAACCGGAACAGCGGGTCGTCGCAGGATCTCAAGGCCGGACCTCTTCACACGGTGGGGCGGTGCCGGGCGGCCCGCCCGAGGCCGCCGCCCACCGATCCTCCACGGGAGGCCGCCGAGGCGGCCGAGGCGCGCCGGGCCCGGAGCCGAACGGCGCACGGCACGCGGACGGACTCGCCCGGGTGCCGTCCGACCGGCCGTCAGCCGGTGTGCAGCGCCGTGCGCAGGACGGCGACCGCCTGGTTGATCGCGGCCTCGGCGGCGTGCGTCCCGCGCAGGGCGTCGAGCATCACGAAGTCGTGGATGATGCCCTGGTAGCGGACGGCGGTGACGGGGACGCCGGCCTCGCGGAGCTTGTCGGCGTAGGCCTCGCCCTCGTCGCGCAGGACGTCGGCCTCGCCCGTGATGACCAGCGCCGGGGGCAGACCGGTGAGCTGCTCGGTGGTGGCGCGCAGCGGGCTGGCGGTGATCCGGGCGCGCTCGGCCTCGTCGGTCGTGTACTGGTCCCAGAACCACTGCATGGCGTCGCGGCGCAGGAAGTAGCCCTCGGCGAACCGGTGGTACGACGGCGTGTCGAAGCTCGCGTCGGTGACCGGGTAGAACAGCACCTGGTGGACCAGGGGCACGTCCCCGCGCTCCTTGGCCATCAGGGTCAGCGCGGCGGTCATGTTGCCGCCGACCGAGTCGCCGGCCACCGCGATCCGCGTGGCGTCCAGGCCCTTGGCCGTCCCCTGCTCCACGACCCAGCGCGCCACGGCGTAGTTCTGCTCGATGGCGACCGGGTAGCGGGCCTCGGGCGAGAGGTCGTACTCCGGGAAGACGACGGCGGCGTTCGCGCCGACGGCGAGTTCGCGGACCAGGCGGTCGTGGGTGTGGGCGTTGCCGAAGACCCAGCCGGCGCCGTGGATGTAGATGATCACGGGGAGGGGGCCGGTGGCACCGGCGGGCTTCACGATCCGTGCCCGGACGGTGCCGGTGGGGCCGCCCTGGACCGTCACCCACTCCTCGTCGACGGCTGGCTTGGCGATCTCGCCGGACTGCACCTCGTCGACCGCCTTACGGCCCTCGACCGGCCCGAGGTCGA
Organism: Streptomyces sp. NPDC007901; assembly: GCF_042959465.1. NCBI lineage: Bacteria > Bacillati > Actinomycetota > Actinomycetes > Kitasatosporales > Streptomycetaceae > Streptomyces > Streptomyces sp. NPDC007901. The sequence continues at coordinate 219,870 of NZ_JBIBKW010000017.1, read as the reverse complement.
AGAGGTACGGCGGGTTCGCGGTGGCCTCGACAAAGGCCTGGGCGGCGGGTTCGAGGACGGGACGGGCTGCGGTGGCGTCGGACATGACGGCCTCCTCGTTTCGGGCGCCGCGGACAGGGGCGGCCGGCGGTGTTCGCCGGGGCTGCGGCACGGCAATGACAGTAGCGCACGATTAAATCGTGCGCTACTTATTTGGGTGCGATACGATCGGGTGCGATATCTTCGAGGGCGACGTCCTTGTGCCGCACAGGGTCGCGGGGACCGGAAAGTTAAGGTGGTGCACCGCTGTGACGACCGCAGGAACCAGGAGCCGCCCCGTGGACCGTGCCGCCGCCGAGCCGACCGAGGGGTCCCTCCTCCTCGACGACCAGCTCTGCTTCGCGCTGTACGCCGCCTCCCGCGCCGTGACCGCGCGCTACCGGCCGCTCCTGGACGAACTGGGCCTGACCTATCCGCAGTACCTGGTGATGCTCGTCCTGTGGGACCAGGACTCGGTCTCCGTGCGCGAGCTCGGTGCCGCGCTGCAGCTGGAGTCCAGCACCCTGTCCCCGCTGCTGAAGCGCCTGGAGGCGGGCGGGCTGGTCAGCCGGGAACGGCGCCCCGACGACGAGCGGTCGGTCGCCATCCGGCTCACCGAGGAGGGGGCCCGCCTCCGGGACCGCGCCCGGACCGTCCCGGTGGCCATCGGCGACGCCATGGGGCTGACGGCCGAGCAGGACGCCACGGCCAAGCAGCTGCTGCGCCTGCTCACCGCGCACGTCTCCGAGGGCTGACGCCTCACCAGTCGCGGGCGGCCGCCCGCAGGAGCTCCCGGACCCGGGCCGCGTCCGGGTTGGTGCCGGAGCCCGGCCGCTGGACGAGGAAGAGGGTGTTCAGCGGGGGCTCCTCCGGCGCGTGCAGCAGGGTCAGGCGGCCGGAGTCCAGATACTCCTGGCAGAGCGAGCGGGGCAGCACGCTGTACCCGGCCCCGGCGTTGACCGCCGACAGCACCGCGTACAGGTTCGGCACGGTCACCGCCGCGCGGGCGGTGAGCGGCTTGCCGAAGACCGTCCGCCAGTAGCGCCGTACGAGGGGCAGATCCGCGGCGTAGGTGACCAGCGGCACGTCACGCAGGGCGGTGCACACATCGCCGTCGCCGGTGTGCCGTGCCCACTCGGGGCCGGCGACCAGCACGTACTCCTCGTCGGCCAGCGGCACCGAGGGGAGCGCCCGCCCGCGTGGCCGGCGGGTGGCGATCACCAGGTCGTGCCGGCCCGAGCCCATCTCCTCCAGCAGGGGCTCGGGAAGACCCTGGGCGACCCGCAGCTGGACCCCCTCGGCGACCAGCGGCTCCAGGGCGGGCAGCACCCGCACGCACAGCAGCTCCGAGGGATCCGCGAGATGCACGGGCGCACGCTGTCCGGCGAGCGGACCGCCGCCGCCGTCCAGCGCGGCGAGCGCGTCCAGCGGCGCCGCGACCTGACCGGCCGGCTCATGGGCGAGCGGAGTCGGCTCGACCCCGCGCGGCAGCCGCGTGAACAGGTCCCGGCCGCCCGCACCGCCGACGCCACGACGCTCCTCACCACGCAACGGCAGCTCGCCGCCGCCTGCGGGGTGGCCCTGGCCGCGACCCTGGCCGCCGGCGGTTTCCGCACCGGGCTCCTCGCCATGGCGGGACTGGGCGGCTGCGCCGCGCTGCTCGCCCTGCGCGTCAGCGACCGCCGGGTCCGTGACGGGTATCGCGCCGACGCAGGTCAGGCATCCGTCCGTCCTCGGAAGTTCCCCGGCCGGCGCGTAACGTGAACCGGCATGAGAATCACCGTCTCCTCCGACATGGACGAACCCGTCGCCCGTCTCCTCGTCGAGGAGCTGATCCGGCGCGGCCACGACGTGCGCGCGTACGGCGCGCTGGAGCCCGGGGCGGACCCGCGGTGGGCCGTCTGTTCGGAGGCCGCGGCCCGGGAGGTGGCCGCGGGCGCCGCGGACCAGGCCGTGGTGTGCTGCTGGACCGGCACCGGCGCCTCGATCGCCGCGAACAAGGTGCCGGGCGTGCGCGCGGCCCTGTGCGCGGACGCCTATACCGCCGACGGCGCGCGCCGCTGGAACGACGCCAACGTCCTCGCCCTGAGCCTGCGCCTGACCTCGCCGCCGGTGCTCAAGGAGATCCTCGACGCCTGGTTCACGGCCACGCCGAGCCAGGACGCCGAGGATCTCGGGAACGTGGCCCACGTCGGACGTCTCGACGCGGGCCGGGGGACTGCCTAGGGTCAGTGGGCGCCGAGCCCGCCGCCGCCGAACGAGCCGCTGGAGCCCGGACTCCAGCGCGGCCGGTCCTTGGACGCGCTCGGCCTGGTCTGCTGGTTGCTGAGTTCGTACGGGGTGAGCGCATGGCCACCCTTGGGAATCAGAGGGATCTCCTCCGACTCGCGGTTCTCCCGGACCTCGTGCACCGCGCCCTCCGGGGGCAGCTTCGGCTGCTCCTCGGGACGCGGCCGGAGCGACTCGTGGTACTTGACCCGGTTGCCCAGCCAGAAGCCTCCGGCGAGCATCGCCAGCACGGCCACGGCCACCAGGAAGAGCGCGAGACTCATCAGGCCGCTGGGAGCGGCCAGCTGCATCGATGACGTACTCATAGCAAGGGGATACCCGGACCAGAACGGTACGAACCGGACGTGATGGGTAACCGGTCGTACACCGTGGGCGACCTCCGGGGGTGACGCCGAACGGCCGGAACCCGTGCCGGCGCGGCGTTTGCCGCCCCCGTTCCGGGCTACCCGGGGCGGGTGACGCAGCAGACTTCCCAGCAGGAGCTGTACCGGTTTCTGGAGGACCGCTTCGCCTGCGCCCAGGCCTGCACGGAGTGTGCCCGGGTGTGCGCGCTGCGCGCCGGGGTGCTCGACCCCGGCGGCGCCGAGTCCGAGAAGGTGCGCCGCAAGGGCATCATGTGCGCCGAGGTGTGCGACGCGACGTGCCGGGCGCTGACCGAGGAGAACGGCCGGGGCGAGGCCGATCTGCGCATCCAGCTCGCCTGGTGCCGGACGATCTGCCTCGAATGCGCGGTCGCCTTCGAGACCCACCGCGCCGCCGAGGCGAGCGCGGCGGCCTGCCGGGAGTGCGCCGAGGCCTGTGCGGACTTCCTCGCGGCCCTCGGCTGAAGGCCGGGGCGCCCGGATCCGGCGGGCGCCCCCCTTCCTTGTTCTCGGTCCGTCATGCCCCCGGCAGCGGGCGGACCGTGAGGATCTGCTCGGCGCGCCCGACCGGGCCGTCGACGTCGTGCAGGACGGTGCTGGTGAGGCCCTGGCCGGAGGGGCCGAAGGTGACCGTGGTGTCCAGTCCCGTCCAGGTGCCGCGCGGCTGGCGGTGCAGGTGCACGGTCAGGTCGACGTTCGGGAACATCCACGCCGTGGGCGGCTGCCGGACGGCGATGCCGTTGGCGGTGTCGACGAGGGCGAGATACGAGGCGAGCGGGCTCACCTCGACACCGGCGACCAGGTCGAGTGGGGTGGAGACCCACGCCGTCGTCCGGCCCGGGCTGGGCGGTGCGACCGGGCGGACGTCCACGGAGGCGATGTAGCCGCCGGGCCAGAGGTCGGACATCGGCCACGGGGTCAGTGACCCGGGCGCGGCGAGCCGGTCCCCCGGGCCGCCCGTCACGGCGGTGGTGTCCAGGGCGGCCAGGTACCAGGCGCGGGCCCGGACGACCAGGCGGCCGGCGATCCGGACCACCGCTTCGAGGAGTTCGATGGTCCGGCCGGGGCGGACGGTCCCGACCTCGATCTCGCACTCGTCCAGGGCGAGGCGGCCCAGGATGTCGTAACTGATCCGGGAGAGCAGCAGCCCGTTGTCCTCTCCCGCGGCCTGATGCCGGTCGAGGGCGTGCACGACGAGGCCGCCCAGCGGGCTGAAATGCTGCTCGTTCACGTCCCAGGCGCCGCCCGCGTGCACGGTCGGTTTGTAGCGCCGCTCGTCGATGGCCTCGAAGTAACCACCCCGGGGCCCGGTGGAGTTGGGCAAGGTCCGTCTCCCCTTTCCTCTGCTCGGGACGTTACCGGGATCCGCGCGTCCCGCCACGTGAGAAAGTGCACAGTGCAGCTATCTCGTGCCGGCGCGGTGGAACGGCGGAGTGCGGCGGAGGAGTGGCCGACCCGATGCCTGGCATCCGGAACGCGCATTTCCGCCGCACCGCCCGGCTGCCTAGCGTGACAGGAGTTCCGCACCGCACGTCCCCCCAGAGGAGCGCCTCCATGAGCCAGCCGCCGCGCCGGATCGTCACCGGTCACGACGGGTCGGGTACCTCCGTGTTCCTCTCCGACGGCGCACCGCCCATAGTCCGTACCGCTCCCGACGGCGCCGTCTTCTACGAGATGTGGAACACCGACGCCGTGCCGGCGCCCCTCGCCGCCGACGAGGCCGAGCCCACCGAGCGCGACCTGACCGTGCCGCCCGCCCCCGGCGGCACCAAGATCCGGGTGAACGAGTTCCCGCCGGGCTGTGTCTCCCCGACGCACCGCACCCAGACCGTGGACTACGGCATCGTCCTGGACGGCGAGGTCGTCCTCGTCCTCGACGACTCCGAGCGGGTGCTGAGGGCCGGGGACGTGGTGATCCAGCGCGGCACCGACCACCGCTGGGAGAACCGCACCGGCACGGTGGCCCGGATGGCGTTCATCCTCGTCGACGGCGTCTTCACCGAGCCGCTGCTGAAGGTCCTGGGCCCCGAGGTGCTCGGCACCCTGCACGGCAGCCCGCTGGCACCCGGCGAGTCCTGAACCCACCGCCGTCCGTCGTAGCCGTGAGGAGAACGCGTCCGTGACGTCCGAAGGAAAACGGCTGGCCGGCAAGGTGGCCCTGATCTCGGGAACGGCCCGGGGCCAGGGCCGGGCCGCCGCGCTGCGCTTCGCGGCCGAGGGGGCCCTGGTCGTCGGCGGCGACCTGCGGCACGAGGGGGCACTGGAGACCCAGCGGCTCATCTCGGAGGCCGGCGGCGCCGCCCGCACCCCCGCCCCGCTGGACGTCACCGACGAGGACTCCGTCCGGGCCTGGGTGGCGGAGGCCGTCCGTGCCTTCGGCGGGGTCGACATCCTCTACGCCAACGCGGGCGCCGTCCGCTTCGGAGCGGTCGACACCCAGCCGTATGAGGACTTCGCCTTCACCATGCGCGCGGAGCTGGACTCCGTGTGGCTCGCGGCGCATGTCGCCTGGCCGCACCTGGTCCGCAGCCGCGGCTGCATCCTCACCGTCGGATCGACGGCGGGCCTGACCGGATCGCTCACCAACCGCCGTACCGCGCACTCGGCCTCGAAGGGGGCCGTCATCGCACTGACCCGGCAGCTTGCCGCCGAGGGAGCCCCGCACGGCGTCCGGGCCAACTGCGTCAGCCCCGGAATGATCGACACCGAGGGCTCCCGGGGCGACCTGCTGGCCGAGGACCACCCCATGCGGACGATCGCCCGGCACATTCCCCTCGGCCGCGTCGGCCGCCCCGACGAGGTCGTCAACGCGGCGGTCTTCCTCGCCTCCGACGAGGCGTCCTACATCACCGGCGCGAACCTGGTCGTCGACGGCGGCTGGTCAACCGTGCTCCCCGGCTGAAACGCCCCCGGCGCCGCCATTCCCAATTTCTGGAACACGTTCTACGGTGTGCGCCGTCAGGACCGCCCTTGGGGAGCCTGGAGGCGCCGTGCACCTCGACCACACGCCCGAGCAGCAGCGGCTGCGCACCGAACTGCGCGCCTACTTCGCCGGCCTGGTGCCGGACAACGCCTACGCCCGCTACGCCGACCCGGCCGCGCAGAAACGCTTCTACCGGGAGACGGTCCGGCGGCTGGGCGCGGACGGCTGGCTCGGCGTGGGCTGGCCGAAGGAGTACGGCGGGCGCGGCCTGACGGCGATGGAACAGTTCATCTTCTTCGACGAGGCCGCCCAGGCCGGCGTACCCCTCCCGCTCATGGCCCTGAACACCGTCGGCCCGACGATCATGCAGTACGGCACCGACGAGCAGAAGGCGTACTTCCTGCCCCGCATCCTCTCCGGCGAGATCGACTTCGCCATCGGCTACAGCGAGCCCGACGCGGGGACCGACCTCGCCGCCCTGAAGACCCGGGCCGTGCGCGAGGGCGACGAGTACGTCGTCAACGGCCAGAAGATCTGGACCACCAACGGCGACACCGCCGACTGGGTCTGGCTCGCCACCCGTACCGACCCCGAGGCCCCGCCCCACAAGGGCATCACCATGCTCCTGGTGCCGACCTCCGACCCCGGCTACTCCTGCACGCTGATCAACACCCTCGCCTCGCACGACACCACCGCCAGCTACTACGAGAACATCCGCGTCCCCGTCTCCCGCCGGGTCGGCGAGGAGAACCAGGGCTGGCGGCTGATCACCAACCAGCTCAACCACGAGCGGGTCACCCTCGCGGCCCACGGCACCATGGCCATCCGCGCCCTGCACGACGTACAGCGCTGGGCGATGGAGACCAAGCTCGCCGACGGCCGCCGGGTCGTCGACCTGCCCTGGGTGCGCCGCCGCCTCGCCCAGACCCACACCCGCCTGGACGCCATGAAACTCCTCAACTGGCAGATGGTGACCGCCGTCCAGGAGGGCACCCTCACCCCGCAGGACGCCTCCGCCGTCAAGGTCTACGGCTCCGAGACCCGCCGCGACGCCTACGCCTGGCTGATGGAGATCGCCGCCGCCGCGGGCCCGCTGAAGGAGGGCTCGGCGGGCGCGGTCCTCCACGGCGACCTGGAACGCGGCTACCGCTCGGCGGTCATCTTCACCTTCGGCGGCGGCAACAACGAGATCCAGCGGGAGATCATTTCCTGGATCGGACTGGGGATGCCGCGGGTACGGCGTTAACCTGCGGTCATGGGCGCCGACCCCGGGCTCTTCACCCCGGACTCCGTGACCTGGCAGATGCACGGTGACCCGATGATGTGGGTCGCCGGAGTCCGCGCGCTCTATCTGCAGGCTCTGCACCCGCGCGCGGTGCGCGGAGTCATGGAGAACTCCGACTTCCGCCGGGACGCCTGGGGCCGGCTGATGCGGACCGCGAACTTCGTCGGCACGACCACCTACGGCACCACCGAGTCCGCCGAGCGGGCCGGGGCCCGCATCCGGAAGGTCCACAGCATGCTGACCGCCACGGACCCGGACACCGGTGAACGGTACGGCGTGGACGAACCCGAACTGCTCCTGTGGGTGCACTGCGCCGAGATCGACTCGTATCTGCACGTCGTCCGCCGCTCCGGCTTCCCGCTCACCGACACGCAGGCCGACCGCTACATCGCCGAACACCGGATCAGCGCCCGCCTGGTCGGCCTCGACCCCGCCGCCGTGCCGGGCGACCAGGAGGAGCTGGCCGCCTACTTCGAGAAGGTACGACCGCAACTCGGCGCGGGAGCCGACGCACGCGCGGTGGACGACTTCCTGCTCCGCCCGCCGACGCACCCGCTCCTGATGCCGGCGCGCGACGTGCTCTGGCGGCGCGTGGCCCAGCTGGCGTACGCCGCTCTGCCGCCGTACGCCCACGAGTTGTACGGCAGACCGGCCCCCGGAGCCGCCGTCGTCACCCGCCGGCTGCGCGCCACCGGCACCCTGCTGCGCTGTGTTCCCGCACGTCTGCGCTGGCAACTCCCGCCCAAACACATCCTGCGCGCCATGGCGAGGCTCGGTCCTCACGCGCGCCCCGCACCGTACAAAGCCGGGCGATAGGGCGCCATACTGGGCGAGTTGGGGGTGTACGGCATCGCGCGGCCACGCGGTGTCCGTGACCCCCAGGGGAGGGCGGGCTGGAGGCGACGGGGGGCGACGGCGCGCGATGGCTGACACCAGGCTGGTCCAGGGGCGCTACCGGCTGCTGGACCTGATCGGGCGGGGCGGGATGGGGGAGGTGTGGCGGGCCCGCGACGAGTCCCTGGGCCGGCAGGTCGCCGTGAAGTGCCTCAAACCGCTCGGCCCGCACCACGACCAGGCGTTCACCCGCGTGCTGCGCGAGCGGTTCCGCCGCGAGGCGAGAGTGGCCGCCGCGCTCTCGCACCGCGGGGTCACCGTCGTCCACGACTTCGGCGAGTCCGACGGCGTCCTCTACCTGGTGATGGAACTGCTCGACGGCCGCAACCTCAGCCAGCTGATGGAGGACAACAAGCACCACCCGCTGCCCGTGGGCGACGTCGTCGACATCGCCGAACAGGTCGCCGCCGCCCTCGCCTACACCCACCAGCAGGGCATCGTGCACCGCGACCTGAAACCCGCCAACATCATGCGGCTGACCGACGGCACCGTGAAGATCTGCGACTTCGGCATCGCCCGCCTCGGCGCCGACATCGGGTTCACCTCCCGGCTGACCGGCACCGGCATCGCCATGGGCACCCCGCACTACATGTCCCCGGAACAGATCGGCGGCGTCGAGGTCGACCAGCGCAGCGACCTGTACTCGCTGGGCTGCGTCCTGTACGAGATCGCCACCGGAGCACCGCCGTTCGACCTCGGCGACGCCTGGGCGATCCTCGTCGGCCACCGCGACACCCCGCCCGCGCCACCCCGCGACCAGCGCGCCGAACTGCCCGGCTGGCTCGAGCGGGTCGTCCTCGACCTGCTGGCCAAACGACCGGACCAACGCCCCTACGACGCGAAGGAGCTGGGCCGTCGCATCACCCTCGGGCGGACGACCCCCACCTACGTCCCCACCGTGGTCACCGCACGGCCTCAACTCCCGTCCTCGGAACCGGCGTCGCGCGCACCCCGGCTGCCGTCCTGGACCCGGGGCATGACCACCGGCCACAAGGCGACCGGCGCCCCCCTGCGCACCACCCCGCCCGACCCGAGCGCCGGACTCACCGGCGAGTGGACCGCCCGCCCGGCCACCGGCACCGCACAGCCGCCGCCCGCGCTCCCCGCTCCCGGTCCCGCTCCCGAGACCGTGGCCGCGCTCGCCGGCCGCCACAACGCCGGGCTGAGCCTCGGGCGGCTCGGGCGCTGGGCCGAGGCCGGCGAGGTGCACCGCGGTGTCGCCGCCGAACGCGAGCGCCTGCTCGGCCCCGACCATCCCGACACCCTCGCCAGCCGCTACGAGATCGCCTTCACCCTCAGCCGCACCGGCCGCGCCGCCGACGCCCTGCGCGCGTACACCGAGGTCGCCCGGGACCGGGAGCGCGCCCTCGGCGCCGACCACCCGGACACCCTCGCCGCCCGCCAGGAAATGGCCTACGTCCTGGGCCAGCTGGGCCGCCACTTCGAAGCCCACCAGGCGTACACGGCCGTGCTCGCCACCCGGCAGCGGCTGATGGGCCCGGACCATCCCGACACCCTGCGCTGCCGCCACAACCTCGCCTTCAACCTCAGCAGGCTGGGCCGGCTCGAGGACTCCTACCGGATGGCCCACGACGTGGCCGCCGCCCGCGCCCGGGTGCTCGGCCCACAGCACCCCGACACCCTGGTCACCCGCTACGAAGTCGCCTACGCGCTCGGCCAGCTGGGCCGCTGGGAGGAGGCCCTCCAGACCTACCGCGAGGTCGCCGAGGCCCGCGCCCGCGCCCTCGGCGCCGACCACCCCGACACCCTGGCCGCCCGCTACGAGGTCGGCATCAGCCTGGGCCGCCTCGGCCGCAGCGCGGACGCGCTCGCCCTCTACCGCGCCCTGATCGACGACCGCACCCGGGTGCAGGGCCCCGCCCATCCCGAGACCCTGCGCGCCCGGCACGGTCTCGGCGTCAACCTCGGCCGCCGCGGCCGCTGGGAGGAGGCCCTCGCCGAATCGCGTGACGTGTGCGCCATCCGCGAGCGGGTCCTCGGCGCCGACCACCCCGACACGCTGGTCAGCCGCCGCGAGGTCGCCGTGAGCCTCGGGTGGCTGGGGCGCTGGGCGGACGCGCTCAGCGAGTACCGGCGGGTGGCGGGCGCGCGCGAGCGGGTCCTCGGCCCGGACCACCCCGACACCCTGGCCAGCCGCAACGACGAGGCGCACTGCCTGGAGCAGCTGGGGCGGGGCACGGAGGCCGTGGAGCTGTACCGGCGCGTCGCGGTGCTGCGGCAGCAGCGGGCCTCCGGCGGCCGCTGACGCGGCGGGTCAGGGGCCCGGGGGCTCGCAGGGGCGCTTGTCGCTGGGCGTGCCGGGACTCTGCGGACCGCGCACGGCGTCCAGCAGGGCCTGTCCCTGATTGTCCACCCACTTCGTGAACAGCTGCTGGGAGTAGCCGAAGACAATGGCCCAGGCGATGATCTGCGCCGTCGAGTCGAGGGCGCTGAGCCCCGGCACGAAACCGCCCCGCATCAGCAGCAGCCCGAGGACCGCCGTCAACGCCCCGGTGGGCAGTTTCAGCAGCGCCAGGACGACCGGGACGTCGTAGGGCAGTGCCGTGCCCCTGATCCGCCGCAGGGCCGCCGCGGAGGCGATCGACGCGGCCACGATGCCGACCACCTCGACGACGAGGTAGTCCGCCCGGCGCGTGATTGCGGCGACCTGTGTGGTGGTCGGCCGGGTCAGGCCGGCGGTCGCGCTGCTCGTCGGGCAGACGATGGAGTACCTCTGGCCGGTGTGAGGTGTGAAGCAGAGCGGGACCACGTGCTTCCACAGGTAGCCCGCGACGGCGATGGCGACCGCGCCGACGGTCAGGCATACCGTGACGACCTTGACGATCCGTACGAAGCTGCGTACGCGGAGCGTCTCCCTGCGCTTGAGCCGCCGCGCGAGACTGATCGTCTCGGCGAGGAAGGCGCGGTCGCCGGGTCTCAGCTCGGCGTTCTTCGGATCGTTCAGCTTGCGGGCGATCGCCGCGCTGCGGATGCGGCGGGGGTCACCGGGGGCGAAGTGCTCGTCGATGCGGGCCACGATGTCCGGCAGATGTGCCGTGATGTCGTCGAGCGACGACATCCAGACCATGAGATTCAGCGCGGAGTCGACATGTGACTGCGCCACGCCCAGGTGAGCGGCGCGCCTCATCGTCGGATGCCATTTGTGACTGATGGTGTCCTTGGCGGCCTGGAGCTCCGCGCGCGCCTTCTCCGCGTAGCACGGATCCGCACCGTTCGCCCCGATGTCCGCCTGCGCTCGCGCCGCGACCGCGTCGAGCACCGCTTCCAGTTCGGCGATCCTTCCCCGGAGGATCTCCCGCTGCTCCCACGCGCCCAGCTCGCCGCGAGAGGCCCAGAACGGGGCCCTCTCGGCGAACGAGGTACGTGCCCTCGCCGTCCACGCCCTCACCTTTCCCATGCGCGACTTCTCGACGGACGCCCGCGCGGACTTGACGACGTCTGGTCCAACTGGAGGGAACAAGTCACCACAGAATCGTTTGGCTTCCCCGGTGGATCATCACGTGTTACGAAGAACCATGCCTCCTGCCACCACAGCATCCCGGACCTACGACGTCGTCATCGTCGGCGGCGGACACAACGGCCTCGTCGCGGCCGCCTATCTGGCCCGGGCCGGCCGCTCCGTGCTGGTGCTGGAGCGGCTGGGCCACACCGGCGGCGCCGCCGTCTCGACCCGCCCCTTCGCCGGCGTCGACGCCCGGCTGTCCCGCTACTCCTACCTGGTCAGCCTGTTGCCGAAGAAGATCGTCCGTGATCTCGGCCTGGACTTCCGCGTCCGCGCCCGGACCGTCTCGTCGTACACGCCCGTGGAGCGCGACGGCCGGCCGACCGGTCTGCTGGTCGGCGGCGGCGAGCGGCGGATCCGCGAGGCCTTCGAACGACTGACCGGGGGCAAGACGGAGTACCAGGCCTGGCAGCGGTTCTACGGCAGGACCGCCCGGGTGGCCGAGCGCGTCTTCCCGACGCTCACCGATCCGCTGCCCTCGCGCGAGGAACTGCGCCGCCGGATCGACGACGAGGAGGCCTGGCGGGAGCTGTTCGAGGAGCCGATCGGGGTCGCGATCGAGGAGAACTTCACCGACGACCTGGTGCGCGGCGTCGTCCTCACCGACGCGCTGATCGGCACCTTCGCCGACGCCCACGATGCCTCGCTGCGCCAGAACCGCTGCTTCCTCTACCACGTCATCGGCGGCGGCACCGGCGCCTGGGACGTGCCGGTGGGCGGCATGGGCGCCCTCACCGACGCGCTGGCCGCCGCCGCGCGCTCGGCGGGCGCGGAGCTCGCCACCGGCCACGAGGCGGTCCGGATCGAGACGGACGGCCACGGTGCGGAGGTCGCCTACCGCACCGCCGACGGCGAGGGGGTGGCCGCCGCCCGGCACGTCCTCGTCAACGCCTCCCCGCAGGAACTCGCCGCCCTCACCGGCGACCCGGCCCCGGAGCCCGCCGAGGGCGCCCAGCTCAAGGTGAACATGCTGCTCAAGCGGCTGCCCAGGCTGCGCGACACCGCCGTCGACCCGCGCGAGGCCTTCTCCGGCACCTTCCACATCGCCGAGGGGTACGGCCAACTGGCCACCGCCCACGCCGAGGCGGCGGCCGGCCGGCTCCCCAGCGCCCCGCCCTCCGAGATCTACTGCCACTCCCTGACCGATCCCACGATCCTCGGCCGGAACCTGGTCGAACGCGGCTACCAGACCCTCACCCTCTTCGGTCTGCACACCCCCGCCCGGCTCTTCGCCGCCGACAACGACGCCGTCCGCGCGGAACTCCTCAAGGCCACCCTCGCCCAGCTCGACGCCCACCTCGCCGAGCCGATCACCGACTGCCTCGCCCTGGACGCGGACGGCCGTCCCTGCATCGAGGCGAAGACCCCCCTGGACCTCGAACACGACCTCCGGCTGCCCGGCGGCAACATCTTCCACCGCGACCTCTCCTGGCCCTACGCCCAGGACACCACCGGCCGCTGGGGCGTCGAGACCCGGCACGCCAACGTGCTGCTGTGCGGGGCGGGCGCGGTGCGCGGGGGAGGGGTGAGCGGGGTGCCGGGGCACAACGCGGCGATGGCGGTGCTGGAGGGGGCGGACGGCTGACGCGTCAGCGCATGTGCGCCCCGCCGTCCCACCGGGATGCCCGCCGCCGCGGACACCGCCGGCGCGCCGAGCTCCGCCACCGCCGGTGTCTCGACGGCCGCCGGGGCGACCGCGTTCACCGTCACGCCGTACGCCGCCGGCTCCCGGGCGAACACCGTGGTCAGGACCAGCACACCGGCCTTGGTCGCGGAGTAGTGGGCGCCCGCGAGCGTGCCGCCCTGCCGGCCCGCCAGGCAGGCGAGGTCGACGACCCGTCCCCACCGGCACTCCTGCATCGCCGGCGCGCACAGCAGGGTCAGCGCGAGGACACTGCGCAGGTTGGTCCCGGCACCGCACGGGCGGCGTTGTTGACCAGTACGTCGGGCGTGTGCCGGCGGCCGGAGACCGCCCGCACCGCGCTCGCGGTCGAGCAGGGCCACCCGGAACCCGGCACCGACCCCGGACGAGAGCACTTCGAGAAATCTGACGGAGCATCAGAAAACCTCTTCCGTCGGCTGCCCGGCTGCGGCATCCTGCGCCCATGCAGACGGAGCTGAGCAAGACCCTGGGAGTCGAGCACGCCGTCTTCGGCTTCACGCCCTTTCCCGCCGTCGCCGCGGCCATCAGCCGGGCCGGCGGCTTCGGAGTGCTCGGCGCGGTCCGCTACACCGCCCCCGACGACCTCAAACGCGACCTCGACTGGATCGAGGCGCACATCGACGGGAAGCCGTACGGGCTCGACGTCGTGATGCCCGCCAAGAAGGTGGAGGGCGTCAGCGAGGCCGACGTCGAGGCGATGATCCCCGAAGGACACCGGCAGTTCGTCCGCGACACCCTCGCCAAGCACGGCGTGCCCGAACTCGCCGACGGGGAGGCGTCCGGCTGGCGCATCACCGGATGGATGGAGCAGGTCGCCCGCACCCAGCTGGACGTCGCCTTCGACTATCCGATCCGGCTGCTCGCCAACGCCCTCGGCTCCCCGCCCGCCGATGTCGTCGCCCGCGCCCACGACCGGGGCGTCCTGGTCGCCGCGCTCGCGGGCAGCGCCCGGCACGCCGTGAAGCACAAGGACGCCGGCATCGACATCGTCGTGGCGCAGGGCTACGAGGCCGGCGGCCACACGGGGGAGATCGCCACCATGGTGCTCACCCCGGAGGTGGTCGACGCCGTCGCCCCGCTGCCCGTGCTGGCGGCGGGCGGGATCGGCAGCGGCCGGCAGGTGGCGGCCGCGCTCAGTCTCGGCGCCCAGGGAGTGTGGCTGGGCTCCCTGTGGCTGACCGTCACCGAGGCCGACCTCTCCTCGCCCGCCGTGACCCGCAAACTCCTCGCCGCCGGCTCGGGCGACACGGTCCGCTCCCGCGCCCTGACCGGGAAACCGGCCCGCCAGCTGCGCACCGAGTGGACCGACGCCTGGGACGACCCGAGCGGGCCCGGCACCCTCCCCATGCCGCTGCAGGGCCTGCTCGTCGCCGAGGCCCTCACCCGCATCCAGAAGTACGAGGTCGAACCCCTGCTCGGCACCCCCGTCGGCCAGATCGTCGGCCGTATGACCAGCGAGCGCAGCGTCCAGGCCGTCTTCGACGACCTCACCCGGGGCTTCGAACAGGCCGTCGACCACATCAACCGCATCGCCGGAAGGAGCGGCACGTGACCAGCACGCCCCCCGCCGGATTCTGGGCCCAGGCCACCAGCGACCCCGACCGCACGGTGCTCGTCGCACCCGACGGCGAGGAATGGACCGCCGGACGCCTGCTCACGGACACCAACCGCCTCGTCCACGGACTGCGCGCGGCCGGTCTGCGCCGCGGCGACGCCTTCGCGGTCGTCCTGCCCAACGGGCCCGAGTTCTTCACCGCGTACCTCGCCGCCACCCAGGCCGGCCTCTACCTCGTCCCCGTCAACCACCACTTCGTCGCCCCGGAGATCGCCTGGATCGTCGCGGACTCCGGCGCCAAGGTGCTGCTCGCCCACGAACGGTTCGCCGGCCCCGCCCGCCAGGCCGCCGACGAGGCCGGCCTCCCGGCCACCCACCGGTACGCCGTCGGCGAGGTCGAGGGCTTCCGCCCGTACGCCGAACTCCTCGCCGGACAGCCCGGGTCGGCCCCCGCCGACCGCGAACTCGGCTGGGTCATGAACTACACCTCGGGTACGACGGGCCGCCCCCGCGGCATCCGTCGCCCGCTGCCCGGCAAGCTCCCCGAGGAGGCCTACCTGGGCGGCTTCCTCGGCATCTTCGGCATCCGGCCCTTCGGCGACAACGTCCACCTGGTCTGCTCGCCGCTCTACCACACGGCCGTCCTGCAGTTCGCGGGCGCGTCCCTCCACATAGGCCACCGCCTGGTGATGATGGACAAGTGGACCCCCGAGGAGATGCTCCGCCTGATCGACACCCACAAGTGCACGCACACCCACATGGTCCCGACCCAGTTCCACCGGCTGCTCGCCCTCCCCGAGGAGGTGCGCGCACGCTACGACGTCTCGTCCATGCGGCACGCCATCCACGGCGCCGCCCCCTGCCCGGACCACGTCAAGCGGGCGATGCTCGACTGGTGGGGCCCCAGCGTGGAGGAGTACTACGCGGCCAGCGAGGGCGGCGGCGCCTTCGCCACGGCCGAGGACTGGCTGAAGAAGCCCGGCACCGTCGGCAAGGCCTGGCCCATCAGCGAACTCGCGGTCTTCGACGACGACGGCAACCGGCTGCCGGCCGGTGAACTCGGCACCGTCTACATGAAGATGAACACCGGCGGCTTCTCCTACCACAAGGACGAGGCCAAGACGGAGAAGAACCGCATCGGCGACTTCTTCACCGTCGGTGACCTCGGCTACCTCGACGAGGACGGCTACCTCTTCCTCCGCGACCGCAAGATCGACATGATCATCTCCGGCGGGGTCAACATCTACCCGGCCGAGATCGAGTCCGCCCTGCTCGCCCACCCCGCCGTCGCCGACGCCGCCGCCTTCGGCATCCCGCACGACGACTGGGGCGAGGAGGTCAAGGCCGTCGTCGAACCCGCCCCGGGACACGAGCCGGGACCGGACCTCGCCGCCGCCCTCCTCGCCCACTGCGCCGGACAACTGGCGGGCTACAAACGCCCCAAGACCGTCGACTTCATCGCCGAGATGCCCCGCGACCCCAACGGCAAGCTGTACAAGCGGCGCCTGCGGGACCCGTACTGGGAGGGGCGCACCCGGCCCGTCTGACTCAGGAGTGCGGGCGGGAACGGGCCTCCAGGTACCCGGCGAGGCCGGCCGAGTCGGTGCCGATCTTGCGGTAGATCCGGGACAGCAGCTGCCGCACGCCCTGCTCGGTGAGCCGCAGCTCCTTGGCGACCACCGCCACCGGCTGCCCCTGGACGGTCAGCTCGGCGGTGCGCTGCTCCTGCGGGGTCAGGGTGTCCGCCGGCACATACCGCAACGGCAGGGGGCGCATCCCGGCCGCCGAGAGCTCCTCCCTGGCCCGGGCGGCGAGCGACTCGGCCCCGCAGTGCACGGCGCCTTCCAGACCCTGGTAGAGCCGGTCGGCGGCCTCCTGCAGCCGCCCGTTGCGGGACAGTGCGGCACCGTGGCCGATCTGGGCGCGGGCGAGTTCGTAGGCGGCGGGCGACTGCTCCAGACTTTCGACCGCCGCCGCGTACAGGTCCACGGCGGCCGGCCCGCCGGTCACCTCGGCGAGCGTGTGCAGCGCCTGGCCGATCGCGGAGGCGGCACCGAAGTCCCGGGCCCGCCGCACGGCGTCCTCGGCGTGACCCACCGCCTCCTCCGGAGCGGTGGGGGCGAGCGCGGACGCCAGCCGCAGCTTCCAGGGGCACCAGGCTGGATTGCGCCAGCCCCGCCCGTCCAGCCACTCCCCGACCGCGGCCAGCAGCCGCGCCGCCTCGGCGTGCCGCCCCTCCGCGAGGAGGAGTTCGGCGTAGACGGTGCGGGGGTCGGGATAGATGACCGTGTTGAGGGGAGTCTCGTCGAACGCGTGCTCGTCGGCGAGCGCGCGTGCCTCGGCGACACGCCCGCGGGCCAGCAGCGTCTTGATGAGGATGCTCATGCCGAACCACCGGGCGGCCACGACCCCGTCCATCTTGTCCGCGATGCGCAGCCCCTCCCGTACGACGTCCTCGGCCTCGGCCAGACTGCCCCGGCGATAGCGGATGTACCCGGCGATGGTCTGGCCGAAGGCCAGATGGGAGCCGTGCCAGCCCTTGGCGATGCAATCGGCGATCCCCTGGTCGAACAGCGCCTCGGCCCGGTGCGGCTGGTCGCCGTAGAGGAACACCAGGGCGACGGAGAGGGGTACCTCGAACCCCCGGTTCTCGCCGGTCCAGCTCATACCGCCGTGCAGGGCCTTCTCGGCATACCCGAGTGAGATCCGCCTCGGCTCGCCGCGCATGGCCGCGTCCCAGGCCCGCAGTCCCAGGATGTAGCGCTCCTCCAGGCTGCGGCCGGGCAGCTGTTCGGCCAGGCGGGCCATCGTCCGGGAGCGCG
This sequence comes from Streptomyces sp. NPDC007901, assembly GCF_042959465.1. Taxonomy (NCBI): domain Bacteria; kingdom Bacillati; phylum Actinomycetota; class Actinomycetes; order Kitasatosporales; family Streptomycetaceae; genus Streptomyces; species Streptomyces sp. NPDC007901. The sequence goes on along the minus strand of NZ_JBIBKW010000017.1, from coordinate 202,536 downwards.
CCGGGGAGTCGTGGTCGTCGGAACGCACCATGCTCCAGACGAACTGGTCGGCCTGCATCCGCAGTTTGACGCGGGGACTCGTGGCCTTGCGCGCCTCTTCGGCGGCCACGGCCACGGCTTCGGCCAGCTGGTCGGTGTGGGCCATGGCCGTCGTCAGCCGGTAGACGATGGAGGCACGCAGATCGGGGTCGACGCGGGGCTGCGCCAGCGCCTGCCGCAGATGCCTGACCGTGGCCGTGGGCTCGATCAGGAACGTGGCGCAGGCCAGTTCGTGGAGCACCGCGGCACGGTCCTCGGGCAGCGGCGGCTCCTGCAGCGCACGGGTCAGTAGCCGCCCGGCCGCCTCGGTGGCACCGGCGCGCAGGTACGCGCGGGCTGCCTCGCGCAGACAGGCGACCGTCTCCGGACGGTCCTCGCAGGGGACCTCCATCAGGTGCCGGGCCGCGGCGGTGGGCCCGTACCCCGCGGCCAGCAGAGCCTGTGCGGCCGTGTTGTGCAGACCGGTCCGGAAGGCCGTGCGGATGGACCGGTAGATCGTCGTGGTGATCAGGGGGTGGACGAACTCCAGCTCCCCCTCGGGGCCGTGGCCCTCGGCCAGGATCCGGGCGCCGCGCAGCTTCTCGGTCGCCTCGGCGACGGCCTCCTCGCCGAGCACCGCGATGGTCGCGGCGAGCTGGGGCGAGAAGGGCGAGCCCAGCACGGCCGCGGTGTGCGCGAACCGGACGGTCGCCGTGCCGAGCCGTTCCAGACGCTCGATCAGTCCCGGGCCCTTGATCATCGCGGCGAGCTCGCGCATCGCGGGCAGGTCGTCGTCGGTGCCGCCCAGTCTCCGCTCGCCGAGTCCGATGGCCAGCTCCACCGTCTCGAAGGGGCTGCCGTTCGTGGCCGACCAGCACTCCTTGCAGAAGCGGTCCTCGGCCGCCTCCCCGATCTCGCTCCTGACGATCTGTGCCACGCCCTCGGGCGTGAGCAGGGCCAGGTCGTGGGGGCGGCCCCCGTGATCCCCCGCGAGCGTGCGCAGCGGGACCGCCTCGGACGGAAGTTCGTCGGGCCGGTAGGCGACCACGATCAGCAGGGGCAGGTCGTCGATCCGCGGTGCGAAGGAGGCGAGCCAGCTCAGTGACTCGGGGTCCGTCCAGTGCAGATCGTCCAGGAGCAGGACGACGGGCGCCTTCTTCACCGCGAGGCGCGTCATGACCCAGTCGAGCCCCTCGCGGACGCCGGTCGCGTCCGGCGCGGGGGCGGGCCCCTTCGCCTCGAGACCGAGCACGGCGGCGACGGTGTCGTACCAACTCCCCAGGAAGGCGTGGAGTTCCGCCTCGTCCATCCTCGCCAGGGAGGGCTGCAGCAACTGGCGCACCACGCGGAACGCCGAACTCTGTTCCGCCTCGCCGCCCCGGCCCGACAGCACGGTGAACCCGTGTGCCGTGGCCCGGGCACGTGCCTCCGTGACGAGCGCCGTCTTGCCCAGTCCGGCCGACCCGGTGAAGGCCAGCAGTCCCTTGCGCCGTGCTCGCGGCACACCGTCCGCGCTGCGGCGCAGCTCCTTGAACGCGGCGTCCAGGGCATGGAGTTCCCCTTGGCGCTCGATCAACGTCTCCGGGTCCGTGACCGGTTGCCGCAGCTCCGTCGCCATGTGCCGTACCGCCCTCTTCGTTCGGCCTGCGGGACAGCCGAGCGTACGCCCCGAGCAGGTGCGATAGGACGGATTGAGCACTATAGGGTGAATCATCGACCGGGGACGGGAGAATACCCGCTCACCGGGTACGAGGCGCCGGATGGAGGCCTGCGACGGGGACCGAGGCCACGTCCGAGTAGCGCGGTACCGTCCGGGACCACTGGTAGCACCCGCGGATCCAGCCGATCATGCCCTCCACGTAGCCGACGCCGGCCGGGCTCAACTCCGGTTCGATCGCATGGTAGATCCTCTGGAACTCCCCGATCGCGCCGTTGATCTGCTGGACGGCCAGGAAGACGGCCATCTGCAGGGAGCAACGGCGCTCGCGCTGGTACGCCAGGGCCAGGTTGATCATTTCGCCCGCGCGCTGCTCCTTCACCGCGGAGAACAGGTCGGCCGTCCACACGGCCGCGTCGGCCGACAGCCTGCTGAGCCGCAGTACGCCGGGGTGGTGGAGTTCGGCCAGGGGCACCTCGCAGGGCTGGGCGGCCTCGTACAACGGGTAGAACGGCTCGACGCCCGCGGTCAGCGACCGTATCGAGGTGCACTCCACCGTCCGCGGGGCAAAGGGCTGGGCCTGTGCGACCGCTTCGTACAGCAGGCCGTGGACGTATTCGCGGCTCTTCCAGGCCCACCGCGCGGCCTGCGCGGGTGTGCACCGCTCCCGGACCTGCCGGTGGAGGTCGGCGAGGGCCGCTCCGAGAGGAGACGTGGGTGCCTGGCCGTCCCGCAGGATCGCGACGCTCTCGCACAGCATGGGCAGCAGCAGGCCCGGGGAACGCCGGCCGACGTCCTCCGCGCGGTCGTCGAAGACGAACTGGTAGGCGATCTGGTTGGCCACGATCTGGAGGAGATCCGGGTCCACGGCGGGGCTGGTGCAGGAAGCGAGCTGGGCGGGGCGGGTCCGGGCGATCATCGCCGCCACACCTGGTTCGCCGGTCAGCCCCCAGGCGCTCAGCCATGCGTCGACGCCGGATTCCGCATCGGATTCACAGGAGTTGCGCGCGAAGGGAAAGGGCATGCGGAGATGGCGGTCGATCAGGTCGCCGAGGTCGGAGACGTGGGTTCCGTTCCGTACACCGACCGTGCGTTCCTCATGCGTTGTCGACAACGTGATCACCTGCCGTCCTGGAATGTGAGGTGTGAGGGGCGCCCGCGGCTCGGGGCGACGGGGTCCGCGTGCGTGCCTCGCAGGCCATGACCAGCGATCGTGGCCCCAGCGTGATCGCGGGCCGGGGCGGCCGGGGGGTGTGGCCGGGCAGATGGCGCAGGCGCCGGTGGGCGGCGATGGTCGCGAGCGCCAACGTGGCCTCCACCATGGCGAACTCGTCCCCGAGGCATTTGCGGTTGCCCACGGAGAACGGCATCGTCGCGCGGCGCTGTGCGGCGGTGGGCCGCCCCGGCAGCCAGCGGTCGGGGTCGAACCGCTCGGGGTCGGGGAAGGACGCCGGGTCGTGGTGCAGGAGGTAGGGGCTGTAGAGCACGGTGGCCCCCGCGGGGAGCCGGCGCCCGGCGAGTTCCGTCTCCCTGGTGGCGACCCGGGTGAAGAGCCAGCCCGGCGACGAGTGGCGCAGCGTCTCGGAGACCACGCACCGGGTCCGTACGAGGTGTGGCAGATCGTCGGGGCCGGGCCGGCGGCCGTCGGCGAGGACGGTGTCCAGTTCGGCGTGCAGACGCCGCTCGGCCTCCGGATGCCGGGCCAGCAGATCGAAGGCCGCGGCCAGGCACAGGGCGGTGGTCTCGGCGCCCGTGAGCAGCAGGGTGATCAGGTGGTCGTGGATCTCCTGGTCGGTGATCGACGGGCCGTCCCCGGCGCCGTGCGCCGCCGCCAGGAGCGTTCCCAGCACGTCGTCCCGGTCGGGGCCCCGGCGGCGCTGCGCGATCACCGTGTCGATGATGGCGTGCAGGCGTGAGAGGGCGTGCCGGTAGCGGCGGTTGGCGGGGGTGGGCAGGCGGAACAGGGCGTCGATCGGGACGACCGTACGGACGAAGAGGCCGCGCACGACGTCGGCGAGACAGTCCCGGACCTGGGCGGTCGTCGGGTCGTCCAGCGAGTCGGAGAGCAGGACCCGGCTGATCGTGCGGGTCGTGAGGGTCATCATGGCCTCGGTGACCGGAACGGTCCGGCCCGTCTGCCACCCCTCGCACACCGACTCGGCTTCCTCGGTGACGAGGTCCGTGTACGCGGCGACATGGGACGGGCGGAATCCCGGTTGCAGCAGCCTGCGTTTGTCGCGGTGGGTGGACTGACGGCAGGTGACCAGACCGTCGCCCATCAGTTTCCCGAGCCTGTCGTAGAGCGGGCCCCCCTTGTCGAAGGTGTGCGGATCCATGAGCACCTCGTGGGCCAGCTCCGGGTGACACACCATCCAGGCACGCCGGGGGCCCAGGCGTATCTCGACCAGGTCCCCGTGGGCGGGCAAAGAATTCAGAAACGCCAGCGGGCGACGGTATAAGGCGATACCGTGACCGAGAAGAGGGAATATGCCGGGAGCAGTACCTGTCGTCCAAGTCCGTTTTTGTTCAGGCGCAGCACGGTTCATGAAAGCCTCCTGTCCGGTGCGAGACGTGTCCTGCCCAGTTGAAGGGTTTCAGGTCTCCCGAAAGCTTTCTCCAAAGGGGCGCACGGAGGCACGCTGAAGCAAATTGCACAAAGCGTGAACGGCTTCTGCTGCCTTGTGCATCAACAGTGCATTCCTCTCGCCCCATGAGTGCGGTCCCGCCCCAGGCGCGGGACGGGACCACGTGGCGGCCGGCACCGCCGCGGCCGCGGCGGGCCCGAAGAAGCGCGAGCGGTCGCCGCGCACGGTCACGAAGCCGTCGGCGAGCGTGCAGACCTGGTCGGCGGCCTGCGCCCAGCCGGTACCGAAGCCGAGGTCCGCGTAGTCCTCGGCGAGGATGTGCGGAATGCCGTACTCGGTGTAGCGGACGACGGCGGACAGCCCGCCGTGCGCGGGACGGTCCTGGCGGGTCGGCGGCCCGGCCGCGGCGGCCGGTAACGCGGCCGACGCGGTGAGCAGGGCGACGGCTGCGACGAGCAGTCTTCGCACATGGGCGGTACGCATCTGTGCCTCCCAACTGTGGTGCGAGAAAAGGAAGTTGACCTCCGGTCCGGATGATCTGTCGCGACGGTGCTTGACCTGCCCCGGCGACGGGCCGAGGATCATGAGTCATGACGCAGGGACAGGGCAGCACGGTTGACGGGGTGCTGCGGCGCAGCGCCCGGCGCACCCCCGCGCGGGTGGCGGTGGAGTACGGCGGGCGGCGCTGGACGTACGAGGAACTCGACGACGCCGTCTCACGCGCGGCGACGGTACTGCTCGACCAGGGCCTGGACCGCGGCGACCGGGTCGGCGCATACGGGCACAACTCCGACGCCTACCTGATCGCGTTCCTCGCCTGCGCCCGGGCCGGCCTGGTGCACGTTCCCGTCAACCAGAACCTGACCGGCGACGATCTCGCGTACGTCGTCGGCCAGTCGGGCAGTGCGCTGGTCCTCGCCGACCCCGGCCTCGCCGGGCGACTCCCGGACGGCGTACGGGTATTGCCGCTGCGGGACACCGACGGCTCGCTCCTCGACCGGCTCGCGGACGCGGCGCCGTACGACGGGCCCGAACCGCGCACCGAGGACCTGGTGCAGCTGCTGTACACCTCCGGCACCACGGCGCTGCCCAAGGGCGCGATGATGACCCACCGGGCGCTGGTGCACGAGTACCTGAGCGCCATCGCCGCCCTCGACCTGAGCGCCGGGGACCGGCCCGCGCACGCGCTGCCGCTCTACCACTCGGCCCAGATGCACGTGTTCCTGCTGCCCTACCTGGCGGTGGGCGCGACCAACGTCATCCTCGACGGGCCGGACGGCGACACCCTCTTCGACCTGGTCGAAACCGGGCGCGTGGACAGCCTGTTCGCACCGCCCACCGTGTGGATCGGCCTGTCCAACCGGCCCGACTTCGCGACCCGCGACCTGAGCGGACTGCGCAAGGCCTACTACGGGGCGTCGATCATGCCGGTGCCCGTCCTCGAACGGCTGCGGGAACGGCTCCCGAAACTCGCCCTGTTCAACTGCTTCGGGCAGAGCGAGATCGGGCCGCTCGCCACCGTGCTCGCGCCCGAGGAGCACAAGGGACGGCTGGACTCGTGCGGCCGCACCGTGCTGTTCGTGGAGGCACGGGTGGTCGGCGAGGACGGCGCGGACGTCCCCGACGGCACCCCCGGTGAGATCGTCTACCGCTCACCGCAACTGTGCGAGGGGTACTGGGACAAGCCCGAGGAGACCGAGGCGGCCTTCCGCGACGGCTGGTTCCACTCCGGCGACCTCGCGGTACGCGACGCCGACGGCTACTACACGATCGTCGACCGGGTGAAGGACGTCATCAACTCCGGTGGCGTACTGGTCGCCTCACGGCAGGTGGAGGACGCCCTCTACACCCACGAGGGGGTCGCCGAGGCCGCCGTGATCGGCCTGTCCGACGAACGGTGGATCGAGGCGGTCACCGCGGTCGTGGTGCCGCGCGGCGAGGTCGACGAGGCCGGGCTGATCGCCCATGTGAAGGAGAAGCTGCCTGCCTTCAAGGCACCCAAGCGGGTCCTGTTCGTGGACGCGCTGCCCCGCAACGCCAGCGGCAAGATCCTGAAGCGGGAGCTGCGGGAGCGGTTCGGTGACGCCTCGTGAGGAGCCAAGAAGTCTGGTTCCATACCGTGCGCGTCTTCCGGTACCACGTCCGCCGTTCACCGGGGCCAGGCACATAGCAGACATGCGCTGCTGCTTCCCCGTCCCCCTCGGCGCGCTCGCGGGCATACCCGGCCCGTGCGAGGTACTGCGCTCCGGTTTCCTGCTCGCGCCCGCCCTGCTCCGGTCCGCCGCCCTCACGGCCCGCCCCCGTCCACCCCGCTCCCTCGCCGCCGTCCACCTCGAACTGGTCACCCTCACCGAGGACCGCGCCGTCCTCACCTGGCACACCGCCCAGCCCGGCACCGACGACGGCACCGGCCGGATGCTGCCCGCCGTCACCGAGGGCGAGGTCGTCTACGGCACCCACCCTGCCCGCCTCAACCGCACCGCGGGCGAGGACCGGCCCACGGCGAACCACCACGTCGAACTCACCGGCCTGGAGCCGGGGCAGACCTACTACTACCAGGCCCGCTCCCACGGCGTGCCCGCCACACCCACCGCCCTGCACCTGGTCCGCGGCAACGCCGCCGGCACCTCCCGGCACGGCCTCGGCTCGCCCGGCGGCCCCTACTCCTTCACCACCCCGCAGCCCCCGCCCGGCCGCCACCTCCTCTCCGTCGCCCTCTGCAACGACCTGCACATCGGCGAGACGATCGCCGGCCTGGTGGCCGGCGTGCCCTTCCTGCGCGGAGTGGCCCAGCGGTCGGGGCTCGCCCCCTACCCGGAGCTCATGAGCCGGGCCGTGGTGGACGAGGCCCGCGACCGGGGCGCCCAACTGCTGCTGGCCGCCGGCGACATCTCCGCGGGCGGCGGGCCGCGCGACCTGGGACAGGCCAGACGGATCCTGGACGGCTTCGGCACCCACGGCCGGGACTACCTCGTCGTCCGGGGCAACCACGACCGCGGTGCCCGCGAGGACGACCCCTTCCACCGTGTCTTCGGCGGCCAGGACCGGCCCGGCTACTTCGAGCACGACGTGGGCGGCCTGCGGATCATCGGCCTCGACACCTACGACAAGCGGGGCAACGGCGCCGACACCGGCGGCCTCGGGGCCGAGCAGCTGTCCTGGTTCCGGCGCCGGCTGCGCGCGCACCGGGAACAGCCCACCGTGGTCTTCGGACACCATCCGCTCACGGTCCGGGACGCCCTCTTCCCGGTGAGCCCCGGCCAGCGCCTGGGCCGCCGCCAGGCCCGCGCGATCCTGCGGGCCTACGCCACCGCCCCCGGTGTGTTCCTCCACCACGCCGGCCACACCCACCGCAACAAACGCACCCGGGTGCCCCTCGCCCCGCACGTGACCCTGCAGGAGGTCGGCGCGGCCAAGGAGTACCCCGGCGGATTCCTCCTGTTGCGGATCCACTCCGGCGGCTACGCGCTCAACTTCTTCCGGGCCCGCGCCGCCGAGGCCCTGGAGTGGACCGAGCGCAGCCGCCGGCAGGCCGGCGGGCTCTGGCCGTACCACGCCCTCGGCCGCACGGTCGCCGACCGCAACAGCGTGGCCGCCCACGACCTGTCCGGCATCAGCCGCCCGGTGCCCCCGTCCGCGCTGTCCCGTTCGTCCCAAGGGATGACGGCCGTCCCGAACCCCGGCCTGGATGTGGCCCAGGGAAGGCCACCTCCGTAGCGTGGGGCCATGGCGACCCTGTGGGACCTCATGCACGACTGCATCCCCGACGACCACGCCCGCCAGGTCACCTCCCGCTACTACCTCGACGAGGCCATGAGCTCGCCGCAGGCACCGGACCGGGTGGTCGACCTCGGGTGCGGGCGGGGCACGTCGGCCGACCTCTTCCGCAAGCACGACTCCGGCGTCCGCTGGGTCGGCGTCGACATCCGCGATTCGCCCGAGGCCGCGCAGCGCCGGCCCGGCGGCGACAGCGTGGTGTACTTCGACGGCGTCAACCTGCCGTTCCGCTCCGACGCCGTGCCGCTCGTCTACTCGCACCAGGTCTTCGAACACGTCGCCCGGCCCAGGGAACTGCTCGCCGAGGTGGGCAGAGTGCTGCGCCCGGGCGGCCTGTTCATCGGCAGCACCTCCCAGTTCGAGCCCTACCACTCCTTCAGCCTGTGGAACTACACGCCGTACGGGTTCCGGGTGCTCGTCGAGGAGGCCGGGCTCGCCCTGGAGGAGATCCGGCCCTCGCTCGACGGCGTGACCCTGATCATGCGCACCTACCACGCCTCACGGAAACAGGAGTACGGCAAGTTCTGGCAGAAGGAGTCACCGCTCAACACCGAGATCGACACCTGGGCCCGCAAGAGCAAGCGCAACACGGCCCTGGTGAACCTGCGCAAGCTCACGTTCTGCGGACAGTTCGCGTTCCGGGTGAGCAAGCCGGCCCCGCGGGGCTGACGCCCTTGCGGCTCACTTGGTGACCCGTGCGGGCGGCCCGACCTCGGTCTGAGTGCCGGGCGCACAGATCGCCTGGGACCAGAGCTCGACCGAACTGGTGGAACTGGTGTTGAGGCCCGCGACGTTCCACCCCGAGGTCGAACTCCGTTGCGGTACGGCCCCGCCGCGCCCGATGATCGGCTGCATGCCCGCCTTCACCGCAGCCGACGGAACCCGTCTCGCCTACCACGTCAGAGGCGAGGGCGAACCGCTCGTCGTCCTCCCGGGCGGGCCCATGCGGGCCTCCGCCTACCTCGGCGACCTCGGCGGACTGGCCGCCCACCGCCGCCTGGTCCTGCTCGACCTGCGGGGGACCGGCGACTCCGCGCCACCGGCCGACCCGGCGTCGTACCGCTGCGACCGACAGGTCGACGACGTGGAGATGTTGCGCGCCCACATGGGGCTCGACCACATGGACGTACTGGCGCACTCGGCGGGCGCGAGCCTGGCGATCCTGTACGCGGCGGCCCATCCGCACCGGGTACGGCGGCTCGCGCTGATCACCGGCAACCCCTCGGCGCTGGGCCTGCGGCCGACCCCCGAGGAACGGCTGGCTGCGGCCCGGCTGCGGTCGGCTGAGCCCTGGTTCGACGAGGCGTTCCCCGCGCTGGAGACATGGCTGACAGGCACGGGGGACTTCGACGAGGCCATGATGCCCTTCTTCTACGGCCGCTGGGACGACGCCGCCCGGGCCCATGACGCGGCCGCCGAGAAACAGACCAACGACGAGGCAGGCGACCGCTACTTCACCGAGGGTGCCTTCACCCCGGACGCCACCCGGGCCGTCCTGCGCGACCTGACCGCCCCCGTGCTGGTGTACGCCGGCGAACTCGACGGCGGCCCAAGCCCCGCGCTGGCCCGGCGCGCCGCCGAGGCCTTCCCGAACGCCGAGGTCGCCGTCCAGCCCGGCACCGCCCACTACCCCTGGCTCGACGACCCCGAGTGGTTCGTCCGCCGCACCCTCGGCTTCCTGGACGCCTGAGCCGAGGTCACCCGCGCGGCCCGAACGCCTTGAGGAACCGGTCGCGGAACTGGTTCATCGCCCAGATCGGGGCGTCCCCGGCCGGCTTGAGGCCCGGCGTCCAGCCCCAGTCGGCGACCCGGTCGAGGACCTTGGGGTCATGGGCGACGATCGTGACCGGGACGTCCCGGCGCGGGCTGCCCGCGACGACCTCCGGACGGGGCTGGTGGTCACCGAGGAACACCAGGACCGTGTTCTCGTCGGCGTAGCGCCGCATGAACCCGAAGAGGCTGCGCAGGGAGTACTCGATCGAGGCACGGTACTCGGCGCGGATGCGCTCGGTGTCCTTCCAGACCTCCGCCGGATCCTTCCCCGCCTGCTGGATCGGCCCGAAGACCGAGCCGTCGCCCAGGTCCTTCCAGTCGATCATGCGGGGGAGGGGCGCCCAGGGCTGGTGACTGGAGGCCAGGACGATCTCCGCCATCATCGGGCGCCGGTTCCTCCTCCCGAACTCCAGGCGGTCGAAGGCCTCCAGCGTGAACTGGTCGGGGACGGGCGTCCAGCTGAAGTACGGGCCGCGGTAGCCGAGATGCGTGGAGTCGTAGCTTCGGTCGAGACCGAAGAACCCCGCCTCCGGCCAGGCGCGCCGCACACCGGGGACGACACCGACCGTGCGCCACGCGCCGGTCTTCCGGAAGTACTTGTTGAGGGTCATGCGGTCGCCGGAGACGAGGTTGCGATAACGCTGCTGGTTGTCGATCCACAGCCCGGACAGCAGCGTGGCATGGCACATCCAGCTGCCCGCCCCCAGCACCGGGGAGCGCAGCCAGCCGCTGCGCGCGTCGAACCCGGCCGCCCTGAGCGAGGCGGAACCCTCCGAGAGGACCGCTCCGACCTGCCGTGCCATCGCCGGGTCCTCGATCGCCGTACGGCCGTAGCTCTCGACGAACGTGAACAGCACGTCCTTGCCGCGCAGACCGGTGAGCAACCGGTCCGGCGGGGTCTTCGCGAAGGCGTCGAGGGCGGACTCCGCCCGGAAGCCACGCGCGTCCGCAAGACCGGCGCGGACCGCCCGGAGGCGCTCGTCGACCAGCTGGGCGTCGAGTGTCGAGGCGACGGGGGCGCCGCCCAGCTGGAGGCCGAAGGTGGCGCAGGTGACCCAGGCGACCGCCAGGACCAGGGTGGTACGGCCCGCGGGCGGGCGTCGGCGGGCCATCCGGTCGGCGAGCCGCACCGTGGCGAACGTGGTGACGGCCAGGACGGCCACGACCAGGAGCAGTGCCCCCGCGATGGCGAGGGCCTCACTGGCTCGGCCGAACGACTCGCGCAGGTAGTCCGCCGCGTCGTCCAGCAGGTTCCAGTCGAGCACCAGGTCGAACGGGCGCTCCAGCACCGAGTAGGAGCCCATGTCCAGGCACTTCACGAGCGTCAGCGCCCCGAGCCCCGTGCCCGCCACCGCCGCCGCGACCCGCCGCGCACGCCCCGGCAGCACCAGCAGCACGGCCGCGAGCACGATCCCCTCGGCCGGCAGCCGCAGGAACGCCTTCGGCGTGAGCAGGTCCAGCCGGTTGGGCAGCGACAGCGCGGTCAGCAGCAGAACGGTGGCCATGACCGTCGTCGCCAGTGCGACACCCCGGGCGACACGGGGACTCCCCGACCAGCGGCCGCTTTCCGAGACGGCCGCCGCCATCACCGACGGGGCATCCGCGTCCGACAGACCTTCGGTGCCCGGCGGCTGGGGCGGCGGGAGGTGCGACACCGGGGTCCTTCCATGCGGCCGTCATGACACTGCGTGGATGATCCACGTCACATCGTGCGCACAGAGTAAGGCCCCCGGACCGCCCCGCCGTGGTGGCACACCCGTGCGTCGTGGCGGGGCGGAGTGGCTCGTCAGCCTCAGCTCTGCGGCCCGAACGCCTTCAGGAAGCGGTCACGGAACTGGTTCATGGCCCACTCCGGTGCGTTGTCCGCGGGCTTGAGCCCGTCCGTCCAGCCCCAGCCGGCGACCCGGTCCAGGACCTTCGGGTCGCGGGCGACGACGGTGACCGGTACGTCCCGGCTGGTGCTGCCCGCCGTGACCGTCGGGACGGGCTGGTGGTCGCCGAGGAAGACGAGGACGGTGTTGTCGTCGCCGTAGCGCTGCATCCACTGGGTCAGGCTGTCCAGGGAGTACTGGATCGCCTTGCGGTACTCGGTCCGCACGCTCTTCGCGCTCTTCCAGACCTCCGTGGGGTTCGTGCCCTCCTTCTTGATCTTGTAGAAGATCTTGCCGTTCCCGAGGTCCTTCCAGTCGATGATGTGGGCGATGGGGGACCAGGGGTTGTGGCTGGAGGCCAGGATGATCTCCGCCATGATCGGGTCGCGGTTCTTCTTCCCGTGCTCCAGCTTCTGGAAGGCCTCCAGGCTGAACTGGTCCGGCACCGGGGTCCAGCTGAAGTACGGTCCCTCGTAGCCGAGGTGGGTGGAGTCGTAGATGTGGTCGAGGCCGAAGTACTTGCCCTCGGGCCAGGACTTGCGCACGCCCGGGACGATGCCGACCGTGCGCCAGGCCCCGGTCTTCTGGAAGTAGCTGGTGAGGGTCGCGTGGTCGCCGGTGGTCAGGGTCCGGTACCGCTGCTGGTTCTTGATCCACAGGCCGGACAGGAAGGTCGAGTGGGCCAGCCAGCTGCCGGCGCCGGTGACGGGCGACCTGAGCCAGCCGCTCTGTGCCGCGAAACCGGCCGCCTTGAGCCGGGCGTTCCCCTCGTTCAGCGTCGCGTCGATCTCCGGCGCCATCGCCGGATCGTCGATCGCCACCCGGCCGTAGCTCTCGATGAAGGTGAACAGCACGTCCTTGCCGCGCAGTCCGGTCAGCAGCTGGTCGGACGGCGTGTCGGCGTAGGCGTCGACGGCGAGTTGCTTCTTGAAGACGTCGGCGTCCCCCAGTCCGTCGCGGACGTACTGCACACGGTTGGCGAGGAACTGGCTGTAGCCCTTGGTGGCGAACGGGACGCCGGCGAACTGCACGCTCAGCGAGAAACAGGTGATCCACACGGTGCCGAGGACGAGCGTCGTGGTCACGGCCGTGGAGCGGTGCCGGTCCAGGACGTTCGCCAGCCGCACCATCGCGAGCGCGCTCAGCACGAGCACGGCGACGAGCAGGACGATCAACCCGATCACCGCGAGCACCTCGCCCGTGTGACCGAACGAGTCCTTCACCCAGTCCGCCGCGTCGGTCAGCAGAACCCAGTCGAAGACCAGGTCGAACGGTCGGGCGAGGGTCTGGTAGAAGCCCATGTCCAGGCACTTCAGGACGGTGGACAGGCCGAGGAGCGTCCCCGCGACGGCGGCCGTGATCCGTCGTGCCTTCGACGGCAGTGCGAGCAGGATGATCGCGAGGTACAACGCCTCGACGGGGAGGCGGAGGAAGTTGTGGAAGGAGAACCGGTCGAGGCGGTCCGGCACGAGGATCGCGCCGAGCACGAACGCACCCGCCAGGACACTCGTCCCCACCCGCACGCCGGCCGCGATCCGGGGGTGGCGGCCGAACCGGCCGATCCGCCCGAACCGGCCGGAGCCGGTTGCCTGGGAAGCGGGTTCGCTCTCCTCCTCGGCCCTCTCCTCCTCGGCCGCGGCGGGGCCGGTGGGAGGCTCGTCGCCCTCGGGAGCGGGTTCGTCGTCGCCGGCGGCGGCAGGGGGCGGGTCCGTGGTCTCCCCGGCTTCCTCGGGATCCCCGTCCCGTTCTCCGGCCTCGACCCGTTCTCCGGCCTCGACCCGAATGCGGGCCTCGGCCCCCTCGTCCGTCGGGTGTACGCGCGACGAGGCGTTCGACTCGGTCTCGGTCTCCGCCGGCGCGGGCGGCGTCCCCGCCGCCCGGTCCGGCGCCGACGCGTCCGCGTCCGGCAGTTGGCGAGGGGGCGTGAGGTGCGACACCCGCAAGTCCTTCCGTGCAAAGCCCGACGATGGCACGGCGGACCGGGCCCGCAGGTCAGGAACCGCCAACCTCGCGTACGGCCTGACGTAACCCGGTGTTCAAACAGCCGGGTCAATCGCGTGCAAAGAGCGGACCCGGCGGGCCGGCCCCGCCGCCCGCACGTCCTACCGCGCGGCGGCCACCGCCACCTCCCGCGCCCACCGGTAGTCCGCCTTGCCGCTCGGCGACCGCTGGATGGACTCGGTGATCACCAGCTGGCGGGGGATCTTGTACCCGGCCAGCTGGGTACGGCAGTGGGTCTGGATGTCGGAGAGGGAGGGCCGCTCGGCGCCCTCGCGCAGCTGCACCACGGCCGCCACATGATTGCCCCAGGTGCTGTCCGGCACCCCGGCGACCAGGGCGTCGTACACGTCCGGATGCGACTTCAGCGCCTGCTCGACCTCCTCCGGGTACACCTTCTCGCCCCCGGTGTTGATGCACTGCGAGCCCCGGCCCAGCACGGTCACCACACCGTCCGCGTCGACCGTCCCCATGTCGCCGAGCAGCACCCACCTGCGGCCGTCCTTCTCGAAGAAGGTCTCGGCGGTCTTCCCCGCGTCGTTGTAGTAGCCGAGCGGTACATGGCCGCTCTGCGCGACCCGGCCGATCTCGCCCACCGCGACCGGCTCATGGGTGGCCGGATCGACCACCTGCGTACGGGAGTTGACGCGGACGCGGAACCTGCTGCCGGCTCCGGAGTCGTTCGTCGCGGTGCCGTTGAAGCCGGACTCGGTGGACCCGAAGTTGTTCAGCAGCATGGCGTTCGGGACGAGTTCGCTGAACTGCCGGCGCACGGTCTCGGAGAGGATCGCGCCCGAGGAGGAGACGCTGAACATGGAGGAGCAGTCGGTGCCCTTCATCGGGCCGTTGAGGGCGTCGATCAGCGGACGCAGCATCGCGTCGCCGACCAGCGACATGCTGGTGACCTTCTCCTTCTCGACGGTCCGCAGCACTTCCTCGGGCACGAACTTGCGGTGGATCACCACGCGTTGCCCGAAGTTGAAGCCGATGAAGGAGGTGAGGGTCGACGTGCCGTGCATCAGCGGGGGTGTGGGGAAGAAGGTGATCCCGGTCCCGCCGGCCGCGACCCGCTCGGCCAGCTCCTCCGGCCGCTTCACCGGCTCCCCGGTCGGCGCCCCGCCGCCCAACCCCGCGAAGAACAGGTCCTCCTGACGCCACATCACGCCCTTGGGCATCCCGGTGGTGCCGCCGGTGTAGATGATGAACTGGTCGTCCGCCGAACGCGCGGGGAAGCCCCGCTCGGGCGACCCTGCGGCCTCGGCCGTCTCGAAGGGCACGGCGTCGGCCCCCGACCCCGGCCCGCCCACCCGCACCAGATGCCGCAGCTTCGGCGCCCGGGGCAGTGCCGCCGCCACCCGGTCGTCGAACTCCGCGTCGAAGACCAGCGCGACCAGGTCCGCGTCCCGGTAGAGGTACACCAACTCCTCTTCGACATACCGGTAGTTGACGTTGACCGGCACCACTCTCGCCTTGAGGCAGCCGAGCACCGTCTGGAGGTACTCCACCCCGTTGTAGAGGTGCAGCCCGAGGTGCTCGCCGGGGCGGATGCCGCTGTCGATCAGATGATGGCCGACGCGGTTGGCGGCGGCGTCCAGCTCCGCGTAGGTCAGCCGGCGTTCCGCGCCGGTGCCGGGGTGGTCGATGTAGACGAGAGCCTCGCGGTCCGCGGCCACGTCGACGACCGACTCGAACAGATCGGCAAGGTTGTACTCCACCGCTCCTCCTGACCCCGGCAACCGTGACGAAGAAAGGCGCACCTGTCGGTTCGCCGGTCATCAGAGCAAAGGGCGCGGCAAGTGGGAAGGGTTCGCGCGAAGAAATCTGACTGTCTGTCAGAAAACCCTTGAAGTGGCTCCCCGGCTACTGCAACCTGTTCTCGTTCTTTGAGAGGGGAGACGGTCATGGGTGGGACGGAACACCTCACCGTGCGGCGCGAGGGCGCCACACTCGTGCTCACGCTGAACAGGCCCGAGGCGAAGAACGCGCTCTCGATCTCCATGCTCGTCGGGCTGTACGACGGCTGGATCGAGGCCGACGAGGACGACGGCATCCGCTCGATCGTGCTCACCGGGGCCGGCGGCGCCTTCTGCGCCGGGATGGACCTCAAGGCACTGGCCGGACAGGGCATGGCGGGGGAGCACCTCCGCGACCGGCTCAAGGCCGACCCGGATCTGCACTGGAAGGCGATGCTCCGCCACCATCGCCCGCGCAAACCGGTGATCGCCGCCGTCGAGGGCTACTGCGTGGCGGGCGGCACCGAGATCCTCCAGGGCACCGACATCCGGGTCGCGGGCGAGTCGGCCACCTTCGGGCTTTTCGAGGTCAAGCGCGGGCTCTTCCCGATCGGCGGCTCCACCGTCCGGCTGCAACGCCAGATCCCGCGCACCCACGCGCTGGAGATGCTCCTCACCGGGCGGCCCTACAGCGCGCGTGAGGCCGCCGGCATCGGGCTGGTCGGACATGTCGTCCCCGACGGCGGGGCGCTCGACAAGGCGCTGGAGATCGCCGAGCAGATCAACGCGTGCGGGCCGCTGGCGGTCGAGGCGGTGAAGGCGTCGGTGTACGAGACCGCGGAGCTGACGGAGACCGACGGGCTGGCTGCGGAGCTGAAGCGGGGGTGGCCGATCTTCGACACGGCGGACGCGAAGGAAGGGGCGCGGGCTTTCGCGGAGAAGCGGCCGCCTGATTACAAACGTGCGTGAGTGTTTCGAGGTGCGTTTGAGGCTGCGGGTCCGATGTGGCTGGTCGCGCCCACGCGGCGAAGCCGCACATGTCACAGCCCCGCGCCCCTTTGGGGCGCGATTCACTCACCTTCTCAAGGAGGCAGCCCCGATGACCGAAGTCCTCAAAGCCCCCCTCGTCGTCGAGTTCCCGTTCACCCGGTCCCTCGGCCCCGTCCAGAGCGCCTTTCTCACCGGACTGCGTGAGCGTGTCGTCCTCGGGGTGCGGACCGGCGACGGCCGCACCCTCGTGCCACCCGTCGAGTACGACCCCGTGACCGCCGAGGAGATCCGCGATCTCGTCGAGGTCGCGCCCACCGGCACCGTCACCACCTGGGCCTGGAACGACGAACCCCGCCGCGGTCAGCCCCTCGGCACCCCCTTCGCCTGGGTGCTGGTCCGGCTCGACGGTGCCGACACCGCCCTGCTGCACGCCCTGGACGCGCCCGGACCGGAGGCCGTGCACACCGGGATGCGGGTCCGCGTCCGCTGGGCCGAGGAACGTTCCGGGGCCGTCACCGACATCGCCTGCTTCGAGCCGTACGACGGCGAGGCGCTCGAACCCGGCGGGCACGACGGGGAGTTCGAGGATGCCGTGCACGGCATCGTCGCGCACGCACGCCTCGACTACACCTACTCGCCGGGCCGCGCCCAGACCGCGTACATCAACGCCCTGTCGTCCCGGCGGACGTTCGGCGAGCGCTGCCCGTCCTGCCGGAAGGTGTACGTCCCGCCGAGGGGTGCGTGCCCCACATGTGGGGTGGCCACATCGGAACAGGTCGAAGTGGGTCCTGCGGGCACGGTCACCACCTTCTGCATCGTCAACATCAAGGCGAAGAACCTCGACATCGAGGTGCCGTACGTCTACGCCCACATCGCCCTCGACGGCGCCGGGCTCGCCCTGCACGGCCGGATCGGCGGCATCCCCTACGACCAGGTGCGGATGGGGCTGCGGGTGGAGCCGGTGTGGACGGAGGGGGCCCGTTATCCCGACCACTACCGGCCCACCGGAGAACCCGACGCGGACTACGACACGTACAAGGAGCTGCTGTGATGCGTGACATAGCACTGGTCGCCTTCGCGCAGACCGACCACCGCCGCACCAGCGAGGACCTCTCCGAGGTGGAGATGCTCATGCCGGTGCTGCACGACGTCCTCGGCCAGACCGGTCTGAAGACCGCCGACATCGGCTTCACCTGCTCCGGCTCCAGCGACTACCTGGCCGGTCGCGCCTTCTCCTTCACCCTGGCCCTCGACGGCGTCGGCGCCTGGCCGCCGATCTCCGAGTCGCACGTCGAGATGGACGGCGCCTGGGCGCTGTACGAGGCGTGGACCAAGCTGCTCACCGGGGACGCGGACACCGCGCTTGTCTACTCCTACGGCAAGTCCTCGCCGGGCTCGGTGCGGGACGTGCTGACCCGGCAGCTCGACCCCTACTACGTGGCCCCCCTCTGGCCGGACTCCGTCGCCCTGGCCGCCCTCCAGGCCCAGGCCCTCATCGACGCGGGGGAGACCGACGAGCCCGCGCTGGCCGCCGTGGGCGCCAGAAGCCGGGCCGACGCCACCGCCAACGTGCACGCCCAGCTGAGGGGACCGGTGGCGCAGGGCGAGTACGTCGTACGGCCGCTGCGGACCGGCGACTGCCCGCCCATCGGTGACGGCGCGGCCGCCGTGATCCTCGCGGCGGGGGAACGGGCACGGGAGCTGTGTGTCCGGCCCGCCTGGATCCGGGGCATCGACCACCGTATCGAGGCGCACGGCCTCGGCGTCCGCGACCTGACCGACTCGCCGTCCGCGCGGCTCGCCGCGGAGAAGGCCGGCGCTTTCGAACGGCCGGTCGACACCGCCGAGTTGCACGCGCCGTTCAGCGCACAGGAGGTCGTGCTGCGAAAGGCGCTGCGGCTCGGCGACGACGTGCGGGTGAACCCGTCCGGCGGGGCCCTCGCCGCCAACCCGATCATGGCCGCCGGGCTCATCCGCCTCGGCGAGGCCGCCGCCCGCATCCACCGGGGCGAGTCCGACCGCGCCCTCGCCCACGCCACCTCCGGGCCCTGTCTGCAGCAGAACCTGGTCGCCGTACTCGAAGGGGATCCGCGATGAGCAAGGAGCCCGTGGCCGTCGTAGGGATCGGCCAGACCAAGCATGTGGCGGCCCGGCGGGACGTCTCGATCGCGGGGCTCGTGCGCGAGGCGGCGCGACAGGCGCTCGACGACGCCGAGTTGACGTGGGCCGACATCGACGCCGTCGTCATCGGCAAGGCGCCCGACTTCTTCGAGGGCGTGATGATGCCGGAGCTGTACCTGGCGGACGCGCTGGGCGCGGTGGGCAAACCCATGTTGCGGGTCCACACGGCGGGCTCGGTGGGCGGGTCGACCGCGCTGGTCGCGGCGAACCTCGTCGCCGCCCGGGTCCACTCCACCGTGCTGACCCTCGCCTTCGAAAAGCAGTCCGAGTCCAACGCCATGTGGGGGCTGTCCCTGCCGATCCCCTTCCAGCAGCCGCTGCTGGCGGGCGCGGGCGGCTTCTTCGCCCCCCATGTGCGGGCCTACATGCGGCGCAGCGGCGCCCCCGACACGGTCGGCTCGCTGGTCGCCTACAAGGACCGGCGCAACGCGCTGAAGAACCCCTACGCGCACCTCCACGAGCACGACATCACCCTGGAGAAGGTCCAGGCGTCCCCCATGTTGTGGGACCCCATCCGCTACTCGGAGACCTGCCCCTCCTCCGACGGCGCCTGCGCCATGGTCCTCACCGACCGGGCGGGCGCCGCCCGCTCCCCGAAGCCGCCGGCCTGGATGCTGGGCGGGGCCATGCGCAGCGAGCCCACCCTGTTCGCAGGCAAGGACGCCGTCTCGCCGCAGGCCGGGAAGGACTGCGCGGCGGACGTCTACCGGCAGGCCCAGATCGCCGACCCGCGCCGGGACATCGACGCCGTCGAGATGTACGTGCCGTTCTCCTGGTACGAGCCCATGTGGCTGGAGAACCTCGGCTTCGCCGAGGAGGGCGAGGGCTGGAAACTCACCGAATCGGGTGTCACAGAGCTCGACGGGGACCTCCCCGTCAACATGTCGGGCGGAGTGCTCTCCACCAATCCGATCGGTGCCTCCGGGATGATCCGGTTCGCCGAGGCCGCCCTCCAGGTGCGCGGCCAGGCCGGAGAACACCAGGTGGACGGCGCCCGCAAGGTGCTCGGGCACGCCTACGGCGGCGGCTCCCAGTTCTTCTCCATGTGGCTCGTCGGCGCCGCGGCCCCCGACTCCTGAAAGGACCCCTTCACGTGGCCTGTTGAGTGCCGGAACCGAAAGCTAGGCTGGCCGCGGACGACGAATTCGGGAGGAGCACGGACGTGGCCGAGAGCACCATCCAGCAGCAGCCGGTACGGGGCTGGGACAAGCCGGAGCTGGACCTCAGCGGGGCCGAGTGGCAGTCCAGCAGCCGTGGCCTGGGGGATGTCCAGATCGCCTTTGTCGAGGGATTCATCGCGATGCGCAACAGCGGCAGCCCGCAGAGCCCTTCCCTGATCTTCACCCCCGCCGAGTGGGGAGCCTTCGTGTCGGGGGCCCGGGAGGGCGAGTTCGACCTGACCTGACGGGCCGCGCGCCCGCGTGCTTCCCCCCCCGGGTCCCATGGCCCAGCGCCGAACCGGGGGGTGTTCCGCAAGGATTTCCGGACACGTGACCAGCAGCGCCCTTCCGGGGCCGCCGCCTGCGACAGGCTGGCCCCGGGAAAAGGGAAGGTCGTATTCCGGAGGTGAGGAACGATGAGCACAGCGCCGGTCATCGCCGCGGTGGACGGTTCGGACGACAGTCTGCGCGCCCTGGACTGGGCCGTGGACGCGGCCCGGCGGCGGGGCGCGACGCTGCGGGTGGTGCATGTACGGCAGTACGCCGCCTGGGGGCAGCCGGACGTCCTCGTCGCCGGGGAGCCGGACGGTGCCGGTGACCCGGTGCTCGACGAGGTCCGCGACCGGCTGCGCACCGGTGCCGGGGAACCGGCCGCCGAGTACGTCGCCCTGGAGGGCGCCCCCACCGCTCTGCTGCCGCAACTCGGCGCCGACGCGCAGCTGCTGGTGCTCGGCTCCCGGGGCCGCGGCGGCTTCGCCAGCCTGCTGCTCGGCTCCAACGGCCTGGCCGCCGCCCGCGACGCCGGATGCCCGGTGGTCGTCGTACCCCGGCCGGGACGAGTGGTGCACGAGGAGCTGCCCGCGGAGCCCGGGCCCCGGGTGGTCGTCGGCCTGGACGTGGACAGCCCCGACGACGCCACCCTCGCGTTCGCCTTCGCGGAGGCCGCGGGGCGCGACGCCCTGCTCCAGGTGATCGCCGCCTACCCCTGGCCGGTGCAGAGCTGGGCCGCGGCCGGGGGAATGGTCCCGCCGGCCGTCGACCAGGACGAGGTCGAGCACGAGACCCGCACCCTCGCCGAGGGCTTCCTCGCCCCGTACCTCAAGAACCACCCGGACGTGCGAACCCAGATCCTCGCACCGCCCGGTGACGCCGCCGGCCTGCTGGTCTCCGCCTCCAAGGACGCCGGCCTGGTCGTCGTCGGCCGCCACCGCCGGCGCCCGCTCGCCCCGGCCCGCATGATGGGCTCCGTCACCCAGGCCGTGCTGCTGCACGCGGCCGCCCCCGTCGCGGTGGTGCCGCCGGCGCCGGCCGAGGAGTGATGTCAAGGCCCCCGCGTCAGTTACCACCAGTAGGGGGCGGATCACTCTCGTCAGGCGTACGCTGAGCTGCCTGCAAGCCACGGTGCGCGCCCGCTCCCCGCGCTCGCGTACCACCGTGGCGGGGGGTGGTCATGGGACAGCGGGTCCTGCGGAACCGACGCACGCTCTACGAGCGCGAGAGCGAACTCGTCGCCGTCGACGAGGCGTTGGCCGAACTCACACGTCTGGGCCCGGACGGCGCGGATCCCGCCGACCGGCGGCGCGGCGCCCTGCTCGCCTTCGCCGGCCGCGCCGGAATCGGCAAGACCACGCTGCTCGCCGAGGTCCGCCGACGCGCCGCCGCCCAGGGCTGCACCGTGCTCTCCGCACGCGGCGGCGACCAGGAACAGCGCGTCGCCTTCCACGTCGCCCGCCAGCTCCTGCAGCCCCGCCTCGCGGGCGCGCCCGAGGCCGAACTCCGTGCCTCACTGGGCAGTTGGTACGACATCGTCGGCCCCGCCCTCGGCCTGTGCGCCCCCACCGAGGGCGCCCCGCCCGACCAGCAGGGCCTGCGCGACGGCCTCGACTGGGTGCTCACCCACCTCGCCGTGCGCCGCGCCCCGATGGTCCTCGTCCTCGACGACGCGCACTGGGCCGACCCCGAATCCCTGGGCTGGCTCGCCGCGTTCGCACCCCGCGCCGAACAACTCCCGCTGCTCGTCGTCGTCGCGTACCGGCCCGACGAACTCCCCGAGCACGCCGACGCGTTGCGCGGCCTGCCGGGCCGGGCAGGCGGCCGCCCGCACGACCTCGAACCCCTCAGCGCCGACGCCGTCGCCGGACTGGTCCGCGAGAGCCTCGGCGACCACGCCGACGACGCCTTCTGCCACGAGTCCTGGGCCGTCACCTCCGGCAACCCCTTCGAGATCGTCGAACTGACCGCCAAGGTCCACGACCGGGGCCTGGACCCCACCGAGGCCGGGGCGCCCCTGCTGCGCGACCTCGCCGCCGCCGTCAAGGGCAGCGGACTGATCGCCCGGCTCGAACGCCTCGGCCCCTCCGCCGTCCGGTTCGCCTGGGCCTGCGCGGTGCTCGGCACCGAGATCCATCCCGCGCTCGCCGCCGCCGTCGCCGGCCTCGGCCACGAGGAGGCCGCCGACGCCGCCGACGCCCTGCGCGGTGCCCGTATCCTCATCGGCGCCGAGACCCTGGAATTCGTCCACCCGCTGATCGCCACCGCCGTCTACCGGGCCATCCCGCCCGCCACCCGGGTCGCCCTGCACGGCCAGGCCGCCTGGTGCGTGACCGACGACGGCCAGGGCGCCACCGCCGCGGCCCGCCACCTCCTCGAAACCCACCCCGAGGGCGACGCCTGGGTCGTGCGGCAGCTGCGCGCCGCCGCCGGGGAGACCCTCCGGGCCGGTGCCCCGGACGCGGCCCGCCGCTATCTCGCCCGCGCCCTGCGCGAACCCCCGCCCGCCAAGCAGCGCGCCGCCGTCCTCCACGAACTCGGCAGCGCCTCCCTGCTCACCGAACCCGCCACCACCGTCAACCACCTCCGCGCGGCCCTCCAGGAGCCCATCGCCGAGCCCGCCCTGCGCCATCACATCGTCTACCGGCTCTCCCAGGTCCTCGCCCACAGCGACCGGCTCGCCGAGGCCTCCGAGACCCTCGCCCGCGAGATCCGGGTGACGGGCGACGCCCGGGTCCGCCTCCGCATGCTCTCCGAACAGTTCATGTGGGACGCCTTCCGCGCCGATGAACCCGACCACCCCTCCCGCTCCCGCCGGCTGGCTCGGCTCGCCGACCGGCTCCAGGGCCGCGACCTCACCGAGCGGTACATCATCGGCCTGCGCACCTGGGACGCGATCCAGCGCGGCGAACCCGCCGGCATCGCCCTCCACCACGCGGAACGCGCCCTCACCGGCGGCCTCGGCTGGGCCGAGGCCGAGCGCGGCTTCGAGGTCCCCGTCCTGGTCGCCCTCGCGTTCATGTACGCCGACCGGCCCGAGCGCACCGAGGAGCTCTTCGCCGCCGGCACCGCCGACTTCGAACGCCAGGGCTGGCGCGGCGCCCACCTGTCCTTCGCGTACACCCTGCTCGGCTACGTCCGCTACCGGCGCGGCCGGCTCGCCGAGGCGGAGGACCTGGTCCGTTCCGGCCTGCGCCTCGCCGAACGCGTCGGACCCGGCACTCCCGCCCACTGGTACGCCCTCGGCACCCTCATCCAGACCCTGCTCGCCCGAGGCCGCACCGAGGAGGCCACCCGGGTCGCCGAGGACCACTCCTTCCGGGAGCCCTTCCCGGCGGCCGTGGTCTTCCCCGACGCCCAGACGGTCTACGGCGAACTGCTCCTCGCCCGCGGCCTCACCGAGGCCGCCGCGGCCGAGCTCTCCGCGGCCGGCCGCCGCCTCGAACCACGCGGCATCCGCAACCCCGCCTGGTGCCCCTGGCAACTTCACCTGGCCCGCGCGGAAGCCTGCGACACGCCCGACCGAGCCCTGACGACGGCCCTGGAAGCGGTGACCCGCGCCCGCCAGTTCGGCGCTCCGTCGGCGATCGGCCAGGCGTTGCGTACAGCGGCCGAGGTCACGACGGGGTCGGCACGCGTGACGTACCTGCGAGAAGCGGTGACCTACCTGGACCGCTCCCCGGCCGCCTATGAACTGGCCTGCGCCCTGGTCGCCCTGGGCACGGAACTCCATGACGCCGCCCACCTCCGCAGGGGGCTCAAGACCGCCGAGCAGTGCGGAGCGGACGGCTTGGCGGCGCAGGCCCGCGCCGGACTGACCTTGACCATGGAACAGACCCAGGGCGCCACCCCCTAGGGGCGCGGGGCTGTATCTGATATGCGGCTCCGCCGCGTCGGGGCGCGACAAGCCCCGACGGCGCCGCACCCGACCACGTACCGCAACCACCCCACGCGGCCCCAGCCCGCGCAGCCCCCCGTACCATGGACCGCATGTCGTTCCTCCGCCGCCGCAGCGCCACCCCCGCCGGCCCCGACTTCGACGTACTGGCCATGGACCCGGGCGACTGGCCCGGCAACCTCGGTGCCGGGCTGCTGCCCGCCCCCGACGGCACCTGCCAGGGCGTCTTCCTGCGCTACGACCTCTTCGGCGGCCGCGGCCCCGCGATGATCATCGGCAACCTCCCCGAGGGCTCCCCGGCCCGCGAGGTCGCCGAGGACGAGATCCCCTTCGAGGTCGGCCAGCTCCTCCTCGCACTGGAGAACGACGAGGACGTCACCGTCGTGGGCACCGAGGACATGCCGGTCCTGCAGGGCGACAACCTGCTGATCGTGCGCCGTCTGAAGCTCTCCGAGAGCCGGATCTCCTGCGTCCAGTTCGACCGCAGCGACGGCGTCCTGGTGACCATCGCCGCCTGGGACCGCCCCATCACCGACGACCTGTACGCCCTGCTGAAGCCGCTCCCGGCGGAGCTTTTCCAGCAGGGCTGACAGCGGCTACCGCCTGACCCACCTGCGGGACGACGTCACATCGACGTCGGCCGCGCGGACGAAGGCGACCCGGTGGCCGTACTGGATCTCGTAGTACAGGTCCTTGCCGATCACGACCTCGTGCGAGTCGGTGGTGAAGGTGACCGCGTAGTAGTACTCACCCGGCACCTCGTCACCGACCACGTACTCCTGGCCCGCGGGGATCGTGTACGAGAGCGGGGAGATCGACTGGGCCGGTACCCCCGAGGGGTACGCGGATGCCTCGGGGTAGGCGCGGCCGTACACCGGGATGCTGGTCCGGCCCGCCTTCGGCGTCACCACCCGCCCGGCCGCGCTCACCGCGGTCGGCTGCGCGGCCGGGTTCCTGAACCAGGCCTTCTGCCCCAGGAACCAGATCGCCGTCCAGTCGCCCCAGGTGTCCGCCACCGCGTACTGCTGACCGGTGGCGACCCGGGAGGACAGGTCGTTGACGTCGGTCGTCGGCGTCGTACCGAGACCGATGTCCTTGATCAGGGCCGAGCTCTCGTCGTGGTCGGAGTACAGCCGTACCGCGCTGGAACCGTGGGCGGCGCAGGGCTGCCCCTTGGTGACGCAGCCGGTGTACGCCGGCTGGTTCGCGGCGTAGTCCGGCAGGATCGTCACCAGACCGCCCTTCCTGCCGGCGGTCCGCTTGAAGGGGTGCTCCAGCAGCTCGAAGTAGTGCCGCCAGTCCCAGAACGGGCCCGGGTCGGTGTGCATCCCGGGGATCGACGAGGTGACCGGGCCGGGCACGGTGTCATGGCCGAGGATGTGCTGCCGGTCCAGCGGGATGCCGTACTTCTCGGACAGGTACTTCACCAGCCGCGCGGAGGAGCGGTACATCGCCTCCGTGTACCAGGCGTCCGGCGCGGCGAGGAAGCCTTCGTGCTCGATGCCGATCGACTTGGCGTTGATGTACCAGTTGCCGGCGTGCCAGGCCACGTCCTTCGCCTTGACGTGCTGGGCGATCAGACCGTCGGTCGAGCGGATCGTGTAGTTCCAGGACACATAGGTCGGGTCCTGGACCAGCTTGATCGTCGTGTCCCAGGAGCCCTCGGTGTCATGGATGACGATGTACTTGATGCTCTGCGACACCGGCCGGTCGCCGAGATCGTGGTTGCCGTAGTCGTTGTCCCCGAACTGGGAGTACGGCGCCGGGATCGACTCGCACGACACCGTTGTCGGGCACTCCGTGTCGTCTGCCGCCACCGTGCGCAGCTTCGTCAGCCTCAGCTGCGCGGTGTCGGCCTTCAGACGCGGCTGGGCGGCGAGCGCGACGAGCTGTCCCTCGTCCGTGGTGCGCTCCTCGCCCGTGTGGAGGACGTCGAACACGTCGTTCGCGTACGCCGCCGCGGTCGCCTTGTCGTCGGCGCCGGAGAAGCGGGCGATCGCGCCGTACCAGCCGGCCGGATCGGCGCTGAGGGGCGCGCCGAGGCTCCGCTGCGCGGCGGCGAGCAGGGCGGCACCGCCGGCCACGTTCGCCGCCGGGTCGGTGCGCAGTTCCGCGGCCGGGACGCCGGTCAGCTCGGCGGCCTCGGGGAGGGTCCGGAGACGGGCCGGGATCGCTGAGTTCTCCGGCACCTTCGCCCTGGGGTGCAGGGCGGGACGGGCGCTGTCGCCGCGGGCGTCCTCGGTGCCGTCGGCGAAGTGCTCGGTCGCGGTGGCCAGCGCGGTGCGCGCGTCGGTGAGGTGCATCGGGCCGTAGCCCCCGGTCACGCTCGGCGCGCCGCCGTGGGTGTCCCAGCGGGACTGGAGGTAGGAGACGGCCAGCAGCACGCTCTGCGGCACGTGGTACTCGGCGGCGGCGGACGCGAACGCCCGCTGCAGCAGTCCGGCGGACGACGCGGTGGTGCTCGGGGGCGGAGCCGCGCCCAGCAACGGCAGCAGCAGCGCGGCGGAGGCCACGGCACCGGCCGTCCTGCGCGTGGGTCTGCGGCCTCGAACGGGCGCTGGCTCGGTGACGGATCCTCGCAATGCAGCCTCCTGGGGCGTTCGGGCGCGGCGGGGCGTGCGGGGCTGAGCGTGGCTCAGTGGTACCGGCTTGCCGACGATCCGTCAATCATGCCCAGAGAAGGGTGAATTCCCATGTCATACGAAGATCGTGGGAGTTTCGCGCCGCAGGCTCGCGGCCTGCGCGGCGTCAGTGGCATACACCTGTGAGGGGTGAACACAAGAGATCCGCGGTGCGCGTTTGCCCTGAGCGCACCGCGGATCCTCGTCCCCGTCAGCGAGTGCCGACCGCCGCGCGCACGGCCCGGCGGGCCAGCTGGCAGTCGTCGTGCAGCCGCCGGAGCAGCAGCCGCTGTTCCTCGCCGGTCGGCGCGGCGCCCGGGTGGGCCGTACCCGGTGCCGCCGGGGTCGCGTCGTGCATCGAACGCTGCACGGCGGTCTCGTAGGTCCTGATCTCCCGGGTGAGGACCAGCATCAGATTCACCAGGAAGGCGTCACGGGAGGCGGGCCCCGCCGACTGGGCGATCTGGCTGATCTGACGGCGCGCCACCGGGGCGTCGCCGAGGACCGACCAGAGCGTCGCCAGGTCGTACCCCGGCAGATACCAGCCCGCGTGCTCCCAGTCCACCAGCACTGGACCGGCCGGGGACAGCAGGATGTTCGAGAGCAGGGCGTCGCCGTGGCAGAACTGGCCCATCCCCTGACGGCCCGCCGCGATCGCGATGCCGTGCAGCAGCTTCTGCAGGTCCCCCATGTCCCGGTCGGTGAGCAGACCCAGCTCGTGGTACCGGGAGATACGGGCCGCGTAGTCCACCGGGGCGTCGAAGGTGCCGGCCGGGGGGCGCCACGCGTTCAGCCGGCAGATCGCGCCCAGGGCGGCCCGGATGTCCGCCCGGGGCGGAGCCTCCGCCGGGTGGCGCTGGATCGCCGCCACCCGGCCTGGCATCCGCTCGATCACCAGCGTGCAGTTGTCCGGGTCCGCCGCGATCAGTCTCGGCACCCGGATCGGCGGCCGGTGCCGGACGAACGAGCGGTAAGCGGCTATTTCGTGCCGGATCCGCTCCGCCCACGCGGGGGAGTGGTCCAGCAGACACTTCGCTACGGCCGTGCTGCGCCCCGTCGTCCCGACGAGGATCACGGACCGCCCGGAGCGGCGCAGCACCTGCACCGGAGCGAACTCCGGGCAGATCCGGTGCACCGACGCGATCGCGGTGCGCAGCTGCGCGCCCTGGGGGCCGGACAAGTCGAGTCTCCCGCTGAGGGGCTGGGTGCCCAGACCCGGGGCGCGCCGCTGCCGGCCCACGACCGGTGCGGTGGCCCCGGTGCGCGCGGGGTCGAGATAGGGGCCGCTGCCCGCCGGGCGGGGGCGCAGCGGCCGGAGCGGGGCGGACACGGAGGACGATGCTGCGTACATGGGCGATACAGATCCCTTCGTGTACCTGCGGTGCCTGCCTGAGAAGTCCTGTTGAGAAATCCTCGACGCCCACCCGGCCCGGTCACCCGGATCCACCCTGGGGAGAGTCTCCGCATCTCGCTGGCGGCGACCGGGTCGGGGTGGCGCACTTCTACCTGACACCGGATGCCCAGTGGCACACCATCTGGCGCACCCTGGCGAACCGTGGCGAATAGTCGCCCGGCAATCGTCACGGGGCTACTGTCAACTCAGCCGAGAACCTGGGGGCTTGACGTGAGCGGACAACCCAACACCCGTCTCTCGGACCTGTTCGGCCTGGCCGGCTGGTCCAAGGGCGAACTCGCGAGGCTGGTCAACCGGCAGGCGGCGGCCATGGGCCACCCCCAGCTGTCGACCGACACCTCCCGGGTGCGGCGTTGGATCGACACGGGAGAGATCCCGCGCGATCCGGTGCCGCGGGTGCTGGCGGCCCTGTTCACCGAGCGTCTCGGCCGTGTCGTGACCATCGAGGACCTCGGTCTGGTACGGCACGGGCGTACGGGAAAACGGCCGGACGACGGGAACGTGGAACATCCCGACGGCATGCCGTGGGCGCCCGAACGAACCGCCGCGGTCCTCACCGAATTCACGGGAATGGACCTCATGCTCAACCGACGCGGCTTGGTGGGTGCGGGTGCCGCGCTCACCGCGGGATCCGTACTCAGCAGCGCCATGTACGACTGGCTGCACACCGACCCCACACTCAGGGCCGACGCCCCCGTCCTCGACGACCCTCTGCACGCCGACCCCGCTGGGTTCGACCGCTACGAGGCCGCCCCCATCGGGTCCGAGGAGATCGAGGAACTGGAGCGTTCCGTCGAGGTGTTCCGCGCCTGGGACGCGGCCCGCGGCGGCGGGCTGCAACGCAAGGCCGTGGTGGGACAGCTCAACGAGGTGGGCGGCATGCTCGCCTACCGCCACCCCGACCATCTCCAGCGGCGCCTGTGGGGCGTCGCCGCCAACCTCGCCGTCCTCGCGGGCTGGATGTCGCACGACGTCGGCCTGGAGCCCACGGCCCAGAAGTACTTCGTCATCGCCGCCCACGCGGCCCGTGAGGGCGGCGACCGGCCGCGCGCCGGGGAGGCGCTCTCCAGAGCGGCTCGCCAGATGGTGCACCTCGGCCGGCCCGACGACGCACTCGACCTGATGAAGCTCGCCAAGTCCGGTTCGGGCGACGAGGTGCTGCCGCGCACCCGGGCGATGCTCCACACCATCGAGGCCTGGGCACAGGCGTCGATGGGCAAGGGCCAGGCGATGCGCCGCACCCTCGGCCACGCGGAGGACCTCTTCGTCTCCGACCGGGGCGACGTGCCGCCGCCGAGCTGGATGCAGATGTTCAAGGAAGAGGATCTGTACGGCATGCAGGCCCTGGCCTACCGCACGCTGGCCGAGCACGACCCGAGCGCGGCCGCGCACGCCCAGCACTACGCGGAGAAGGCCCTGTCGCTCAGGGTCGACGGCCGGCAGCGGTCGAAGATCTTCGACTTCCTGTCCATGGCGTCCGCCTGCTTCATCGCGGACGACCCCGAACAGGCGGACCGGTACGCGCGGTTGGCCCTGATGTCGATGGGACAGAACTCCTCCCACCGCACCTGGGACCGGCTGCGCGAGATGTACCGGCTGACCGCCGAGTACTCCAGCTACCCGAGGATCCAGGAACTCCGGGAGGAGATCGAGCTCGCCCTGCCCAAGCCCAAGAGCAGGGGGAACGACAACAGCGCACCGGTATAGGGGCCGGCGCGCCGTCCTTCCTGCCCTTGTTTATTCACTCACCTTGGCGATGAGCACGCAGGCCTCGTCCCCGCGCTCGGTCTCGCCGAACTCCTCGACCGCTGCCCTGACGCAGTCCTGGGCGGTGCGTACCGTCTCGAACCGCGGGGCCAGGCCGAGGAGACGGTCCAGGGCGTCCGTTCCGCTGTGCCCGGGTACCAGCCCGTCGGTGTGCAGCAGGAGCAGATCGCCCGGTTCCAGGGTCACTTCGGCCTGCCCGTAACCGGCTCCCGAGGTGGCACCGAGCAGTACGCCGTCCGGCGCGCTCAGCACGCACCCCGTCCCGTCGCGGTACAGCAACGGGGCGGGGTGTCCTGCCTGGGCCCAGGTCAGGGTGCGGGTCGTCGGCCGGTAGCGGCAGCACACGGCGCTGCCCAGCGCGGGTTGCACGGTGGCGTCGAGTAACTGGTTGAGCAGGGACATGAGGTGCCCCGGCTGGGCGCCGGCCATCGCCATACCGCGTACGGCGCCGAGCAGCATCGTCATGCCCGAGGCGACGCCGACGCCGTGCCCGGTGAGATCGCCGACGCTGAGCAGAGTGTCGCCGTCGGACAGTTCCAGCGCGTCGTACCAGTCGCCGCCGAGCAGGGTGTCGGTCCCGGAGGGCAGATACCGGGCGGCGACCTCCAGGGTGCCCGGGCCCCGGCGGGGCGGCCGCAGCGCACCGCGCCCCGGCGGAAGCACGGCCTCCTGCAGTTCGACCGCGAGCCGCGGCTCGGTCCGGTCCCGCTGCTGGAGGCGCTGCATCGAGTCCCGGGTCTCGCGCACCGTCCGCTGGCTGCGCCGCAGTTCGCTGACGTCCCGCAGCACGGCCCACATCGAGGCGGTGCTGCCGTCGCCGCCGAGCACGGGCTCGCCCATCATGTGCACGGTCCGTACGTTCCCGTCGGCCCGCAGGACCCGGAACTCGCCGTCGATCGGCTTGGCGTCGACCAGGCAGGAGGTGACCATCGAGGTCAGCCAGGGCCGGTCCTCGTCCAGTACCACGGACGGCAGTTCGTCGAGGGTGAGCGCGGGCGTGGCGGGGTCGCGGCCGAGGATCTGGTAGAGCTCGGCGGACCAACTGGCCTCGTCCGTCAGGAGGTTCCACTCGGCGCTGCCGACCCGGCTGAGCAGCGAACCGCGCGGCGGGCCGGCCGGCGCCGGGTGCGGCTCCGGGAGGACCTCGCATCCGTCCGGCAGCCGTGCGGGGCCGTCCCGCAGCTGGGCCAAGTGCGCGTCCAGGTCGTTGAGTTGGTGCAGCGCCAGGTCGTACAGCGCCCGCTGCCACCGGTCGCGGGGATCGCAGCCGTCGCTCTGGGTGTCCCGTCGTACGGCGTCCACGTCCCCCTTGAGCCGCCGTGTCTGCGATATCAACGCCTCGACCGAGCCGCGCCCGGGCGGCTGGGCGGCGGGGCGGTCCGCGGAGACATGGGACGGCATGACGCACTCCGATGCGGGGACGGTACGGTCAGTACGGGCGGGGGACCGGTTACGACTGTTGCACAGCCTGCGACGCCCTGTAAGGGATTTGGCAACACACGATACGGTGGTGCTTCTGGCATATGCCAGAGTCTTCACGGGCTGGTCGACCGCCATGAAAGACGTACGCGTCCCGGTGCAGGAAGGCGTAGGCGGACTACGCGTCTTGGCCCCGTTACCGGAGCGTTCGTGTCGCGCTCGGTCGACTGTTCTACGAGCGTGTGTTCGCAGCGTCGCGGTCTCGGCCACGCGCGGCAACTCTGTCCGGATTTCGCGTCATGCGAAGGGGCCCAACGGAGTCCTACAGGCATGGACATCACTTTCGAGCAGCCCGCTCGTGCCCGGCTGATCACCGCCGAGGACCAGGAGGTCCCGGTGCCCGCCACGCTGCGCTACACGTCCGGTGATCCGCTTGCCGTGTTCGTCGACTTCCCGGCCGAGGTCACCCTCGGCGGCGAGGAGGTCACCTGGACCTTCGCCCGCTCGCTGCTCGACCAGGGTCTCAGCGCTCCGGCCGGCCGCGGTGACGTCCACATCTGGCCCTGCGGCCGGGGCCGTACGGCCGTGGAGTTCCACTCGCCGCACGGACTCGCGCTGCTCCAGTTCGACACCCAGGCGCTGTTCCGCTTCCTGCAGCGCACCCACGAGGTGGTGGGCCCGGGGGAGGAGGACGTCGAAGCCGTCGTGGAGCGGGGCCTGAGCGCGCTGTTCGGCGGCGTGTGAGGCCCTCCGGGCCCGCCCGGCCCGCACTTTGACTTCTGTTCACTCCCGCCTCACCGCTCCGGTCTGGACCCGGACGGGCGCCCCGTGCACCCTTGCGCGCGGTGTGCCGCACGGGCACACCCGTGACGAGGACGGGGCGAATGACACCGATCAGCCGAAGAGGCTTCGTGGGACTGGGCGCTTCCGTGGCGGCGGGCATGGCGGTGGGCGCCGCCGGCCCACGGACCGCGGCCGCGGCCCAGAGCACGGCGACCGGCACGATCTCGGACGTCAAGCACGTGGTGATCCTCATGCAGGAGAACCGCAGCTTCGACCACTACTTCGGGCGCCTCAAGGGCGTCCGCGGCTTCGCGGACCGCAGCGGCATCACCCTCGGCGGCGGGTACCCGGTCTTCAACCAGCCGAGCGGCTCGGGCCGCCAGTACCCCTGGA
Source organism: Streptomyces sp. NPDC007901 (assembly GCF_042959465.1). Classification (NCBI taxonomy): domain Bacteria; kingdom Bacillati; phylum Actinomycetota; class Actinomycetes; order Kitasatosporales; family Streptomycetaceae; genus Streptomyces; species Streptomyces sp. NPDC007901. The sequence continues at coordinate 170,228 of NZ_JBIBKW010000017.1, read as the reverse complement.
AGCTCAGCGCCACCCCGGACGCGGGCGGCAAGGACGGCGAGACCCTCGCCCAGTGCAACGGCGACCTCCCGCACTCCTGGTCCTCGCAGCACTCCGCGTGGAACAAGGGCCGCCTCGACAACTGGGTCGCGGGCGTCGGCAACGTCCGCTCCCTCGGCTACCTGGACCGCTCCGACATCCCCTTCCACTACGCGCTCGCCGACAACTACACCATCTGCGACGCCTACTTCTGCTCCACCCTCAGCGCCACCGGCCCCAACCGCACCTACCTGTGGAGCGGCAAGGTCGACTCCAGCAGCTACGACGGCGGCGACGAGTCCGGGCTGACCTGGCAGAACTACGCCGAGGCGCTGCAGAACGCCGGAGTGACCTGGAAGGTCTACCAGAACGCCCAGGACAACTACGGGGACAACGGCTGCGCCTACTTCAAGAACTTCGCGGGCGCCAAGCCCGGCAACCCCCTGTACGACCGGGGCATGTCCTCCGTCCCCGCGGTGACCGGCTCCACCCCCGACGACATCGCCGCCGCCATCCGGGCCGACGTGGTCGCCGGTACCCTCCCGCAGGTCTCCTGGGTGGTCGCCAACCAGGCCTTCTCCGAGCACCCCTACGCCCCGCCCGGCGACGGCGCCCACTTCGTCAACCTGGTCTACCAGGCCCTCGCCGCCGACGAGGACGTCTTCGACTCCACCGTCCTGTTCCTCAACTACGACGAGAACGACGGCTACTTCGACCACGTGCCGCCGCCGGCCGCGCCCGCCGGCACGGCCGGAGAGTTCCTGAACGGCGTGCCGTACGGCTTCGGCTTCCGCGTCCCGATGATCGTCATCTCCCCCTGGACGCGCGGCGGCTGGGTCTCCTCGGAGGTCTTCGAGCACACCTCGGTGCTGCGCTTCCTGGAGACCTGGACCGCGGCCCTCGGCAAGCCCGCCAACTGCCCCAACATCAGCGCCTGGCGGCGCGCGGTGAGCGGCGACCTGACCGGCGTCTTCGACTTCGCCAACCCGGTCCACGGCGCGGTCTCACTCCCCGCGACCAGCGTCATCGGCTACTCCACCTGCGGCCCGCTGCCCAACCCGGTCCCCACGGACAACGCCCTGCCCGCCCAGGAGGCCGGCACCCGCCCGGCCCGGGCGCTGCCCTACCAGCCCAACGGCTACCTGGACCACCTGGAGTTCGGAAGCGCCGGCAAGATCCTCGCCTGGTTCACCATGGCCAACCAGGGCACCCCGGCGGCCCGGTCCGCCCACTTCTCCATCCACCCGAACGCCTACCGCGACACCACCCCCTGGCAGTACACGGTCGCCGCGGGCGGCACGGCCTCGGACTACTTCAACATCGGCACCGGGTACGGCGCCGGCAAGTACGACCTGACCATGACCGGCCCCAACCGCTTCCTGCGCCGCTTCCAGGGCGACGCCACCAAGGCCGGCAAGTCGGCCGAGGTGAGCGTCCGTTACGCGGTGGAGCCCGGCACCGGCAAGCTCGCCGTCTGGTTCCGGATGGCCAACTCGGGCTCGGCGTCGGTCAAGTTCACCATCACCTCGAACAACTACCGCTCGGACGGCCCCTGGACGTACACCGTGGCCGCCGCTGCCTCCACCGAGGACTACTTCAACGCGGTCGCCTACCAGGGCGGCTGGTACGACTTCACGGTGACCGTCGACTCCGACGCGAGCTGGTCGCGCCGGTTCACCGGCCACCTGGAGACGGGCGCCCCGAGCGTCAGCGGCTGACCTCGGCGTACAGGTCCGGGCGCGGGGCGAGTTCGACGGTCGTACGGCCGCCGGACTCCAGCGCCCGGACCCCGGCCTCGGCCACCACGGAGGAGGCGTAGCCGTCCCAGGCGCTCGCGCCGGTGACCCGGCCCTGCCGGGTGGCGTCCACCCAGGCCTGCACCTCGCGGTCGTAGGCGTCGGCGAACCGCACCAGATAGTCCTGGGCCACCTCCTCGCGGGCGCCGTCGGCCGTGGTGACCAGCATGGTGCGGTCCTCGCCGATCCGGGCGCTGCCCTTCTCGCACACGGCCTCGCACCGCACCTGGTAGCCGAAGCCGCTGTTGACGAAGACCTCGACGTCGACGAGGGCGCCGCCGGCGGTCTCGAAGAGCACCAGCTGCGGGTCGAGCAGCCCCTCGGGCGCGTCCGAGGAGGGGAGCGGCCGCAGCACGCTCACCGCGGTGAGCTCCTGGCCGAGCAGCCAGCGGGCCGCGTCGATCTCGTGCGACACCGAGCTGTTGATGAGCATGGCGCTGGTGAAGCCGGGCGGCGAGGAGACGTTGCGGTGCGTGCAGTGCAGCATCAGCGGCCGGCCCAGACCGCCACCGTCCAGCAGGGTCTTCAGACGCCGGTACTCGACGTCGTAGCGGCGCATGAACCCGATCTGCGCCAGCCTGCGTCCCTGCCTGGCTTCGGCCTCCACCACCCGGAGGGCCCCTGTGGAGTCCGGCACCATGGGCTTCTCGCACATGACCGGCAGCCCACGCTCGAAGGCCGCGAGCAGCGGCTCCTCGTGCGCCGGACCGGGGGAGGCGATCAGCACGGCCTCCACACCGGGCGCGGCCAGGGCGGCCAGTGGATCCGCGTGGACGGAGACGTCGTCCAGACCGGCCACCGCCTCCTTGGCGCGGCCCAGGTCGGGGTCGGCGACGGCCGCCACCCGCGCACCGCTCACCACCTGGTCGAGCCGTCGTATGTGGTCGGCGCCCATGTGTCCGGCACCCAGTACCGCGACGCCCAGCAGCTCTGCCACGCCCATACTCCCTCTCGGCCGACGATCACCGGCATCGAGCGTAGTCGTCGGCCGGGAGAGGGGGGCTCGTCAGTACCGCAGCACGCCGGCGATGCCGCTCTCGTCGCCGAGGGTGCCGTCCGGGACGAAGCGGACCTCGGCGCCGGTCTCCAGGCACTGCTCGACGATCTCGTCCACGATGTCGTCGCGGGAGTCGAGGTCGCCGCTGGCCGCCGGGATCAGATGGTCGCCGTCGTCGCGGACCGTGGTGCGGTAGTTCTCCTCGACGGCGAGGAGCCGGACCCGGCCCTCACGGGCGTTCTGCCAGACCTCGTCGACACCGGCCGCGAACGCCTTGTGGCCGCGCGCGGACTCCAGCTCCCGGGCCACCGACGCGGTGCTCCGGCGCGACTCGGCGGCCAGCAGTGGCCGGATCGCCTGCCACACGGTCTCGGGACCGGCGTGCGAGAGACCGCCGTGCTGCACCGGGATGCTCTCCCGGGCGACGTTGCCGAGCTCCTCCCACAGGGAGAGGGCCGCCTGTTCGCCGGTGACGTACAGCGGTCTCGGCTCCTCGCGCAGCAGCGCGGCCATCGCGGTGTTCGCGTCCCGCAGGAAGTGCTTGGTGTCCTCGTCGCGGAAGGTGCTCGGCATGTCGCCGATCTGCTCCCGGCGCTCGGCGTCGAAGTTCTGCCGGCTGCGGGTCTGCGGGAAACCGCCGGCCCGGCTCTCGGTCACCCGGTCGACGCCGCCGTTCCACAGCGTGACGCGGTCGGCCGAGAGCGACAGCACCCAGAACGGGCGCTCGGCGGCGTGCGCCGAGACCAGGTTGCGGGTCAGGAAGGTGTCCGAGAGCACCACGCGCTCCGGGACACTGCGGGCCAGGGACCACACCTGGTGCTCGCCCGGCGCGGCGAAGATCACCAGACCGTCCTCCGTGTAGGTCAGGTCGACCTCGGCGAGCGCCTGGTCGAGCTGCCTGACCACGTCGGAACGCCGCTCCCGGGTGACCGAGGGATCGTTCTCCAGCTGTTTCTTCGCCTCGGCCACGACATTGCGCAGCCGGACGGAATCCTGGGCGTTGTCGGGCTCGCGGCGGTGCGTCGGCGTCAGCACGGAGACGGCGGGGTAGGGACGCGGGCGGCGCAGCTCGGCGAGGGTCGTGGGACTGAGTGCGTGCTCCATATCAGCACCATAGGGCGGATTCGCGATTGCGGCATTTGGGGTAAAACTCCCCTGGATGGAGGAGGTGAGCGCGATGGCCCGGCTGACCGTCGACGAGGACGAGGTCGTCGTCCACCTGAGCGGCCCGGAGAGACTCCTGGCCCGCCGGAGCCGGATCCGGGTGCCGCTCGCGCAGGTGCGCGGGGCCTCGGTGGAGCCCGACTGGTGGCGAGTGTTGCGCGGTGAGGCGCACCACCACGGCCACTGGCTCCCCGACCGGTTCTGCGTCGGCGCGTGGGAGTACCCCGGCGGGCGGGACTTCGTCGCCGTCCACGAACACGGCCCGGTCGTCCTGGTCGACCTGGCGAGGTCCGCGCCCTTCGCGCGCCTCGCGGTCTCGGCCGGTGACGCGGACGACGCCGAGTCCGCCGTGCGGGCCATCAGGCGCACGCTGTAACCGTGTTGAGGCCGACTTCCCGATGACGCCGGACCAGGGCGCCGGTTACCGTACCCGGCAGTAACCGGATCACGCCCCAGGAGGCCCCCATGCCGCAGCTCGAAGTCGACGGAGCGACGCTGGCGTACGACGACGAGGGCCCCCGCGACGGCACCGCCGCGCCCCTGGTGTTCATCCACGGCTGGACCGCGAACCGGCACCGCTGGGACCACCAGATGGCCCACTTCGCCGCGGACCGCCGGGTGATCCGCCTCGACCTGCGCGGCCACGGCGAGAGCACCGGAGCCGGGGTGAAGACCGTCGCCGAGCTGGCCGAGGACGTCGCCGCTCTCCTCGACCACCTGGAGGTGGATCGTTTCGTCCCCGTCGGTCACTCCATGGGCGGCATGATCTCCCAGACCCTCGCGCTCGCCCACCCCGAGCGGGTCGAGCGGATGGTCCTGGTCAACTCCATCGGCCGGATGACGTACAGCCGCGGCCGGGGACTGCTGATGGCGGCCTCCACCCTGGTGCCGTACAAGCTGTTCGTCGCCACCAACATCCAGCGGGCCTTCGCCCCGGGGTATCCCAAGGAGCAGATCCGTGAGTACGTCCGGTCCTCCGCCGGAACCCCGCGCGAGGTCGTGATGACGCTCTACGGTGCCATGCGGGCCTTCGACGTCCTCGACCGGGCCGGTGAGATCGCCGCGCCCACCCTGATGGTGCACGGCTACCACGACATCCAGCTGCCGGTGCGGCAGATGCTGCGGATGGCCAAGGCCTACCCCGACGCGGAGGTCCGGATCATCGACGCGGGCCATGAGCTGCCGGTGGAGCGGCCCGCCGAGCTGACGGCGGCGGTGGAGCGGTTCGTGGGCGTGAAGGCGTAGCGCGAGGCGGCGACAGCGTCAGGTGACCGGCGTCGGGCGAGGAGCCCGGCGCCGTCTGCTTGGGGAACTTTTTGCGCTTGGCCTGTTCCGGGTGGGCCGGGGCCGTCGTGGGCCGGGTTCGCGGCCCTCGCGCGGGCAAAGCGCGGCCGAAAGAGGGAGCCGGGGCGGCCGTCCGTGTTACGGCCAGGTTGACCGGCCGGGGTCCCGGGCGCACGCTCGTCATATAGGTGCTGAATACAAGTGGTTCGCTCGGGCAATCGCCTCCGCCGTGGAACCGCAGGTGGCGCGGCGTGCCCGGCCGACCGGCAGCAGGAGGTAACGCATGTGTGGCATCACCGGCTGGGTCTCCTTCGACCGTGACCTCACCACCGAGACGCGCGCATTGGATGCAATGACGGAGACCATGGCCTGCCGCGGTCCCGACGACCGGGGCACCTGGAGCGAGGGCCCCGCGGCCCTCGGGCACCGCCGGCTCGCGATCATCGACCTGCCCGGCGGCCGCCAGCCCATGACCGTCCGCACCCCGCACGGCACCGTCGCCATGGTCTACTCCGGCGAGGCCTACAACTTCACCGAACTGCGCCGTGAACTCACCGACCGCGGCCACGAGTTCACCACCGACTCGGACACCGAGGTGGTGCTGCGCGGCTATGTGGAGTGGGGCGACACGGTCGCCGAGCGACTCAACGGCATGTACGCCTTCGCCGTCTGGGACGGCCGCCACGACAAGCTCGTGATGATCCGCGACCGCATGGGCATCAAGCCCTTCTACCTGTACCCGACCCCCGACGGCGTCCTGTTCGGCTCCGAACCCAAGGCGATCCTGGCCAACCCGCTGGTCCGCCCCCGGGTCGGCCTGGACGGCCTGCGCGAGCTGTTCACCATGGTCAAGACCCCCGGCCACGCCGTGTGGGAGGGCATGCGCGAGGTCGAGCCCGGCACCGTCGTCACCGTCGACCGCCACGGCCTGCGCACCCGGGCCTACTGGCGGCTGGAGACCCGCCCGCACCCCGACGACCGCGACACCACCGTCGCCACCGTCCGCGAACTCCTCGACGACATCGTGCGCCGCCAGCTGGTCGCCGACGTGCCCCGCTGCACCCTGCTCTCCGGCGGCCTCGACTCCTCCGCGATGACCGCGCTCGCCGCCCGGCAACTCGCCGCCCAGGGCGAGAAGGTCCGCAGCTTCGCCGTCGACTTCGTCGGCCAGACCGAGAACTTCGTCGCCGACGAGCTGCGCGGCACCCCCGACACGCCCTTCGTGCACGACGTGGCCCGGCTCGCCCGCACCGACCACCAGGACATCGTCCTCGACGCGGGCAGCCTCGCCGACCCCGCCGTCCGCGAACGCGTGATCCGGGCCCGTGACCTGCCGGCCGGGTTCGGCGACATGGACGCCTCGCTCCTGCTGCTGTTCAAGGCCGTCCGCGACCAGTCCACCGTCGCGCTGTCCGGGGAGTCCGCCGACGAGGTGTTCGGCGGCTACCTGCAGTTCTTCGACGAGGGCGCCCGCACCGCCGACACCTTCCCCTGGCTGTTCCAGTTCGCCCGGCACTTCGGCGACGACTCCGACGTCCTGCGCGCGGACCTCGCCAAGTCCCTCGACCTGGAGACCTACATCGCCGACTCCTACCACTCCGCCGTCACCGGCATCCAGCGCCTCACCGGCGAGAGCGACTTCGAGTTCCGCATGCGCCGGATGAGCCATCTGCACCTCACCCGCTTCGTGCGCGCCCTGCTCGACCGCAAGGACCGGATGAGCATGGCCGTCGGCCTGGAGGTCCGGGTGCCGTTCTGCGACCACCGGCTCGTCGAGTACGTCTACAACGCGCCCTGGGCCCTGAAGTCCTTCGACGGCCGCGAGAAGACCCTGCTGCGCGAGGCGACCCGGGACGTCCTTCCGCAGTCGGTGTACGACCGGGTCAAGAGCCCCTACCCGTCCACCCAGGACCCGGCCTACGGCAGGGCCCTCCAGGAGCAGGTCAAGGACCTGCTGGCCCGTCCCGACCACCGGGTCTTCGACCTCGTGGACCACGAGAAGGCGGAGCGGGCCGCGAACCGGCCCGAGCTGGGCAACCAGGCCGCCCGGCGCGGACTGGAACGCACCCTGGACCTGGCCCGGTGGATCGACCTCTACGCCCCGGAGCTCACCCTCGCCTGAGCCTGCTCAGCCCGCGCCCGACGCGTCGGTGACGGCCCCGCGGCCGTCGCCGTCCGCCGGGCAGGAGCTGCCGTCGGGCGGCAGCGTGCCGTACAGCAGGTAGTCGTCGACCTTGCCGTGCACGCACCGGGAGGACGTGTACCCGGTGTGGCCGTCACCCCGGTTGTCCAGCACCACGGCCGACGGCCCGAGCCGCTTCGCCGTCTCGACCGCCCAGCTGTACGGCGTCGCCGGGTCGCCGCGGGTGCCCACCAGCAGGATCGGCGCGGAGGGCACGTCCTTGACCTGCTCACGGATGAAGTCCGTGCCGCGTGGCCGGCCGTAGCAGAGCAGCACCTGGGTGAGCCGGAACCGGCCGAACACCGGGGACGCCTGCTCGTACTCCTTCTTGAGCCGGGCGACGTCCTCGGTGAGCCGCGCGGCGCTCGGCCGGTCGGGGTCGTCGGCGCAGTTGATCGCCATCAGGGCTGCCGACAGGTTGTCGGTGGGGATGTCCGCGCTGTCCACCAGCCCGCCGCCCCGCTTCGTCCCGGACGGGACGGCATACCCGCCGGACGCGAAGTTCTGCACCCCCCGGGTGTCCCCGTCATCGGTGAGCGAGGCCAGCGCCCGCGCCAGCTGCGACCACAGGTCCCTGCTGTACAGCCCCTCCCCGAGGGCGTCCACCAGGTCCTGACCGGAGAACGCGCCGCCGAAGTCGGACGGCACCGGGTTCTCGTCCAGCGAGCGGACCAGCCGGACGACCGCGTCCCCGGCCTTGCGCCGGTCCTGCCCGAACGGACACCCGAGGTCGGTGACGCACCAGTCCAGGAAGTCGTCCAGCGCCGTCTGCTGCCCCCGGGCACCGGCCACCCCCTGCTCGGCCAGCGACTCGGTCAGCGTGTCCACGCCGTCCAGGGCCATCCGGCCCACCTTGTGCGGGAACTGCGCCGCGTACACCGCGCCGAGCCTGGTGCCGTAGGAGAAGCCCAGGTAGTTCAGCTTGTCGTCGCCGAGCGCCTGCCGGATGACGTCCAGGTCCCGGGAAGCGTTCACGGTGCCTATGTGGGACAGCACGGGCCCGGAGTGCTCGGTGCACCGGACCGTCAGCCGCTGCAGCGCCTTCATCAGGGCCTGCGGATGGGCGACGTCCGGGGGCTTGTCGGAGCTGTCGCCGTCGGAGGGCCCGTCGGCGGCGTCGCCGCAGCTCACGGGGGAGGAGCGGCCCACCCCGCGCGGATCGAAGCCGACCACGTCGTAGCCGTTGGTCAGGTCCATGTAGTCCTTGCCGGCGATGCCGAGCTGGCTGACGCCCGAGCCGCCCGGGCCGCCGAAGTTCAGCAGCACCGAACCCCGGGACTTTCCGGTCGCCCGGTAGCGGGAGAGCGCCAGATCCAGGGTGCCCGCGGCCGGCCGCGCGTAGTCGAGGGGGACGGTGACCCTGGCACACTGCATGTCCTTGGGCAGCTCCTCGTCCTCGCACGCCGCCCACCGGACCTTCTGCCCGTAGAACCGGGTCAGGTCGGGTTCCTTGCTCCCCGCCGCCGAGGCCGCCGCGGACCCGGGGAGCCCCGCGCCGAGGAGCGCCAGCGCGACGGCTCCGGCGCCGGCGCAGCGCCGCAGGGCGGGCCGGGTACGGGGCACGGCAGGCATCGAGAGCCTCCAGGGACGCTCCGTGACGGACCGGAAACAGGGCTTTGGCTCACCATAAGCGGGCTCCGGAGAGCACGCCTCCCGGCGAGCGGGGCGGGCCGGGAGGCCGTATTCTCCGCGCGATCACCCGCTTCCAGGTTCCTTGCATATTTTTGCCACTGGTTCGATACCAGTGTCACTCAATGGGGTGAAAGAGGGATAAGCCATAACTCGGATAGTTCGTCTGCGTTTTAACCGTTGCGGGCGAGCGCCCGCAATCATGTCTGGAAGGCAGGGAACCTATGAAACGGGTTACCCGAAACGGTGTGATCGCCGTCGCCGCCGCCTCCGGTGCGATGGCCGTGGCGGTCCCCTCCTGGGCCGACTCGGGCGCGAACAGCACCGCGGCCGGTTCGCCCGGGGTGATCTCCGGCAACGGCATCCAGTTGCCGGTCCACCTCCCGGTCGACGTGTGCGGGAACACCGTGAACGTGGTGGGGCTGCTCAACCCGGCGGCGGGCAACACCTGCGCCAACGAGGGTGGCGGTCATGGCGCGCCCGGCGGCTCGGCCACGTCCGGCGGTGCGTCCGCGCAGGGCACGGAGAAGGACTCGCCCGGGGTGATCTCCGGCAACGGCATCCAGTTGCCGGTCGATCTCCCGGTGAACGTCAGCGGCAACAGCGTCAACGTGGTCGGCGTCCTGAACCCGGCGATCGGCAACACCTCCGTGAACACCTCCGGCGAGCACCCGAGCCCGCCGGAGACCCACGCCCCGGAGCCGCCCAAGACCCAGCCGCCCGCCCCGGAGCCGCCGACCGCGCCGCCCCCGGTCAAGCACCACCCCGGCCCCAGGACGGACCACCCCGCCGTCCCGCCGGCCCCGGCGGGCACGCTCGCCCACACCGGTACGGACCTGACGGGTGCGGCCGTCGCGGGCAGCGCGGCGCTGCTGCTCGCCGGCACCGCGCTGCACCGGCGGTTCCGCCCCGGCCGGACGAACTGACCGTCCGACCCGGACAGCAGGGCGGGCCGACGCGCCGCGCATCAGCAGGCCCCACCGGACCCGACCGGTGGGGCCTGCGTCGTGCCGGGGCTCACCGCCCCTGGGGGCCGAGTGCCCAACACGCGCGCCGGAACGGCTTGTTGGCGCGCCGGCGGCTTGATCCCGGCGTGACGCGGCGTCCGTTGATCGGAAAGGATGGTGCGGGCGCGGTGCCGGTCACCGTGCCGCCCGCCCGACTTACCCGCCACGGAACGGACCCTCATCGATGACCTCTCCGGCCCCCCAGGACCTCGTCGTCACCCAGGCCACGCTCGGCGACTGGCCGGTGATCAGCGGCTGGGCGGCGGACGAGGGCTGGAACCCCGGTCTCTCGGACGGCCCCGCCTTCTTCGCCCAGGACCCCGAGGGGTTCTTCATCGGCCGGCTCGACGGGGAACCGGTGTCGGCCATCTCCGTGGTCACCTACGGCGCCGACTACGCCTTCCTGGGCTGCTACCTGGTCCGCCCCGACCTGCGCGGCCACGGTCACGGCTTCACCACCTGGAAGACCGCCCTGGCCCACGCGGGCACCCGCACGGTCGGCCTGGACGGCGTGGTGGCCCAGCAGGACAACTACCGCCAGTCCGGCTTCGAACTCGCCCACCGCACCGTCCGGTTCGTGGGCCAGGCCCCCGCCACCGAGGTCCCGGACGGTGTCCGCCCCGCCCGTGCCGCCGACCTGGCGGCCCTCACGGCGTACGACAGCGCCTGCTACCCGGCCGACCGGCCGCGCTTTCTCGCCGCCTGGCTGACCGGCGCCGGCCACCGGGCGGTCGTCCGCCACGACGGCGACCGCGTCACCGGCTACGGCGTGCTCCGCCCCGGCCGCGACACCCTGCGTATCGGCCCCCTCTTCGCCGACACCGCCGAGGACGCCCGCGCCCTGTTCGCCGCGCTCACCGCCGAGGCGGCCGGCGCCCCTGTCGCCATCGACGTCCCCGAGACCAACCCGGCGGCCGTCGCACTCGCCGAGACGGCCGGTCTCACCCCCTCCTTCGAGACCGCCCGCATGTACACGGGCCCGGTCCGCGACCACGCCCGCGAGCGGGTCTTCGGGGTGACGACGCTCGAACTCGGCTGACCCGCCCGGCGGGCGCGCCGAGCGGAGCGCCGGTTAATGCGTTGCCGCCGCCGGGCGCGAATGCTGAAGTGCTCGGATGGATCATCAAGGAGTGCTCGCCCTCTACGACCGTGACATCCGCGAGGGCGCCCGGCCCGACGGCCCCGGCGCGCGCGTCGAACGCGTCGGCGCAGTGGTGCGACAGGCCGCGGACGCCGAAGGCTGGAACGGGGTCCTCTGGTCGGGCCTGGACGAGACGACCGCGGACCGTGCGATCGCCGAGCAGATCGACTTCTTCCGGCGCCTCGGGCACGAGTTCGAGTGGAAGCTCTACGGGCACGACCTCCCGTGGGACCTCGGCGCCCGGCTCGTCGCAGCCGGGTTCCGGCCGGAGCCGGAGGAGGCGCTGATGGTCGCCGAGGTCTCCGGGCTGAGCCTCGACGCCGAACTCCCGGAGGGCGTGCGGGTGGTGCCCGCCGTGGACGCGGCGGGCGTCGATCTCGTGGTCGACGTGCACGAGAAGGCCTTCGGCACGGACGGATCCCGGCTGCGGCACCGGTTGCTGGCGCAGCTGGCCGAGCAGCCCGACAACGTCGTCGCCGTCGTGGCGCTGGCCGGGGACGAGCCGGTGAGTGCCGCGCGGATGGAGCTGGTGCCGGGGACGCGGTTCGCCGGGTTGTGGGGCGGCGGCACGGCGGAGGGGTGGCGGGGGCGGGGGGTGTACCGCGCCCTGGTCGCTCACCGCGCGCGTGTCGCCGCGGACCACGGGTATCGGTATCTGCAGGTGGACGCGTCCGCGATGAGCCGGCCGATTCTTGAGCGGCTCGGTTTTCACGGGTTGAGTACGACTACGCCGTACGTCTACGCCGTGTGAGCGGCTGCGGGTCGTAGGTGGTTGCTCGTGCGGTTCCCCGCGCCCCTGACGGGGCGCGGCATCTCACCGGCGTGATTTGGCTCGGTCCAGGGCCGATACGCCGAGTGCGGCCAGTGCGATCTGGATGAACCACTCGATCCAGTCGGGGCCCTTGGTGTCGGCCACGCCGAAGCCGGCCGCGATCGCCGAGCCCAGCAGCGCCGCCACGATGCCGACGACGATGGTCCACAGCAGGCCGATGTGCTGGCGGCCGGGGACGACCAGGCGCCCCAGTACACCGATGATGGCGCCGATGATGATGGCACTGATGATGCCCGAGATCTCCATGTCCGCCCCTCTTCGTCGGTACCCCGCTGAAGTCCAATCTGCCCGCTCAGTCGGGAGCCAGTCCCGTCCGGTTGTTACAGCGGTTTTCTGTTCATCGATCCGACATGCCATGTACCTTTCAAGGAGTCGACGCGTGTAGAAATCTCAAGCGGGTTCTACGCGCGCAGAGTTGGCGCCCGCACCGCCTCTACCCCACCCCTCATGGAGGTTCGCCGGATGCTTGGATCCAGCAGATCCCGCCACAGACTCACCACCGCCCTGGCCGGGTTCGCACTGCTCGTCACCGGAGCCGCCCTCCAGGTCGGCACCGCCGCCACCCCCGCTCACGCGGCCACCACCTACCGCGTCCTGTTCGACGACGGACACGCCGAGGAAGCCGGCAACGCGGACTGGATCATCTCCACCAGCAAGCCCGACCCGCTCTCCCAGGACTCCTCCCCGTCCTCGGAGACGGACTGGACCGGCGCGCTCTCCTCGTGGGGCGTCGACCTCCAGAAGACCGGCAGCTACAGCATGAAGACCGCCACCAGCGCGCTGACGTACGGCGGTTCGTCGACGACGGACCTGTCGAACTTCGACGCGCTGGTGCTGCCCGAGCCCAACACGCTGTTCACCACCGCCGAGAAGACGGCGATCATGAACTTCGTGAAGGCCGGCGGCGGTCTGTTCATGATCTCCGACCACACCGGGGCCGACCGGAACAACGACGGCTACGACGCGGTCGAGATCCTCAACGACCTGATGACGAACAACAGCGTCGACTCGACCGACCCGTTCGGCTTCTCGATCGACTCGCTCGACATCAGCTCCGGCTACCCGGCCGCGATCAGCGACAGCAGCGACCCGGTCCTGAACGGCGCCTACGGCACCGTCACCAAGAGCCTGATCGCCGACGGCACGACCGCCACCCTCAAGCCCGCCGACAACTCGGCGGTCAAGGGCCTGGTGTACCGCAGCGGCTACTCCGGCAACACCGGCGCCTTCTTCGCCACCAGCACCTTCGGCAGCGGCAGGGTCGCCTTCTGGGGCGACAGCTCCCCGATCGACGACGGCACCGGCCAGTCCGGCAACACGCTGTACGACGGCTGGAACGACTCCGGCGCCACCAACGCCGCCCTCGCCCTCAACGCCACCGCCTGGCTCACCGGTGCGAGCAGCGGCAGCAGCGGAGGCGGTGGCGGTGGTGGCGGTGGTGGCGGCACCTGCACCTCCGCCCAGCTCCTCGGCAACCCCGGCTTCGAGTCCGGCAACACCACCTGGACCGCCACCAGCGGGGTCATCACCAACTCCAGCAGCGAGGCGGCCCGCACCGGCTCCTACAAGGCCTGGCTCGACGGCTACGGATCCGCGCACACCGACACACTGTCCCAGTCGGTGACCATTCCGTCCGGCTGCTCCGCGACGCTCAGCTTCTATCTGCACGTGGACACCGCGGAGACCACCACCAGCACCGCCTACGACAAGCTGACGGTCACCGCCGGATCCACCACCCTGGCCACGTACTCCAACCTCAACGCGGCCTCCGGATACGTCCTCAAGAGCTTCGACGTCTCCTCCCTGGCCGGTACCACGGCCACGATCAAGTTCACCGGTGTCGAGGGCTCGACCCTCCAGACGTCCTTCGTCATCGACGACACCGCCCTCAACGTGAGCTGAGCGGGACGGACGGTTCCGGCAGGCCTGCCGGAACCGTCCGCTCCACCGCGTTCCAGCCGGACACCCGTACCTGGGGCGCGGAGCCGTGCAGGTCGGCGGTCCGGTAGGCGGCCGTCAGGGTCGCGGACTCGCCCGGCCAGAGGCTGACCTGGTTGTCCGACCACCGGACCGGCAGCACGGGCTTGCCGTTCGTGTCGACCAGATGGACGTCCGTCAGCAGGGCCGGTGTCTTCCCTGTGCCCGCGTTGCGGACGGTGACCGTGGTGGTCGAGGTGCCGTCGGCCTCCGTCGTCGACGCCGTCGCCGTGACCGGGACCTGGGCCATGGACGACAGCCCCGTGAGGTCCGCGTAGCTCGTGGTGGGGGTGTAGTACCAGTCGGTCTTCGCCCAGTCGAGGGTGTCCGACTTGGTGGAGAGCCAGTAGACGTTGCGGCTCACCTCCCTGCCGTCGGCATCGGTGAGGGTCAGCCGGGCCAGGTAGGTGGACGACAGCCCGCTCACCGACGTCGGCAGGGTGAGCGCGGTGGTACGCGCCCCGTCGCCCCCGACCGAGACGCCGCTGACGGTCTGGTCGTACTTCTGGGTGCCGTCGGGGTTGAAGAGGGTGGCCCGAACCGTGAGCCGGGAGGCCGGTGTGGGCCGGTTGCCGACCACCACGACCGAGCGGTCGTCGTAGGAGTACTGGACGTGCAGGGGCTCGTTGGCCTTCTTCGCCCCGAAGTAGGCGCCGCCCTGGTCGAGGTAACGGTCCATCAGCTGCCAGTGCAGGGACGTCCAGCCGCTGTTGAACATCCAGTAGACGACCCCGGTGGACGGCTTCGAGGCGTCGGTCTGGTTGCGCCCGTACGCCTCGTACTGGGCGCGGACGTTCTCGTACTGGGCGAGCTGGGCCTTGCGGACGTAGTCGGTGAGGCTCTCGGGGGCGCCGTAACGGCCGGTGAGGGCGGCGTCGTAGATCTTCAGGGTGCCGAAGGTCGCGGACGGCGAGCGGTGGTACTGCTTGGCGTCCGGGTTCTTCCAGAGGGTGTCGAGTTCGGCCGGGGTCATCATCCGGCGCAGCGTGTCGAGGGTGGGGATGTCCGGGCCGGCGCTGGTCTCGGAGTTGAAGCCGGTGGCGCCGCCCTCGCGCTTGGCGTACCAGTAGCCCGGCGGGACCCAGTCGTAGGGGCCGGTCATCTTCATGCCCGAACTGCCCAGCTGGGGAGCCGACTTGTCCGAGGCGGCGGGGACCACCGGGACGGCCCAGTCGGCGGCGTTCAGGGCGTCCAGATAGTTCTTCTCGATCTTCGCGTCGGGCGCGGCGTCGCTGCCGATCAGGAAGGAGATCACGCTCGGGTGGTCACGCAGCCGGGCGGCCTCGGCGGCCATCGAGGCCTGGGCGACCGGGTAGTCGGCGGCGGTCCACTTCTCGCCGCTCTCGCCGGGGTTGGTCTGCCCCTCCCACTTGTCGCAGCACTCCCAGCCGGGCAGGGTGAGGACGCCGAGGCGGTCGGCGAGGCCGAAGAACTCGTCGGGCTCGATGTGGCCTTCCAGCCGGATGGCGTTCAGGCCCAGGTCCAGGGCGTACTTGAGACGGTCCTCGACATAGGTGCGGTCCCAGCGCAGGAACTCGTCCGGTGACCAGCCGCCGCCCTTGATGAGCAGCCGGCGGCCGTTGATCGAGTACTGGCGGGCGCCGTCGGAGTTGAGCGGGGCCCGGACGTCCCGGATGCCGAAGCTCTCGTGGGCGGTGTCCGAGGCCGTGCCGGCGACCGACGCGGTGAGGTCGAGGTCGTGGAGGGGCTGGCCGCCCATGCCCGCGGGCCACCACACCTTCGGGGAGGTCAGGTGCAGACCGGGTGTGTCGGCGGGGGTGAAGGTGACGGTCTTCGTCTGGTGGGCCGCCAGCTCGACCGACCTGGTGAGGGTCACCCCGGCGACGGTGCCGGAGACCTCGGCGGTGACCGGGGTGTCCGAGTCGTTGCGGGCCTGGGCCTTCACCGTCAGGTCGGCCGTCGCGAGGGACGGCACCGCGAGCTTCGTCACGACATGCGCGTCGCGCAGCGCGACCGGGCCGCCGCGCCGGACCAGGACGTCGCGGACGATGCCCATGTTCTGGTCGGGCGGGGGCTGGAGCCAGTCGAGCCAGCCCATGGTGAGGTTCTTGTTCGGGTTGTTGGGCTGGATGCGGAAGGCGACCGTGTTCGTGCCGGACGTCACCAGGGAGGTGACGTCCAGTTCGTGGTGGGTGTAGGCGCCGGTGACCTCGTCGGTGGTGGCGACCCGGTGGCCGTTGACGTACACGTCGGCCGCCGAGATCACCCCGCTGAAGTCCAGGTAGGTGCGGTGGGAGGGGTCGGTGACCGTGAAGTCGCTGCGGTACCACCAGGGCACCTGGAAGGGCGACTTGGGGATCTTCTGGAGGTTGGTGGAGACGAACGGGTCGTCGTAGACGCCGTCGGCGAGCAGCGCGGCCAGGACCGTGGAGCGGGGGCCCGCCGGATACCAGCCCTTCGCCGGGTAGCCGGGGGAGGAGACCGCCGTCGCGGAGTCGCCGACCTCGGCCGTCGACCGGATCGCATAGCCCGACAGGGGGGTGGCGGAGCCCGCGGCGGACGGCACCCGGGTGACCCGGGGGTGGCCGTGCGAGGGGGAATCGGGCGTGGCCCCGGCCGGGTTCCTGGCGCCGGCCCAGGCGCTCGTGTTGAGTGCACAGAGCAGGCCCAGGGCCACGGTGGCCGTGGCGAGGCGGTGTCCGGGGGCGGGGCGAGGGAACACGATGGTCTCCAGGCTCGTAAAGTTAGGAAACTTTACTAACCTGGCTCAAGCTAGGGTCCCGAGAGGGGCATGTCAATCACCGTGGCGTCCGCGCGAGTTGGCGCCGCCGGTTTCAGGGCGCGGCCGGCCGGTGCTCTCAGGACACCGCCGATCTGCGCTCGAAGACCAGGTCGCGGGCGGTGCCCAGGGCCGTGGCCACCGCGCCCAGCAGCACCGCGTCCTCGCCCAGCCGGCTGGGCGCGAGCTTCGGGCGCAGCGGCGTGAGCGTGCGCAGATGCTCCCGCACGGGGCGCAGCAGGAGGTCGACGCTGTGGCCGACCCCGCCCCCCAGCACCACCAGGTCCGGGTCGAGCACGGCCGCCGCGGCCGCCACCGTGTGCGCGATCCGCTCGCCCTCCAGGCGTACCGCCTCCACGGCCGCCCGGTCGCCCTGGCGGGCCGCGTCGAACACGGACTTTGCGGTGAGCTGACCGCTCATCCCCAGCCGCCGCGCCGTCTCGACCACGGCCACCCCCGACACGGCGTCCTCCAGCCGCTCCGGCTTGCGCTGCTGCCCGGGCCAGGGCAGGAAGCCGATCTCCCCGGCGAGCCCGTGCGCCCCCGTGAACAGCCGCCCCTCGCTGACGACGCCCATCCCGAGGCCGGTGCCGATCATGATGTACGCGAACAGCCGGCTGCCCGCCCCGACCCCGTAGGTGTACTCGCCCAGCGCCGCGAGATTGGCGTCGTTGTGCACCTCCAGCGGCACGCCCAACTCCTCGCGCATCCGGTCGAACAGCCCGGCGCGCCCCCAGCCCGGCAGATGCATCGCGTACCGCACCCGCCGCTGCCGCTCGTCGTACACCCCCGGCGTGCCCACCACCCCGTGCACCACCTCGGCCGGGTCCACCCCCGAGTTGGCGACGACCTGCCGGGCGGTCGCGACCAGCAGGTCGGCCATGGCGCCCGAGCCGCGGGCCCGGTTGCGCACCTCCGAGCGGGCGACCAGGGTGCCGTCGAGATCGGCGACCGCCACCCGCAGCCAGCCACGCCCGACGTCGATGCCGAGCGCGTACCCGGCCGCCGGGTCGGGGGCGTACAGCACGGCCGTGCGGCCGCGCTCGGGGGCGTGGGTGCCGACCTCGTGGACCAGGCCCGCCGTCTCCAGGGAGGCCAGGGCGCTGGAGACCGTCGGCTTGGACAGGCCGGTCTCGCGGGCCAGTTGGGCCCGGGAGGCGGAACCGAGCGTACGCAGCCGGTCCAGCAGCAGTCGCTCGTTGGTGCTGCGCAGTCGCTGCCGGCTCCAGGGCTGTTCCTGCTGCTCTACGACGTCGCTGGCGGCCATCACACCATTCTCACCGATTTCCGACGCATACTTGACGCATCTAGTAAGGCTCCTTAACTTTATCGGCCATCCCGCCCTCTCGGCCGATGTCCTCTCCTCTCCGCCCCGTCCTCGCCCCAGGAGCCCCGCCATGTCCGGTAGTCCCGGTAGTCCCGGCAACGCGCCACCCACGGGTGGCTTCGTCCGGCGCGTCGGCCTGTTCCAGGCCACCGCCATCAACATGAGCCAGATGTGCGGCATCGGCCCGTTCGTGACCATCCCGCTGATGGTCGCCGCGTTCGGCGGCCCGCAGGCCGTGATCGGCTTCGTCGCGGGCGCGGTGCTCGCCCTCTGCGACGGTCTGGTGTGGGCCGAACTCGGCGCCGCGATGCCCGGCTCCGGCGGCAGTTACGTCTATCTGCGCCAGGCCTTCCAGTACCGCACCGGACGCCTGATGCCGTTCCTGTTCGTGTGGACGGCGATGCTCTTCATCCCGCTGATCATGTCCACCGGCGTGGTCGGCTTCGTCCAGTACCTGGGCTATCTCGCCCCCGACCTCGGGAAGACCTCGGGCGACCTGATCGGGCTCGGGATCATCGCCCTGGTGGTGCTCCTGCTCTGGCGGGGCATCGAGCACATCGCCCGGATCACCGCCGTCATGTGGGCGGTGATGATCGCCTCGGTGGTGCTGGTGATCGCCGCCGCGGCCAGCGACTTCAGCCCGCACCTGGCCTTCACCTACCCGTCGGGCGCCTTCGACCTGACCAGCGACCACTTCTGGCTCGGCTTCGCCGCGGGCCTGACCATCGGCATCTACGACTACCTCGGCTACAACACCACCGCGTACATGGGCGCCGAGATCAAGGACCCCGGCCGCACCCTGCCGCGCTCCATCCTGTTCTCCATCGTCGGCATCATGGCGATCTACCTGCTGCTGCAGATCGGCACGCTCGGCGTCATCGACTGGCACCGCATGACGAACCCCGACGACATCGCCTCCACGTCGGTGGCCTCGGCGGTCCTGGAGAAGACCTGGGGCAAGGGAGCCGCCGACACGGTCACCGTCCTGATCCTGATCACGGCCTTCGCCTCGGTCTTCACCGGCCTGCTCGGCGGCTCCCGGGTGCCCTACGACGCCGCGCGCGACCGTGTGTTCTTCCGGCCGTACGGGAAGCTCCACCCCAGGCACCGCTTCCCGATGCTGGGCCTCGCCACCATGGGCGTGATCACCGCGATCGGCTTCCTGATCGGCCGCCACACCGATCTGGCCACGCTCATCCAGCTCCTCACCACGGTGATGGTGATCGTTCAGGCGCTGGCCCAGATCGTGGCGCTCACGGTGCTGCGCCGTCGGCAGCCGGCGCTGAAACGGCCGTACCGCATGTGGCTCTACCCCGTGCCGAGCATCGTCGCCTTCGTCGGCTGGTGCGTGATCTACGGCTACGCCGACAAGAACTCCCCGGGCCGTCACCCCATCGAATGGTCGCTGGCCTGGCTCGCCCTAGGCTGTGTGGCGTTCGTGCTGTGGGCGCGGTTCGAGAAGGTGTGGCCGTTCGGCCCGAAGGAGATCGGCGAGGACTACCTGGCACCCGACGAGGACGAAGCCGTCGTGGTGTAGTCTCCCCGGTAGACGTCAGCCTCACCCGGCGCGGGCAACTCCCGCCGGGTGAGGCTTTTTTCATGACCGACACCACCGAGACGGACGTCGTCGTCCGCACCGCCGCCCCCGCCGACCGTGCCACCGTCGAACGGCTGTGGCTGATGTTCCGCCACGACCTGTCCGGGTTCCGCCGGCTGCTGCCCCGCCCCGACGGCACGTTCCGTGACGAACGCGTCGCGGACGCCTTCTCCTCGCCCGACTGGGCGCCCTACCTGTTCGTCCGGGGCGAGCACCCGGTCGGCTTCGCGTTCGTGCGCGGACTGGGCGCGCCCGCGCGGGTCCTCAACAGCTTCTTCGTGGTGCGCGGCGCCCGCCGGACCGGGATCGGGTCGCGCGCCGTCCACGAGGTGCTCACCCGGCATCCGGGCAGCTGGGAGGTCGCGTTCCAGTACGAGAACCCCGGCGCCGTCGCCTTCTGGCGACGGGTCGCGGCCGAGGCCGCGGGGGACGCCTGGACGGAGGAGCCGCGCCCGGTGCCGGGCCGGCCGGAGCTGCCGCCGGACGTGTGGATCTCGTTCGACGTGCGGGGCTGAACGCTCGCCGCCGGGTGCCGGAATTGACATGCAGGTGACTGCCTGCATAACGTTGGGTGTGCGATCAGAGGACGACAGTGCGATGGACAAGGTCTTCAAGGCGCTGGCCGACGACACGCGCAGACGGTTGCTCGACCGGCTGCACGAGCAGAACGGCCAGACACTGGGCGAGCTGTGCGGGCACATCAACATGACCCGGCAGTCGGTGACCCAGCATCTGGCCGTCCTGGAGGCCGCGAACCTGGTCAGCACCGTGCGGCGGGGGCGGGAGAAGCTGCACTACCTCAACCCCGTGCCGCTCCACGAGATCCAGGAGCGGTGGATCGACAAGTTCGAGCGCCCGCGCCTGCGCGCGCTCGGCGACCTGAAGCGACGAGCCGAGGAAGCCATGAGCGACAAGCCCAGCTATGTCTACGTCACCTACATCGCCGGCACCCCGGAGAAGGTCTGGGACGCCCTCACGGACGCCGACCTGACCGCCGCCTACTGGGGGCACTCCAACGTCTCCGACTGGCGCCCCGGATCCCGCTGGGAGCACGTCCGCACCGACGGGTCCGGCATCGCCGACGTGGTGGGCACCGTCGTCGTGAGCGAGCGCCCGACCCGGCTCGTCACCACCTGGGCCGCGCCCGAGCACGAGGGGGAGCCGGACCGGCACTCCCGGGTCACCTTCGACATCCAGCCGCACGCCGACATCGTCAAGCTCACCGTCACCCACGAGGAACTGAACGACGAGGACGAACTGCGGGCCATCTCGTCCGGCTGGCCGGCCGTCCTGTCCAACCTGAAGTCCCTCGTCGAGACCGGCAGCCCGCTCCCGCAGGAGCCCTGGCTGGTGCCCGGCCGGTGAGCAGGCGGCGGGGCCGGTCCGCCGTCACCGGACCGGCCCCGCACCCTCCTTTCCGAGGAGGTGCTCGGTGGCGCCTACGTCGCGGGCGTCCGCCTGGCCGCCGAAGCGGCGCACACCAGCCCGAGACAGAGGGCCAGCGCGCCGATGACGACGTTGTTGATGATGACGCCCGTGTCCGGGCTGCTGCCGACCACCCAGGGCGCGATGATCATCCAGATGCCCATGGCGCACATGGCCCAGCTCAGGCCGTACATGCGCTCCGGGGCCCGGGTGAATCCGAGTGCCAGCAGTCCTATCGCTATGCCCATGATCAGGTTGTGCGTCATGAGCGCGGGCTGGCTCGTCGAATAGTGGAGGATCCACGGGGACGCCGCGCAGTACAGACCGAGCAGGAACACCGGTCCGTCCACGAGTGCCACATCACGACCGCCGAGCATGCGGGCGTAGCGCTCCCGCATCTCGGAGACGTCGGGGTGGCTCGTTATGTCACTTCTGCCGTGCGAGACGTTGGCCATGACTCGTCTCCTTTGACTTGCAGGCCTGACCGCGTCTGAAGCGTGCGGTATACGCCGCTTACCAGCATTCTGCTCTTATTTCTTCTTTATGTGTAGCTCTCGGCGCGGTCAGCCGCGCTCGCGGGCACGGCGGAACCGGTCGAGACCCTCCGCGAGGTCGACGACCGGTTCCGGGTAGTCGAGCGCCGCCCGCTCCGGGCCCCGCAGCTTCCACGGCTCGTGCACCCTCGCGCCGGGCAGGCCGGACAGTTCCGGCACCCAGCGCCGGACGTAGGCGCCGTCCGGGTCGTAACGCCTCGCCTGGGCCACCGGGTTGAGGACCCGGTTGGGGCGGGTGTCCGTGCCGGTGCCCGCCACCCACTGCCAGTTGAGCTGGTTGTTCGCCACGTCCCCGTCGACCAGCAGGTCCAGGAAGTGCCGGGCGCCCACCCGCCAGTCGACGTACAGCGTCTTGGCGAGAAAGCTCGCGGTCAGCAGCCGGCCGCGGTTGTGCATCCAGCCCTCCGCCGTCAGCTGGCGCATCGCCGCGTCGACGACAGGAAAGCCGGTGCGTCCCGTACGCCACGCCTCGACGTCCGCGCGGGCGGCGGTCCCGGTGCGCCAACGGTCGTGCCGGGTGCGGTAGTCGGCCGTGGCCGCTGCCGGCCGCGCGGCCAGCACCTGGCGGTGGAACTCCCGCCAGGCGAGCTGCCGTACGAACGCCTCGGCACCCGGGCCGCCCGCCCGCCGGGACCGGTGGACCAGTTCGACGGCGGAGAGGGTGCCGAAGTGCAGGTGCGGTGAGAACCGGGAGGTGGCGTCGCCGGCCAGGTCGTCGTGGCGGTCCTCGTACGCGGTGAGGTCCGAGCGGAGCCAGGCGGTCAGCCGCGCGCGGCCCGCCGTCTCGCCGCCGGGGGCCAGGTCCCGCGACACCCCGGACAGCGCGGCGCGGTCCGGCAGCGGTTCGGATCCGACGCCCTCCGGGACCCGGACCGTGCGGGGTGCGGCCAGGGCGTCCCGCAGCGGCTGCTGCGACCACTGCCGGAAGTACGGCGTGAACACCGCGTAGTGGTCCCGGCCGGCCGGTGTCACCGCGCCGGCCGGGACCGCCGCCGTCACCGCGTCGTGGACGTGCAGCCGACGGCCGTCCGCCGCCAGGGCCCGCCGCAGCCGCTCCTCCCGGCGCTGTGCGTACCCGCTGACGTCGGCCGCCAGGTGCACCGCCTCGGCGTCCGCCTCGGCGGCTGCCTTGCACACCTCCTCGACCAGGTCGCCGGAGCGCACCACCAGCCGGCCGCCGCGCTCGCGCAGCCCCGCGTCCAGGTCCCGCAGACAGTCGGCCAGGAAGGCCAGCCGGTTGGGAACGGCGAACCCGGCCCGCTCCACCGCCCGGTCCCGCACGAACAGGGGCACGATCGCGCTTGAGCCGTCGAGGGCCGCCCGCAGCGGCGGGTGGTCGTGCAGACGCAGATCGGCGGTGAACAGGACGACCGAGACGTTCATGGTGCGACTCCGGGAACGGGGGCGAAACCCACAGGTTTTCACCTCTCCGCGTCCGGGCGGCGGACCGGTGGCCGCCCCTCCGGCGTTTGCGGCATGTCCGCGTCGATCCGGGGCAGCCGAACGGGTACGGCGACATCGACCGCGGAGGTGAGGGCCGGTATGGGCGCGAGGGTGTTGCAGCGATTTCCCGCCGGGGCTCCCCGGGGATCATGGCCGGCCGAGGAGTACGCGGCCGAGTGCCGGGCCCTGGGCGAGCCCGCGACCGTGGTCATGGACCTGAGGACGGACGCCTTCCTGGTCGTGGTCCCCGGCCCGGACGAGGACTGACCGTCACCGGGGAAGCGGCTGCTCGGCCCAGATGGTCTTGCCGCGCTCGCCGTAGCGCGTCCCCCAGTTCTGGGTGAGCCGGGTGATCAGGTAGAGACCGCGTCCGCCCTCGTCCGTCTCCTGGGCCCGCCGCACATGCGGCGAGGTGCTGCTGCCGTCCGACACCTCGCAGATCAGGCTCTGGTCCCGGATCAGGCGCAGGGTGATCGGCTCGCCGCCGTAGCGCAGCGCGTTCGTCAGCAGCTCGCTGACGATCAGCTCGGTGGTGAACGACTCCTCCGCCAGCCCCCACACCGCCATCTGACGTGCGGTCAGCTCCCGTGCCCGGCCCACCATCATGTCCTGCGCCTCGATCTCCCAGGTGACATGGGAGTCCGGCGCCAGCCCGGTCATCCGGGCCACCAGGACGGCCACGTCGTCCTGGTGGCCCGGCGGCAGCAGCTCGCGGACCAGCGTGTCGCACACCTCCTGCGGCGCGGCCGACGCGGACGTGCGCGCCAGCACCTCGCGCATCCGGCGCAGCCCGGTCTCGAAGTCCTGGGACCGCGACTCCAGCAGCCCGTCGGTGTAGAGGACCAGCAGGTCCCCGTCGCCCAGGGTGATCTCCCGCTCCTCGAACACGACACCGCCCAGCCCCAGGGGCGGACCGCCGGGCAGATCGACGAAGGAGACACCCCCGTCGGCCGACACCACCGCAGGGGGCGGATGACCCGCGCGGGCGAGCTGGCAGCGGCGCGACACCGGGTCGTACACGGCATACAGACAGGTCGCCCCGGTCACCAGGGACACCTCGTCACCGCGCTCGTCGAGGAAGCGGTTCATCTGGTCGTCCAGATGGGTGAGCACCTCGACGGGCGACAGGTCGAGGTCCGCGAGTGTGCGGACGGCGCCGCGCAGCCGGCCCATGGTCACGGCCGACTGCAGACCGTGGCCGACCACGTCGCCCACCACGAGCGCCACCCGGGCGCCGGACACCGGGATCACGTCGAACCAGTCCCCGCCCAGCCCGGTGTGCTCGCTGGCCGGCAGGTAGCGGGACGCGGTCCGTACCGCCGACGGCGACGGCAGCCGCTGGGGGAGCAGGCTGCGCCGCAGGGTCCGGGCCGTGGTGCGCTCCCGGTGGTAGCGGCTGGCGTTGTCGACGCACACCGCCGTACGGGTCACGATCTGCTCGGCCAGCAGCACGTCGTCGGGCTCGAACCGGCGGGGGCTGCGGGAGCGCATGAAGACGGCGGTGCCGAGCGCGACCCCCCGCGCGAGCATCGGGACCAGCAGCCAGGAGTGCACCTCGGGCCCGCCGTCCGGAGACGGCGGCGGACACACGACGCCCGGGCGGATGCGCAGCCGCTCGTCGTCATCGGTGAGGAGGACGGACGCGCCCTTCGTCAGGGCGTCCAGGAACGGCGAGCCGGGCGCGGTCGCCGCCGTGTCGAGATCGCCCACCCGCACCGTCCCGTCCCCGGCCCCGTCGTCCGGACCCGGCTCCTCGGGGGTCCCGCCGGACGCGGCCCGGCGCAGCCTCGGGGAGCGCGGCTGCTCGTCCTCGGCCGGCTCGTCCTCGGAGAAGACGGAGTCCAGCAGGTCGACCTGGCAGACGTCGGCGAATCGGTCCACCGCGACCTCGGTCAGCTCCCGGGCCGTCTGCCAGAGGTCCAGGGAGGTGCCGATCCGGGTGCCCGCCTCGTTCGCCAGCACCAGCCGCTCGCGGGCGCGGACCTGCTGGGTCACGTCGGAGACCACATGGCCCAGTGCGATCACCGCCCCGGAGGGGTCCCGGAGCGGCAGGATCGACTCGGACCACACGTACTCGCGCGGCGAACCGGGCACCGGGTGGCCCTCGACCTCGGTGTCGATGAGGGCCTCGCCGCTCTCCAGCACCTGACGCTGCCGGAGTTCCAGGGCGTCGAAGTCCAGCAGTCCGGGCGGCGCCATCTCGCGCATCGTGTGCCCGGAGTACTCGCTCTCCCGGAACACCCCGGCACGACGCTCGGTGAGGTTCTGGCCGATGAACCGGAGCCGGGTGTCGAAGAGGTCGATATGGAAGGGGGTGTCGGTGAACAGCCCCTTCAACAGGGCGCGCCCGTACTCGTAGATGCGGAACGTCTCCGTGCCGACCGCCTGCACCAGCCACTGCCGCGCACCGTCCGCGGAGGTGAGGGGGCGCGCCCAGACCTCGGCCGCCAGGGGCTGACCGTCGCGCCGGCGCAGCGCCACCGTCCCCCGGCGCAGACCCTCCTCCCACCGCCGGGCGAGGTCCGCCGCGTCCGCGGGGTCGTGGAGCAGTTCGTCCGCACGGCGGCCGAGCACCTCCCGCGCCGGGTGACCGAGCAGCCGCTCGGCTCCCGGCCCCCAGGCCGCCACCCGGGCACGGGCGTCCAGCAGGACCTCCGCCTCGCCCCCGGGCTCCGGGAGCTCACCGCGGCCGTCGAAGGTGATGTCGTGCATCCTCACCTCGGGCACATCCGTGCCGGACTAGGGACATGGGTGTTTTGCGGTAATTGTGCAATTGATGATACCGGGCTGCCCTTCGTCGGGGCGCTTGTTCCCGGCCAGGTGCGGCCGGACGGATTCTTGACCGCCGCTGTGGCCTCCGCGATGCTGTGTTGCGAAACACGAGATGCGTGCCGCATTGGGCAACATCTCGCCACCTCTGTCAGCCGAGGAGTGGCCATGTCTCAGCAGGTCCGTGCCGTCGTCGCGCGGAGCAAGGGCGCCCCCGTCAGCCTGGAAACCATCGTGGTGCCCGATCCCGGCCCGGGTGAGGCGCTGGTCAGGATCGAGGCCTGCGGGGTCTGCCACACCGATCTGCACTACCGCGAGGGCGGGATCAGCGACGACTTCCCGTTCCTGCTGGGACACGAGGCGGCCGGGGTCGTCGAGGAGGTCGGCGCCGGGGTCACCGACGTGGCACCCGGGGACTTCGTGATCCTCAACTGGCGTGCCGTGTGCGGCCAGTGCCGGGCCTGTCTGCGCGGGCGGCCGTGGTACTGCTTCAACACCCACAACGCCAAGCAGAAGATGACCCTGGCTGGGGGCACCTCCCGGACGAAGTCTGGGGGAGGCGCGGAACTCTCGCCCGCGCTCGGCATCGGCGCCTTCGCCGAGAAGACGCTGGTGGCGGCCGGGCAGTGCACCAAGGTCGACCGGCGCGCCTCGGCGGCGGCCGCCGGGCTGCTGGGCTGCGGGGTGATGGCCGGCCTCGGAGCCGCCCTCAACACCGGCAACGTCGGACGCGGGGACAGCGTCGCCGTGATCGGCTGCGGAGGCGTGGGCGCCGCGGCGATCCTCGGCGCGAACCTGGCCGGCGCGGCGAAGATCGTCGCAGTGGACATCGACGACCGCAAGCTGGAGACGGCGCGCACGCTCGGCGCCACCCACACGGTCAACTCCAAGGAGGTCGACGCCGTCGACGCGGTGCGCGAGCTGACCGGCGGCTTCGGCGCCGACGTCGTCATCGAGGCCGTGGGCCGCCCGGAGACCTACCGGCAGGCCTTCTACGCCCGTGACCTCGCCGGCACCGTGGTGCTGGTCGGTGTGCCCACCCCGGAGATGAAGCTGGAGCTGCCGCTCCTCGACGTGTTCGGGCGCGGCGGGGCGCTCAAGTCGTCCTGGTACGGGGACTGTCTGCCCTCCCGCGACTTCCCGATGTTGATCGACCTGTATCTGCAGGGCCGCCTCGACCTGGACGCCTTCGTCACCGAGACCATCGCCCTGGACGAGGTGGAGAAGGCCTTCGAGCGCATGCACCACGGCGACGTCCTGCGCTCGGTGGTGGTCCTGTGACGGGCGGCGCCCGCATCGAGCGCCTCGTCATCTCGGGCACCTTCTCGCTGGACGGCGGCACCTGGGACGTCGACAACAACGTGTGGATCGTCGGCGACGACCACGAGGTGATCGTCGTCGACGCCGCCCACGACGCCGACGCGATCCTCGGGGCCCTCGGCGGGCGCACCCTGCGCGCGATCGTCTGCACCCACGCGCACGACGACCACATCGGCGCCGCGCCCGCCCTCGCCGCCCGGACCGGCGCCCCGGTCCTGCTGCACCCCGACGACCTGCCGCTGTGGAAGCAGACCCACCCCGAGCGGCTGCCCGACGCCGAACTCGCCGACGGACAGCGCCTCCAGGTGGCCGGCGCCGAACTGACCGTGCTGCACACCCCGGGCCATGCGCCGGGAGCCGTCTGTCTGTACGCTCCGGGGCTGTCCGCGCTCTTCAGCGGCGACACCCTGTTCGCCGGCGGGCCTGGGGCCACGGGGCGGTCGTACAGCGACTTCCCCACCCTCGTCGGGTCGATCCGGGAGCGGCTCCTCACGCTCCCCGGCGACACGGTCGTATACACCGGGCACGGGGACGGTACGACCGTCGGCGCCGAGGCGCCGCATCTCCAGGAGTGGATCGACCGCGGTTTCTGACCGCGCCGCGACGCAGCGGCCCTGTCTCGGCGGCCGACCCTTCGGCCGGCCCCGGGGCAGGGCCGTCGCGGCATCCCGAGGGGGAGCCTGTTTCCCCTGTTCAACCATGGTTTCGAGGATGCTTCGGCGTGCCCGCGCGACCGCCGTCGGGGCCCGCCCAAACCGACGGGTGAACTCCTTGACAACGCTTCGGAACGGCCCCCAAACTGACGTTGCGCTCATCGCAATCCGTTTCGCTATACGCACCGAGGTGTCATGATGATTCCCGCGTGCCGTCTCGCGGATCTGCCGCGAGGCGAGGCCCACCGGCTCGACATCGAGCCGCCCGTGTCGGTGTTCCACACCGATGACGGCGAGCTCTTCGCCATCGACGACACCTGCACCCACCAGGACGCCTCGCTCGCCGACGGCTGGCTGGAGGGCTGTGAGGTGGAATGCCCGCTGCACGCCTCCAAGTTCGACCTCAGGACCGGCGCCGTGGACGCACCCCCGGCCAAGCTCCCGGTCCGCACCCACGAGGTCGTCGTCGAGGACGGCACGGTCTACGTCCGGCTCTCCACCGACGCCCCCAACCTGCCGCCGTGCGTCAGCGCCCGCCTCGCCGGAGGCGCCGCGTGAGGACCGTGGCCGTGGTGGGCGCCTCGCTGGCCGGACTGTCGGCCGCGCGCTCGCTGCGGCGGCGGGGGTACGACGGCCGGCTGGTCGTCATCGGCGACGAGACCCATCGCCCGTACGACAGGCCGCCGTTGTCCAAGGAGTTCCTGGCCGGCACCCTCGGCGAGGCGGACCTCGCGCTGGAGCGGGACGACGAGGAACTCCACGCGGAGTGGCTGCTCGGAGCCCGTGCCGCCGGGCTCGACCGCACCGCGCGGGCGATCCGGCTCGCCGACGGCCGGGAGGTCCGCGCCGACGGCGTGGTCGTCGCGACCGGGGCCGGCGCCCGCACCCTGCCCGGCACCGACGGCCTCGCCGGCGTCCATGTGCTGCGCACCCTCGACGACGCCCGCGCCCTGCGCGACGACCTCGCCCGGGGCGGCCGACTGGTGGTGATCGGCGGCGGGTTCGTCGGCGCCGAGGTCGCCGCCACGGCCTACGCCCTCGGTCTCGACGTCACCGTGATCGAGGCGGCGCCGACCCCGCTGGCCGGACCGCTCGGCGAGACCATGGGCGCCGTCGTCTCCGGCCTGCACGCCGACCACGGGGTGCGGCTGCTGTGCGGGGTGGGGGTCAAGGGACTGAGCGGCGAGCGCCAGGTGGCGGCCGTACTGCTGGAGGACGGCCGCAGCGTGCCCGCCGACACGGTCGTCGTCGGCGTCGGCGCGCGCCCCAATGTCGACTGGCTGGAGGGCTCCGGCATCGCGCTCGACAACGGCGTGAAGTGCGGCGCCGACGGACGCACCAGCCTGGCCGGGGTGGTCGCGGTCGGCGACTGCGCCAACTGGTACGACCCGCACACCGGCACCCACCGCCGGGTCGAGCACTGGACCGGCGCGCTGGAACGGCCGGACGCCGCCGTGGCCACGCTGCTCGCGTACGGCGCGACGGAACCCGGCGTGCCCCGCGCACCGTACTTCTGGTCCGACCAGTACGGCGTGAAGATCCAGTTCGTCGGCAACGCGGCCGGGGCCGACAGCGTGACGGTCGAGGCCGGCTCCACCGAGGAGCGCAGCTTCCTCGCCGTCTACCGGCAGGCCGGCCGGCAGGTCGCCGTGCTCGGCATGAACCAGCCGCGGCTGTTCACCCGCGCGCGCAAGCAGTTCACCGCCGCCGCGTCCTGACCCGGCGCCCGCGCCACCCCACCGATCCACGACGTTCTCCGAGGAGTGCACCGTGACCTCGACCAGCCTGCCGGACAGCCTGATCGCCACCCTCCCCGGGTCCGCCTACACGGATCCCGGGATCTTCGCCCAGGAACAGGAGCGCATCTTCGAGACGATGTGGTTCTGCGTCGCCCGCGCCTCGGACCTGCCGAAGCCCGGTGCCTTCCGCACCGTCGACGTGGGCCGCGAGTCCATCCTCGTCACCCGGGCCCGGGACCGGTCGATCCGCGCATACTTCAACGTCTGCCGGCACCGCGGGGCCAAGCTCTGCACCGAGGAGACCGGCGAGGTCAGGCGCGCCTTCCAGTGCCCGTACCACGCCTGGACCTACGACCTGGACGGCAAGCTGGTCGCGGCTCCCAACCTCACCAAGATGCCCGACGTGGGCCGCACCGAGTACGGCCTGGTGGGTGTGGCCGTGCGCGAGTGGCTCGGCTACGTGTGGGTGTGCCTCGCGGAGAACCCGCCGTCCTTCGAGGAGGACGTGATCGGGGCGGTGGTCGAGCGGCTCGGCGATGTCGCGTCGATCGAGCGCTACGGCGTCGACGACCTCTCCGTCGGCCGGCGGATCGTGTACGACGTGCGGGCGAACTGGAAGCTCATCATCGAGAACTTCATGGAGTGCTACCACTGCGCCACCATCCACCCCGAACTCACCGAGGTGCTCCCCGAGTTCGCCGACGGCTACGCGGCCCAGTACTACGTGGGCCACGGCGCGGAGTTCGGCGAGGGCGTGCAGGGCTTCACCGTGGACGGCTCCGAGGGCCTCGACCGGATCCCCGGCGTCTCCGAGGACCAGGACCGGCGCTACTACGCGATCACCGTCAAACCGCAGGTGTTCATCAACCTGGTTCCGGACCATGTGATCTTCCACCGGATGTACCCGGTCGCCGTCGACCGCACGATCGTCGAGTGCGACTGGCTCTACCTTCCGCACGTGGTGGAGAGCGGCAAGGACGTCAGCCGTTCCGTGGAGCTCTTCGACCGGGTCAACCGCCAGGACTTCGACGCCTGCGAGCGCACACAGCCCGGGATGAGCTCACGGCTGTACGCCAAGGGCGGGGTGCTGGTGCCCAGCGAGCACCACATCGGCGCCTTCCACGACTGGGTGCACGAACGGCTCGGCACCCGGCAGCCGGAGTGACGCCCGCGGCCCGCGCGAGCGGCTGAACGCGGGCCTGACGGCGGTCGTCCTGCGGGCGCTCAGCCCAGGTACCCCATGCGGTGGCTGATCTCCTCCGCGCCCTTGACCAGCACGGGAGCCAGCTCGTGCATGCGCTCCTCGGTGAACCGGTAGGAGGGCCCGGAAGCGCTGATCGACGCGACGACCCGGCCCTCCCGGTCCCGGATCGGCGCGGCCATGGCGTGCAGCCCGATCTCCAGCTCCTCCAGCGTCCAGGCGTACCCGCGCTCCCGGGCCTCGGCGAGGTTCTTCTCCAGCTTCGCCTTCGCGGAGATGGTGTGCGGGGTGACCTTCTTCAGGCCGCCGTCCGCGATCAGCGCGGCCCGCTCCTGGGCGGGCAGGTGGGCCAGCATGATCTTGCCGCTGGAGGTCGCGTGCAGCGGGGTCAGCTGGCCGACCCAGTTGTGCGCGGTGACCGCGGCCGTGCCGCGCACCTGGTAGAGGTTGATCGCGTAGTGCTCCTGCATCACCGCGATGTTCACCGTCTCGCCGATCTCCTCGGCCAGCCGCTCGCACACCTGCCGGCCCTGCTGGGTGACGTCGATGCGTCCCGTCACCGCGCCCGCCAGGCGTACGATGCCGAAGCCGAGCGCGTACTTGCCCCGCTCGCCCGCCTGCTCCACGAGACCGCGCGCCTCCAGGGCGCCGAGCAGGCGGAACGCGGTCGACTTGTGAACATCGATCTCGGCGGCCACCTCGCTGACCCCCGCCTCGCCGCGATGGGCCAGGATCTCCAGGACGCTGATGGCGCGGTCGACGGACTGCACGCCACCAGAAGATGAGCCGTTCGTTTCGGAATCCGGACTGTAGTTGCTCATAGCGAAACTATACGCGCAGTAAACAACGCGCTCCAAGTAACGCGGTGTGAACAAAGATCTTACAAGTTGCGTTGTTCGCAACCTGGTGCGTATAGCGATACCCGTACTAGCATGCCGCGCAATCGACGGCGCGAGCGAGACGAGGCACCATGGCTCCCTTGCAGTACGACTTCGTCATCGTCGGCGGCGGCTCGGCCGGCAGCGCATTGGCGAACCGGCTCTCGGCCGACCCCGGCAACCGGGTACTCGTCCTGGAGGCGGGCCGCCCCGACTACCCCTGGGACGTCTTCATCCACATGCCCGCGGCGCTGACCTACCCCATCGGCAGCCGCTTCTACGACTGGAAGTACGAGTCCGAGCCCGAGCCCCACATGGGCGGCCGGCGCGTCTACCACGCCCGCGGCAAGGTGCTCGGCGGCTCCAGCAGCATCAACGGCATGATCTTCCAGCGCGGCAACCCCATGGACTACGAGCGCTGGGGCGCCGACCCCGGCATGGAGACCTGGGACTACGCCCACTGCCTGCCGTACTTCCGCCGGATGGAGAACTGCCTCGCGGCCGACCCGGACGACGAGTTCCGCGGCCACGACGGCCCCCTCGTACTGGAGCGCGGCCCGGCCACCAACCCGCTCTTCTCCGCCTTCCTGAAGGCCACCGAGGAGGCGGGCCACGCGCCCACCGACGACGTCAACGGCTACCGGCAGGAGGGCTTCGCCAAGTTCGACCGCAACGTCCACCGCGGACGGCGGCTGTCGGCGTCGAAGGCGTACCTCAAGCCCGCCCGCAAGCGCCCCAACCTCACCGTGAAGACCCGCGCCCTGGTCACCCGCGTCCTCTTCGAGGGCAAGAAGGCCGTCGGCGTCGAGTACCGGCGCGGCAGGGGCGCCCTCCAGCAGGTCCGTGCCAAGGAGGTCATCCTCTGCGGCGGCGCCATCAACTCCCCGCAACTGCTCCAGCTCTCCGGCGTCGGCAACGCCGAGGAACTGCGCGCCCTCGGCATCGAGGTCGTCCACGACCTGCCGGGCGTCGGCGAGAACCTCCAGGACCACCTGGAGGTGTACATCCAGTACGGCTGCAAGCAGCCCGTCTCCATGCAGCCGTACCTGGCGAAGTGGCGGGCCCCCTTCATCGGCCTGCAGTGGCTCTTCCGCAAGGGGCCGGCCGCCACGAACCACTTCGAGGCCGGCGGCTTCTGCCGCAGCAACGAGGACGTGGACTACCCCAACCTGATGTTCCACTTCCTGCCCATCGCGGTCCGCTACGACGGCTCGGTACCCGCGGGCGGCCACGGCTACCAGGTCCATGTGGGCCCCATGTACTCCGACGCCCTCGGCTCGGTGAAGATCAAGAGCAAGGACCCGAGCGAACACCCGGCGCTGCGCTTCAACTACCTCTCCACCGAACAGGACCGCCGCGAGTGGGTCGAGGCGATCAGAGTCGCCCGCAACCTCCTCAACCAGCCCGCGCTCGCCCCGTACAACGACGGCGAGATCTCGCCCGGCCCGTCCGTCGCGACGGACGAGGAGATCCTCGACTGGGTCGCCAAGGACGGCGAGACCGCCCTGCACCCGTCCTGCACCTGCAAGATGGGCACCGACGAGATGTCCGTCGTCGACCCGACGAGCATGCGGGTGCACGGGGTGGAGGGCCTGCGGGTGGTGGACGCGTCGGTGATGCCGTACGTCACCAACGGCAACATCTACGCACCGGTGATGATGATCGCCGAGAAGGCGGCCGACCTCATCCTCGGCAAGGAGCCGCTGGAGCCCTCCAAGGCCGTCTACTACCGGCACCGCGACGCCCGGACACAGGCCGGGTAGGCACCACCACGGCCGCCGGGGTGCCGCGGCCGGTACTTGCCCGGGGAGCGCCGTTTTCGCGGCCGAATCGGGATACGCGGAGCCCTTGACGGCTGTCAGTACATTCGGTCAGGGTGTTCCACCAAAAGCAATCCAATGCACAATGCGCAACGATTTCGGGCTCGAAGGGCGCGGCCGTGGCAGATCTGTATGTGGATGGAAAATGGCGCGCGGCGGTGGCCGGCGGCCACCGCGAGATCCGCTGTCCGGCGGACGGCACCCTCGTCGCGACGGTCTGCGAGGCGACCCGCGCGGACACCGAGGCGGCGATCACCGCGGCCCGGCGCGCCTTCGACGAGGGCCCCTGGCCGCACACCCCCGAGCGCGAGCGCGGCGCCCTGCTCCTGCGCACCGCCGACATCATCGAGCGCGACGCCAAGGAGTTCGCCCGCGCCGAGTCCCTCGACACCGGCAAGCGCCTGGTGGAGAGCGAGTACGACATCGCCGACGTCGTCTCCTGCTTCCGCTACTACGGCGGCATCGCCGGCACCAGCGCCGGCCGGGTGGTGGACACCGGCCGCGCCGACGCGCTCAGCCGGGTCACCTACGAACCCGTCGGCGTCTGCGGACTGATCACCCCCTGGAACTACCCGCTGCTGCAGGCGAGTTGGAAGGTCGCCCCGGCCCTGCTGGCCGGCAACACCGTGATCCTCAAGCCCAGCGAGCTCACCCCCTCCACCTCGATCCTGCTGATGAGGGCCCTGGAGGAGGCTGGGCTCCCGGCCGGTGCCGCCAACCTCGTGCTGGGCGCCGGAGCCGAGGCGGGCGCACCGCTCGCCGAGCACCCGGACGTCGACATGGTGTCCTTCACCGGCGGCCTGCACACCGGCCGGCACCTGATGGCCACCGCCGCCGCCACCGTGAAGAAGGTCGCCCTCGAACTCGGCGGCAAGAACCCCAACGTGGTCTTCGCCGACGCGGACTTCGAGACCGCCGTCGACTTCGCGCTCACCGCTGTCTTCCTGCACTCCGGGCAGGTCTGCTCGGCCGGCGCCCGGCTGATCGTCGAGGACTCGATCCACGACGCCTTCGTCGACGAGGTGGTCCGCCGGGCCCGGCTGATCCGCCTCGGCGGCCCCTTCGACCCGGAGGCGGAGACCGGCGCGCTGATCTCCGCACAGCACCGCGAGAAGATCGAGGCCTACGTGGCCGCCGGACTCGCCGAGGGCGCCGTACTGCGCTGCGGCGGCGCGCGCCCCGAGGACCCCGCGCTGGCGAACGGCTACTACTACCCGCCCACCGTCCTCGACGAGTGCCGGCAGGACATGCGCGTGGTGCACGAGGAGTCCTTCGGGCCCGTGCTCACCGTGGAGCGATTCCGGGACGAGGACGACGCCGTCCGCATCGCCAACGACACGGAGTACGGCCTCGCCGGAGCCGTCTGGACCCAGGACGCCGGCAAGGCCCAGCGGGTCGCGCGCAGGCTGCGCCACGGCACCGTGTGGATCAACGACTACCACCCCTATGTGCCGCAAGCGGAATGGGGTGGCTTCGGGCACTCGGGCGTGGGCCGTGAGCTGGGACCGACCGGCCTGGACGAGTACCGAGAGCCCAAGCACGTCTGGCAGAACATCCAACCCGGGCCACAGCACTGGTTCCGCGGCTGACGCCGAAGAGAGGCCGATCATGACCCCAGCCCAGACCGAGGTGTCGCAGCGGCGCGGCACGTCCCAGGACCCCCAGGATCGGACCCCGGTCATCTCCGTGCGCCGGCTGTGGAAGGTGTTCGGGCCGAAGGCCGACGAGGTGCCGGGCTCCGAGGAGTTGTGCGGGCTCACCCGCCGCGAGCTGATGGACCGCACCGGCTGCACCGCCGCCGTCCGCGATGTGAACTTCGAGGTGTCCAACGGCGAGGTCTTCGTCGTCATGGGCCTGTCCGGCTCCGGCAAGTCCACCCTGGTGCGATGTCTGACCCGGCTGATCGAACCCACCGCGGGCGAGATCGTCTTCGAGGGCGAGGACATCCGCGGCGCGGACGCCCGGCGCCTGCGGGAGCTGCGGCGCAGCAAGTTCTCCATGGTCTTCCAGCACTTCGGGCTGCTGCCGCACCGCAAGGTCGTCGACAACGTGGCGTTCGGTCTGGAGATCCGCGGCATGAGCCGGGCCGACCGGATGAAACGCGCGATGGAGACCGTCGAACTGGTGGGCCTCGCCGGCTACGAGAACTCCTACCCCGACCAGCTCTCCGGCGGTATGCAGCAGCGCGTCGGCCTCGCCCGCGCCCTCGCCGGCGACCCCGACGTCCTCTTCTTCGACGAGCCGTTCTCCGCGCTCGACCCGCTGATCCGCCGCGACATGCAGAGCGAGGTCATCCGCCTGCACCACGAGGTCGGCAAGACCATGGTCTTCATCACCCACGACCTCTCCGAGGCCCTCAAGCTGGGCGACCGCATCCTGATCATGCGGGACGGCAAGATGGTCCAGTGCGGCACCGGTGACGAACTGGTCGGCGCCCCGGCCGACGACTACGTACGGGACTTCGTGAAGGACGTGGCGCGCGGGGACGTCCTCACGCTGCGCTGGATCATGCGGCCGCCCGCCGACGGCGACGAGCTGGACGGGCCCGAGCTGGGCCCGGACGTCGTGGTCCGCGAGGCCACCCGGGCGGTGCTCGCCGCCGAGAAGCCGGTCAAGGTCGTCGAGAACGGCAAGCTGCTCGGCATCGTCGGCGACGAGGAGATCCTCGCCGTCGTCGCCGGGCAGGAGGGCGGCGCCTGATGGCCGCCGTCGCCGACGCGACCGCGCCGGTCGCGACGCTGCGCAAGAAGGTCAGCCGCCCGGTGGTGGTGGCGGCGATCGTGGTCGTCTGGCTGGTGCTCTTCGCCGCGCTGCGCGGCCGGCAGACCCTGACGCTGGCCGCCGCCGACCTCACCGGTCTGCACCGGTGGCTGAACGACGTGAACGACAGCATCGGCGCCAACCGCAACTCCAACCCGGTCTTCCTCTACTTCTTCAACGAGATCCGGCTGGTCATCGACAACCTGGTCACCTTCGTCCAGTCGGTGATCTCCCAGCCCACCGGCGGCCGCCCGGTCCCGCAGATCGGCTGGCTCGGCGTCGTCGGCATCACCGGCTACGTCTCCTGGGCCGTGGGCAACTGGCGGGTCGCCCTGCTGGCCGTCGCGGGCTTCACCTTCTTCGGGCTCCAGGGCCTGTGGCAGGAGAGCATGGACACCCTGGCGCTGACCCTGTCGGCGGTCCTGGTGGCCCTGCTCATCGGCATCCCGCTCGGCGTGTGGGCGGGGCTCTCCGACCGGGTCAACCGGATCATGACGCCCTTCCTGGACTTCATGCAGACGATGCCGACCTTCGTCTACCTCGCCCCGCTGACCCTGATCTTCCTCATCGGCGGCGCCTCCGCAGTGATCACCACGGTCATCTACGCGGCGCCGCCCGCCATCCGCATCACCGCGTACGCCATCCGCTCGGTCCCCGAGACCACCGTCGAGGCGGCCGACTCACTCGGCGCCACCCGCGCGCAGCAGCTGGTGAAGGTGCTGCTGCCGATGTCGAAGCGCACGGTCGTCGTGGGCGTCAACCAGACCATCATGGCGGCCCTGGCCATGGTCACCATCGCGGCCCTGATCGACGCGCCCGGCCTCGGCAAGACCGTCGTGCAGGCGCTCCAGTCGCTCGACGTCGGCACCGCCTTCAACGCCGGCCTCGCCATCGTCGTCATGGCCATCGTGCTCGACCGGGTGACCACCGCGGCGGCCGTCCGGACCGAGACCCGCCGCACGGACGGGCGGTTCCTCAAGTGGCGCCGCCCGCTGCTGGGAGCGGGCGGAGTCGCCGCCGCCGTCCTGGTCTACCTCTCGCACACCTATGTCTGGGCGGCCGAGTTCCCCGGCGACGGCACCGTCGGCAGCCACATCGCGAGCGCCGCCGACACCACGTCCACATGGCTGCAGGACCATCTCTACGGCCTCACCAACGCCCTGCGGGACGCCGTCACCAACGGCCTGCTCAACCCCTTCCAGACCCTGCTCACCGACTCCCCGTGGTGGCTGGTCGGCGCCGTCCTGGTCGCGCTCGGCGCGGTCCTCGGCGGCTGGCGGGCCGGGGTGACGGCGGCCGTGTGCGTCGGGCTGCTGGTCGGCACCGGACTCTGGTCGGACAGCATGACCACCCTCGCCTCGACCGTCGTGGCCACCATCCTGACGATGCTGGCCGGTGTCGTCGTCGGCGTGTGGATGGGCCGCAGCACGCTGGCGGACCGGCTGATCCGGCCCACCCTGGACGCCGCGCAGGTCATGCCGCCGTTCGTCTATCTCGTACCGTTCCTGGCGCTCTTCGGCGCCACCCGCTTCACGGCGATCATCGCGGGCGTCGTCTACGCGGCACCCGTGGCGATCAAGATCATCGCGGACGGGGTGCGGAACGTGTCCGAGTCCACCGTGGAGGCGGCCACCTCGGCCGGGTGCAACACCTGGCAGATCATCACCAAGGTCCAGCTGCCGATGGCACGCGGCGCCCTGACTCTCGCGACCAACCAGGGCCTCATCTACGTGCTGTCGATGGTTGTGTTGGGCGGCCTGGTAGGGGCGGGCGCCCTCGGCTACGACGTCGTGGCCGGTTTCTCGCAGAGCGAGCTGTACGGCAAGGGGCTGGCGGCAGGGCTCGCCATCGTACTGCTCGGAGTCATGTTCGACCGGATCACTCAGGCTGCGGCACGACGCACCAGGGCATAAGGAGCTCGACACCATGGCACAACACTGGCGAGCCGGCGCGGCCGGCCTGGCCGTCCTCGGCCTCACCCTCACCGCCTGCGGCGGGGCGAAGGTCGGCGACAGCAGTTCCGCCGGCTCGACGTCCTCGGGCGGCAAGTGCGGCACCTTCAACCTGGCCGTCAACCCCTGGGTGGGCTACGAGGCGGACGCGGCGGTCGTCGCGTACGTCGCGCAGCACGACCTCGGCTGCACGGTCAACAAGAAGGACCTGAAGGAGGAGATCGCCTGGCAGGGCTTCGGGACCGGCGAGGTCGACGCCGTCCTGGAGAACTGGGGTCACGACGATCTGAAGAAGAAGTACATCACCGGCCAGAAGACGGCCGTCGAGGCCGGTTCCACCGGCAACAAGGGCGTCATCGGCTGGTACGTGCCGCCGTGGCTGGCCAAGGCGCACCCCGACATCCTCGACTGGAAGAACCTCAACAAGTACGCGGCCAACTTCAAGACGTCCGAGTCGGGCGGCAAGGGCCAGCTCCTCGACGGCGACCCGTCGTACGTCACCAACGACGCCGCCCTGGTGAAGAACCTGAAG
Source organism: Streptomyces sp. NPDC007901 (assembly GCF_042959465.1). Taxonomy (NCBI): domain Bacteria; kingdom Bacillati; phylum Actinomycetota; class Actinomycetes; order Kitasatosporales; family Streptomycetaceae; genus Streptomyces; species Streptomyces sp. NPDC007901. Next base: position 131,491 of record NZ_JBIBKW010000017.1, on the reverse strand, counting down.
CTGGACTTCAAGGTGGTGTACGCGGGCAGTGAGACCGCGCTCATCCAGGCCTTCAGAACGGCCGAGAAGAACAAGCAGTGGCTGATCGGCTACTTCTACGAACCGCAGTGGTTCCTGTCCGAGGTGCCGCTGAAGAAGGTCTCCCTGCCGACGTACACGACCGGCTGCGACGCCGACGCGGCGAAGGTCGCCTGCGACTACCCCGTCTACGACCTCGACAAGATCGTCAGCGCGAGCTTCGCCAAGGCGGGCAGTCCGGCCTACGACCTGGTGAAGAAGTTCAACTGGACCAACGACGACCAGAACACCGTGGCCAAGTACATCGCGGTGGACAAGATGTCGGACGACGCGGCGGCCAAGAAGTGGGTCGACGCCAACCCCGACAAGGTCAAGGCCTGGCTGAAGTAGCGGGGTCGCAGGTCGTCGGAAGGCCGGTCCGGGACGCCCGGCGGGCGGTGCGCAGCTGTGCGCGCCGCCCGCCGGGCGTTGCCGTTTTCCGGGCCGCTCCGCCGCCCGTTCCCCGACGTCACCGGACCCCTTGACACCCCTCCTCGGCGACGGGCACATTGAGTTGCGCAGCCTGAATCACGTTGCGCACAAAGCAACTGCACCGGTCTCAAGTTCGGAGGTTGGGCGATGGCGGGACCCCGAGTGGTCATCATCGGAGCGGGTGTCGTGGGGGCGGCCCTCGCGGACGAGATCTCCGCACGCGGCTGGACCGAGGTGACCGTGGTGGACCAGGGCCCCCTCCCGGCGACCGGGGGTTCCTCCTCGCACGCGCCGGGCCTGGTCTTCCAGACGAACCCCTCGAAGACCATGACGGAGCTGGCCCGCTACACCGTCGAGAAGTTCTGCTCCCTCGACGTCGACGGCAAGCCCTGCTTCCTCCAGGTCGGCGGCCTCGAAGTGGCCACCAGCCCCGAGCGCCTCGCCGAACTCCACCGCCGGCACGGCTGGATCACCGCCTGGGGCATCGAGGCGCGCCTGCTGACCCCCGACGAGTGCGTCGAGCAGCACCCGCTGGTCAACCGCGACCGGGTCCTCGGCGGCCTCCTGGTCCCCACCGACGGCCTCGCCAAGGCCGTCCTCGCCGTCGAGGCACAGATCCGCCGGGCCACCGAGCGTGGCGTCACCTTCCTGCCCCGCCACGAGGTACTGGACGTGCTCCGGGCCGACGGCAAGGTGACGGGCGTCCGCACCGACCAGGGCGACCTGGACGCCGACATCGTCGTGTGCTGCGCCGGCATCTGGGGCCCGAGGATCGCCCGCATGGTCGGCATGAACCTCCCGCTCACCCCGCTCGGCCACCAGCTCGCCTGGACCGGCCCGGTCCCCGCGCTCGCCGGGCAGACCGAGGAGGCCGTCCGCCCGATCCTGCGCCACCAGGACGCCGACCTCTACTACCGCGACCGCTTCGACGGCCTGGGCATCGGCTACTACGGCCACCGCCCCATGCCGATCTCCGCCGACGACATCCTCTCCGTCGACGAGGCCGACCAGATGCCCTCGGTCCTGAAGTTCACCGAGGAGGACTTCGAGGACGCCTGGACCGAGACCCAGTCCCTCCTCCCCGCGACGCGCGAGGCGAAGGTCGAGGAGGGCATCAACGGCCTCTTCTCCTTCACCACCGACGGCTACCCGCTCCTCGGCGAGTCCCCGGACGTCAAGGGCTTCTGGGTCGCCGAGGCCGTCTGGGTCACCCACTCCGCGGGCGTCGGCCGCGCGGTCGCCGAATGGCTGGTCGACGGCCACTGCTCGTCCTTCGACCTGCACGAGTGCGACGTCAACCGCTTCGAACCGCACCAGCTGGCCCCGGAGTACGTCCTCGCCCGCGACTGCCAGAACTTCGTCGAGGTCTACGACATCCTCCACCCCCTCCAGCCGTCCGGGAAGCCGCGCCCGATCCGCACCAGCCCCTTCCACGCCCGCCAGCAGGAGCTCGGCGCGTTCTTCCTGGAGGCGAACGGCTGGGAGCGGCCCCAGTGGTACGAGGCCAACGCGGGCCTGGTCGAGGGCCGTTCGATCCCCACCCCCAACGACTGGGCCGCCCGCTACTGGTCGCCGATCGTCGGCGCCGAGGCCCAGGTCACCCGCGAGACGGTCGCGATGTACGACATGACGGCCCTCAAGCGCCTGGAGGTGAGCGGCCCCGGCGCCGCCGACTTCCTGGAGGGCCTGGTCACCGGCAAGGTCGCCAAGTCCGTCGGCTCGGTGACGTACACGCTGCTCCTCGACCACGACGGCGGCATCCGCAGCGACATCACCGTCGCCCGCCTCGCCCGCGACCTCTTCCAGGTCGGCGCCAACGGCAACCTCGACCTCGACTGGTTCACCCGCCACCTCCCCGCCGAGGGCAGGGTCCAGGTCCGCGACATCACCCCCGGCACCTGCTGCATCGGCCTGTGGGGCCCCCTGGCACGCGAGGTCCTCCAGCCGCTCACCGACGAGGACTTCTCCAACGACGGCCTCAAGTACTTCCGCGCCAAGCGCGCCTACATCGGCTCGGTGCCGGTCACCGCGATGCGGCTGTCGTACGTCGGTGAGCTCGGCTGGGAGCTGTACACGACCGCCGACCAGGGCGCGAAACTCTGGGACACGCTGTGGCGGGCGGTGGAGCCGCTCGGCGGCATCGTCGCCGGCCGTGGCGCCTTCAACAGCCTCCGCCTGGAGAAGGGATACCGCTCCTTCGGTACCGACATGACCTACGAGCACGACCCCTATGAAGCCGGCGTCGGCTTCGCCGTCAAGCTCGACAAGGGCGACTTCGTCGGGAAGACGGCGCTGGAGCGGCGCACGGGGGAGGTGCGGCGGCGGCTGAGCTGCCTGACGATCGAGGACCCGGCCGCGGTGGTGATGGGCAAGGAGCCGGTGTACGAGGGGGAGCGGGCGGTCGGGTATGTCACGAGCGCCGCTTACGGCTACACGATCGGCAAGGGGATCGCGTACGCGTGGTTGCCGGCGGAGCTGGCGGCGCCGGGGACGGTGGTGCAGATCGGCTACTTCGATCAGCGGGTGGAAGCCGTTGTCGCTGAGGAGCCTTTGTTCGATCCGTCGATGTCCCGGCTGCGTGGGTGAGTTGTCGGGTGCGGCTGCGTTGTGGCTGGTCGCGCCCACGCGGCGGTAGCCGCACATCGACACGGCCCCGCGCCCCTGAAGGGGCGCGCTGCAGCTCGGTCTCTTGGAAGGAGGGCCGTCAGTGACCGCACAAGTGCTGGACGGGAAGGCCACTGCTGCCGCCATTCGGCGTGAACTCGCTGAGCGGGTGGCCAAGTTGACGGCCTCCGACGGTCGTGCGCCGGGGCTCGGTACCGTGCTCGTCGGGGACGACCCGGGCAGCCATGCCTACGTCGCCGGGAAGCACCGGGACTGCGCTCAGGTCGGGATCGCTTCCCTCCGCCGGGAACTCCCCGCAGATGCCTCGCAACAGCAGGTCGAGGAGGTCGTCGACGAGCTCAACGCCGACCCGGCCTGCACCGGCTACATCGTCCAACTGCCGCTCCCGCGCCACCTGGACGCCAACGCCGTGCTGGAGCGCATGGACCCGGCCAAGGACGCCGACGGACTGCACCCGGTCAACCTGGGGCGGCTCGTCCTCGGCATCGACGCCCCCCTGCCCTGCACCCCGCGCGGCATCGTCGAACTGCTCCGCCGCTACGAGGTGCCGATCGCCGGGGCACGGGTCTGCGTGATCGGGCGAGGCATCACCGTCGGACGGCCGATCGGGCTGCTGCTCACCCGGCGCTCCGAGAACGCCACCGTGACCCTCTGCCACACCGGGACCAAGGGGCTGGCCTGGCACGTACGCGAGGCGGACATCGTGGTCGCGGCGGCCGGTTCGCCCGGGCTGATCACCAAGGACATGCTGCGGCCCGGCGCGGCCGTCCTGGACGTCGGTATCACCCGCACCGAGCAGGGCCTCGCGGGCGACGTCCACCCGAAGGCCGCCCAGGTCGCCGGGTGGCTCGCGCCGATGCCCGGGGGAGTGGGTCCCATGACCCGGGCGATGCTGCTCGCCAACGTCGTCGAGGCCGCCGAGAGGAACGCGAGCCCCGCCTGAGCGCGTACGACACAGCGGGCCGTCACCCTGGTGGGGTGCCGGCCCGCTGTTCGTGCGGTCAGCGGAAGACGACCGTGCAGCGGCCGTTGACCAGTACCCGGCTCTCGCTGTGCCAGCGCACGGCGCGGGCGAGCACCTGGGCCTCCACGTCACGTCCCAGGGCGACCAGTTCGTCGGGCGCGTGCGAGTGGGTCACGCGGACGACGTCCTGTTCGATGATCGGGCCCTCGTCGAGGTCGGGCGTCACGTAGTGCGCGGTGGCGCCGACGAGCTTGACGCCGCGCTGGTGTGCCTGGACATAGGGCCGGGCTCCCTTGAAGCTCGGCAGGAAGGAGTGGTGGATGTTGATGGCCCGGCCGTCGAGCTGCTTGCACAGGTCGTCGGAGAGGATCTGCATGTACCGGGCGAGCACCACCAGGTCGACGTCGAGTTCGTCGACGAGCCGCAGCAGCCGGGCCTCCGCCTCCGCCTTGGTGTCGGGGGTCACCGGGATGTGGTGGAAGGGAATGCCGTAGGTCCGGGCCAGTGACTCGAAGTCGCGGTGGTTGGAGACGATCGCCGGGATCTCGATGTTCAGCGCGCCCGTGGACCTGCGGAAGAGCAGGTCGTTCAGGCAGTGGCCGAACTTCGACACCATGATCAGGGTGCGGGTCGGGGTCGACGCGTCGTTCAGTCGCCAGGTGATCCCGTGCGCCTCGGCGACCGGCAGGAAGCCGGTGCGCAGGTCCTCCAGCGAGACCGCGCCGTCCGGGACGTCGAAGTGCACCCGCATGAAGAAGCGGTCCTGCGGCCGGTCGTCGAACTGCTGGCTCTCCAGGATGTTGCCCGAGTGGCTCACCAGGAAGCCGGTGACGGCGTGGACCAGACCGGCCCGGTCGGGGCACGAAAGGGTGAGGACGAACTCGCGGCCGGGCTGCGGTCGAGGAGACATGCCATCCTCCTGGATGCGTAATGCGCAACGATGAGAGTGATACGCAACATAGTCCAGTCAGGGTGGGGGGCCGGTCAAGAGGGTGTGCTGTTCGGTCGCCGTCGGCGTGGGGCTGGTGCTCCTGGTCCGTTGAACGGAACGTAACGTGACGGGAGGCTTTCCTGGCGCCATGCTGGCGAACGGCAATTGCACGTCACCGGGGGGACGTTGATGCCCGCGGGAATACCGCCGGATCCGATCTTGCCGCAGATACCGCGCTGACGCACCAGGCCTTCGAAGTGCTCCCGGAGTCTGCTTTTGGAACCAAATGCGCCAATCATGGGGGAAAGAATGACATCGGAGTTGCCCGTACTTGAGTTGCGTGTGCTGGGACCATTCGAAACCGTCGTCAAGGGCCGGGCCGTGGATCTCGGGGGTCCTCAGCTTCGCGGTGTCCTCGCCCGGCTGGTGATCGTGCCTGGTCGTACGGTGAGCGTGGCGGCCCTGGCAGCGGAGTTGTGGGGCGTGTGGCCGCCGGCCGACGCGCACCGGACGGTGCGTACCTATGTGTCGCGGTTGCGCACCGCGCTGCGTTCGGCCGCCGGCGCGGAGGGGCTGCTGGTCACCCGACCGCCGGGCTACCAGCTGCGCGTGGACCCGATGACGGTCGACGCGGTGCGGTTCGAACGGTTGGCGGCGTCGGGCCGACAGGCACTGGATGCACAGCAGCCGCAGCTCGCCCTTGAGCGGCTGACGGCCGCGCTGGGCCTGTGGCGTGGCGATGCCTTCGCCGAGTTCAACCACCACCCGGCGATCGCGGCCGAGGCGACCTGGCTGGAGCGGTCACGGCTGTCGGCGATCGAGGCGCGGATCGAGGCCGCGCTGGTCCTGGGATGCGAGGCCCAGGCTGCCGTCGAGCTGGAGGGGCTGGTTCGGGCCCATCCCGCCCGTGAGCGGCTGTGGGGGCAGTTGATGACCGCGCTCTACCGCTCGGGAAGGCAGGCCGAGGCGCTGTCCGCGTTCCAGACCGCGCGTGCCGTGCTGATCAAGGAGTACGGGGTCGAGCCGTCCCCGGGACTTGTCGAGATACACCGTCAAGTTCTTCACCACGATGCCGCGCTGAGCCGTGGTGCAGGGGTGTCGTCCCGCAGACCGGCCTTCGCCGCCGCCGGCACCGACATGCGCGCCGTCCCGGACCACGACTCGCCGGTCGTGCCATCGGGCGCGGCCGTCTGAGGACAGCCCGGATCGTCCGGACAGACCTCTGCCAGAGGTGTCCCGACCGCAGGCCGGGACGCCTCCGGACGGCGGGACAAGCCCAGCGGACCGGGTCATCGGCCACGGTGCGCTCGGGTGGCCGGGCCGTTTGCCTACCGTTGCTGTCGCGGGCCCTACACCACGGCCAGCGCGACGGCGAGCACCGTACCGCCGCAGGAACCGGTGGCGGCACCGGCAGCCGGCGCACCGGTCACCGCCCTCAAGCCGCCCCCCCCGGTACGGCAAGGCCTGGACCGTGACGACGCACGCGCGCGGCGGCACGGACCCGTTCCCGGCCCGGACTCCACCGTCACCGCGCCGGCGAGCCGGCAGGCAACGTCCGCCCCGTCGTGACGGCACCGGACCCACCGGTACGAGACGGCGACCACGGTCGGCGACAGCGTCTTGGCACTCGTGCATCCGGACAACACCGTGACGAAGACGAGCCGAAACGGACGGTCGACAGCCACCGTCACCGTCCGCCCCTGCCCTTGTTCCCGGAGTACCTGGCGATCAGAGCTTCGATCGCCTCCCTGATCTCGTCGAGCGCTCTGCGTTCACGTTGGCGTATGGCGTCGACATCGGCTCGGGTGTATCCGAACCTCTCCGCCTCGGCGTAGGAGATGTCCGCCCAGCTTCGGTTGGACTTCAGGCTGCTGCCGTTGGCGTCCGCCCGCATACGGACGAGGTTGACCTGCAGGTCGCCGATGTCTTCCAGCCCGGCTCTGAGCGCCTCCCTCACCTCGGCGGGCGCCTGCTCGTACAGCGCCTCCAGCCTGCGGATTTCGTCGAGTTTGCCGATGGCGTCCACCGATACGAGGTGGTCCGTGGCAAGTTCGGGCTTGACGGCCTGCGCGTCCCAGGCGGTGGGGGACATCGCCTGGTCCGTATTGATCCTGCCGGCGGCCCGGTAGTTCGGACCGTCGCTCCGCAGCAGTTCGCCGAGGGGCTTGCTCGCCTCGCGCAGCGCCTTGCCCGCGGCGTCGCCGGTCGTGGCGAGGGTGTCCTGTACGCCCTCGAGTGCGGCGACCGTGCCCTGCGCCTCCCGCGACTCGTGCTGCAGGGCATAGTTCCGGCCGAGCCAGTCGAGATACGCCTTCTCCTCGGTCGTCAGCCCGGGGTCCTGGCGCAGCGCCGCGACCGCGGCGGCCTTGTCGTCGTAGCCCTTCAACCCGTTGATCGAGTCGAGCCGGGCCCGGAGGGAGGCGGGCTTCGGTGGCCTCGTCGCCGCCTGGGCCTTCAGCTCCTGCAGAGCGGCGGCCCGGTCCCTGTTCTGCTTCGACACGGACGCCTTGGCATCGACGGCCGCCCGCTCGACGCGCTCCACCCGCTCCGCGCCCACCCGCCGGGCGGTGGCGTCGAAGGGAGCCTTCGGTGTGCGGACGGCCTTCGGCTTCTCAGGGGCTTTCAGGGGCTTCGAAGTGGCAGGGACGGTGGGCTCCGGCGGGGCTTGGACCGGGGTGTCCGCGCCCTGCCGTTTGCCTGCCGTCGCTGTCGTGGGCTGTCCGCGTCGTTGTCCTGTGACGGCACCGGGTGCCGCGTCGGACCCTCTGGACGCGGAGGACACCTGCCGTGCCGGGGGCATCTGTGTGTGCGTCTGTTGTTCCGACGGCCCGGTGTCCAGTGGTTGAACCGGGAGCGTGGTGCGATCGCGGCCGAACCCGGTGACGGGCTTGTAGCCGGTGGACGGTGTCCCGGCGGTGTCGGACGGGGTGGTCGACGGCTGCACGAAGCCGATCCGGCGGCTCGGCTCGGCGGGGCGGGAGACCGGAGCGGCGGGCACTCCTGTTTCCGCCGGCCGCACGGTGGTGATCTCGGTCCGCGCGGTTTGCCCGGTCAGTTCGTCGAGTTGGGTGAGTTCGGTGCGGATCACCGTCGATTCCGCCGCCGATGCGGCTTTGGAGAGGGCGATATCGCCCTCGGTGAGGAGACCTTGTGCTCTTGCCAGCCGTCGCTCGACGAGCGAGGTCTCGTTCTGCAGTCCCGCGGTCTCCGAGGCCTCGGCGGCTCCTGGCGTCCGGTATCCCGCGCCGGTTCCGGCGAATGCCATCTCGATGGCCAGGATTTCGTCCCACTGCGCGGTGAACGCGGCGACTGCCTGGCTGACCGACAGACCGTGGCGCAGATAGTGCCGTACATCCCGGTTGAAGGTCTCGTTCGAGGAGAGCGGGTAGGTCTCGACGATGGACCGGCCGAGGGATTCCTTGAAGCCGATCCAGACGAACTGTCCGTTCACTTCGTACGGTCCGGCGGGCAGGCGCGCGATCGCTTCTCCGCGGGTCATTTTGAGCGCTGGAACGAACTGCCTGTCGTACTCCTGCCATCGGCGCTTCGACTCCTGCTGCCCGGCCCGCCATGCCGCCACCTCCTCATCGGTGGCGTCGCCGCCGACCAGGGCACGGTTCACCAGCCCCTGACCGTATGGGGTCAGGAGGTTCACCAAGGTCGTGGTGAAGTCGACGGTGCCCATGGGGTGGCGGCTTCGGAAATCCGCCCAGGAGAGGTACCAGGCGGTGCCCGGCGCGCCGCCGCCCGACGGGTCGGCGGTGAGGCTGAACCCGTCCGGCAGCCCGCCGCCTGCGAAGAGCCAGCTCTCCACCTGCTCCTTCGTCACCGCGGCGGGATAGAGCAGGCGCCACTTCGACTGGCCGGGGTAGGTGAACACCCGGGTCCTGGGCGGGGCGGCAGCCGAGGGCTTCCGCCGGTCCCGGTCGGCCGCGCGGGCGCCGTCCTTGCGGTTGCCGGGCGCTGCCGGCCCGGCCCCGCCGTGCGCCGGGCCGCCGCCGGCCGCCGGGCCCGCCGGAGGCGAGCCCGCCGCGTACAGCGGAACGCCCGCCCGGTGGCCGGCAAGCACGCCCGCTTCGTCGGGGGCCGCCCTGCGCACGCCTCGGGCGACACCGGCCAGCACGGTCGCGACCAGCTGTCGTCCGGTCTGTCCGGACAGACTGTCGGACAGGGCGTGGGCGCCGTCGGCATCGTCAGGTAGGTGGTACTGCCGCTTCATCGACATCTCCGTGAGAAGGCCCATCACGTTATTGCAGGGATGATTCGTGTGCCACGGCGAACTTGCCGGTTCGCCGGTTGTAAGCAACGGTCCACCGAACGTCTTTGGAGTCGGTGACATACCAGATCTCTTTGAATCCTTGGGCACGCAGACCCTCGTTGTCGTTCCGCACTTTTTTTGTCACGGTCACTTCTCCCTCGAGCTGGCCGACCGCGGCCTCCGGGGAGTCGTACTGCTCGGCGATGACGAATTCCGACCGCGGCGCCGGTTGCTCCCGGCGCTTGACCTCGGCCTGGGCCTTCTCCCAGTCCCGCTCCGCGGCGGTCATATCGGACGAGGCGTCGGACTTCGTGGCGGCCTTCGGCGGAGTGGAACTCCCCTTTCCCGGGGCGGCCGGGTTGCCGGAGGGTTTCGCCGGTGTGGGGGGCGGGGTGTCCGCGCCTGGCCGTTTGCCTGCCGTCGCTGTCGTGGGCTGCCCGCGTCGTTGTCCTGTGACGGCACCGGGTGCCGTGTCGGGCCCCGTCGACGCGGAGGCCACCTGGCGTGCCGGGGGCGGCTGCGTGTGTGTCTGTTGTTCCGCCGGCCCGGTGTCCAGCGGTCGTACCGGGAGTGATGTGCGATCGCGGCCGAACCCGGTGACGGGTTTGTAGTCGGTGGACGGTGCCGGGTCGGTGTGGGTCGGTGAGGTCGTCGCGGAGGGTGCCGACGGGGTGGTCGACGGCAACGCGAAGCCGATCCGGCGACCCGGCGAGGCGGGGCCGGAGGCCGGCGCGGTGTGGTTGGGGACCGGCGCGGCGGCCACTTCTGTCGCGGTCGGCCGCACGGTGGTGATCTCGGTCCGCGCGGTTTGCCCGGTCAGTTCGTCGAGTTGGGTGAGTTCGGTGCGGATCACCGTCGATTCCGCCGCCGATGCGGCTTTGGAGAGGGCGATATCGCCCTCGGTGAGGAGACCTTGTGCTCTTGCCAGCCGTCGCTCGACGAGCGAGGTCTCGTTCTGCAGTCCCGCGGTCTCCGAGGCCTCGGCGGCTCCTGGCGTCCGGTATCCCGCGCCGGTTCCGGCGAATGCCATCTCGATGGCCAGGATTTCGTCCCACTGCGCGGTGAACGCGGCGACTGCCTGGCTGACCGACAGACCGTGGCGCAGATAGTGCCGTACATCCCGGTTGAAGGTCTCGTTCGAGGAGAGCGGGTAGGTCTCGACGATGGACCGGCCGAGGGATTCCTTGAAGCCGATCCAGACGAACTGTCCGTTCACTTCGTACGGTCCGGCGGGCAGGCGCGCGATCGCTTCTCCGCGGGTCATTTTGAGCGCTGGAACGAACTGCCTGTCGTACTCCTGCCATCGGCGCTTCGACTCCTGCTGCCCGGCCCGCCATGCCGCCACCTCCTCATCGGTGGCGTCGCCGCCGACCAGGGCACGGTTCACCAGCCCCTGACCGTATGGGGTCAGGAGGTTCACCAAGGTCGTGGTGAAGTCGACGGTGCCCATGGGGTGGCGGCTTCGGAAATCCGCCCAGGAGAGGTACCAGGCGGTGCCCGGCGCGCCGCCGCCCGACGGGTCGGCGGTGAGGCTGAACCCGTCCGGCAGCCCGCCGCCTGCGAAGAGCCAGCTCTCCACCTGCTCCTTCGTCACCGCGGCGGGATAGAGCAGGCGCCACTTCGACTGGCCGGGGTAGGTGAACACCCGGGTCCTGGGCGGGGCGGCAGCCGAGGGCTTCCGCCGGTCCCGGTCGGCCGCGCGGGCGCCGTCCTTGCGGTCGGCGTTCTTGTGGTCGCCGTCCATGTGGCCGCCAGGCGCCGTCGGCCTGGTCCCGCCGTGCGCCGGGCGGCCGGCAGGCGTCGGGCCCGTCGTGCCCGCCGGAGGCGAGCCCGCGGCGCGCAGCGGAACGGCCGCCCGGTGGCCGTCCTCGTAGCCGGGCACGTACGGGAACCGGTCGTACGCCGTGTCCCGGCCCGGCTCGTACGGCTCGGGCACAGGCAGGGGAACGCCGGCCTCGCGGTGGTGCCGCTCGGACAGCACCCGCTCCGCGTGCGCCAGCCGCGCCGCCACGGTGCCGGCCAGCGTGTGTCCGAGCGCCTCCAACTGCTCCGGTGTGGGCTCACCCATCATCCGTACGACGATCGGGACGTGGCAGTTGATCTGCATGTCACCACCTCGGGTTCGGTCTGACGGGTCGGGGCTACAGGCGCAGGCGCACGGATCCGGACGCGGTGCCGGTGTGTCCTAGGGAGTCGGTGGCGGTGACGGTGATGGTGAACGTGCCGGTGGTGGGCAGCGGGATGCCCGCGTGCCAGGTCGACCAGTCGCCGCCGGGTCCGGTGCCGTCCGCGGGACCGGACGGCCCGTCCGTGACGGCGTACCACACCCCGGTGATCTCCGCCAGCGCCCCGAACGCCTCGCCGGTCAGCACGAAGGGGAAGGGCAGCGAGGTGACGGTCACGTCCGCGTCGAAGGGGTCGAGCGTCACCGTGGGCGGTGCCGCCTGTACGTCGACGCTCACTGTGCCGGCGCCGTTCTGGGCGGCCGAGTTGGAGGCGGTGATGGTGACCGGGAACGTGCCGGTGGTGGGCAACGGGATCTGCGCGCGCCAGGTCGACCAGTCGCCGTCGGCAGCGGTGTCGACCGCGGCACCGGACGGACCGTTGGTGACGGCGTACCGCACGCCGAGGATCCCCGCGGGTGCCCCCAACGTCTTGCCGGTCAGGGTGAGGGGGAAGGGCAGCGAGGTGACGGTCACGTCCGCGTCGAAGGGATCGAGCGTCACCGTCGGCGGCTCCAGGACCATGACGGTCACCAGGCCGACGGCGGTGCGCCCCAGGAAGTCACTGGCGGTGACGGTGATGGGGAACGTACCGGTGGAGGGCAGGGGAATCCGCGCTCGCCAGGTCTTCCAGTCGCCGCCGGGGCCGGTGTTCTCCGCCGGACCGGACGGGCCGTTCGGCACGGAGTACCTCACGCCGGTGACTCCCACCTCCGAGCCGTTCGTCCCGCCGGTCAGGGTGAAGACGGCGGGCAGCGGGCTCCCGGGCACGTTCGTGTTGAAGGGCTCGTCGATGCTCAACGCGGGCGGTGCCACCGCGTCGGGGGTCACCGTGGCGTCGGCCGTGTTCTCGCTGGTGCCGGCCGGTCCGGCCTGCTCGGCCAGGACCCGCAGGGTGGCGTCCACCGAGAAGGGGTGATTCTCGCCCGGCGCGTCGTCGAAGGTCACGGTGCCCTGGCAGGTGGCGGTCACGGTCACCCGATCGCCGCCTTGGACACTGCTCGGCAGCGCGCCGGGCATCGACCAGTCGGCACCGGAACGGGCGGCCTCCTTGCCGGCGCCGGTGCCGATCGCGACCTTCAGGGAGGAGACGCCGACCCGGCCCCCCGGCGGATCGCCGGGCATGGGCTTGCCGTCGTCGAAGGCGAACCCCGTCACGGTGAAGTTCCGGCCGACCCGCGCTCCGGCCGCCGGGCTGTGGAATCCCAGCCGAATGGTCATGAAGAACACGCTCCTCGGCGCTCGCTGGAAGGGGGCGCGGGACCGGGCCGTCTCCCGGTCCTGGCCGGTTACAGGTGCAGGGTGACCGACTACAGGTGCAGGGTGACCACTGCCGACGCGGACCCTGTGCCGCCGCGGGAGTCCGTGGCGGTGATCGTGACATCGAAGGTGCCGGTGGTGGGCAGGGGGATCTGCGCCTGCCAGGTCGACCAGTCACCGTCGGCCGCGGTGTCCTGCGCGGATCCCGACGGACCGTCGGTGACCGCGTACCGCACCTCGCCGACCCCCGACGACGCTCCGGGCGTCGTCCCGGTCAGGGTGAGTTGCCAGGGCAGCGAGGTGACGGTCACGTCGCTGTCGAAGGTGTCGATCGTGACCGTCGGCGGTGTGCCGTCGTGTCCCACGACCGAGCGGGACTGGGTGGTCACGCCACCGTCGGGATCGGTGCACTCCACCGTGATCGTCCGGGGCCCCAGCGGCCTCGGAGCGAGACTGAGCGTCCTGCGGTACTCGGTGCCGCTGTACTGCTGGGAGGTGGTCAGACCGTCCAGGGTGACCTTGACGGTGAAGGGGTAGTACTGGTCGCTCGACGTGCCCAGCACCAGGTCGAGCTGGGCGCCGTCCGGCCCCAGGTCGACCACGGCCCCGTCGGCGGGCGCCTGCCAGGCGAACACCGGAGGCCCGGCGGCACGCACATGGACGTTCACCGGGGTCGCGTCGATGTGCGACCCGTTGTCGGTCACCCCTGCCGCGGAGACGGTGTAGTCGCCGGGCCGCGGGAAGGTCACCGTATAGGTGCCGCCGCCTCCCCGGTGGTCCCTGATCGATTCCACCCCCGAGATGTCCACCAGGGTCTCCGTGTAGGTGACCGCCGCTTCCTCGTCCCAGCTCTGGTCGGCGGCCAGCCAGATCCAGACCATGCCGGGATCGGCGTTCACCGTGATCAGGACCGGGATGCCGGCCGTCACCTCCCCGGGCGGCGGCGCGATGCTCACCGACGCCGGTCGGTTCGGAGGATGCGTCGACGAAGGATTGGTTGCCATGAGGGCCCCGTTCGAAAAATGCGGCCGCGGCCGCGGTGGTGTCGCATGGTCAGGGGTTGGTGTAGGTGATCTGGAAGGAGACCAGAGTGACCGGATCGGACGCCGATCCCACCCCGCTGTTCGCCTGGATCACATAGCGGTAGTTGGTGAGATCGACCAGGTTGAGCGCCGAAGGGTCCAGGACCCGCGCCGTGTTCAGCGGAACGGTGCTGGTGTCGAACGCCACCACCGTGCGGGTGGTGCCGTCGGTCACCGACACCCGGGAGAGGATGGTGGCCGTGTTCTGCCCGCTGGGCGGGATGCCATGGCCGCAGACCCGCAGCGAGGTGATCGTCACGTGGTCGGGCAGCGTCAGGGGCAGTACCCCCTGGGGTGCGCCGTTCGCCGGAGCCACGGCGTTTCCCGAGGTCTGCAGCGCCCATGCCGCCGAACCCCCGGCCGGCAGCAGGGTGGGAGCGAACGGGACGGTGACCGTGTGCGGCACCGTCGGCACCCTCGCGTTGAGCAGGTCGAGTTCGGTGCCGATCTGCGCCACTACCGTCGACACGCCCTGCAGGTCGCTCTCGATGGTCTCGAACCGGATGTTGAAGCCGTTCGTCCCCCCGGCCTCGCACCGGTCGACGTTGTCGACCCAGGCGAAGTGATGGAACTTCGGCGTGTAGCTGAAGTCAGCCACGGGTGTTGTCCCTTCGGAGCGGTGGCAGCACGCTGCGCATGCGGAACTTGGGAAAGGTGAAGTCGGGATTGACCTCGGCCAGATTGCCGCGCACCTCGACGGTGTGATCCCGGATCAACTGGGTGTTGACCTCGATGCCCACCGGGTGCAGGGCATTGAGGATGTTGAGGATCAGGTCGTACTGGTCCTTGGAGATCACCGTGTCCGGGGTGTCCAGCTCCGGCCGCAGGCCGACCCGGAAGGTGTACGGGGCGGGCCGGTCGCCCAGCAGGTAACTGGCCTGCACCCAGGCCAGTCCCGCCGAGTCACCGCGCAGACTGGTGGCCGTCTGCTTGGCGTTGCCCAGGGTGGCGTGGGCGGTGCCGAAGCCACCCGACGCCCAGCCGAGCCGGATCTGGCCGGCGCCGGTCTGGCCGGGCGCCCCGTCGCTCACCAGGGCCGGCCGCACCGACAGCGCCACCTGCGCGCCCTCGTCCAACTCGATGACCAGGCCGCCGTCCGTGCCGTCCGGACCGTGCACCACGACCAGCTCCCCGGGAGCCTGCCGTACGACCACGGTGGCGCCGGTGTGCGCGACATGGCCGAACCCCACGGCATGGGCCAGCCCGGCCAACGTCTCGGGCAGCACGGTGGCGTGCTGCAGGACCAGCGTCCGGCCATGGGCGCCGAACTCGTCGCCGGCCGGCCGGAACGCCGAGAGCACCGTGAGCCGCCCCCCGGCGGAACGCCGGTCCAGCTCGGCGAGGAGCGCGTCCAGCAGTTGCCCGACCGCGGGCTGCATCAGGTGATTGCCGTCGTCGCTGCCGTAGTCCACCCTCGGGTCGTCGTGCCGTACCAGGAACTCCTGGTCGAAGAACTCGTCGGGATCGCTCACCACCGAGGCCGGTGCGCCGAGGGTGCCGTCGGCAGCGATCGTCTGGCCGGTCGGGAGGGCGGGCAGGCCGATGCGCAACGGACGGCTCCCGGACACGGTGTGCCCGCCCCGGGTCACCTCCGCCTTCACGATCAGGGCGCCGGGCGCGGTGGCCCGCAGGGTCGTGGCCGAAGACGGGCTGCCCGGCGCGCCGGCCGTGGCCGGCACGGCGCGCCCGGCTCCGTCCGGGACGGTCAGCCAGCGAAGCACCGAGTCCGCGGGCGGTGCCGGCCGCAGCGACAGGGCCACCGTCTGCCCGACGTCCAGGTCGGTCGGACCGGCCTGGGCCGGGGTGAGGTCGATGGCGAAGTAGTCGCCCGGTGTAGCGGCCACATAGACCTGCGCGCCGTCGGGCTGGACGTCGGTGCGGAAGCTCACGAAGCCGAGACCGGCACGGTAGGCCAGTGCGGCCAGCCGCCCCGGTGGGATCGTGCTGTGCCCGAGCAGCGCCGCCCGTCCGGTGGCCTGCAGACCGGCCGCGCGAGGGTCGAACGCGGCACTGATCCGCAGCCGGCCCGCGGTACCCGGCTCGGCGGCCGCCAGAGTGACCAGCCGGTCCAGCGGCGTCGCCAGGCCGACCTGCATCAGGTGCGGATCGGGCGGGAGTTCGCCGGGGCCGAGGTCACGCGGCGGCGGAGCGGTGAAGTCGACCTCCGGGCGGTCGTAGCGCAGCAGGAACACCGGGTCGAACGTCTCCTCCTGCGCGGCGGTGCCGACGGTGTCCGCCTCGGTCACCCCGCGCCGGCCGGCCGCGTCGACGGACTCCCCCGGCAGCAGCGCGACGGGGCGGACGTGCACCAGCCGGGTACCGCGGACCAGGGTCGCGTCGGTGTCCTGCACCACCAGCGGATCGGACAGTCCGCCGATGGTGCCGACCAGCTCGTTGAGCATCGCCGCCACATTGGCCGGCGTCGGCAGCGCCCAGCGCCGGAACAGCCTCAGCCGCCTGCGGTAGTGCTCGTCCGCCTCGCCCAGCGCGGGCGAGAAGCCGGTGCGGGCCACGGCGGAGATCCGCACCTCGTCGATCACACCGCTGAACGCGCTGCCGCCCGGGCCGATCCGCAAGGGCGCGGTGTTCGCCACCGCACCGAGCCGGCCGAGCGGCCCGGCGGCCCGAAGCACCCCGTCGACATGGAGCCGTAGCTCCCCCGTGCTCCGGTCCAGCACACCGGCGAGGTGGGTGAAGGCGTCCGTCGGCAGGCTCAGATCGGCGAACAGCGTGACCGACGGGTTGGTCCCGTCGCTCACCGTCAGCCGTGGGTTTCGGGGCACTCCGCGGCCGAACTCGCCGACCGAGAGCAGCCAGCCCGCGCCGGCGCCGCCCGGATCAGGGTGCCGGAACAGCACCTGCCCGTCGCCGCCGCCGGCGTCCGGCCGGACGAAACACTCCATCGTGGCACTGCCGTTGACGGCGATGTCGAACGCGGGATCGGTCGGCACCGTCACCACCGCGTCCGGCGAGCGGAAGCCGAACGCGGCACTGTAACGGCCTGCCGTCCCGGGCTGTACCGAAGGGCTCACCGAACCAGGACGGCCGGTGCGGCCGGGATACTGACCGGTGACGTCCTGAGCCACGGTGTCGGTCCCGTCGCCGACGTCGTCGAGGTGGTACAGGGCGACGGTGTCGGTGTCGAACCCGTAGGGCAGCGGAGGGAACCTCGGCACACCGAGGTCGGCACCGATCAGGTCCAGGCTGCGGCCGGTCGCCGTGGGCAGATGCCGTTGCGCGGCCGTCCGGGCGAACTGCCCGCGCAGCTGGTCGCGTTCGCCGCCGAGCACCCACAGCACCTTGGCCGTGGTGCCCAGCAACGCGGTCAGCAGCCAGGCCTGGTCCGGACGGCCGTCCGGCGGGGCGGGCGTCATCGTCAGGCCGGTCACCCGGATCTGCGGCGAGACGGGTATGTCGAGCGCGACGGACGCACCGGCCACGGTGCCGGCCGGGAAGGCCGCCTGCGCCGTCTTCGACGGCGCGCCCGCCTGGGAGTAGGCCACCGTCACCATCGTGTCGGATCCCAGATCCTCGGCCGCGGCCAGCACATAGACCGGCTCCGGCGGCTGGTCGAACCGGCTCTGGTGGTCGGCGAAGTCGTACGGCGTCACCCCGGCGGCCGATGGGTCGCCGCCCGGCAGCAGATCCAGCGCCAGGACGTCCGCGCCGCGCGCGAACGGAGTCGTCAGCCGTCGGCCCATCCGGACCGCGGCGAGGATCGGCGCGGTCATGAGGTCACCAGCGTGATGTCGAGGGCGTCCCCGCTGGGCGAGAAGATCGCCAGCTCGGTCGGACCCATGACCAGGTTCTCGCCCACCGCGGCTTCGGCCGTCACGCTCTGCCCGGCCACCGCGCCGAAGGTGACCGGACCGGACGTCGCCGGGCTGCGGCGCAGGTGCAGCTGCTGCACGTCGACCACTCCGGGTTGTTCCACGAAGGCCCGCACCACCTGCGAGTACAGGACGTCGCCGCCGAGCCGCAGGCCGCCGATGTCGGTGGCCAGCCGCTGCCGGATCGAGGCGAGCAGGGCGGCCCCGTCCGATCCGGGCTGGACCACCACCGTCGCCCGCGCGCCGACCTCGACATGGATGGCCTCCACGATGTTCGGGTGGATGCCGACCGGCCGTACGGTGTCGACGGCCGCGGTGACCCGTTCGAAGATCCCCTGCACCGGGCCGATGGTCCGCCACGGCGCCCGGAAGTCGTGCGCCACCAGGACGTTGAAGAAGTACGGCTCACCGATCCGCCTGGCCTCGGAGCTGAAGGCACGCTGGTCGAACGCGAAGGTGCCGAAGTAGCTCTGCGAGACGTCCACTCCACCGAGCGGGTCGGACAGCAGCACGTCCAGGACCCCGCTCACCCCCAGCGCGGCCTGCGCGACCGACTCCACCGTCCACAGATTGCGGGCCAGCCCGGCCAGCCGGGCGCGGTAGATGTCGTCGGACACGGTCTTGGCGCCGCCGCCGGTCGCCTTCGGGTTGGTCACGGTCAGCGTGGCGGTGCCGAGATCGGCCAGGAAGATCGAACGGTAGGTGGGGTCGATGTCGGCGATCGCGCCTGCCGCGACGTCTCCGTCCGGTCCCGGCTCGAAAGCCGTCACGTCCACGGTGGCCGTCGGCTGTGCCGTCCGGTCCAGTGTCACCGCCGCGGTCGTGCCGAAGGCCCGGACCGGCGCCGCAGTGACCAGGATGGTGCCCTCGGGCACGGTGTAGCGTCTGCCGTCCGCCCCGTTGCCCAGCGTGATCTGCACCTTGCCGGTGCTGGGCAGTCGCGGCCTGGCCAGCCCCATGTCCTCGCCGAGCAGGTCCAGATTGTCGCCGAACGCGGTGGAGATGAAGTTGCCGTAGTACAGGTCCTCCATCCGTTTCCACAGCTCGCCGTCCTCCGCGGCGGTCACCTCCAGGATCTTCCGGAGCGGGCTGGTGCTGGTCAGGTCGATGTCGTCGAAGACGGCACGGGCCCGCTCGAATGCCTCGCTCAGGATCTGGTCTACCGGCTTGAGTACGAAGCCGTCCTCGGTCACTCCGAAAGCGGTCATGGCGCGCTCACACCCCCACATCCACCAGCAGCGTCAACGGATCGCCCGCCACCGTGTCCAGCTCGACCCGTACGGTCCACACCCGACGGCTGTGCGCACGGCGCACGGCGGGCTCCAGAGCCGGGTTCGCCGCCAGCAGATCCGGGTCGTCGTCGAAGACGACCTGGCGGATGTCACGGACCCGTGGATCGGTGCCCAGCGTGCGGACCAGGTTCAACTGCACCAGCTGCTTCACCACCGACACCGGGTTGGGCTGGGTGAAGGCCTGGCCGATGTCCAGCCCGTAGCCGGTGTTGAACGGGTCCGACCCGAACGGGGTGAGCACCCGCAGCGTCAGCGCCTGACTGAGATTGGCCGCCGACTCGACTTCCAGTAACTGTCCCTGCGCCACTACCAGGTCACCGTCATCGAGCAGCAGGCTGCGACCGAACGAGGTGGTCATGCTGCCTCCAGTTTTGTTTGGCCCGTGTCGTTCGCCTGCCAGGTGCCGGCATCTGTCGAACCGCGCGCGGTCGCCAGCATCACGGGCCTGCCACCGACCGTCAGCGTCGCGCTGACTCCCGCGGCGATCACCGTGATCCTCGTGCACGGCACGGGGCAGCCGATGATCTGGCCGGCCAGCAGATCCGCCGGCAGCAGCACCGGCGATCCGTCCACCGTGAGTGCCCGCTGACTGGCCCGTGCGGTCAGGGTCCCGCCGTGTACGCAGCGCACGGTGGACGCGTCGGTCAGTACGGGGGGCATCACGTCACCGCCACGGCGGAGCCGTCGAGCTTCATGCTGACCGAGCCGTTGGTCAGGGTGATGGGCCGGTCCGATGTGCTGATCGTGACCGCGCCGTCGGAATCCACTGTGATCATTGTTCCGCTCTGGTGTTCGATGATGATCGAGTCGTCGGTGGGTGGATCGGGCCGGGTCCCGACCTCGGGCAGGCTGTCGGTTCCGACGAGGACGTGCAGGGCGGCCACCTGGATGATCCGCTGCCCGGCGGCGTCGGTGAGGTCGTTGGCCCCCTTGCCCTGCGGCAGACCGTCCTCGCCGAGTTCGGTGGGCAGCGCCAGCCAGTGGTCACCGGCCTGGTTGGCCGGACGTTGCTGGGCCGGATTGTCCGGCCAGACGAAACCGGTGATCACCGCGTCGTTGACCTGGCCGCGGTTGTGCGCCAGCACCGCGCGCATCTTCGGGTACACCGGGGTGATCAGTCCGGTCCTGTGGAACGCGAACGAGGAGACGATCGGCTTGCTGTGCAGGTCGACCGCGGTGTCGATCGGGCTCGCCACACTGGGCGCCGCCACTCCGGCCTCCGGTGTCTGCCCGTAGTGCAGCGAGGCCAGGTGCTTGCCGTCGGCTCCGGCCGCGTACTCGGTCACCTCACCGAGGTCGACCGCCGGATGATCGGCGCGACTGCGGTCGATGACGTCGCGCCAGCGGTCCACCATGCCCTGCACCCCGGTGTTGACCTGGGCACGCTCTCCCGGACCGGCAGCGATCAGCCGGAGCTCCGCGGTGTAGCCGGAGCCGACCCGGAAGGAGTGGACCACACGGCACAGCCGCAGCGGCCCCACCGGCACGCCGGACAGGCCGGTCGTGGCGGCCACCTGGCCCACCCGCAACCCAGGATGGCCGAGCACCGTCAGATCCAGCGTCGTGCGGACCGGCGGTGTCACCGCCGGCCCGAACCCGGCCACGCCGTCCGCGGGCGGAGGCGGGAACGCGGGGCGCGCCGCGGTGTCCTCGGCGGTCGAGCTGCTGAGCGCGACCAGATTGGTGTCGGGGTTGAACACGACCGGCGCCGGGTCGGTGAGCGCACCGACCGCGAGGCCGAGATAGACCGTGCGATCACGCACCACCAGCGGTACGTCCGCCTGCTCCGCGAGCGCGCCCAACGCGTCCAGGGCCGATCCGGTCCGGACGGTGAAGTCCGACAGGTCCCCGCCGAGAGTGGAGCCGTCCGCCAGCGGCAGGCCCGCGGCCGCCGCCACGGACTCGGCCAGTGCGACGGCCTCGGTGCTCTCCGGGCGGTCCTGCTCAGCCGGTGTGCTGCGCAGCAGGTATCCGCCTTCCTCCTGGCCGCTGAGCACGGTCCGGGACAGGCCGTCGGCGCCGACGCTGCCGGTCACCGCGACGACCCGGCCGACCAGCACCTGTCCGGCGGCCGTCCTGGTCGACGGCTCGTCGAAGTAACCGAGGTGGATGGTGGCGTTCACCGGCTTGGCGGCATGCGTGTTCTTGATCAGATCCGTGACCTGGCCGGGCAGGTTGATCAGGCTGATCTCGAAGGTGTCCGCGGCCGCGCCGTCGGTCATCGTCACGGTGACGTCCGCGTCGATGACCAGGGAACCGCTCAGCACGTCGTTGGACACCGTGAGCGGCAACCCCAGCCCGGACCGCCCGGCCACCGCCCCGGCCACCGCGCCGCCGGGCGCGTCGGCCTCGGCGATCTCGATCTTGTACCACAGCACGAAGCTCATCGGGCGGCCTCCGCCCTCGGCGCGCTCATGGGGGTGCTCATCGCAGTGCCACCCCTCCGACCACCTCGGACCCGAACGAGCCGGTCCCGTTGAGATTGCGCGGGTCCAGCCGCATCGTCGGGAAGGTCAGGGCCAGCTCGGCCGCCAGGTACTCCACCTCGGGCACCAGCTTGCGGCGCAGGATGGTGAACAGTCCGCCCGGTGCCTCCCGGGCCACCGACAGCACCAGGAAGGCCCCTGCGGCCGGCAGGTCGAGCGGGCCGGCCGGCATGCTGTCGACGACGTCCTCGGCCATGTTCGCGTACAGCCCGAACTGGTAGTTGCGGCCGGACACCACCAGCCGGAACGCCTGCGGGAAACCCTCGTCGGCATCGATCGGCAAGCGGAGATAACTGCGCGTCGCCACTGGTGCCTCCTTTCTTGTCTTGATCCGCTCTCGTCCTGGTCCGCCGAACGGCTACAACAGGCCCTGTGCGGCGCGGGCGATCGGGTTGGGCGCGACGGATCCCGGCACCAACGCGGTTCCGGCTCCCACCGCCAGATCCGCCACCTCACCGACCACCGCGATCAGGCTGGACCGGGGCACCTCCAGCAGCGAGATCGACACGTCCAGGGCGTCCCGTCTGGCCACGCTCTGTGTGAAGTGCAACTCGGTGATCTGCATGTCCAGACTGATCGTTAGGCCGGACACCACCGGGATGCCGCCGGGCAGCAGGGCCGCCGAAGTCGCCACCAGCGCCCTGGACGTGAGCGCCAGGGCCTCCAGCGCCTTCTTCAGTCCCCACCGCTGCGAGCCGATCAGCAGCGCCTCGATGCCGATCTGCTTCTTGGTGGGCTGGGTCGCCTGGAGGAACCGGCTGCCCATGATCCTCTCGATCTCGTAGCCCTCGATGACCGTCATGCTCTGCACGTAGAGCAGTGGCACCGGCCCCACCAGTACCGGGACGTTCGTCCCCACCGCCATGTCTCCCCCTGCGCTTGTCGATCCGGCCGGCGCCCGGCGTCACAGCCGGCTGGCGAGCTCCCGCCCGATCTGGTCGAAGGCCTGGCCCAGCAGCTGGGCGCTCTCGCTCTCGGGCAGTGACCCCACCGCCTGTATCTCGACCGGAAAGTGGTAGTTGAGGACCGGTCCGGTGCCGGCGTCTACGGCGTGCGGCGGGGCCACCGCCTCGCCGCCGGGCGCCGGCACGTCGTGCTCGCCCTGGTGGACCGGCACGATGCCGGTGCCTTCCACCCGTCCACCGGCGGAGCCGGACGGCCCGACCGAGCCGGCCTCCTCCTCGGCGTTCACGGCGGCTACGCCTCCAGCCCGACATCCAGCGCCAGGCAGTTGAAGCTGGCCTGCGGTACGCCGTCGATCACCACATTGCTGGGATTGGCCGAGGTGACCACGCAGCGGGCGAACTTCATCGAGTCGAAAGCCCAGTCGGTGCCCTTCTTCTCGGCGACCACCACGGCGAACTCCCTGCCGTCTGCGGCCAGTTCGGTCAGATCGGCGACCGCCGCAGCCACCGCGGGCACCGCCATCGTGAACGTGAAGGTGAACGGCTGTCGGACGAAACCGACGTTGTCCGCCTCGATACTGTGCAGCACGGTGTGCGGCACGTTGAACGTCGGGGTGAAGCTGGAGATCGGGGTGATGGTGCTGTCCCCGAGCTTGACCTCGAGCCGTGTGTTCCAGTCCGGCATCGGTGCTCCCCTAATCGAACTTCAGCGTGATGGAAAGCCGGTGAATGGCACCGGCGTACTGGATCGCCACCATGACCTGGACCACCCGCTGCGCCTCCGCGTCATGGATCTGCGCCGCCTCCGCGGCGGTGAGCGCTGCCGGGTCCTTGTCCAGCAGGGCCAGCAGCGGTACGACGACCTCGAAGCCGTTCAGCACATCGCTCTGCACCTCCGGGCCGAGGATTGCCTCCAGTTGGGCGATCAGCGCACGCAGCCCCGAGCGGCTGATCCGCACGTTGCCGACCGTCTTGATGAGCTGCGCGTTGAGCTGGAAGGTGATGTCGTCGACCTTGCGCATGATGTCGATGAACTTCTTGCCGGCCGGATTGCCGGTGTAGCCCTCGCCCATGTAGACGCCGTTGCCGGGAATGATCGACGGGCTGGTCAGCCAGTTCACCCCGCGTCCGGCCGGCCCGGAGTCGAAGGTCTCCGAGCCGTTCAGGGCCTCGATCGCGGCCTGGCTGAACGACGGGCTGGTGATGTTGACCGGCTTGAGCAGCAGCGAGATGTGCGGCTCGTAGCCCGCGATCGTGCCGGCCACCGCCGCGGCGGCGTCCTGGTCGCTGCGGTGCGCGATGTAGACCATGCGCTCGTGGGCGAGGGTGCCCGTCACCGGGGTCGGATCGGCGGAGTTCTTGGGCAGCATCGCCACGCCCATGCGCTGCTTGCCGTCGCCGCCGGTCTCCGACACCGAGGCGACGTGCTTGGCCAGCGAGACCAGCGCGCCCTCCGGGGTGCCGGTGGCGCCGGTGGTGGCGTTCAGCGGGGTGTTGGCCAGCACCACCAGTTGCACGTCGAGGCCGGCGACCGTGTCCAGCGCGGCCTTCCAGTCCGGGGTCTTCTCGTCCACCCGCACGGCTGTCACCAGCGACGGGCCGGGCGACTGGGCGAAGGCGAGCGCCACGGCTTCCCCGAGGTCGCCGGGGGCGCGTCGGCGTGCCTCGGCCGGATCGGTGAAGTCGATCGGTATGCCCACCACGGCCGCGTCGGTCGGCGGTGACTGCTGCGGCAGCGCGACCTTGCCGACCACGGCGATGTTGCCGAATGCGCGAACGGCTGGTGCGAACAGATCGACGACCGGGTTCACCCGGATATAGCGGACTGGCATCGGCCCCTCCTTCATCTCTGTCGGGCCTGAAGTGCGATGGGGTTCAGTGGTACGGGCGTTCAGTGGTACTTGCGGACGAGCCGGGCGCGCAGGCGCCGCAGCTCCTGAGGGGACAGAACGGTGGGTGAGCGGAGCGCCGCGCCGGATTCCACAGCGGGTGGCTCACCGGACTCCACGGCGGCCTGTGTGGCGGCCTGCTCCTCGGATTCGGCGTCTTCTTCGCCGGCCGCCGTCGCGTCGATGTGACGGCGCGACGTGGATCGTTTGTCGGGCGGCATTCCTGCCTCCTCGGTTCGAATTCAGGGGTTCGTATTCAGAGGTTCGTATGCAGAAAAAGCGCCGCCACACCCGCTCTGGCGAACAACTGCTCGACCGCGGTGGTGGTGATCCCGCTCCCTCCCGGACCGGATTCGGCGAAGAGGACGGCGACCGCGTAGGCCGTGGTGGATTCCACCGGTACCGTCGTCGGTGTCCTACCGGTCAATGTCCTGCTCGTTTCCCGGACCACCTGGGCGGCCCGCATTCCCTCGGTCAGATCGAAGGGATCGACCGCCACCGTGGCGAGCGCGACATTCAAGGTGTGCGCATTGGCCGGGTCGTCCGGATCGAATGGCGCGGCGGCCCGCAGACGTACCGTCGTCACCAGGTACTGAAAGGCGTCGCGCAGTTGTTCCACGGTGCTGATGCCGTGCTCGGCCAGAAACGCGTCCAGGTCGATGAACGGGAACCGCCGGCGGAATTCGTCCAGCGTCGCGAAGTCGTCGGCCGCCTCGGTGACGATCGACTCGGCACCGGCCGGTTCGACCTCGGCCACCACCGTGACCCGCAGCCGGGCCAGGATGTCGATCCACGCCGGATTCCGTGACGTCGCCTCGTCCAAGGTGAGGTCGCTGCGGGTGTAACTGGGCACCGTCTGTGTCCAGGTGCCTGTTCTCCGGCCCTTCGCGAAGAGCGGGTGCTGCAGTTCCAGCTCGCTCACGGCCACGTCCCGGACCTGGTCGATCCGTACCGCCGACAGGTCGTAGGTCGCGGCCAGCATGGTGCGGATCAACTGCCGGTCGGTGTCCTCGGCGGGCAGCAGCAGCGAGCCGAACACGGCCGGGTCGCCGAGCTCCAGCATCATCTGATCCCGAAACGAGGTCATGGCAACCCCCTTGGTCATCAACGGCTACGGCTAGAGATGCAGGGTGATGGTTCCGGACGCGGAAGCGGTGGTCCCGCGCGAGTCCGTGGCGGTGACCGTGAACGGGTAGCTCCCGGTGGTGTTCAGCGGGGCCTGCACCTGCCACGACGACCAGTCGCTCCCGGGCGAGGTGTCCTGCGCGCTCCCTGTGGGGCCGCCTGTGAAGGCATAGGCGACCTGGGTGACGCCCGACGACGCGCCGGACGTCGTCCCGGCGAGGGTGACCGTGTACGGCAGCGAAGTGGCGGTCTGACTCTTGTCGAAGTCGTTGATCGTCACCGCCGGGGGTGCGCTGTCCTGTCCGACGAGCGAGCGGGTCTGGGTGGTGGCGAGGCCGTTCGGGTCGGTGCAGGTGACGGTGAGGGACCGGGATCCGAGCGGTGTCGGGCCGAGTGCGATCGTCTTGTTGTACTGGGTGCCGGTGTACTGCTCGGAGGTGGCGGGCTGGCCGTCGTGGGCGATGCTCACGGTCCAGGGGTAGAACTGGTCGCTTCCCGTGGCCAGTTGCACACCGACCGATCCGCCGCCGGGCCCCAGGCCGACGGCGCTGCCGTCGGCCGGAGCCACCCAGGTGAACACCGGAGGGGCCTGGGCGGCCAGGGTGACGGTTCCGGACGCGGAACGGGTGGTCCCGCGGGAGTCCGTGGCGGTGATCGTGAACGGGTAGCTCCCGATGGCGTTCAGCGGGGCTTGTACCCGCCAGGTCGACCAGTCGCCGCCGGACGAGGTGTCCTGCGCGGTTCCTGTGGGGCCGCCTGTGAAGGCGTAGGCGACCTTGGTGACTCCCGACGAGGTGCCGGTCGTCGTCCCGGTGAGGGTGACCGTGTACGGCAGGGACCTGGCGGTCTGCGTGCCGGCGAAGGCGCCGATCGTCACCGCCGGGGGTGCGCTGTCCTGTCCGACGAGCGAGCGGGTCTGGGTGGTGGCGAGGCCGTTCGGGTCGGTGCAGGTGACGGTGAGGGACCGGGATCCGAGCGGTGTCGGGCCGAGTGCGATCGTCTTGTTGTACTGGGTGCCGGTGTACTGCTCGGAGGTGGCGGGCTGGCCGTCGTGGGCGATGCTCACGGTCCAGGGGTAGAACTGGTCGCTTCCCGTGGCCAGTTGCACACCGACCGATCCGCCGCCGGGCCCCAGGCTGACGGCGCTGCCGTCGGCCGGGGTGACCCACGTGAACGCCGGGGGGATCGCCGCGGCCACCGAGATGGTCCGTGAGGGGGCTTGCAACTGGGTGCCGTTGGACTCCACCGCGAGCGCCGTGATCAGATAGTTGCCCGCACTGGGGAAGGTCGCCGCGTAACCTGTGCCGCCGCCCCGGTGGTCCCTGAGCAAGACCACACTCTGAATGTCGAGATCCGTCTCGGTGAAGGTGACCGCATCCACCGCTTGCCATTGGTTGTTCTTCCAGACCCAGCCGACGCCGGGATAAGCGGTCACCGTGATCGTGACCGGTCTTCCCGCCCGCACCGTTCCGGTAGGCCAGGAGATACTCACGGAAGGCGGTACAGGGTCCGGCGGGGTCGTTATCGAGGGTTTCGCCGTACCGTCCTCGATGCCCGACGAATGATTGACGGTCATGGAAACTCCATTCCTGGTCCCCCTTTGCTCTTGCTCCGGGCAACCGTCGCAGAGTCCGTCGACAATCCGTCGACAGTTCCCGTCACCGGGATACCGGAGCGGGCGCGCCTGCCGTGTCGGACAATCCGACGGCGCTTTCCGCGGCGGGCCGGCGAGCGAGGGCGGCTTCCCCGCCGCGCCGCACGCTCGCGGGCCGTCAGTGGGCCGTCAGCGCGGTCCCTGGGCGAGATGCCGCAGATGCGCCGTGCGTGAACTGCTCGTCTGCCCCTGGACCAGGAGGAACAGGGCCTCCCGGGCCAGCCGCTGGGCGCGGTGGGTGAGCAGCATCGTCCGGCCGCCACCCGTCACCACGGCCGCCTCCGTCGCCGTACGCATCAGAGTGAACGCCTCCGCCCGCACCGCCAGCCGCTCCTCCGCGCGCTCCTGCGGCATCGGATGGTCGGCTAGTGCGTAGGCGTGGCGGCGCACCTCGTCCAGACGCGCCCGCAGCACCCCCGCGTACTCCTCCTCGACGAGCGTCAGCGCCGCGCGCGTGATCCCGAAGACCGCCGGGTTCGCGTTCAGCGTCTTCGGGTGGTCCGACGCCGCCCAGTCCGCGTACGGCATCAGGAGCGCGACCGCCTCCTCCGGCACCCACAGGCCGTCCAGTTCGAGGGACACCGTCCGGGACGCACTGAGGGCCGCCAGCCGCATCGGCTCCGAGGGCCGCAGGCCCGGCTGTTCGCGGGCGTCGACGAAGGCGAACAGGGCCTCGTCGTCCTCGGTCACCCCGGCCAGCAGCATCACGTCGTTCAGACCCCAGCCGGTGTACCAGGGCACGGTGCCGGAGAAGCGCCAGCCGTCCGCCTCGCGCCGGACCCGCACGGGGACCCGCGGATACGACCGCAGATGCGCGTACGCCACCCCCGACAGCAGCTCACCGCGGGCCAGCGGGCCCAACAGGCGTTCCCGCACCGGCAGGGCGGTCTTCGCCAGGGTCAGCACCGGCGTGTGGTGCTGCGTCTGCACGAACCAGGTCGAGCAGCACGCCCCGGCCAGGATCTCCGCCGTCTCGCGGACCACGGCCGCCGGCGCCGCCGAGCCGCCGTACGCCACCGGCGCGCTCACCCCGAGCAGACCCGAGCGCCTGGTCGCCTCGATGTGGCTCGCGGGGACGCCCTCCTGGTCGACCCGCTCCGCCGCGGGGGCCAGGAGGCCGTCGGCGAGTTCCCGGGCGCGGACGACGAGCGGATGTGAGGCGACGGTCATGGACAAGATTCTTTCGGTTTCCCGGCGTGAGGTGTCGATCCGGGGGGCTGCCGTTCGTGTAGAAGGCGAGAACATCCCGAACCGACCTGGGAGAACCCCATGAAGCACTACCTGCTCAGCGTGGTCCAGCCGACCGACGGCACCCCGCCCTCGCCCGACGCGCTCGCCGCGATCATGCGTGACGTCGAGGCGTTCAACGACGAGCTGCGCGCCGCCGGCGCCTGGGTCTTCGCGGACGGTCTGCACGGCCCGGAGACCGCCACCGTGCTGCGGCCCAAGGACGGCGACGTGCTGATCACCGACGGCCCCTACGCCGAGGGCAAGGAGTACCTCGGCGGGATCTGCCTGATCCGCGCGGAGGACCTCGACGCCGCCCTGGAGTGGGGCCGCAAGTGCGCCCTCGCCACCACCCTCCCCATCGAGGTGCGGCCCTTCATGGGCCGGCACTGATGGCGGACGCCGCCGACGTCGAGGCCGCCTTCCGTGCCGAGTACGGGCGCGCGGTCTCGGTCCTCGTCCGCTTCCTCGGCGACATCGACCTCGCCGAGGAAGCGGTCCAGGACGCCTTCACCGCGGCGCTCGACAGATGGCCGGAGAAAGGGGTGCCGCCGAGCCCGGCCGGCTGGATCATCACCACCGCCCGCAACCGCGCGCTGGACCGACTGCGCCGCGAGTCCTCCCGGGACGCCCGGCACACCGAGGCCGCCCGGCTGCTCGCCCCCGACGCACCGGCCGAGGAGGGCCCCGTGCGCGACGAACGGCTCCGGCTGATCTTCACCTGCTGCCACCCCGCCCTCGCCCTCCAGTCCCGGGTCGCCCTGACCCTGCGCCTGCTGGGCGGACTGAGCACGGCCCAGATCGCCCGCGCCTTCCTGGTCCCCGAGCCCACCCTGGCCCAGCGCCTGGTGCGCGCCAAGGCCAAGATCCGCGACGCGGGCATCCCGTACCGGGTGCCGAGGGACGCCGACCTGCCCGACCGGCTGAACGGGGTGCTCGCCGTCGTCTACCTCGTCTTCAACGAGGGGTACGGCGGTGATCCCGCGCTGTGCGCCGAAGCCGTACGCCTGGGGCGGCTGCTGTACGAGCTGATGCCGGACGAGCCGGAGGCCGCCGGGCTGCTCGCGCTGATGCTGCTCGTGGAGGCCCGGCGGTCCGCCCGGGAGTCGGCGGACGGCGAGCTGGTGCCGCTGCCCGAGCAGGACCGCGGGCGGTGGGACCGGGAGCTGATCGGGGAGGGCCAGGACCTGGTCCGGCGGTGCCTGCGGCGCAACCGGCCGGGGCCGTACCAGATCCAGGCCGCGATCAACGCCGTGCACAGCGACGCGCCCACGGCCGAGGCCACCGACTGGGGGCAGATCCTGCGGCTGTACGACCGGCTCATGGCCACCGCCCCGAGCCCGGTCGTCGCCCTCAACCGGGCGGTCGCGGTGGCCGAGGTCGAGGGCCCGGGCGAGGCGCTGGCCCTGGTCGACGCGCTGGACCTGGACGGTTACCACGTGCTGCACGCGGTCCGCGCCGACCTGCTGCGCCGGCTCGGCAGGACGGGCGAGGCGGTGGCGGAGTACGACGCGGCGATCGCGCTCACCGGCAGCCTGCCTGAACGGGTACACCTCGCGCGGCGGCGGGACGAACTCAACGGCTGAGCAGGTGTGACCTTCGTCAACCGCAGTAGTTTCGGGCCGCCGGAATTTACTTCGGCCCCTGAATGGTTGCAATATACATCTGACTGTTGAGACCCCAGCCGGGCCGTCGGGCCCGCGCGCACCACCAGCGAGGCATCCGTGAACCAGTCCCTCCCCGAGCAGCCCGCCGACGTCGTCGCCAGGCTGCGCGCCACCTTCCGCACCGGCCGCACCAAGCCCGTCGAGTGGCGCACCGACCAGCTGCGCCGGCTGCGCGCCATGCTCACCGAGGGCGGCGCGGACCTGGCCGCGGCCCTCCACGCCGACCTGGGCAAGAGCACCGGCGAGGCCTACCGCACGGAGATCGACTTCACGATCCGGGAGATCGACCACACCCTCGACCACCTGGCCGAGTGGCTGCGCCCCGAGCCCGCCCCCGTCCCGGCGCACCTGGGCGGCGACGCGACCGCCTGGACGCAGTACGACCCGCTCGGCGTCGTCCTCGTCATCGCCCCCTGGAACTACCCCGCCCAGCTGCTGCTCGCGCCCCTGGCCGGTGCCCTCGCGGCCGGCAACGCGGTGGTCGCCAAGCCCAGCGAGCTGGCCCCGGCCACCTCGGCGGCCCTGGCCCGGCTGCTCCCGGCCCACCTCGACCCCGACGCGGTCGCCGTCGTCGAGGGTGGCGTCCCGGAGACCACGGCCCTGCTCGCCGAGCGCTTCGACCACATCTTCTACACCGGCAACGGCGTGGTCGGCCGCATCGTCATGCGCGCCGCCGCCGAGCACCTCACCCCGGTCGCCCTCGAACTCGGCGGCAAGTCCCCGGCGTTCGTCGACCGCGACACCGACCTCGCGGTGGTCGCCGACCGGCTGGCCCGCGGCAAGTTCCTCAACGCGGGGCAGACCTGCGTGGCCCCCGACTACGTCCTCACCGACCCCGAGACGGCCGCCGCCCTGGAACCCGCCCTGGCCAAGGCCGTCCAGGCGCTGTACGGCGCCGAGCCGAAGGAGTCCGGCGAGTACGGCCGGATCGTCAACGAGCGCCACTTCGACCGGCTCAGCGGACTGCTCGGCTCGGGCCGGGTGGTGGTCGGCGGCGACACCGACCGTGCTGTCAAGTACATCGCGCCCACCGTGCTCGCCGACGTCGACCCGGAGTCCCCGGTGATGCGGGAGGAGATCTTCGGCCCGGTCCTGCCGATCGTCACCGTCCCGGACCTGGACGGCGCGATCGGGTTCGTCAACGACCGTGACAAGCCCCTCGCGCTCTACGTCTTCACCGAGTCCGACGCCACCCGGGAGCGGTTCGCCGCCGAGACCTCCTCCGGCGGCCTCGGCTACGGCCTCCCGGTCGCCCATCTCACGGTCTCCGACCTGCCGTTCGGCGGGGTGGGGGAGAGCGGCATGGGCAGCTACCACGGCCGCTACTCCATCGAGACGTTCAGCCACCGCAAGGCGGTCCTCGCCAAGCCGCTGAGCTGATCCGCCGATTCCCTCCGGGCCCGGCCGCGTGCTGACGCGGCCGGGCCCGAGCGCTGCCGTCACGGGCGGTGTCGAATGCCCGACTTCCTGGTTTCCGGGCGCAATTGCGGAAACCGCCGACCGGAGACGGGTCCCGGGTTGACTGGTCTACACCCTTGACTGGTACAGACCAAAGCAGTTGAGTGGGCCTCACACCCCCCACCGCGGCCGCTCCCCCTTCGAGGGGTGCGGCCGTGCTCCGCAAAGGAGTTGATCCGTGTGAGGCGTCGCATCGCCGCACTCCTGACCTCGCTGGCCATAGGAAGCTCCGCCCTGGTGTTCCAGGCGGCCCCCACGGCCTCCGCGGCCGGCTTCGTCGTCAGCGAGGCGCAGTTCAACCAGATGTTCCCGAACCGGGATTCGTTCTACAGCTACAGCGGGCTCACCGCCGCGCTCAGCGCCTACCCGGGCTTCGCCAACACCGGCAGCGACACCGTCAAGAAGCAGGAGGCCGCCGCCTTCCTCGCCAACGTCAGCCACGAGACCGGCGGCCTGGTCTACGTCGTCGAGCAGAACACCGCCAACTACCCGACGTACTGCGACTGGAGCCAGTCCTACGGCTGCCCCGCGGGCCAGTCCGCCTACTACGGACGCGGCCCCATCCAGCTCAGCTGGAACTTCAACTACAAGGCCGCAGGCGACGCGCTCGGCATCGACCTCCTCAACAACCCCTGGCAAGTCCAGAACAACTCCGCCGTGGCCTGGAAGACCGGCCTGTGGTACTGGAACACCCAGAAGGGCCCCGGCACCATGACCGGCCACAACGCCATGGTCAACCAGGCCGGCTTCGGGCAGACCATCCGCTCCATCAACGGCTCCCTGGAGTGCGACGGCAAGAACCCGGCGCAGGTGCAGAGCCGGGTCAGCGCCTACCAGAAGTTCACGCAGATCCTCGGTGTCGGGGCCGGAAACAACCTGTATTGCTGACCCCCTCGTCAGGGGCCGTGTGCCAGACTCCGTCGATGACCTCCGAAACGATCACCGCGGACGCCTCCGGCACCTGGAAACTGGGCGACCTGCCCGTCCACCGACTCGGCTTCGGTGCGATGCGGCTGACGGGCAGCGCCGCCTTCCACCACGGCACCCCGAGCGACCGCGCCCGCTCGGTCGCCGTGCTGCGCAAGGCCGTCGAGCTCGGTGTGAACCACATCGACACGGCGGCCTTCTACTTCTCCGCCCTGCGCTCCGCCAACGAGCTCATCAACACCGCCCTGTCCCCGTACCCGGCCGACCTCGTCATCGTCACCAAGGTCGGCCCCTACCGCGACTACTCCGGCGAGTGGAACACCTCCGCCCGCCCCGACCAGCTGCGCGGCCATGTCGAGGAGAACCTGCGCCAGCTCGGCCGCGACCACATCGACGTCGTCAACCTGCGCCGGATGGGCCAGGACTCGATCGCCGAGCACTTCGGCGCCCTCGCCGAACTTCGCGAGGCGGGCCTGGTCCGGCACCTCGGCGTCTCCGACGTCGAACCGCGCCATCTCGACGAGGCGCTCGCCATCGCCCCCGTCGTGTGCGTGCAGAACCGCTGGGGCCTCGACATGCGGGATCCGGCCACCGACGAACTGGTCCGCGTCTGCGGCGACCGGGGCATCGCCTTCGTGCCGTTCTTCGCCGTCGCGGGCGAGGCCGGGGCCCACGGTGCCACCGAGAACCACGACGAGGCCGTCCTCGCCGTCGCCCGTGCGCACGACGCCAGTCCCGCCCAGATCCGCCTGGCCTGGACCCTGCACCAGGGCCCGCACGTCCTCGCGATACCCGGCACCGGAAACCCGGACCACCTCGCCGAGAACGTTGCCGCGGGCGCCCTCCGGTTCACCGAGGAGGAGCTGGCCCGGCTGAACGCCCTGCACACCGGTGCCGCCTGACCCGCGGGTCAGATTTCTTCCGTCCGCCACGGCGGTCCTCCCCATAATGGGCTCACGGGTGGTGGCCGCCGCAGTGTTGACTACACTGCCGTAGACGGTCTGCCGGACTGTGGACGACGAAGGGGTGAGGAATCTTCCATGGCCGACGCGAAGGACGAACGCCGGCCCGCCGGCGAACTCGAGGCGAGCGTCATGGCGGCTCTCTGGGCCGCCGGCGCGCCCCAGACCCCCGGCCAGGTGCAGCACAGCCTCGGCACCGACCTGGCCCGCACCACCGTGACGACGATCCTCACCCGGCTGCACGACAAGGGCGTGGTCGACCGGCACCGCCAGGGGCGCGGGTTCGCCTACTTCCCCGTCCAGGACGCGCAGGGCCTGACCGCGAAGCGGATGCACAGCGAACTCGACCGGGACAGTGACCGGGAGACCGTGCTCGCCCGGTTCGTCGCCCAGCTCAGCCCGGACGACGAGCGGGTGCTGCGCGGCCTGCTCGAAGCCGACGAGCAGTCCGGTGGATGATGATCGCCCTGCTGATCCTGCCCCTGCTCGTGCCGTTCGCTCTGCCGGCACTGGCCCGGCGGGCGCTGGACCGGTTGTCGCCCGGCGTCGCGCTCTGGGCAGTGACCGGCGCGGCCGTCGCCCTCGCGGGGTGCTCCCTGGCGGCGCTCGGCGCGTTCGTCCTCACCGGGCTGCTCAAGGTCCCGTTCTTCGCCACGCTCGGTGAGCTGATCCGCCCGCTGCGCTTCGGCTCCGACCGCCTGGTGCTGCCGCTGGCGGCCGTCTCGGTCGGCGCCGTCGCGCTGGGCACCCGGCGCCTGGTCCGGACGGTGCTCCGCCAGGCGCGTGCCTTCCACGCGGCCCGGGCGGAGGCCGGGCGGGCCGCCGCGGGCGACCTGTGCGTCGTCGACTCGCCGTGTCCGGACGCGTACGCGCTGCCGGGCCGGCCGCATCGGATCGTGGTCACCACCGCGATGCTGCGCAGCCTCGACGGGGCCGAGCGGGAGGCACTGTTCGCGCACGAGCGGGCGCACAACGCCGGCGGGCACCACTTCTTCCTCGCGGTGGCCGAGTTCGCGGCGCACTGTCATCCGGCGCTGCGGCGGGTCCGGGACGTCATTCGGCTCGCCGTGGAGCGGGTGGCCGACGAGGCCGCGGCGCGTGCGGTGGGGGACCGGCGGCTGACGGCCCGCGCGATCGCGAGGGCCGCGCTGGCGGGGCAGGGCGGGGGCGTGCGGCGGCCGGTGTTCGTGCCGGGGGTCGCGTCGGGGCCGGTGCCGCAGCGGGTGCAGGCGCTGCTGGCGCCGCGTGGCCGGCGGCGGGCCGGAGCGTGGGTCGCGGTGCTGCTGGTGGCCGGTGTCGGGCTGTCGTGCGCCGCGTCGGTGACCGGGATGGTCGACTTCCACCATCGGGTGGAGGTCGCCCAGGGGGAAGCGGAGCGGTAAGGGACGGCCGGTCGTCGGGTGCGGGTCCGTCGTGGCTGGTCGCGCAGTTCCTCCCCCAGCCTTCGGCCGGGGGTACCCCCAGCGCCCCTGACGGGGCGCTCCAGGCGTCGCCTCTCGAAGAGTCACCCCAGGAAAAAGCCGAACTGGCATCCGTTAAGTTTTACGTATAACCTCTCCCGCTAACCGCCCCCACCGAAAGGCCCCCATGCGACGCGTCGCCCTGGTCACCCTCGTCGTCGGCGACTACGACGAGGCGATCCGCTTCTACACCGAGGCCCTCGGGTTCCGGCTCGTCGAGGACGCGCCCCGCCCGGACGGGTCCCGCTGGGTCGTCGTGGAGCCGGGAGCGGAGGGGGCCGGTACCGGACTGCTGCTCGCCCGCGCGAAGGACGAGGACCAGCGTGCCCGGGTCGGTGACCAGACCGGCGGGCGTGTCGGGTTCTTCCTGCACACCGACGACTTCGCCCGCGACCACACCCGCATGGCCGCCGCCGGCGTGACCTTCCTGGAGGAGCCGCGGCACGAGCCGTACGGCACCGTCGCCGTCTTCCAGGACCTCTACGGCAACCGCTGGGACCTGCTCCAGCCCGCCGCCTGACCTGACCGATCACCCCGAACCACCTGCCGAGGAAAGCCCCGCCATGACCGCTACGCGCGTAGACGCAGATGTGATCCGTCGCCTCCCCAAGGCCGTCCTGCACGACCACCTCGACGGCGGCCTGCGCCCCGCCACCCTCGTCGAGCTGGCGGCCGAGGTCGGTCACACCCTGCCCACCACCGACCCCGACGAGCTGGCCGCCTGGTATGTCGAGGCCGCGAACTCCGGAGACCTGGTCCGCTACATAGCCACCTTCGAGCACACCCTCGCGGTGCTGCAGAGCAAGGAGGGGCTGCGGCGGGTCGCCGAGGAGTACGTCCTCGACCTGGCCGCCGACGGCGTCGTGTACGGCGAGGTGCGCTACGCGCCGGAGCTGAACGTCAAGGGCGGGCTCACGCTCAACGAGGTCGTGGAGAGCGTGCAGGAGGGGCTCGCCGCCGGTATGGCCAAGGCCGCCGCCGCGGGGACGCCCGTCCGCGTCGGCACCCTGCTCTGCGGCATGCGCATGTTCGACCGCGTCCGCGAGGCCGCCGAACTGGCCGTCGCCTACCGGGACGCGGGCGTCGTCGGCTTCGACATCGCCGGCGCCGAGGACGGGTTCCCGGCCGTCGACCACCTGGACGCCTTCACGCACCTGCGCGGCGAGAACGTGCCCTTCACCATCCACGCCGGTGAGGCCTTCGGCCTGCCCAGCATCCACCAGGCGATCCAGGCCTGCGGCGCCCAGCGCATCGGACACGGCGTGCGCATCACCGAGGACATCGTCGACGGCAAGCTCGGCCGCCTCGCGAGCTGGGTGCGCGACCGCCGGATCGCCCTGGAGATGTGCCCCACCTCCAACCTCCAGACCGGCTGCGCCACCTCGATCGCCGAGCACCCGATCACCGCGCTGAAGGAGCTGGGCTTCCGGGTCACCCTCAACACCGACAACCGGCTGGTCTCCGGCACGACGATGACCCGGGAGATGTCCCTGCTGGTCGAGGAGGCCGGCTGGGGCGTCGAGGACCTGCGCACGGTCACGGTGAACGCCCTGAAGAGCGCGTTCATCCCGTTCGACGAGCGCAAGGCCCTCATCGAGGACGTCGTCCTGCCGGGTTACGCCGCCGTGCTCTGAAGCAGCCCCCGCAGGTAGGCGGCCTGTCCGACGTGCTGCAGGTCGTCGGACAGGACGCTCACCAGCCGCACGCCCAGTGTGACCGGCGGATCCCAGCGGACGTCCACGATCCGTTCGAGGTCCGTCGCGGGGAGGTCGCGGAGCATCCGCAGGGTCTGCTCGTGCACCGCGTCGTAGTAGCCGGTCAGCAGGTCGCCGGAGTCCACCGTGACCTTCGCGACCTGCGCGGCGGTGTGGCCGTACCCGTGGTCATGGGGCAGCAGGTCGAGGCCGAAGCGTTTCTCCCAGCCCTGGGTCAGCCACACCTGGTCCAGGTCGAAGGCGTCGGCGATGTGGTCGTCCTGGATCCGGGTGAGGTGCCAGACCAGCCAGGTGACGGAGTTGGCGTCGGGGGCCGGGCGCCGGTTGAGCAGATCGGGGTCGAGGCCGTCGAGGGCGGCATGGACTTCTTCCTGGATGCGGCCGAAGCCGTCGATGAGGATGTCCCTTGCATGCATGCGACCACGATCGCGCATCCCCGGCCGTCATGCGTCCGGAATCCAGCTTCCGTGGAACCCCAGCGGCACCCGGCCGGGCAGATGGATCCGGGCGACCGGCTCGCCGGTGAAGTCCTGCGCGGCGAGGATCACCAGGTCGGCGGCGCCCCGGTCGGGGTTGTGGACATAGGCGAGGGCGTACCCGTCGTCCTCCTGGGCCGCGTGTTCGCGCGGTACGAACACCGCCTCGCCCGCCGCGGCGCCCCTCGGCAGCCGGTGCACCTGGGCCGTGCCGCGCGCCAGGTCGTGCTTGAAGAGGGCGTTGGAGAACGCGCGGTCCGGCGGGTTGCCATCGCCCGCCAGATAGGCGACGGACATCTCGGCGGCCGCCGCCGAGTAGCCGTAGCGGTGCCGGTGCGACACCAACTCCTCGTTGACGCGCGGGAATTCCTGCGGCCGGTCGTCCAGCGTGCGCCGGCGGACCCGCCCGTGGCGCAGATCGACGGTCCAGCGCTCCAGCTTCCCGGTGCCGACCGCGTGCGGTCCGTCGGTGGTCCGGCCCGCGACGTCGAACGGCGCCGGATACGTCGTCAGGTCGATCACCACGGACGCCCCCTCGTCGTACGCGTTGAGCGTGTGCGAGTAGAACACCGGGTCGACGCCGAACCAGCGGACCGCGCCCCCGCCCCGGGGCATCACACCGACCCGCGCCGGGTGCTCGCGGTTCCAGACGTACGGCACCGGGACGCCGCGCTCGGCGGCCGCCGGGTCGAAGGTGACCGGGACGTCGAAGACCACCACATGCCTCTCGGTGAGGGCGAAGTCGTGCATCATCGGCGCGTCGGCGACCGGGATCCGCGTGGTGCGGGCGAGCCGGCCGTCCGGGCCGACGACCAGGTGCCGGACGTGGTCCCAGGTCGGGTAGTAGGTGATCGCGTGCAGCTCGTCGGTGTGCGCGTCGTACTTGGTGTGCGCGGTGAACGCGCCCTCCAGGGTGCCCCGGAAGTCGTGCGTGCCCACCGTGTTGAGCTCGCCGTCGAGCTCGTACGGCAGCGGGCCGCTCTCCTGCAGCGCGAGGATGCGTCCCCGATAGGGGATGACATGCGTGTTGCAGGCGAAGTCGTCGGGCGGGACCGGGCTCGGGGAGGACTCCCCGAGCTTGGCCGCCACCTGGGAGGAGCGCACCCAGCGGTTGCGGTACCACTCGGCGCGGCCGTCCCGCAGCCGCACCCCGTGCACCATGCCGTCGCCGAGCATCCAGTGGTGGGCACGCGGATCCTCCAGGCCGAGGACGTTCGGGCCGTTGCGCAGATAGCGCCCGTTCAGCTCGTGCGGGACACGGCCGGTGACCGGCAGGTCGAAGGCCGTGAGTTCCTCGGTGACCGGGGTGAACGCGCCCTCCAGGAAGGGATACCGGTGCTCCGCCGGCGCGGTCGCCGCCGCTGCCGGCCGGGTCGCCGCTCCCGTCAGCGCGCTCGCCGCCGCGATGCCCGCCGCCCCGCGCAGCACCGTACGCCGTGTGTGTTCCGCCATCTCCGCACTCCCCGTTTCCGTAGGTGACGGTCACGAGTCTGCGGCGGCGGGGAGCCGGGGTCAGGAGGGGCAGGCCCCGTCCGGGGGTGGTGTCAGGCCCCCTGTTTCGAGGAGGGTGATCAGGGCCCGGGCCGCGGGGCTGGTGGCCGTCTCGGGCGGCAGCAGGGCGACCGTCTCGTACGCGGCTTCGTCCGTGTCCTTGAGGGCGAGCGCGGTGAGCGCGGGCCGCTTGTGCCGGAAGTGGCGGGGGACGACGGCGACACCGAGGTTCTCGTCGACCAGGTCGAGGAGGCTGTGGACGTCGTTGACCTCCAGCGCGACCGTGCGCCGTACGCCCGCCGAGGCGAAGGCCGCGTCGGTCGCTCGGCGCGGGCCCCAGTCCGGGTGGAAGTCGACGAACACCTCCCCGCCGAGGTCCTCCGGGAGCACCGCCGCGCCCGCCGTGGCCAGCCGGTGGCTGGGATGGCAGAGCACGGTGATCGGCTCGCTGGTCAGCGCCACGGAGCGCAGCTGGTCGGTGTCGTCCTGGGTGCGGTAGGCGAAGGCCAGGTCGAGCCGGCCCGCCGCGACCTCCTCGGCCAGCGCCCCCGACCCCGCCTGCCGCAGCCGGATCTCGACGTCGGGGTGGCGGCGCCGGAACGCGGCGAGGAGCCCCGCCACATGCACCCCGGCGATGCACTGCTCGGTGCCCAGCGCCAGTGTGCCGCGCAGCACGCCCTGCACCGCCGCCACCGCCTCGTGCGCCGACCGCACCTGGGCGAGGATGCGCTCCGCCTCGCCGAGCAGCGCCCGGCCCGCCTCGGTCAGCGTCACCCGGCGGGTCGTCCGCACGAAGAGCGGTGCCCGCAGCTCCCGCTCCAGGGCCCGGATCGACGCCGACAGCCCGGACTGGGACACCATCAGCCGCTCGGCCGCCCGGGTGAAGTGCTGGTCCTCGGCGACCGCGACGAAGTGCTGGAGATGACGCAGTTCCATGATTGAGAAGCCTAACCGCACAATTCCATCGGATTCTTCTGTTGGACCACTGCCCGCGGCTCGGGAAAGAGTGGGATCGGTAGATCGTGTGCCAACCCCTCTGGAGTCGCGTTGTACACCGCACACCCCGACCGCTACGCCGACATGCCGTACCGCCGCAGCGGCCGCAGCGGCCTGAAGTTTCCCGCGCTGTCGCTCGGCCTCTGGCACAACTTCGGGCCCGACCGGCCGGTGACGACCCAGCGCGCCATCCTGCGCCGCGCCTTCGACCTCGGCGTCACCCACTTCGACCTCGCCAACAACTACGGCCCGCCGCCCGGCGCCGCCGAGTCCGCGTTCGGCGAGGCCCTGAAGGCGGACTTCGCGGCGTACCGGGACGAGCTGATCATCTCCACCAAGGCCGGCTATCTGATGTGGCCGGGCCCGTACGGCGAGTGGGGCTCCCGCAAGTACCTGCTGTCGTCCCTCGACCAGTCCCTGACCCGGATGGGCCTGGACTACGTCGACATCTTCTACTCGCACCGCCCGGACCCGGAGACTCCGCTGGAGGAGACGATGGGCGCCCTGCACTCCGCGGTGCAGCAGGGCAAGGCGCTGTACGTGGGCATCTCCAACTACTCGGCGGAGCAGACCCGCGAGGCCGCCCGCATCCTCGGCGAGCTCGGCACCCCGCTGCTCATCCACCAGCCCCGCTACTCGATGCTCGACCGCCGCCCGGAGACCGAGGGCCTGCTGGACGCGCTCGACGAGCTCCAGGTCGGCTCCATCGTCTTCTCCCCGCTGGAGCAGGGCCTGCTGACCGGCCGCTACCTCGACGGCATTCCCGAGGGCTCCCGGGCGGCGAGCGACAGCCCGTTCCTCAACTCGGACGCGGTCACCGAGGACCTGGTCGGGCAGCTCCGCGAGCTCGACGAGGTCGCCAAGGGCCGCGGCCAGACCCTGGCCCAGCTCGCCCTGTCCTGGGTGCTGCGCGGCGGCCGGGTGACCTCCGCGCTGATCGGCGCCAGCAGCGTGCGGCAGGTCGAGGACTGCGTCGGCGCCGCCGCCAACCTGGACTTCGACGCGGAGGAACTGACGCGGATCGACGCGATCATCAACCGCTGACGCGTTCGGTGAGGCGGACGAGGACCGCGTCCCCCTCACCCTTCCCGATCGCCTTGCGGACGTCGGCACGCACGGGAAGCTTGTGCGTGCCGTCGCCCAGGGCCATGAAGGAACTCCGGAACGGGTGCCCGTCCACCGTCCCGGCGATCCTGACGAGCCCCCGGGTGCCGAAGAACGTGGCGGACCCGGGCCAGACGACATAGGTCCAGCCGCCTTTCGCCGGGCTCCTGCGCAGGACGGCGGTGAATTCCACGTCCAGCCGTACGGTCGTATTCATGGCGGTCCTCCGCTCGCGGTGGTCTTTCGTTCAGGAGACCGACGCGAGCGGCGGAACTCATCGCCGGCTCAGGCTCCGGCCGGAACCCGGTCGAGGAAACCCAGCACCCGGCGGATCCGGCCCTCCTCGTCGATCGTGACCACGTCAAAACCGGCCACCGGTGCGGAGCCGTCGGCCTCGTTCACCAGCTCCCAGCCGAAGCGCGCGGTGTCGTGGTGACCGTCCACCGCGCCGAGCGGACGGAACGCGAAACCGGGGAACTGCTCGTGCGCCGCCGCGATCACGGCCGCGATCTGCGCATGCCCCGCGACATCGGCCAGCGGGTCGGTGTAGGAGCCCTCCGGGGCCCAGGCCGCGGCGACCGCCTTGCGCAGCGCCTCCGGCTCGGTGGCGTTCCAGGCCTCGAAGTAGCGGGCGGCGGCGGTCTGGTGACGGTCGGTGTTCACGGACATGGCGGATCAGCCTCCATCGAGGGTCGTCATCGCTGGTCAGGTGGTGGATCGCGGTGTGCGCCGATCCGTTGGCACCACCATGCCCGGGGCCGCGCGCCGGGTCGATTACCCCTCGGGTAATGAAGGTTGGCCGGTACAGCTCGCGCATTTCGGCCAATTCGCAGAGGGAATATGCCAAGAGACTGGCCGGAAAGGCGTGGTGACAGTGTTTCGAAAGTGAACATACTCGAATGTCAGGGGCACTTCACCGCACAGGAGCCGCACGGAAAACCGGCCCGCGACGGCACACCGGCGAGCTACGGGGGAGTGATCGTGCACGACGAATTCCTGTGCCATGTCACGGCATACGGCACGTGCGGCGGGCAGCGCATCGGCGTTCCGCTCGGCACCTACCGTGCGCCGACCCTGGCACTGGCGCTGTGGTGGTTACGGGACCGGGCCTCCTGGATCGCGGAGCGACTGGACCCCTTACCCGAGAACCCCAGATTTCCGCAGGGGGCGCTCGTCCCGGTCGCGGAGACCGTCCTTGACGTGCCCGGCCTGCTGCGCGCCTGGTGCTCCGACGTGGTCCGGCAGGAACTCGTCGCCGACGAACTGGCCGGCGGACGGCTGGTCAGGATCGCCGTCCAGGACGACACCACCGAGTACGAACTGCTCGCCGAGTCCGTCGACGCCCTCCGTATGCAGCGCACCATCCCGGCACTCGTCGTCCCCGTCGCCTGACACGTGACAGCCGCCGCCCGGCGGCATGGCCAGGCGTATAAGGGGTCGGATCGGTAGAATTCTCCCCATGGCGGAGCGGCCGGTCGCCTCGACGGCGCCCGAACTCGTCCTGGAGACCGACACGGGCTCCACGGTGATGAGCCCGGGCCGCGACTACCACGTCGGACGCGACCCGTACAGCGACATCGTCATCGACGATGCCCGGGTCTCCTGGCACCACGCGGTGCTCCGGCCCGTCAACGGGCACTGGACGCTCGAGGACGAGGACAGCACCAACGGCACCTACGCCGACGGCCGCCGCGTGCGGGAATGGGAGGTCGGCCCCGGCACGGTCATCCGCTTCGGCAGCCCCGCCGACGGACCGAGCGCCGTCCTGGTGGGCCGCGCACCGCCCGCCCCGGACCGCCCCTCCGTCGTCTCGATGCCCAGCCGGACCGGCACCTTCCGGCAACCGTCCTCGGTACGGCCGCTCCAGGCCGGCACGGTCCGCATCGGCCGCGCCCTCGACAACGACGTCGTCGTCGACGACCTGGTCGTCTCCCGCCACCACGCCGAACTGCGCGCCCACCCCGACGGCGGCCACGAGATCGTCGACCTCGACAGCCACAACGGCACCTACCTCAACGGCCGCACCGTCACCCGCGCCCCGCTCGGCCCCCGGGACGTCGTCGGCATCGGCCACTCGGCGTTCTGCCTGGTCGACGGCAGGCTGCAGGAGTACGTCGACACCGGCGAGGTCTCCCTCGACGTCCAGGACCTCACCGTCGCCGTCGACCGCGGCCGCAAGATCCTGCTGGACCACGTCTCCTTCCCGGTGGGCGAGAAGTGCCTGCTCGCGGTGGTCGGACCCAGCGGCGCCGGCAAGTCCACGCTGCTGGGCGCCCTCACCGGCCAGCGCCCCGCCGAGCACGGCACCGTCCTCTACGACGGCCGCGACCTCTACCGCGACTACGCCGAACTGCGCCAGCGCATCGGCCTGGTCCCACAGGACGACATCCTGCACGTCCAGCTGACCGTCCGCAGCGCCCTCACCTACGCCGCCGAACTCCGCTTCCCCGAGGACACCGCGAAGGCCGAGCGCCGGGAACGGGTCGAGGAGGTCATCCGGGAACTGGGCCTGGAACAGCGCGCCGAGCAGCCCGTGCACAGCCTCTCCGGCGGGCAGCGCAAGCGGGTCAGCGTCGCCCTGGAACTGCTGACGAAGCCGTCGCTGCTCTTCCTCGACGAACCGACCTCCGGACTGGACCCCGGCATGGACCGGTCGGTGATGAACATGCTGCGCGGCCTCGCCGACGACGGCCGCACCGTCATCGTCGTCACCCACAGCGTGCTCAGCCTCGACGCGTGCGACCGCCTCCTGGTCCTCGCGCCGGGCGGACGGACCGCCTACTTCGGACCGCCCGGCGACGCCCTCGGCTTCTTCGGGTTCGACGAGTGGCCCGAGGCCTTCGAGGCGTTCGAGCGGGACACCGGCCGGGACTGGGCGGGGGAGTACCGCGACTCGTCGTACCACCGGAAGTACATCGTGAACTCCAGCACGCAGCCGGTCGTGCCGCGTACCGGGCCCCTCGCCCCGGCCCCGCCGCCGAGGCCGCGCAGCTGGGGCGCCCAGTTCGCCACG
This sequence comes from Streptomyces sp. NPDC007901, assembly GCF_042959465.1. Lineage (NCBI taxonomy): Bacteria > Bacillati > Actinomycetota > Actinomycetes > Kitasatosporales > Streptomycetaceae > Streptomyces > Streptomyces sp. NPDC007901. The sequence continues at coordinate 87,983 of NZ_JBIBKW010000017.1, read as the reverse complement.
CTGGTGCGCCGCTACACGGCCGCGCTCGCCGCCGACCGGACCTTCCTCGCCATCATGATCGGGCTGCCGTTCGTGATGGGCGCGATGGCCCGGGCCGTCGCCGGCAGCAGACTCACCGTCGACACCGCGACCAACGCGCTGCTCATCCTGTGCGTGGGCGGGGTGCTGACCGGCGCGGCCAACGCCGTGCGCGAGCTGGTCAAGGAACGTGTCATCTACCAGCGCGAGAGAGCCGTCGGCCTGCCCAGATCGGCGTACGTGATGTCGAAGGTCGTCGTCCTCGGCGCCGTCACCGTGCTCCAGGCGATCGTGCTCACCCTGGTGGGCCTGGCCGGCGTCGACCTCAACGCGCCCGGCGGCACAGGGGTGTTCATGTCGCCCCTGCTGGAGATCACCGTCGCTGTGGCCGTGCTCTCCTTCACGGCGATGATGCTGGGCCTGCTGATCTCCGCGCTGGTCCGCAAGGAAGAAGTGACGATGCCGCTCCTTGTGCTGCTCACCATCGTCCAGGTCGTCTTCTGCGGGACCGTGCTGAAGGTGAACGGCGTGCCCGGTCTGGAGCAGCTCGCCTGGCTGGCGCCCTCGCGGTGGGGGCTCGGCGCCATGGCCGGCACTGTCGACCTGCACCGGATCGTCCCCGGCACCCTCACCGCCGACCCGTTCTTCCGGCACTCGGCGGGCGTCTGGCTGCGCAACATGCTGATGCTGGTGGTACTGGCGGTCGGCTTCGGCGTGGTGCTGTCCCGGCTGCTGCGCCGGCACGAACCCGCCGTCATGCGAAAGTAGGCGAGGCGATGACGACGACGCCAGGATTCCGGCCCACCCATGTCGTCCCGGCCGACGGCATGCCCGCCTGGGAGGCCCCCGACCCCGCCCGGCCCACGGTGCCCCTCGATCCGCTGCTGCCGGTGCAACTGGTGGAGCGGCGCGGCGACTGGGCGCACATCAGCTGCGCCAACGGCTGGGCCGCCTGGGTCGACGGCCGCTACCTCGTCGCCGTACCCCACGACCCGCCCCTCACCGGCGGCCTGTCCACCGAGGCCACCGACCCCCGCCCGCTGCTGGCCCGCGCCGAACGCGCCCTGGCCGACTACAACGCCGCCGTCGAGGAGCTGGCGGGCGGCGCCCTGGACGGCGAGTCCTTCCGGGACCGCACGCACGGGCTGCGCATCGGCGTGGTGGTCGACGGGGAGTCCGTGTGGCTGTACGACCCCGCCGAGGGCCGCTGGCTGTACGGCGACGGACGACGGCTGACCACGTACGTCACCGACCGGGCCGAGCCGGGCAGCGACGGCCCCGGCCACTACCCGACCCGGGTGGTCACCCCCGACGGAGAGCGCTGATGACCGGCGGCGGCGCGCCGGCGCTCGCCGACCTGGCCGGCAAGGAGATCGCCGGCTATCAGATCGGGAGCCGGCTCGGCCGCGGCGGCATGGCCGTCGTGTACCGCGCCCACGACCCGCGCCTGGACCGCACGGTGGCACTGAAGCTGCTCACCCCCGAACTCGTCCGCGACGACACCTTCCGGCAGCGCTTCATCCACGAGTCCCGGGCGGCCGCCGCCATCGACCACCCGCACATCGTGCCGGTCTACGAGGCCGGCGAGGCCGACGGTGTCCTGTACATCGCCATGCGCTGCGTCGACGGCTGCGACCTGCGTCAACTCCTGGACCGCAAGGGCCCGCTGCCCTTCGCGGTGGCCGTGCGGATCGCCACCCAGGTGGCGTCCGCGCTGGACGCGGCCCACGACCACGGCCTGGTCCACCGGGACGTCAAGCCCGGCAACATCCTGGTCGCCCGGGGCCCCGACAGCGACCACCCCGAGCACGTCTACCTCACCGACTTCGGCCTCACCAAGAAGTCCCTGTCCCTGACCGGCCTCACCTCCGTCGGCCAGCTGGTCGGCACCCTCGACTACGTGGCACCCGAGCAGATCGCGGGCCGCCCGGTGGACGGCCGCTGCGACCAGTACGGCCTCGCCTGTGTCGTCCACGAGACCCTGACGGGCCGTCCGCCCTTCGTGCGCGACGACGACATGGCCGTGCTCTGGGCCCACCAGTACGACGAGCCGCCCGCGCTCACCCCGGCCCGCCCCGACCTCGGCCCGGCCGTGGACCAGGTCCTCGCGAAGGCCCTCGTCAAGTCCCCCGACGACCGCTACGACTCCTGCCTCGCCTTCGTCACCGCCCTGCGCACCGCCACACCGGCCGCCACGCCGGAGGAGCGGCGGCCGGTCACCCGCCCGCCGCCCTGGGCGGAACCCGTCCTGCGGGACCGCTAGGCGGCCACCTCGCCCCGCCGGCTCACCCGCCGGGCCGCCGACGCGCCCAGGAACCCGGCGCCCAGCCCCCAGAGCGCGCCAAGGCCCACCGCCGACCACAGGTGCGGCCGCAGCAGCACCTCGCCCGACAGACCGCCGCCCAGGTCGCCGAGGCCGAGCAGGGAGAGGCCGTAGTGGGCGGAGACCCGGACGGTCAGGCAGAGCGTCAGCATGGTCAGCGCGAGGGCGATCGCCAGATGCAGCGCGTGCCGCCATGGGCGGATGCGGGCGGGGGAGCGCACCACCATCAGGAAGGCGGCCGCCAGCAGCAGCACTGCGGCCACGCCGACCAGCCACCACGCCCTGCCGTCGTGGGCCGCCAGGGTGCGCACGTTCAGGGTGGAGACGTCCGGGGCGCGCAGCACCTCCGCGAGCACCTTCGGCACCGGCAGGCCGAACGGGCCGTCGACCCTGCCGTCCCAGGTGGCGCCGAGACCCAGGGTCAGGGCCAGCCACGCCAGGTTGGGCAGCCCGAGCAGGACCAGCGCGAGGGTCTCCCTGGCCTGCCCGCGCGTCACCATCGTGACCAGGGCGATCACCAGCGCCAGCGCCACGTACGCCAGGACGAGCACGACCATCGCGTACGCCGCCGGGCGCACCGACGCCTGGAAGCGCAGCAGCCGCCCGGGCAGCGGCGCCCCGCGCGACACCAGCAGCGCCAGCAGCAGGATCCCGGCCAGCCACAGCAGCCCGAACACGACGGTCAGCGGCACATCCGTGGTGAAACCCACCCTCGGCGAGGCGTCGAGGAGGTCGGTGACCTCGCTCAGGGTGCCGCTGCCCACGTTCACCGTGAAGGTGTGCCGGGCGCCGAGCGCGAGGCCGATCAGCGCGAGCAGCCACAGCACCGCCAGCCGCGCCGCCCACCCGGCCAGCTCCCGGGCACCGGCCACCGCCCGATGCCGCAGCGGCCGCAGGAAACCCCCGGCCACCACGAGCGCCCCGACCAGCGTCACCGACAGGGGTACGGCGGTCAGCCCGGCGTTCGTCCGGGCCAGCTCGCCCGCGTTCCCCGACAGCTCGACCGTGCCGCCGACCGCCGTCACCACGGTCGCGAGCACCACCGGCCCGAACGCGCCCTTCGGCAGGTCCGTCGCGCCCGCCGCCCACAGCCCCCCGGCGGCCACCACGGCCATGGCGACCAGAGCGGCCAGGACCACGGCCAGGGCCAGCGGCCAGCCGTGCCGGGCCACGGCGCGGGCGACCGGCGCGGCCACCGGCCGCTCCGAGGCGATTCGGGGGCTCACGTTGTCACGCTAGGCAACCGCCGGACGCCCCGCCCGCCGGGTGAGCCGTCCGCGTCCGCTTGCGGACGGTACCGGACCGGCGCACATTGGGCTCGTTGTGCATCAAATGAGGCATTTTTTGCAAATGCCGTTTATCGCAACGGGGAGATGAGCGCGTGAGCGTCCAACCGCCGTCATCCGGCCGCCCCACAGGGCCTCCCTCCGGCCCGCTGTCCGGACCTTCCGGACCACCGGCCGGACCCCCCTCGCAGCCGCCCACCGGCGGAGGCGGCGAGGGCGGACGGCCGCACCGGCCGTGGTGGCGGTCCGCTCCCCGGATCGCCATGCTCACCACCGCCGTGGTGGTCGCCGTGGTCCTCGCCGTGGTCCTCACCCGTGCGGGCAGCGGCACCGGCAAGCGCGGCGAGGTCTTCCTGCAGGCCGCCAACAGCGCGGGCCAGGACCCGTTCACCGGGTCCACCGCCGCAAAGAACTCCGCGACCTCGGAGTCCCCCGCCCCGGCCGCGCCGGTGGTCTCGGGGGCTCCGGCGAACCAGGTGCGCGGGGTGAGCGGCGCGGCGCCCGGCCTGTACAGCGGCACCCAGAACAGCGGCAGCTGCGACGTCGAGCAGCAGATCAAGTACTTCCAGGCCTCGCCCCCGCGCAACAAGGCGTTCGCCTCGCAGGTCGGCGTCCAGCCCTCCGGCGTCCCCGCCTACCTGCGCTCGCTCACCCCCGTGCAGCTGCGCGCGGACACCCGGGTCACCGCCCACGGCTACCGCGACGGCGGCGCGACGACCTACCAGTCCGTCCTCCAGTCCGGTACGGCCGTCCTGGTCGACGGGCACGGCGTGCCCCGCGTGCGGTGCGCCTGCGGCAACCCGCTGACCCCGCCGGTCGCCCAGCGGACCACCCCCCGGACCACCGGCGCCGCCTGGCCCGCGTACCGGCCCGCGAACGTGGTCGTCGTCGCACCCGCCGCGCAGGTCATCAACGTCTTCGTCATCTTCGACCACCGGCACGACGACTGGTTCGGCCGCCACCGGGGCGACCACACCGGGCACCAGGACCACCGCACCAGGCCTCCGGCCGACCCGAACCCCATGTATCCGCCGGCCTCCACCGGCCCCTCGCGCCCGTCGAGCCCCGGCACCGGCTCGTCGTCCCCCTCGTCCCCGTCGTCGCACTCGCCGTCGTCGCACTCGCCGTCGTCGCACTCGCCGTCGTCGCACTCGCCGTCGTCGCACTCGCCGTCGTCGCACTCGCCGTCGTCGAACTCGCACTCCCCGTCCTCACCACCGCCGTCCTCGAAGTCGCCCTCGTCCCAGTCGCCGTCCTCCGAGCCGCCGTCTTCCGCGCCGCCTTCGTCGCAGGCCCCTTCGTCGGAGTCACCGAAGACGGAATCGCCCAAGACCGAGTCACCGAAGACCGAGTCACCGGGGTCCGAATCGCCGGCGACCGAGCCGGGGTCGAAGTCCCCGGAGTCCCCGAAGTCCCCGGAGTCTCCGAAGTCCCCGAAGTCCGAGGTGCCGCCCTCCGAGGGGCCGCCGTCCCCGGCGTCGCCCGGTCCCGAGTCCGCGGTGACCTCCGCCGCCCCTGAATCCCCGGCAATCCCGCCCGGCTCGGCCACCGAATCCCCGCCGGTGTGAGAAGCGCGACGTTCTTGTGCGCGATCGGCGAACACCTCCCGGGACTGCCCGACCGCACTCGGGGTACGAGCATGGATGCAACAGCGACCGGCCGTACCGGCCTCCGAGAGAGACACGCATGACCGAACACCTGGGCGGGGCAGTGATACCGACTGGCTTCGACGTACCCGTGGAGCCGCTGCGGCGGGCGGCGCACTACACGGGCGAACCCGGCTGCATAGCGGAGGCTCGGGACTTCGCGGCCCGCTTCCTGGAACAGCTCAGGACCGAGTGGTGCGCCGCGATCGACCCCCGGGCCGACGGCGAGCTGCTCCTCGTGGTGAGCGAGCTGGTCACCAACGCCGACCGGCACAGCAACGGACCGTACATCCTCGAACTGGAGGGCACGGACAGCGCGGTCCTGGTCTCCGTGTACGACAGCAGCGCCGCGCTGCCCCGCCGCTTCCCCAGGGACCCCGAGCGGGTCGGCCGGCACGGCCTGGAGATCGTGCACGCCCTGGCCACCGAGGTCAGCGCCGAGCGGGTGCCGGTGGGCAAGCGGGTGCGTGCGCTGGTGCGCTTCCCGCACTGACCCCGTCACCGCACCGATCCTCGTGCTCACCGACCCTCGCGCACACCACGGGCGCCGCCCCACGCGCCGGTGCGGGGCAGCGCCCGGAGTCCTGCCGTCAGGCGCAGCCGAGTTCGCCCAGCATCCCCTGACGCAGGCGTGTGATGATCCGCTTGATCAGCCGGGAGACATGCATCTGGGAACAGCCGAGGCGCTCGCCGATCTCCGCCTGGGTGGCTTCCTCCACGAACCGCAGATGGATGATCTCGCGGTCGCGTTCGCTCAGTTCGGCCATGAGCGGGGCCAGCGACTGGAAGTCCTCGACGAGCCGCAGTCCGTCCTCCTCGACGCCGATGAAGTCGGCGAGCACGGACTCGCCGTCCTCGGGCCCGTCCCCGGTCAGGGCGGCGTCCAGGGAGGAGGAGTTGTAGCCGTTGGACGCCAGCTGGCCCTCGACCACCTCGTCCTCGGACAGGTTCATCAGCGTGGCCAGTTCGACGACCGTCGGTTCCCGGTCCAGCCGGCTGGACAGCTCCTCGCGGGCCTTGGCCAGCTCGACGCGCAGCTCCTGCAGCCGGCGCGGTACGTGCACCGCCCAGGTGGTGTCCCGGAAGAACCGCTTGATCTCGCCCACGATGTACGGGAGTGCGAAGGAGGTGAACTCGACCTCGCGCGACAGTTCGAACCGGTCGATGGCCTTGATCAGGCCGATCATGCCGGTCTGGACGATGTCCTCCATGTCGTCGCCCCGGTTGCGGAAGCGTCCGGCCGCGAACCGCACCAGCGACATGTTCATCTCGATGAGCGTGTTCCGGGCGTACTGGTGCTCCGGGGTTCCTTCCTCCACCTCGGCGAGCCGGTGGAAGAACTGCCGGGACAACTCCCGCGCGTCGCGCGGGGCCACGGACTTCGGGTCCTCGATTCCGGGCAGGGCTCCCTCCGCTGGCAGCTCCTCCGCGGTGTGCGCGGTGACCACTGCTTCCGACCGGATCCCGGAGGTATCCATTTCCCTCTCCCAAGTCACGGTTCGACGGCTGCCTCTTCGGCCTCTCGTTCCGGCCCTGTCCAGGGTTTCGCCCCTGGACCGGGTACCCGGAACCGGACATCCCATGCGTGCTTGACGGTCGGGTACCCGGGGTGACGCCGCGCATGCGTCCCGTCCGCATGCGTGGCGGAAAATCAGCGGCTCACTTGTCGGCCTCCCCGACGCGTACAGCCGTGATCAGCTCGTGCCAGTAGCGCTTGGTGACGACTCCGTCGTAGCGGGACTCGATGAGCTCCCGGATGTCGGCGAGCAACCCGTTCCGGGCGGGCTCGGGGAGTGCGCGGTGGTTCGAGTAGGTGAGCAGGACGTCCAGGTAGGCGTCGGTGCCGTAGGTGATCTCCTGGGCGTGGCCGTGCACGGTGACGTCCGTGAGGTACGGGGAGCCGGTGAACTCGGCCGTGTCGGTCGCGACGGCGGACTCGGGGGACAGGCGCAGCCCGGGCGGTGTGGCCGGATCCCATCGTTCGTAACACTCCTGGACGTCGGCGAAGAAGTCCTCGGTGCCGCCCGCCACATGGTGGGTGGTGACGACGGCGAGCAGACCGCCGGGGCGCAGCGCGCGGGCCGGCTTCGTGACCCGGAGTGCCGGGTCGATCCAGTGGAACGCGGTCGCGCACACCACCGCGTCGAACGGCTCCGGCGGCAGCTCCCACTCCTCGAAGGCGGCGGTGACGACCCCCACCTCCGGGAACCCCGCCAGGCGCCGGCGGGCGACAGCGGCCATCGACGGGCCCATCTCCACGGCGGTCACCGCACAGCCGAACCCGGCCAGCTCGACGGTCAGCTGGCCGGTGCCCGGCGCGATCTCCAGGACGCGGACTCCCGGTGCGGCGCCGGTGACCCGTCCCAGCTCCGCCACGAGAGAAGGGGGATAGCGGGGCCGCGCCCGCTCGTACAGTTCGGCGTCCTCGTCGAAGGTGACCCGCAGTTCCTGCCGTTCTCCGCTGAACTCATACGCTTCCATGCGGGAGAGAATGCCGATTTCCCTCCCGCGTGGGCCACTGCTTTTAGGCTGAGGGGGTGAGCAGCCAACCGCCGAACCACGCCCCCGTCCTTCCGCTGCGTCCGCAGGAGTCGTCCGCCGACCCCAGGGAGCCGCTCTGGCGCGACCTGGTCGGAGACGTCCTGCGGCACGAACGGTTGACCCAGGAACGCACCCTCAAGGACGTCGCCGACGCCGCCCGGATCTCCCTGCCGTATCTGTCGGAGGTCGAGCGGGGCCGCAAGGAGGCCTCCTCGGAGGTCCTCGCGGCCGCCGCCCACGCCCTCGGCCTCGACCTGGGAAGTCTGCTGTCCCGGGTCCAGACCGAGTTCGCCCGCAGGACCACGGCCGTCCGCTCCGTGCCGAGGCCCTACAACGGCCTGTGCCTGGCCGCCTGAGGGCGGTTCAGCGCGCGCTCCGCTCCCGCAACTGCCGGAAGAAGGCCCGGACATCGCCCACCAGCAGGTCCGGTTCCTCCATCGCCGCGAAGTGCCCGCCCCGGTCGAACTCCGTCCAGCGCACGATGTGCTCCGTGCGGTCCGCCTTGTGCCGCAACGGCCGCTGGGGCTCGGCCGGGAACAGGGCGAGGGCGGTCGGCGCCGTCGACGGCTCGGTGGGCGCGGTGGCGCGGGGGCCGGTGGCGTGGGCCCGCTCGTAGTAGATCCGGGCGGAGGAGGCGGCTGTACCGGTGAGCCAGTACAGCATCACATTGCACAACAGCCGGTCCCGGTCCACCGCCTCCTCCGGCAGTTCCTCGGAGTCCGTCCACTCCCGGAACTTCTCGACGATCCAGGCGAGCTGCCCGACCGGCGAGTCGGTGAGCGCGTAGCCGGGCGTGTGCGGGCGGGTGCTCTGCAGGACCGCGTACCCGGTGCTCTCCTTCGTCCAGGCCTCCCAACGGCGCCACGAGTCCCAGGTGTTGGCCTGTTCCTCGGGGGAGAGCACGGCCAGCTCCGCCGCCGTGGGCTCGGTGGCCTGCTGGGCGCCCGGCAGCAGGTTGAGATGCACGCCGATCACCCGCTCGGGATGGGCGCGGCCCACCTCGCGGGAGATCGCCGCGCCCCAGTCACCGCCCTGCACCCCGAACCGCTCGTAGCCCAGCCGGCGCATCAGCTCGGCCCAGGCGTCGGCGACCCGTCCGGCCTCCCAGCCGGGTTCGGTCGTCGGACCGGAGAAGCCGAAGCCCGGGATGCTCGGCAGCACCACATGGAAGGCGTCGGCGGGATCCCCGCCGTGCGCCGCCGGATCCGTGAGCGGCCCGACCACGTCCAGGAACTCCACGATCGAGCCCGGCCAGCCGTGGGTGAGGACCAGCGGGGTGGCGTCCGGCTCGGCGGAGCGGACATGGGCGAAGTGCACGTCGGCGCCGTCGATCGTGGTCGTGAACTGCGGCCAGGCGTTCAGCCGCGCCTCCGCCGCCCGCCAGTCGTACTCGTGCCGCCAGTACCGGGCCAGCTCCCGCAGATACGGTGTGGGAACGCCGTACTCCCACCCGGCACCCGGCAGCTCGGCCGGCCAGCGGGTGCGGTCCAGGCGGTCGTGGAGATCGTCGAGGTCGCTCTGCGGGATCGAGACGCGGAAGGGGCGGATGTCCGGCGAAGAGGTCATGGTCGGGATCGTAGGCGGGCCACCGATGAGTTTCCGGCCCCGCGGCGGTCGGTACACATGACCGCGTTCCCCGCCCCAGGAGGTGCTCATGACCACCGACGGATTCACCACGTGTCTCTGGTTCGACGGCCAGGCCGAGGAGGCCGCCCACTACTACGTGTCGATCTTCAAGAACTCCAGCGTCGGGAAGGTCGGCCGGTACAACGAGGCCGGACCGGGAGAGCCGGGTTCCGTGCTGGCCGTCGACTTCACGGCCAACGGGCAGAAGTTCGTCGCCATCAACGGCGGCCCGCAGTTCAAGTTCAGCGAGGCGATCTCCTTCCAGATCTACTGCGACGGCCAGGAGGAGGTCGACCACTACTGGGCCAAGCTCACCGAGAACGGCGGCGAACCCGGCCCCTGCGGCTGGCTCAAGGACCGGTACGGCGTGTCCTGGCAGGTCATCCCCGACGGCCTGATCGAGATGATCGGCGACGCCGACCCGGAGAAGGCGGCGCGCACCACCCGGGCGATGTACGCCATGGGCAAGCTCGACATCGCCGCGCTGGAGAGGGCGTACGCGGGCGAGTGACCGCGCGCGGACGCGGGGCGGTGTCCGGACACCGCCCCGCGCGCGGACCCCGCCGGGTCAGACCCGGTCGGCCACGATCAGCAGGTACTGGAAGCTGCCGTTCTTGTACGCGGTGAGGAACGCGTCCTCGATGCCGGTCACCAGGTGCTCGGCCTGCTTGCGCAGCTCCCAGTAGGGGATGGTCGCCTGGGTGAGGTCCTCCACATGGACCGGCACCAGCCGGTTCTTCGCCATCGCCCGGAAGTACTCCGAGCGCGGGTGGATGTCGCAGATGTAGTGCGCGTTGATCAGGGACACCTCGCGCGAGGCCCGGCCGTAGGTGTCGTTGTAGCAGCCGGTGATCGTGACATAGCGGCCGCCGCGGCGCAGCAGCCGGGCGTGCTCGGCGAACAGCAGCTCCAGCTCGACGTACATCGTGGACTCGTTGTTCCACGAGGCCGCGTACGCGCCCGTCTCGAAGCCGGTGTCCAGCATGTTCCGGTGGTGGTAGCGGACCTTGTCGCCGACCTCCCGCTTGCGGGCCATGTCGTTGGCGAACTCGTGCTGCTTGGCCGAGATGGTGACCCCGTCGGCCTGGCAGCCGTAGCGCAGGTTCGCCACGATGCTGCCGCCGCCCCGGCCGCAGCCGGCGTCGAAGACCCGGTCGGCCGGGGTGAGCGGGCCGAGGTGACCGGCCAGCAGTTCGGCCTGGGCGTGCTCCAGACGGTGCAGTTCGCCGGTGACGCGCTCCTTGCGCAGCTCGGGGTCGGTCTCGTCGAGCACCGACCAGTCGGCGTCCCCGATGCCGTAGTGGTGGTGGTACAGGTCGTCGATCTTTCCGAGTTCGAGGTTGACCGGGTTCTCCTCGGCATTCCAGTAGTCCGCGACGCGGTTCTGGTACCTGGACTGGGTCGGCACCGGGGCTGACGTGGTGGTCTTCTTCCGGGCGACAGGGGCGGTGGTCAACAGGTTCTCCTCGACGTGTTTCTGACGGTGTTTCGGATGTGGCTCAGGAGCTACCAGTAGTCCGGCAGGTGGTAGCGGTTGGTGTTGGTGGCGTGCCACTCGTGGTTGCCGGCGACCCAGGCGGCCAGGCTCTCGGCGTAGCGCGCGACGAGCGGGGAGCCGACGGACAGGGCCGCCGACTCCTCCTCGAAGGCCGCCATGATCCGGTTGTGGATGTCGACGGACTTCAGATAGGCCGCCTTCAGCCCGCGCCGGTCGTTGGCCGCCACCACCTGGGGCAGGTTGAGGTGATCCGGGTCGCTGGCCAGCTCCTTGGTGAAGGAGTACAGGTCGTTGACGATCGTGGTCGCGTTGCAGGCCAGGGCCGTGATCCGCTGGATCTCCGGGCGGGCGTAGAGCTGCTCGGGCAGTTCGTAGCCGTCCACCGCGTCGACGATCGACAGACACGGCCGGAAGTTGTTGAACTGCCGCATCACCAGGTACTCCCAGACCCGCGGCACGTACCCGGACTCCATCCACGCGGCCTCGCCCAGGTACCCGAGGTGCAGCCGCGCGATGTCGTGCACGAACCGGTCGGTCTGGCTCGGCGTGGCGAACTCGGCGAAGTCCGAGAGCGCGAAGTGGTAGGAGCGCAGTGGACCGTCGGCCGCGATGCCCTCGCGCCACTCCTCCTCGATCTCCGGGATGCCGTGGTACGGGTCGAGCGCCGACTGGGCGATGATCAGCGGGCCGCCGAGCCCGCGCCGCGAGCCGCCCCGCCCCTCGTCCTCCTCGCAGTAGCAGGAGTCCACGATGTTCTCGGCGAGCAGCAGCTTGCCGGCGGCGGTGAGCCGGTCCAGGTCGAGCCCGCCCGGATGCTGCAGGACGACGGCCCGGCCGAACTGGAAGTCCGAGAAGTCCCCCTTCCAGGCCTCGGGGAACAGGTCGAGCTCCCGGGCCCAGGCCTCAAGGCGGCGGTCGAGCTCGGCGGCCTTCTCGGGGTCGGCGGGCACGGCCGGCCGGTAGTGCAGTCCGGGGACCGCCCCGGTGCGCCGGGCCGGGCGCAGGCGCTCCGCGATGTTCGGCGGCCCGGGCAGGACGTAGGAGGTGGTGGTCGTGGTCATGGATGTGCTCCAGGCCGTCAGTCGGCGGTGCGGCCGAGCTGGACGTTCTCCAGGATCCCGGCCGCGTCGGGGACCAGGATGGCGAGCGAGTAGTAGGCGCTGACCAGGTAGTTGATGACGGCCTGCTCGTTGATGCCCATGAAGCGGACGTTGAGGCCGGGCTGGAACTCCTCCGGGATACCGGTCTGGTAGAGGCCGACGACGCCCTGGTCGCCCTCGCCGGTGCGCAGCGCGATGATGCTGCTGGTGTGGTCGTCGCTGATCGGGATCTTGCTGCACGGGTAGATCGGGACGCCCCGCCAGGCGGGGATCTCGTGCCCGTCCACGTTCGCCGTACCGGGCACCAGGCCGCGCCGGTTGCACTGCCGGAAGAAGGCCGCGATCGCCTTGGGATGGGCCAGCAGCACCTTGGTCTTGCGGCGCATGGAGATCAGCTCGTCCATGTCGTCCGGGGTGGGCGGTCCGGTGAAGGAGCTGATCCGCTGCCCGTAGTCGATGTTGTGCAGCAGTCCGAACTCGCGGTTGTTGACCAGCTCCCACTCCTGGCGCTCGCGGATCTCCTCGACTGTGAGGCGCAGCTGCTGCTGGGTCTGGTCCATCGGGTGGTTGTAGAGGTCGGCGACCCGGGTGTGCACCCGCAGCACGGTCTGGGTGATGGACAACTCGTACTCGCGCGGCGCGAGTTCGTAGTCCACGAAGCCGCCCTGCAGGGTCGGTTCACCGCTGTGGCCGGCCTGCACCGGGACCTCGGCCTCGCCCTTGCGGTTCATCGGCAGCCGCTGTCGGTCCACATACGCCTGGAGGTGGGCGCCCAGCGAGGGGACCCGGTCGATGACCTCCTCGACGACCGACCAGGGCAGGGCCAGCACCACGCCCGGGGTCTCCGCGCGAACCGAGGTCAGCCACAGCGGGTCGGTCTGGCCGACCGCCTCGTCGCCCATCTGGTCGCCGTCGGTGATGACCCCGACGACCTCCTCCTCGCCGTACTTGCCGGCCGCGTACCGGGTGAACCGGCCGTGCACCACCAGATAGGTCTCGGTGACCGGCTGGCCCGCCTCGAACAGCACCTGGCCGGCGCGCACTTCACGGGCCCGGAAGCGGCCGGCGATCTCGGTGAGCGCGTCCAGGTCGTCGTAGCCGCGCAGGATGGGCAGTTCGGTGAGGGTCTGCGGGATGACCCGGATGTCGTTCCCGCCGTTCTGCTCGAAGCTCACCCGGCCGCGCCCGGTGCGCAGTTGGAGGCGCCGGTTCACCCGGTAGGTGCCGCCCTTGACGTCCACCCACGGCAGTGTCTTGAGCAGCCATCGCGACGTGATGGCCTGCATCTGCGGTTCGGACTTGGTGGTCGTGGCGAGCTGACGTGCCGCCCGGGTGCTCAGACTGGTGAGCTGCCGGTCGGTGGTGGGATCCGGCTCGGGCTCGTCGACGGCGGAACCGATGACGCTGTCCGGTGTGGACACTTTCCCTCCAGCCAAGAGGTGAACGACGGTGACCCTGAAGGTCGGTGGGGTGCGAGGTGGTGATGCGCACCGACAAGCCAAACAGCCCCGGTGATCTCCGGGTACGGCGCGAACGGGGCGGATGTTTGCCCGAGTTGCGCAAACCCGTTGTCCGATGGGGAAAGGGGCGCGACGCGAGATCGCGCGCCGGTGGCTCGCTCTCGTGCCCGGGCGGGCGCGGGGTTGGACTCAGGAAAGGTCGTTCACCAGCACCGCAGCCCCGTCGAAGCGGCCCTCCTTGAGGTCCCGCAGGGCCTTCGGAGCCTCCGAGAGCGGGTAGGCGTGGGTGGTCGCGTGGAGGTCGTACCGCTCGGCGAGCGCCAGGAACTCCCGCGCGTCGGCACGGGTGTTCGAGGTGACACTCCGCAGCTCACGTTCGTAAAACAGTTCGCGTTCGTAATTCAATGGGGGTACGTCGCTGAGGTGGATGCCCGCGACCGCCAGCACCCCGCCCCGGTCCAGGGCGCGCAGCGCGACCGGGACCAGATCGCCGACCGGCGCGAACAGGATCGCGCTGTCCAGCGGCTCGGGCGGCACCTCGTAGGCGTCCCGTGCCGAGTGCGCGCCCAGCTCCAGGGCCAGCCGCCGGGCCTCGGCACCCCGGGTCAGCACATGCACCCGCGCGCCCTCCGCGAGCGCCACCTGCGCGCACAGATGGGCGCTGCCCCCGAAGCCGTACAGCCCGAGCCGCCCGCCCGGCGGGAGCGAGGCCCGGCGCAGCGCGCGGTACCCGATGATCCCGGCGCACAGCAGCGGTGCGAGCGCCAGGTCGTCGAGGCCGTCGGGCAGCCGGTGGGCGAAGCCGGCCGGGACCGTCGTGTACTGGGCGTACCCGCCGTCGGCGTCCCAGCCGGTGTACTCCGAGTGCGGGCACAGGTTCTCGGCGTCCCGCAAGCAGTACCCGCACGTCCCGTCGGTGCGCCGCAGCCAGGCCACCCCGACCCGGTCGCCGACCGCGAAGCCGGTGACCGCGTCGCCCGCGCCCGCGACCTCGCCCACCACCTCGTGCCCCGGGGTCACCCCGGCCCGGTGCACGGGCAGATCACCCTCCGTGACATGCAGGTCGGTGCGGCACACCCCGCAGGCCCGCACCCGGACCAGCAGCTCGTCCGCCCCGGGCACCGGCACCGGACGCTCGACGAGGCGGAGCAGATCCGCCTCGACCATCCCGGGCCGCACCACCGACCACGCCCGCATCATGTCCGCCATCTCGCGCCCCGTCCGCCGAAGGCCGCCGACCCCCTCCCCAGTGTCCGCCGGAGTCCGGCGTTCGGCGCGCGGGGCGGACGGCCCGGTGGCTAGCGTGAGGAAGCGGGAGAATCCGCTCGATCGGAAGGGTCGCGGCCATGGCGGTACAACCTGAAGGAACCCCCTGTTGGGCCGACGCGATGTTCAGCGACCTGGAGGGGGCCAAGAGCTTCTACGGCGAGGTCCTCGGCTGGACCTTCGGCGAGTCGACGTCGGAGTACGGCAACTACACCCAGGCGTACGCGGACGGCAAGGCCGTCGCCGCCGTGGTGCCGCCCATGCCCGGCCAGGAGGGGCAGTCGCAGTGGTGCCTCTACTTCGCCTCGCCCGACGCGACGGCGACCGCCGCGAGGATCCGGGAGAACGGCGGCGAGGTGCTGATGGAGCCGATGCAGGTCGGCGAGTTCGGCACCATGTGCCTGGCCCGGGAGCCCAGCGGCGCGGTGTTCGGCATCTGGCAGGGCGGTGTCCACGAGGGCTTCGAGGCCACGGCCGTGCCCGGCGCCTACTGCTGGGCCGAGGTGTTCACCCGTGAGCCGGAGAAGGCCGACCCCTTCCTCCGGGCCGTCTTCCCCTACACGGCCAAGCAGATCGAGGACGACAACGTCGACTTCCGGATGTTCGACCTCGGCGAGCAGACCGTCCTCGGCCGGATGCGGATGACCGACGACTTCCCGCCCGAGGCGCCCTCGTACATCAACGTCTACTTCACCGTCGCCGACTGCGACGAGGCCGTCGCCAAGGCGGCCAAGCTCGGCGCGATCCTCCGCTTCGGTCCGATGAGCAGCCCCTTCGGCCGGTTCGCGGCGCTCAGCGACCCGCAGGGCGCCAACTTCTCGGTGATCGACATCACGACCACCGAGGGTGAGATGCCGCAGGTCAAGGACGTCTGACCAGGGCGGACGCGGGGCCACGGCCGGGCGGGGCGCCCGGCCGTGGCATGATCGGGGCCATGCGTGAACGAGTGGTGGCCGCGTGCGACGGGGCTTCTAAGGGAAACCCCGGACCGGCCGGCTGGGCCTGGGTGGTGTCCGACGACGCGGCGACTCCGGCCCGCTGGGAGGCCGGGCCGCTCGGCAAGGCCACCAACAACGTGGCCGAACTGACCGCCCTGGAGCGGCTGCTGGCGGCCACCGACCCGGACGTGCCCCTCGAGGTGCGGATGGACTCGCAGTACGCGATGAAGGCGGTCACCACCTGGCTGCCCGGCTGGAAGCGCAACGGCTGGAAGACCTCCGCGGGCAAGCCGGTCGCCAACCAGGACCTCGTGGTCCGGATCGACGAACTTCTCGACGGCCGCACGGTCGACTTCCGCTATGTCCCCGCCCACCAGGTCGACGGCGACCCGCTGAACGACTTCGCCGACCGGGCGGCCAGCCAGGCGGCGACGGTCCAGGAGGCCGCGAGCAGTGCGCTCGGCTCCCCGGAACCGCCGTCGTCCCCGACGCCCGCGGCCTCGGCCCCGCGCCGCAAGGCGGCACCCCGCAAGACGGCGGGCGGGTCCTCCTCCCGCACCCTCAAGGCCAAGTTCCCCGGCCGCTGCCTGTGCGGCCGCTCCTACGCGGCGGGCGAGTCCATCGCCAAGAACGCGCAGGGCTGGGGCCACCCGGAGTGCCGCACGGCCGAGGCCTGACCGGACGGCTCAGACGTCGAACGTGTAGAACCGCGTGTGGTCGAGCAGATCCGCCGGCCGCACGTCGTTCCACGGCTTCATCGTCTCGTCCAGGTCCACCACGTCCGCCGTGCCGCCGCCCGGCACGTACCCCGCCTGCGGATGCCGGCGCTGCCACTCGGCCCACAGCTTGTCGACGAAGGCGTGGTGCAGCCAGAACACCGGGTCGTTGGGGGAGACCCCGGTGGCCATCTGCCCGCCGACCCAGACATGGACCCGGTTGTGCAGATTGACCCCGCGCCAGCCCTCCAGATGGTTGCGGAAGCCGTCCGAGGCGCTGTTCCAGGGGGCCATGTCATAGGTCGCCATGTTCAGCACCGAGTCGACCTCGGCCCGGGTGGGCAGCTCGCGCACGCTCGTCCCGAGCGACCGGCGCAGATAAGTACGGCCGTCCACGCGGACGTTGACCGGCCAGTTCCCGCCGGACGCGGCGAACGGCCCGTCCGTCACCCGCCCGTCCGAGCTGCGCCCGGTGCCGCCCAGGAAGTCAGGGCCCCACAGCGCGGCCCGGACGGTCCGGTCGGTGCTCCAGTCCCAGTAGGGGAGCGCGACGGAGGGGTCCACCGCCTGCAGCGCCTGCTCGAAGTCGAGCAGGAATCTGCGGTGCCAGGGCAGGAACGACGGTGAACGGTGGCCCGTGCGCTCCGAGTCGTCGGTGTCGGACATGATGAAGGCGTTGTGCGTGCGCACGAAGTCGTCGTAACGGCCGTTGCGCTTCAGCTCGATGACGGCGGCGACGAACCGCCGCTTCTCGTCGGCTGTCAGACTGGCCTGGTTCTTGCGTACGGTCATGTGCTTCGAAACTCCGGAAGTCCTTGCGGGGGCGGTCAGTTGGCGGGGAACGGCAGCAGCGCGGCGCCCTGCAGCTCGTCGACCGCGGCACGGGCGGCGGCGCGCGGGGTGGCGACCGGGTCGTAGTGGCTGACCACGCTGATCCAGCTGCCGTCGGCGTTCCGCATCACGTGCAGCTCGACCTCGTCGACGAACACCGCGTAGCCGGCGCCGTGTCCGTGGTGGTGTCCGCCCATGCCGCCCATGCCGGCCGGGCGGCCCTGTATCCGTCGGCCCCGGTAGACCTCGTCGAAGGGTTCGAGAGATCCCTCGTGCGAGTGACCGGCCGCCGATGCGCCGGGCGCGACAAGGGTCGGGGCGCCGGCCGCGGCGGCGAGGACGGCCGCCCCGGTGAGCGCGCGACGGCGGGTGAGTTCGGGCATGCGGATGCTCCTGTGGTGGGTGCGGGTGATGACCCCGTATGCCTATCCGCCGGTTCCGGAGCGGGAGAAATCGCCCGGATCGGGTTGGCTACGATCAGGACAATTGACTACATGTCATACAAGATTGAACGAAGATGATCTTGCTGAGGCGAGGGGTCCGCCACTCCCGGAACGGGCAATTCCTTGCTCTGGCGAGGAGGTTTTCGTCGATCTTTCGCGGCGGTCCGCCGTCCGGGTGGCGTGGCTCACGGCGTCAATCTGGCGCGATTCGCAAACCCGGCCGGGCTCACCCGCGCTGCTACCCTGCGGTGCCAATTGACCACGTTCGGTGAAATCCAGGGGTGTGTGCGTGAAGGTCGTCTGTGTCGGAGGCGGGCCCGCCGGCCTGTATCTCGCGATCCTGCTCAAGCGGCAAAACCCGTCCCACGACATCACCGTCCACGAACGCAACCCCGAGGGCTCGACCTACGGCTGGGGCGTCACCTACTGGCGCGCCCTGCTCGACCGGCTGCACGCGCTCGACCCCGAGTCGGCGCGCGCGATCGAGGAGAGCTCGGTGCGCTGGCACCAGGGCGTCGCCCACGTCCGCGACCGGATCACCCGGCAGCCAGGCGACCCGGGCCACGGCATCGGCCGCCACCGCCTCCTGGAGATCCTCGCCGACCGCGCCCGGTCCCTGGACGTGCGCCTGGAGTTCGAGGACGAGATCACGCCCGACCGCCTCCCCGAGGCCGACCTCGTCGTCGCCGCCGACGGCATCCACAGCGCCCTGCGCACCCGGCACGCCGACGCCTTCGGCACCGAGACCACCGAGGGCCGCAACCACTACCTGTGGCTCGGCACCACCAGGGTCTTCGACTCCTTCACCTTCGCCTTCGTCGAGACCGACCACGGCTGGGTCTGGTGCTACGGCTACCCGTACGACGCCGAACACAGCACCTGCGTCATCGAGTGCGCCCCGGACACCCTGACCGGCCTCGGACTCGACGTCATGGACGGGGCCGACCAACTGGCCCTGCTGGAGAAGCTGTTCGCCGCAATCCTCGACGGCCACGCGCTGATCGGCGGTGCCACGGCGGCCTGGCCCGCCTTCCGCACCCTCACCAACCGCAGCTGGCACCACGGCAACCTCGTCCTGCTCGGCGACGCCGCCCACACCACCCACTACTCCATCGGCGCCGGCACCACCCTCGCCCTGGAGGACGCGATGTGCCTCGCCGACACCCTGCGCGAGCACGGCGCCGTACCCCAGGCGCTCGCCGCCTACGAACGGCGGCGCAAGGCCGAACTGCTCTCCGCCCAGAGCGCCGCCCGCCTCAGCGCCCAGTGGTACGAGCAGCTGCCCCGCTACATCGACCTGCCCCCGCACCGCATGTTCGCCCTGCTCGGCCAGCGGCACTCGCCCCTGCTGCCCTACGTGCCGCCGCAGCTCTACTACGGCATCGACAAGGCGGCCGGGCGGCTGGAGGTGCTGCGCCGGTTCAAGCGGTGGCTCGGGCCGCGGGCGGCACGGGCCCTGCACGCCCGGTCGTAGCGGCCGTCCGGCGGCATGCCGGGTAGGTGAAAGGTCATTCACCCGGTAGGGTGAATTCATATTCACCTACTTATCCATGCCGTCCGCAGGAGCGCCGATGGAGCAGCCCGTCCCGATAGCCGGCCCCTCGGGCTCGCCCGCCGCACCGCGCCCGCTGCGGCAACGGCTGACCATCCCGGTACTGGCCTTCGGCGGCATCCTGATGGCCGTCATGCAGACGGTGGTCGTCCCCCTGCTGCCCGACCTGCCCCGCCTCACCCACTCCTCGGCCGGCACCGTTTCCTGGACCGTCACCGCGACCCTGCTCTCCGGAGCGGTCCTCACCCCGGTGCTCGGCCGGGCCGGTGACATGTACGGCAAGCGCCGGGTGCTCACCGGAGCCCTCGCGCTGATGACCGTCGGCTCCGTGATGTGCGCGCTGTCCTCGGACATCACCGTGCTCATCGTCGCCCGCGCGCTCCAGGGCGCCGCCGCCTCCGTCGTCCCCCTCTCCATCAGCATCCTGCGCGACGAACTGCCGCCGGAGCGCCGGGGGTCGGCGGTGGCGCTGATGAGCTCCACCGTCGGCATCGGGGCCGCGCTGGGCCTGCCGCTGGCCGCGCTGGTCGTGCAGTACTACGACTGGCACACCATGTTCTGGCTGACCAGCCTCCTGGGCGCGCTGGGCGTGGCGGCCGTCTGGTGGGCGGTCAGGGAGTCGCCCGTGCGCGAGTCCGGCCGGTTCGACGTGCTCGGGGCGCTCGGTCTGGCCGTCGGACTGACCTGTCTGCTGCTCGGCGTCTCCCAGGGCGGCCAGTGGGGCTGGTCCAGCCCGCGCGTCCTCGGACTCTTCGCCGCCGCGATCCTCGTCCTGGTCCTGTGGTGGTGGCAGCAGCTGCGCACCGAGCAGCCACTGGTCGACCTGCACCTCGTCACCCGGCCCCGGGTCGGCCTGTCCCATGTCGCCGCCCTGCTCACCGGGTTCGCCTTCTACGCCAACTCCCTGGTGACCGCCCAGCTGGTGCAGGCGCCGAAGGCCACCGGGTACGGCCTGGGTCTGTCCATCGTCGCCACCGGCCTCTGCCTGCTCCCCGGCGGCGTCACCATGCTGCTGTTCTCCCCGGTCTCCGCCCGGATCTCGGCCTCCCGCGGCCCGCGCATCACCCTCGCCCTCGGCGCCGCCGTCATCGCCTGCGGCTACGTCGTACGCATCGCGGACAGCCGCGACCTCTGGATGATCATCCTGGGCGCCACCGTCGTCGCCACCGGCACCACGCTGGCCTACTCCGCGCTGCCCACGCTGATCCTGCGGGCCGTCCCGGCGAGCCAGACCGCCTCCGCCAACGGCGTCAACGTGCTCATGCGCACCATCGGCCAGGCCACCTCCAGCGCCGCCGTCGCCGCCGTGCTCACCCACCACACCAGCCTCGTCGGCTCCACCGCGATCCCCACCCTGCACGGCTATCTGCTGGCGTTCGCGATGGCCTGCGTCATCGCGCTCGCGGCCGGCGCCGCCGCCCTGTCCATCCCCGGAGACAAGGACCGGGCTGCCGACGACGCCCCGCGTGCCCAGGACCGCACCGAGGGCGTGCGCGACGACGCGCTGGAGGGAGCATGAGTGCCGTGAGCACCCGACCCGGCCTCCCCGCCGCGCCCGCCCGCAGGGACGCGGAGGCCACCAAGGCGGCCATCCTCAAGGCCGCCCGCCATCTCCTCGCCCGGCACGCGCACGCCGACATCACCCTCAAGGACATCGCCGAACGCGCCGGGGTCAGCCCGCCCCTGATCCTCAAGTACTTCGGCAACAAGGACGGCCTGTTCGCCCGGGTGATGTCCTTCGACACCGACGCGGCCGCCCTGCTCGACGCGCCCCTGGACCGCCTCGGCCCGCACATGGTCCGGTACGTCCTGGAGAGCCAGCGCGACCGCGGCGCCGACCCGTTGCTGCGGATCGTCTTCGCACCCCTGCACGGCGACCACGGGGACGTGCTGCGCGCCAACTTCCGCGCCCACGTGGTCGACGCCCTCGCCGCCCGGCTCACCGGCCCGGACCCCGGCCTGCGCGCCGAACTCGCCGTCGCCCAGCTCATCGGCCTGGGCGTGATGTACGGCATCGCCCGCGGCCCGCGGCTGCGCGACTCGGCGGTCACCGACATCGCCGACCGCTACGGCCCGGCCGTCCAGGCCCAGTTGACGCCCTAGCCGGGCTCCGGAGCGGTCAGGAGCGCCTCGACGGACCTGCGGAGGGAGGCCAGCAGACGGCTGTTGTCACCGGCCCGGGTCGCCAGCACCACATGGCTCGGCTCGATGCCGTGCAGCGGGACGGCGGTGAGGTCGGGGCGCAGGGACATGCCGGGCACCCGGGGCACGATCGCCACGGCCTGCCCGGCGGCGACGTGTTCGAACTTGTCCTCCGCCGCGTCGATCAGCGGACCGCCGGGCGCCGGGCTGCCGTCCGGCCGGGGATCGACACGCCAGAACGCGTTCCAGAGCGGGTCCTGGCCCCGGGGCAGCGGCTCGTCGGCGAAGTCGTCGAGCGTGACCGACTCCTTCCCGGCGAGCCGGTGGTCCAGGGGTACGACCAGGACCCGCGGCTCGTCGTAGAGGACCGTCACCCGCAGCCCGTCGGTGCGCAGCGGCAGCCGCGTCACCACCGCGTCCACCCGTCCCGCCAGCAGGGCCTCGCGCGGCTCGCCCCAGTCGAGGTGCAGGGTGCGCACCTCGGCGTCGGGGAAGCGGCGGCGCAGATCGCGCACGGCCGGGGTGACGAAGATTCCGTTGATGTACCCGACGGTGATCCGGCTGGGCTCCGCGGCGGCCCGGGTGACGGCCGCGGCCTCGCCCGCGGCCCGCAGCAGCCCCTTGGCCCGCGGCAGGAACACCTCACCGGCCTCGGTGAGCCGGGCGCCCTGCGGAGTGCGGTCGAAGAGCCGTGCGCCCAGCACCTGCTCCAGGCGCTGGATCTGCCGGCTCAGCGACGGCTGGGTGATGTGCAGGGCACCGGCGGCCCGCCCGAAGTGCCGCTGCTCGGCGACGACGGTGAAGTACCGGACGATCCGCAGATCGAGATCGAGATCGGGGGCGGGAGCCGCATCAGCCATGCCTTCAGCATAAGCACAACGACCTGCACTCATGCCTCGGAGGCATTGCGTAGTACGAAACAGGCTTTGGACGCGCGACACCCGCCGGCCGAACGATGGAGACACCACCCCATCCCTCGAAGGAGCACCCCTCATGCGGGTATTCGTCACCGGCGGCAGCGGCTTCATCGGCTCCGCCGTCGTCCCCGAACTCCTCGGCGCCGGCCACCGGGTCCTCGCCCTCGCCCGCTCCGAGAAGTCCGCCGAGGCCCTGACCGCGGCGGGCGCCGAGGTGCACCGCGGCAGCCTCGACGACCCCGAGGACCTGGCACGCGCGGCGGCCGGCACCGACGGCGTGATCCACCTCGCCTTCGACCACGACTCCTTCCCCGACATGACCGGGCCCGTGGCCACCGACCTCCGTGTGATCGACGCGGTCGGCACCGCCCTGGCCGGCTCGGACCGGCCCTTCGTCGTCACCTCGGGAACCCTCATGCTCGCCCCGAACGGCGGGATGGCGACCGAGGAGGACACTCCGGCACCGGCCGTCCACCGCAGCGCCGCGGACCTCGCCGCGCTCGCCCTGGCCGCGCGCGGTGTCCGCAGCTCCGTGGTCCGCCTCGCCCCCACCGTGCACGGCCTCGGCGACCAGGGCTTCGTCCCCCGCCTGATCGACGTCGCCCGCCGGACGGGCGTCGCCGCCTACATCGGCGAGGGCACCAACCGCTGGCCCGCCGTACACCGCCTCGACGCGGCCCACCTGTTCCGCCTGGCCCTCGAATCGGCCCCCGCGGGCACCGGCCTGCACGCCGCCGCCGACCAGGAAGTCCCGTTCAGGGACATAGCGGCGGCGATCGGCCGGGGCCTCGACATACCGGTGAAGAGCATCCCGGCAGAAGAGGCCCAGACCCACTTCGGCTGGCTCGGCATGGTGGCGTCGGCCGACAACCCGACGTCGAGCGAACGCACCCGCAAGCTCCTGGGGTGGGAACCGGAACAGCCCGGCCTGATCGCGGATTTGCAAGAAGGCCACTACTTCTAGACGCCGGTTCGCGGAGCGCCCCGTCAGGGGCGCGGGGCTGTATCAATGTGCGGCTCCGCCGCGTGGGCGCGACCAGCCCCCACCCACCCGCAGACCTCAACGGCGCACAAGCACCCCATCCAAGAATCCATTGCCGAACACCCCATGCGGATCAAGGCGATCCAACACCCCCACCGCCGCATCCCACACCGCACCCCCGAACGAATCCGGAATCCTCGCCCCGATCACCTCCTCATCACTCCACACACCGGACTCCGTATAAGCCCACCCCTTGGACCACTCCACCCGAGTCCCCTCGAACCTCTCGAACAGAAACCTCTCCAACTCCCGCAGAAACGCCTCCGCATACGGCGTCCCCGGCAGCGTCAGCACATCCAGCCAGACGGCCGTGTCGGCCCCGTCCCGCGGCCGCACCGCGGACAGCGACGGCACCTGCGCCCCGGTCACCCCCACATCCCCCGGCTCGTCCAGCCCCGTCACCCGGATCTCCACCGACCCGTTCACCGGGAACCGCCCCGACGCCGCGTACACGGTGAGCCGTTCCCGGTAGAACGAGGTGAACTCGTGCACCACCCGCTGCACCTCGCCCCGCTCCGTCAGCACCGCGTACCCGTTGGCGTTGATCCGCAGCGTGGTCGGCCTGATGTACAGCAGCGTGTTCTTCGACGGCCCCCAGATGTCCGCGGACAGAGTGGTCACCAACCCGAGCGACGCGACGTCCAGTTGCGCGTTCCCCAGCACCGGCGCGAGGTACCACGCCGCGTCGGACACCATGCGCCCCACCAGGTCGGCGACCACGGTCGGGACGTTGTCGGAGAAGGGGTAGTTGTACGGCGAGGTGACGTGCCGCGAGGCGAGCGGCTTGGTCGGCGCGACGCTCCACTCCTTCAGCCACGGGTACTCGGTGAAGGCGAACCAGATCGCCTCGACCCGCCCGGACCGCGTCAGGAAGCCGTCGAGGGTCCGCCCGCCGGAACCGGGCGCCGCGAACAGTTCGCCGGCCGGGATGTCGGTCCGGCTCACGCACCGCAGACTGCTGTTCGCCCCCACCCGCAGCACGACCTCGGTCACCAGCGCGCGGCCCAGATGCGTGAGGAGCGCCGCACAGTCCGCCTCGCTCCGGTCGAAGGTCCGCAGGACGTACGCACCCACGTCCTCGTCCCACACCACCGCGGTCAGCGACACCACCAGATTGCTCAGCGAGCCGTAGGTGTGCCCGGGCAGCGGGTCCTCGCCGTCGGCCGGTACGGCGGTGCCGTGCGCGTCGACGGCCAGGGCGCCGCCGAGCGTCAGATCGCCGGGCGCCGGCGCGGCGGTGAGCCCGAGACCGTGGCCCTCCAGGAAGGTGAGCAGGGCCTCCAGGGTGGCCCCGGTCCCGGCCCGTACCAGCGAACCGGACTCCAGGGAGAGGCCCGTGAGTTGAGCCGTGGTGTCCACGAGCAGGACCTTGTCGTCGGCCGCCGTCCCCTCCGTGATCGTCAGCGGCGACCAGCCGTGCGAGGCGCCCCGCGCGCGTACCCGCCGGCTGTTCCGCCAGGCCCAGTCGACGACCGCGAGCACCTGGCCGGCGTCGGCCGGGGCACAGGCCCACAGCCCGTCCGCGGTGATCTCACCCACCCAGTTGCGATAGGCCGAGCGGTACAGCGCGACCTCCGCCGGGAAGCCCGGCAACTCGGCGGCGGCCTCGGCCGGATCGGCTGCCAGCAGCACCGGTACGGTGGCCAGCACGGCGGCGGACCGCAGAAAGGCCCGACGGCTCCAGCCGTCGCCCCAGGACGTGTTGTTCGCTGAAGTGTCAGTCACGCCGACACGCTAGGTCCGGGTTGACGCACTCCTGATTTCTGTCGATTGCAATCACCCGTTTGAGTGAACGATTCACCGGTGGGGGCGGTCGCTCGGGCCCGTGACAGCGTTGTCGGTGGCGGATGACAGACTGGCGCCATGGACGAACGCGTAATCGGCAGGTCGGGACAGCGGGCATCGGTCGTCGGCCTGGGCACATGGCAGCTCGGCGCCGACTGGGGCGAGGTGGACGAGAAGGACGCTCTGGCCGTGCTGGAGGCGGCGGCCGAGTCGGGGGTGACCTTCTTCGACACCGCCGACGTGTACGGAGACGGGCGCAGCGAGCAGACCATCGCCACCTTCCTGCGTGGCCGGCCGGACCTGCACGTGCTGGTGGCCACCAAGATGGGCCGCCGGGTCGACCAGATCCCGGAGAACTACGTCCTGGACAACTTCCGCGCGTGGAACGACCGGTCGCGCCGCAACCTCGGTGTGGACCGCCTCGACCTGGTGCAGCTGCACTGCCCGCCGACCCCGGTCTACTCCTCGGACGAGGTGTACGACGCCCTCGACACGATGGTCGAGGAGGAGCGCATCGCCGCCTACGGCGTCAGCGTGGAGACCTGCGCGGAGGCGCTCACCGCGATCGCCCGCCCGGGCGTGGCCAGCGTGCAGATCATCCTCAACCCGTTCCGTATGAAGCCGCTGTACGAGGTGCTCCCGGTGGCCCGCGAGGCCGGCGTCGGCATCATCGCGCGGGTGCCGCTCGCCTCGGGTCTGCTGTCCGGCAAGTACACCAAGGACACCGTCTTCGCCGCCGACGACCACCGCACCTACAACCGGCACGGCGAGGCCTTCGACCAGGGCGAGACCTTCTCCGGAGTGGACTACGCGACGGGCGTCGAGGCCGCCGCCGAGTTCGCCGCCCTCGCCCCCGAGGGGTACACGCCGGCCCAGCTCGCCCTGCGCTGGATCATCGAGCAGCCCGGGGTGACCACGGTGATCCCGGGCGCCCGCAACCAGGAGCAGGCCCGGGCCAACGCGGCCGCCGCGAAGCTCCCGGAGCTGCCCTCCGAGACCGTCGCCGCGATCCGTGAGCTGTACGTCGGCCGGATCAAGGACCAGGTCGAGAACCGCTGGTAGAACCGGGTGCGGGCCGGGTGCGGACGGGTGCCGCCCCCGGCCCGCGCCGTTTGGGAATCCGGCCCGGCGGTTACCCGCATGTCATGACCGACCAGGACCGGCGCACCGGGCGCGACGAGACGGAGGAGGAGCGCGCCGACCGGATGTGGGGCGAACTCATCCAGGAGGTGCGCGTCGCCCAGACCGGTGTGCAGATCCTCTTCGGCTTCCTGTTGACCGTGGTGTTCCAGCAGAAGTACGCCGAGCTGTCCGACGCGGACCGGGCGATCTACATCGTCACGGTCGTCCTGGGGGCCTCGGCCACCGGCGCGCTCATCGGCCCGGTGTCCCTGCACCGGCTGGTCGCCGGCCGGAAGGTCAAGCCGCAGGCGGTGCGGCTGGCCTCCGGGCTGACCCAGGTCGGCCTCTTCCTGCTGCTGGCCACCATGACCTCGTCCCTGGTGCTGATCCTCCGGGTGGCCACCGGCGGGAGCGGGGTGACCTGGGTGGTGGTGGCCGTCGTCGTCTGGTACCTGGTGTGCTGGTACGGCCTGCCGTTCTGGTCGCGGCGCCGTCACAGCGCCCGCTGAGCCGCCTCCAGCGCCCGCAGCTGCCGGTCGTGCACCCTGCTGAGCACCAGGACCGACACCGTCGCGCCGATCAGCGCGCAGAACATGTCCCACTGGGTGTCCCACACATCGCCCTGCGTGGCCAGGAACGCGTCCGCGCCGTGCCCGCCGATCTCCGCCGCCAGCCACTCCAGCAGCTCGAAGAAGGCACTGAACGCGAGACAGGCGCACACGCTGAGCGGGGCCAGCCAGCGGCTGCCGCGCAGCGGCGAGGTACGGCTGAGCAGCTCCCGGACCAGGATCGCCGGCACGAACCCCTGCATGAGGTGGCCGAGACGGTCGTACGGATTGCGGTCGAGGCCGAAGGTGTCCCGGACCCAGTCGCCCACCGGCACCTCGGCGTAGGTGTAGTGGCCGCCGACGGCCAGCACCAGCGCATGCACGGTCAGCAGTCCGGCCAGCAGGCCCGTCAGCGGGAAGCGCCGCCAGGTCAGCACCACGAGCGGCAGCCCCACCAGTACCCACACCGTCTCCAGGAACCACGTCGTACGGTCCCGTGCGCCCCATGCCGAGAGCGCCATGCCGGCCACCACCACTCCGGCGAGCAGGGCGGGCGGAACACGGCGGGGCACCCGGTGCGGAACGGGGCGCGGGGCGGGGTGCACTGCGGTCATGGCGGACTCCTTGTCGTGGAGCCCTCATCGTGGCCGCGACCCGAGGGCGCGGACATGAGTACGGCTACTCAGCCGGTCGCGAGGATCTCCGCGAGTACGTCGTCCACCTGGACCTCCTCGCGCCCGGGCGCCACGACCATGTAGGTGTCGCTCAGGAACGCGGCCAGCGCGGGCGCCCAGGCGAACACCACCGCGTGGTGCCGGGTGCCGCCGGGCAGCGGATCGCCGAGGAAGTCCATGCGCACTTCCCGCCAGCGCCCCTGCCGCACCGGACGCAGCCGCACGTCACCGACCCCGACCGGCTCTCTCAGACCGTCGTTCAGCATCTCGCGGTCCAGCCGCCACCGGGCGAGCACCCGGCCGTCCAGGGTGAACACCGCGGTGACGGCGAACGGGTCACCGGCGTCGTACGACAGATGGGCGAGGACGGGGCAGCGGCCCGTCCCGTCCGCACGGAGCTGTACGACCAGGGTCCTGTGCACGATGGGCTTCACCGAGAGGCCTCCGAGAACGATCGGCTGGGTGCCCTCTAGTACCCCTCTCACGGGAAAAACGCTCAATCCTGAGCGGAATTGCCCTCCGAGTCCCGCGAACGCAGTGCGGCCAGGCAGGAACCGATGGCCTGCTGGAGCTCCTCCAACTGCTGGACCATGTCGTCCTCGTAGAAGTCCTGGGCGTCGTCGAAGGTCAGCTCCTCGAACGCCTTGGTCGCCTTCTGGAGGCTGTTGTAGAACTTCGTCCGCCGCTCCTGGACCCGTAGGTCGGGGTCGGCCTCGACCGCCTCCACGACCAGGTTCTTCAGGGTGTCGTACGCCTCGGACGCCCACTCGCCGGTGTCCTCGTCCTCGTCCAGCTCGTCGAGGAGGGAGAGATGGCGCTCGGCCTCCTGGCGGAGTTCCACGGGGGCGTCGACGGTCTGTCCGGCCGGGGTCTTGATCTGGCCCGACTCGGCGATCTGGCGGACGTAACCGATCCGGTCCGCCGAGCGGCTCTCGGTGGCGACGGCCTTCTTCAGATCGGCGGTGCGGACCACGTCCCGGGCCAGCACCGTCTGCAGCTCGGGGTCCTCCTTGATGCGGTCCAGGAGAGCCGTGCGGGCGGCGCTGGCGGTGGACGGGTCGGCGAGGATCGCGGCACGCAGCGCGGTGGGGTTCTCCGCGACCTCAAGGGCCTTGGTGGGCCGGATGCCCTCCGCCTCGGCGGCCTCGGCGATGGCGGTGCCGCGCTCGGAGGTCGCGCTGCTGCGGGCGACGTAGTAGGCCAACCACACGTCGGAATCAGGAAGTTCGACCTCCTGCCCGGGGGTCAGCGCCTCGAAGTGCGGGACCAGACCGTCGTCGGCGGCCTTGTCCCACGCCTTGTAGTAGCGCATCACCCGCTCCGGGGAGCAGCCGGCCAGCTCCGCGAACTCCTTCGCCGACACCTTCGGCGTCTCGTCCGCGCCCTGTCCACCCGGCCGCACACTGCGCGCCACCATCAGCCCGAACGTCCAGCCACCGGTGCGCACATACGCGCCGAACTCCCGCGCGTCCCGCGCCACGAGGTCGGAGAGGGGAGCCGGGGACGCGTTGGACGTCTCGGACGGGTCGATCGCTAGGGTCACGGAGAACGCTCCTGAAGGCTGCCGAACTGCATGCGTACGGACCAGCAGCCTATATCCGCCCATTGACCAGGCTTTGCCGCACCACCCAAGACCGGCCGACCGCACCGCGCACCACCGGCCGCTGCGTCTGGCGGGACCGGCCCCGGGTGGGACCCGGGGGCGGGTGGGTCAGGTCTTCGCTGGGCGGAACGTTGTCAGGAAGGTCTTCATCGCGAGCTGGTTCGCGGGCTGGTCCCAGGTGGCGGCGGAGGTGGTGATGCGTAGGGAGAAGCTGCGGCCGCCGCCGAGGAGGAAGCCGCGGCCGAAAGTGTGGACGCGGTCGGCTCCGGTGCCGGAGAGCCACTCCATGTCGGCTGCCTTGTACCCCTGGTAGGTGGTCGCGGTGATCTGGCCGACCCGCTGGTAGCCGTCCAGCTGCTCCAGTTGCGGTTCCACGTCGTCCCGCCAGACGGCGACCGGGTCGGGGCCGGCCTGGGTGCTGTAGGTGATCGCCAGGGTGCGCGGGTCGTCGCCGCCCGGGCCGAAGGTGATCCGATAGGCCAGGTCGTCGACCCGCGAGGTCTCGATGCGCTTCCAGCCCGTCGGGAGTGCCACGGAGAAGCCCTCCGGGGCGGTGTAGCGGTGGAAGCCGGCCGGCAGGGCGCCGCCGGTGGCGGAGGCCGAGGCCGAGGCCGAGGCGGAGGCCGAGGGCGAGGGCGACGGGCTGGCGGTGGTGCTGGGGGAGGCCGAGGTCTTGGAGGGGGAGGGGTTCGGTCCGTTGCCGTCGGTGCGGTTGCTCGGCTGGTCGGCCGTCGCGGAGGCGCTCGGCGCCGAGCCCGCCGAGGTGCTGCCGCCGCCCGGAAGTCCCTGGGTCGCGGCCAGTACCGCCACCGACACGGTCACCACCGCCAGCGCGGTCCCGCCGATCATGGTGGTCCTGCTCCACCCCGAGGCACGCGCGGCCACATAGGCGCCGCGCAGCCGGGGCACGGGGGCCGGCTGCCCGACCGTGTCGGGATCCTCGTCGAGGACACGTGTCAGCGCCTGGCGGACCACCGGCCGGCTGAGCCGCTCCCGGGAGTTCTTGCGCAGCAGCCCCTGCACGACCTGCGTCAGCGGGCCCGCCCGCAACGGGGTGCGCAGCGGCAGCCGGTCCACGCCCTTCAGGGTGGCGTCGGCCTTGCCCCGGTCCCGGAACGGCGGCCGCCCCTCGACCATCGTGTAGAGGATCGCGCCCAGCGCCCACAGATCGGCGGCCGGCCCGATGCGCTCGTCACGGGCCTGCTCCGGCGAGGCGTACGACGGCGCGGTGACCCGGGGCGCCAGCGTCGCGCCCGCGAGACCGAACCCGGTGACCACGACCGGACCCTTGTCGCGGACGAAGATCTGGCCGGGGCTGAGCTCGCCGTGGGTGTAGCCGTCGCTGTGCGCGGCCTCCAGCACGTCGAGCACGTCGAGGGCGATCCGGGCGGCCCGTACGTAGTTGAGCGAGCCCTGTTGCGCGAGGAGTTCGCTGAGCGGTGTGCCGTCGATCAGCTCCGTCACCGTCCACAGCGCGCCCGCCTCCTCGAAGGCGTCGATCACCATCGCCACCCGGCCCGGCCGCAGCGCGCTCATCACCTCGGAGGAGCGCAGCACCCGGGCGGTGGCCCGGCGCACGATGTCGGCGGTGAGGTCGCCGGGAAGCGCGATCTGGGTCACCAGACGCGGGCGCTCCGCCTGGATGTCCTCCGCGTACCAGCCGATGCGGTTCGGCTCGCGGTCGGCGACCTCGAGGAGCCGATACCTTCCGGCGACCAACTCTTGTGCGGAGACATGCGCCTTGACCATCGTCATCCCTCGCTGAAACCCCTGCCTCGTCTTGACCAGAGGTACGGGGGACGCGCCCGGGTTTGTTCAAAGGATCTGCAACTCCGGGAGGGTTCTTGCCTTTTATTCAAACGGCGGCACCAGCAGCGAACTTGGGGAAAACAGTGAATGGCCGGGCTTCGACCTGGGGGTAACCGACGGTAAAAGCCCGGCTGCGGTGCGGTGGTCAGCCGAGCCCGAAGCGCTCGGTCCACTCGGCGATTTCCCGGTGTGTCACATTGCCCCCGCACACCACGAGCCCGATCCGCGCCCCGTCGCCGACCCGCTCCCGCACCTGCCGGGCGGCGGGCAGCAGACAGCCGGCGGCCGGTTCGGTCCACACCTTGGCGTGCTCGGCGAACTCCAGACTGCCCCGTACGGCCTCCCGGTCCGGGACCACCAGGACCTCCTCCACGAGGGCCGCCCCGAGGTCGTAGGTCAGCCGGGACACGGCCGGCGCACTGAGCGTCGTCACGATCGAGGACACCGCGACCGGCAGCGGCCCGCCCGCCGCGAGCGCCTCGGACATGGCCTGCGCGCCCTCCGTCTCCACGCCCCACACCCGCACCTCCGGGCGCTTCGCGCGCAGCGCCGCCGCGACGCCCGCGATCAGGCCCCCGCCGCCGATGCTGACGATCACGTCGGTGAGGTCGTCCGCGTCCTCGGCGAGCTCCAGGCCCACCGTGCCCTGACCGGCGATCACGATCGGGTCGTCGAACGGGTGGACCAGGGTGAGGCCCTCGTCGCGCAACACGGTGACCAGCTCGAACGCCGAACCCATGCCGTCGGTCAGCCGCACCGACGCCCCGGCCGCCTCCACCAGCGCGATCGACCGGGCTGGCGCGGTACGGGGCATGACCACGGTCGCCTTCACCTGGAGGGCCTCGGCCATCACCGCAAGGGCGATGCCGTGGTTGCCGCCGCTGACGGCCACCACGCCCGCCGCCCGCTCGGCCTCGCTCAGCGACAGCAGCTTGGCCGTGGCCCCGCGTGCCTTGAACGAGCCGGTGCGCTGGAGGAGTTCGAGCTTGGCGGTGACGGGGGCGCCGAGCAGCTCCGACAGACCGGGGCTGGGCACGGTGGGCGTGCGGACGACGTGCCCGGCGATCTGCTGTGCGGCGGCTTCGATGTCCGAGATGCCGATCAAGGTGGTTCACCCTTCCGGCGCGGAGGTCAAGGACCGCGCCTTTCGCACCCTGACCCGGCCGGACGCCCCAGGTCAACCCGGATTCACAGGTCCCGGAGCACCAGGAAGTCCAGCAGGTCGAGCAGGTCCGCAGAGGCGAGCGGGAGCCCGGCGAGCAGCGCCTCGGCGCGCTCGGTGTGCCGGTGCGCCTCGGCGAGCGCGGCCGTGCGCCCGCCCGCCTCCTCGATCAGCGCCGCCGCCTCCTCGGCGCGCCCGGGCGTGTCGAGGAGTCCGGCCAGCCGGGGCCCGGCGGGGGTGCCGAGCGCGGCCAGGACCGGATACGTCTTCTTCCGCTCCCGCAGATCGCCGTGCACGGGTTTGCCGGTGACGGCCGGGTCGCCCCAGATCCCCAGGACGTCGTCGACCAGCTGGAACGCCACGCCCAGCTGCCGGCCGGCCCGGTCCAGGTCGCCCACCACGGCCTCCGGCGCCCCGCCGAGCCGGGCCCCCAGCGCGACGGCACACCCGAGCAGCGCGCCCGTCTTGTGCTCGGCCATCACCCGGTACTCCCGCGCCGACACGCCGGTCCACGGCCGGGTCGCGAAGAGCAGGTCGTCCGCCTGCCCCCGCACCAGGTCCGCCAGCGCGCCCGACAGCAGCCGCACGGCGCCGGGCGAGTCGGCCAGCGTCCGCACGGCGAGCGCGAACAGGGCGTCGCCCGCCAGCACCGCCGGTCCGGTGCCGTAGGCGCGCCACACCGCCGGCCGGCGCCGGCGGGTGGTGTCGCCGTCCATGATGTCGTCGTGCAGCAGCGAGAAGGCGTGCACCAGTTCCACCGCCACCGCCGCCGGAACCCCGCTCGCCGCCGGTGCGCCGGCCGCCTCGGCGCCGAGCACCGCGAGCGCCTGCCGGACCCCCTTGCCGCCCGGGGCGTCGACGGGCGCCCCGCCGACCTCGCACCAGCCGAAGGAGTACGAGGCCATCTCGCCGACCCAGGGATGCAGCCCTCCCACCGCGGCCCGCAGCGCGGGCCGCACCAGGTCCCGGCAGCGGGCGAGGACCTGCGGGGGAGTGCTGACGGGCGCGGGCGCGGTCATCGGACGGTCTCCGCCGCGACGCCGAACTCCGCCTGGGCCCGGGTGACCATCTCCCGGGCGTGCCGCAGCCCGGCTCGCTCCAGCACCCCCGCCAGGTCGGCGAGTTCGGCCGCCGTCTCGGCCCGGTCCCGGCCCAGCCGGGCCAGCGCCTTGGCCAGCCCCAGCCGGGACAGCGCCTCGCCGCGCGGCTCGCCCATCGCCCGGAACTCCGCCAGCGCCGTCTCGTACATCGCCCTGGCCTCGGGGTAACGCCCCGCCCGGTACAGGACGTTGCCGCGCATCTTGTGGTTGTAGGCCAGCGCGCCGGACAGGTCCATCGCCCGGCACGACACCTCGGCCTCGGACAGCAGCGCCAGCGCCCGCCCGGTGTCGCCGTCGCGCACGGACACGATGTCGGCGAGCCCGCGCAGCGCCCAGGCGTGCCCGCGCCGGTCCTCCGCCCGCCCGGCTATCTCCGCCGCCTCCTCGAACAACGCGTACGCGGTGTCGTACGACCCGGTGTTGCGGTGCATCTGCGCGATGCCCTCCAGCGCCCACACCGTGTGCCGAGCCTCCCCGCGCCGCCGCGCCTCGGCCAGCAACTGCTCGTGCAGCCGTCCGACGGCCTCGTAGTCGCCCTGGATCCGGCCGGTCTCGGCGAGTCCGGCCAGCGAGTAGCCGCGTACGACGACGTCCCCGCCCCGCTCACCGAGTTCGGCCGCCAGCGCCAGCAGCCGGCGGGCCAGCGGGAACGCCCCGCGCTGCCGGGCCAGGGTGCCGCCGCTCCACAGCGCCCACGCCATCGCCGCCGTCTCCCCGGCCGCCCGGGCGGCGCGGTAGCTCGCCTTCCAGGCCCGGTCCGCGTCCGCCACCCGGCCCAGCCGCCGGTGTGCCTCCGCGACGGCCAGCCGGCAGCGTGCCTCCTCGTCGAGCCGTCCGGACCGCTCGGCCGCCCGCAGTTCCTCGATGCCCGCCGCCAGCACGTCGACCAGCGACGAGTTCACCGACAGGGAAGTCAACGCGCCCTGGTACTCCGGGGCGAATGCCTTGCCGTACATGCGTGCCTCTCTGCGCAAGGGCGTATACACGGCATCTATACATTGCATGTATACACACTGCGTATAGTGCGCCCGAATGATGCCCTGGCCGCGGGGGCCAGGGCTTCGCTGTTGTGCATCAGGACGTCGGCAGGGCCGCCGGGGTTGCCCGTGTGGCGGGGATCACCGCACGAGGTGTCAGTGCTGCTGTGCCTTCTGCGGGGTCAGCTCGCTCGGCCGGACCACCACATATCCCTCGCCCTGGAGCATCAGCTGCACGGCTTCGCCCGAACCGCCGCGCAGCATCGACCCGATGGACTGGGAGCGGTGCAGCGAGGTCTGCAGCTGCGCGGTCCAGCCCACCACGGCGTCGGTGTCGACGTACACCGGGGCCTGCGGCGAGACCGGTATCACCAGCGGGTTGCCGTCGCAGATCAGCCCCAGCTTGCCGTGCCCGGTGAACACGCTGTTGAACAGACCGCCGCCGGCGATCCCGGACCCCTTCACGGTCTTGATCTCGTACGACAGGGAGGCGTCGAAACAGAGGACGTTGCGGCCGTTGACCGTGAACTGGTCGCCGGGCTCGACCTCCACGATGAAACAGTTCTGTGCCTCGTGCGCGAACCAGGCCTCGCCCTGGCCCTGCACCGACATCAGCGGCAGCCCCTCGCCGGTGACCGCGCGCTTGAGCATGCCGCCCACGCCCTGGCCCTTGCGTTCGAACTTGAGACTGCCGCGGTGTGCGATCATCGCGCCCTGGCGGGCGTGCATCTCGCCGTTCACGGCGTACTTGAGGCACTTCGCGTTCTCGACCGACATGCCGGGCTCGACGGCCGGTGCCACCATGTGCTGACTGGAAAAGAGATCACCCTTCATGCCGGGCATGGTGGCCCGGAGGGACCCGTTCCGCCAAGATCACGGACGGTACCGGTTCAGGCACCCAACAGCTGGGTCCAGTAGGTGCCCGCCCGGCCGCCGCCGGCGAAGCCGATGCCGATGTGGGTGAACTCGGGTTTGAGGATGTTGGCCCGGTGGCCCGGGCTGTTCATCCAGCCGTCCACCACCTCGGCCGCCGAGCGCTGGCCGCAGGCGATGTTCTCGCCGATGGTGCGCCGCCGGGAGCCCGCGGCGGCGGCCCGGTCCCAGGGCTGGGTGCCCTCGGGGGAGGTGTGCGCATAGAAGTCCCGGGTCGCCATGTCCGTGCTGTACGCCTGCGCGGCCGTCGCCAGTTGCGGATCCACCGCGAGCGGCCGCAGCCCGGCCCGGGCGCGCTCCCGGTTGGTGAGGTCGACGACCTCGGCACGGGTGCGGGTCAGCTCGGCCCGGGTGAGCGGTCTGGCCCACAGGGCGGTCCAGTAGATGTCGCCGTCGCGCGGGTCGCGGACGTGGGCCAGCCCGGCGTGGGTGAAGGCGGGGTCGAGCAGGGTGCGCCGGGCGTCCTCGGTGCGCAGGCAGTAGTCGACGAACCCGGCCGGGGTGCGGGGGCCGGAGACGAGGTGTTCGCCGACCGTGACATACGCGAATCCGGTGTGGCTGATCCGCTGGTGGACGGAGACGCCGTCACGGCTCTCGGTGGCCAGCCGGCCGGCCTCGGCCATCGCGGTGGCGTGCGCGTGGGCGGCGGAGGCCAGCCGGGCGTCGGGGGCCACGGGCGGGCGGCCGGCCTCGGCGCGGGCGGAGTTGACCAGGCCCAGCAGGCCGTCCGGGTCGGGCAGCGAGGCTGTCGAGGGGCGGGCCGGGGCGGCCGCCGTGCGCTGCGCGGGGATGGTGGTGCGGAACGCGGGGGCGGCCGGAGCCGGTTGCCGGTCCTCGACGACGTCGACCCCGAAGTCCCGGGCCAGGCCCGCCAGCCCGTCCGCGTACCCCTGGCCGATCGCGCGCAGCTTCCAGCCGGTGCCCCGGCGGTATATCTCGGCGAGCAGCAACAGGGTCTCGGTCTGCGGGCGCGGCGGGGCGAAGCGGGCCAGGGTGCGGCCGAGCCGGTCGGTGACGTGCAGGGTGGACGCGGGCAG
The DNA here is from genome assembly GCF_042959465.1 of Streptomyces sp. NPDC007901. Lineage (NCBI taxonomy): Bacteria > Bacillati > Actinomycetota > Actinomycetes > Kitasatosporales > Streptomycetaceae > Streptomyces > Streptomyces sp. NPDC007901. The sequence goes on along the minus strand of NZ_JBIBKW010000017.1, from coordinate 51,888 downwards.
CCGGCCGAGCGCGGTCCCAAGCTCCTCGGCGGTGACGGCGAGGGTGACGCGCCGGGCGCCGGACCGCAGCCGGGCCGGCTCGACGGTCAGCGTGTCGCCGCGCAGCCGGACGCCGGGTGCGTCCGGCTGGTTGTAGAACACGAAGTCGACGTCACCGCCCACCTGGCCGCTCTCGCCGGTGATCAGGGCGGACACGTCGAACGGACCGGGTACCCGCAGCGTCAGCGCGCCGCCCGGAAGGGGCAGATTGCCCCCGGGGACCAGCTCGCTCATCGCGCCGCCTCTGTGCGGTCGGGGGCGGAACCTCGCGCCCGGTGGGGGGAGTCGCCGGTAGAACGTCCGGCCCGGGCGCGAGGTTCCCCCGGCGCGGCGCTAGAGCCGGCTCGGGTCGGCCGGTGCCACGTCCTCCTGCTCGACCGGCGTGGTCGCGCTCCGGGTGGCCGTCGCCTTCTTGCCGCAGAACGCCGACTCCAGCGTGCCCGCCAGCGCGTTGAGCACGGCCGAGTTGTTGGAGGCGTTGGCGACGGCGGTGAGGCTGCGCTTTCCGTCCTTGGTGGTGAAGGCGTACGTGTAGTAGCCCTGGACGGCGCCCGTGTGGCCGTACACCGAGACGCCGCACGACAGGTCGCGGCGGCGCAGGCCCAGGCCGTAGGAGGTGGTGGAGTTGACGCGGGTGAACCGCTCCATCTCCTTGAGCTGGGCGGCCGAGGTGAGCTTGCCCCGGACCAGCGCCGAGTAGAAGGTGTCGAGGTCCTGGGCGGTCGAGATGATCGCGCCCGCGCTCTGCGCCCAGGAGACCGTCTGGTTCGTGGCGTCGACGGGCTGGGCGCCCGCCTTGTCCGCGGTGAGGTAGCCGTTGGCGTGCTGTCCCGGGATCTTCGTGTCGGGGTGGACGTAGAAGGTGTCGCGCAGCTTCAGCGGCTTGAGGATGCGGTTCTGGTACTCGGTCTTCACGCTGTGCCCGGTGAGCTTCTCGATCAGCAGGCCGGCCACCACGAAGTTGGTGTTGGAGTACGAGTAGGCGGCGCCCGGCGCGTTGGTGCGCGGCTTCTTCAGGGAGAGGTTCACCAGCTGGCGGTAGGTGAAGACCTTGTTCCGGACCGCCTCGAAGCCGGAGACGCTGCTGGCGAACATGTCGTTGGTGTAGTCGTACAGACCGCTGCGGTGGCTCAGGACGTGCCGCACGGTGATGCGGTCGTCCGGCAGCAGCCCCGGCAGATAGCGGTTGACCGGGGCGTCCAGGGCGAGCTTGTGCTCGTCCACCAGCTGCAGCAGGACGACCGCCGAGAACGTCTTGGTGACACTGCCGACGCGGAAGCGGTCGCCGGTCGTGAGGGCGCGCCGGGTCGTCCGGTCGGCCACGCCCCGGGACGTCTTGTAGACCTTCGTGCCGTCGTCGATACGGGCCATCGCGCCGGGCGCGCCCTTGGACACCACCGAACCCAGTACCGCGGCCAGCCCCGCGGTGTCGGGCGCCGGCAGGGCGGCGGCGGCCGGCCGCGGCTCCGCTCCCGTCGTGCCGGTCGCCGCCTGGGCCGGGACCGCGACCAGTGACAGCGCCACCGCCCCGAGCACCGCGCTTCTGCTCACCTTTGCCGAGACCATCCGGACTCTGCTCCTCTCCGTGCTGTTTCTGATGCGAGATGGGTCACATGCGGTTCAGGGAACCTTCTCGCATCCCGTCACATCTCCACAGCAGACGCATAGTTGGTCACCCAGTGATCACCATGCGGTGCGGTTTCGCAAAGTATTGCCACGAAAAGCAAGAAAAGCGACGAACTGCGCTTTACATGGACATGACTCGTCCGGAAGGGTTGCGGGCCGGGGCCCGACCAGCCTCCTGGCGCCTGACGGCGCCATGCCGCACGGCGATCGACGACCTCGACCGCCGTCCGAACAAAGGAACCCTGATCAGTGCGTAGCGCGCACATACGCAGCGTGGCCGTAGCCGTCGCCGTGACGACCGCCGCCACGGGCCTGGCCGGTACGGCCTTCGCCGGTCCCACCACGGGGGTACAGCAGTCGGCGGCCTCCGCCGCGACATCCGCGCAGGTGGTGGAGGCGGCCCGGGCCGCCGCCTTCGCCCACGCCTCGTCGACCGGTGTCGGCGCGGGCGACGAACTCCGGGCGCAGGACGTGATGATCGACCCCGAAGGGGCACGCCATGTCCGCTTCGTCCGCACCCACCGGGGCATGCCGGTGCTCGGCGGCGACCTCGTCGTCCATCTTTCCCGTCGATTGGCCTACACCGGTGTCACCCGTGCGGCCGATCACGCCGTGAAACCCGCCGTCACCGAGGCGAAGCTGACGGCCCGCCAGGCAGAGGAGAAGGCCGCCTCGGCCGCCGACGGCGACGCCGGCACCGCCGAACTCGTGGTGGACGCCCGCGACGGTGCCTCGGCCCTCGCCTACCAGGTGTCGGTGGACGGCGCGAACGGCTCCAGTACGGTCGTCGTCGACGCCCTGACCGGCAAGGTGCGCAGCAACACGCCGGACAGCGACGAGTTCCTCTCGCCCAAGGTGCTGGAGACCCTCCGCAGGCGCGGTGAGACCGTCGACCCCGCCCTCGGCATCGGCACCCGGGCCCAGGCCCTCATCGGCTCGTCCGCCTCGGCCGCCGCCCACTACCCGGCGACCGCGCACGGCTCCGGCAGATCCCTCTTCGTGGGCAAGGTCCCGCTCACCACCACGCAGACCGCCCGCAAGAGCTTCCTGCTCAAGGACCCGACCCGCTACGGCACCGAGACCCGGGACGCCAAGGGCAGGGAGACCGAGAGCTTCGGCCAGGGCACCAAGTTCACCAGTACCACCGACAGCTGGGGCAACGGCACCACCAGCAGCCGGGGCAGCGCCGCCGCCGACGCCCAGTACGGCATCACCAAGACCCTGGACTTCTACAAGAAGGCCTTCGGCCGCAAGGGCATAGCCAACAACTCCAAGCCCGCCCGCGCCATGGTCCACTGGGGCAACAAGGTCGGCAACGCCTTCTGGGACCCGACCTGTGGCTGCATGCTGTACGGCGACGGCGACGGCCAGGAGATCAAGAAGCCGCTGGTCGTCCTCGACGTCACCGGGCACGAGCTGACCCACGGCGTGGTGGACGCGACCGCCAAGCTCGAACCGACCTACGTCGACAACGACGGCAACCAGTTCGGCGAGCCCGGCGCGCTCAACGAGTCGCTGGCGGACATCTTCGGCTCCAACGTCGAGTTCTCCGCCAACAACCCGAAGAACCCGCCGAACTACCTCCTCGGCGAGAAGCTGGGCCTCGCCCAGAAGTTCCTGCGCCGCCTCGACCACCCCTCGCTCGACCGCCTCGAAGGCACCGTCGACTACTGGTCGCCCGAGGTCGAGGACGCCGAGGTGCACGCCGGCTCCGGCGTCTCCTCGCACGCCTACTACCTGCTCGCCGAGGGCAGCGGCCGCAAGACGATCGGCGCCACCACCTACGACTCGCCGACCTACGACGGGTCCACGGTCACCGGCATCGGCCGGACCAAGGCCACGGCGATCTTCTACCGCGCCCTGACCCGGTACATGGTCTCCTCGACCGACTTCCACGACGCGCGGATCGCGACGCTGAAGGCGGCCAAGGACCTCTACGGCGCGAGCAGCACCGAGTACCGGACGGTCGACCGGGCCTGGGCCGCCGTCAACGTCACGGTCGCCGACACGCCGGCCGTCCGCCGCTGACGGGCGCGCCTTGCCGCTGATCCGGGTGCCCCGTCGGGGGGCCGGGCACCCGGATCGGTCCTCCTGGTGGAACACGGGTCAACGCCCCCGTCACACCCGCCATTTGAAGGCCACCGGAGCCTCACAGTCAACCTTCAGGTGATTCCTGTTTCTTTTATTGACAGCGGAAAATAAGCCACCTAAGTTCCCGGCCATGCGCTCCACCTCCCGTGCCGAGACGTTCCCGGCCCACACGCCGGCCGTCTCACAGATCTTCACCACGGTCCTGTCCCACGGCCCCCTCACCCGGCTGGAGGCGGCTCGCCGGGCCGGTCTGTCGCCGGCGGCCGTGACCAAGGCCGTCCGGCCGCTGCTGGCGGCCGGGTACCTGGCGGAGGACGCCGACGGCGAGGCCCGGCCCGCTCTGGGGCGCCCCGCCAACCTGGTGCGCGTGGACGGCGGGCGGGCGCTGTTCATCGGGGTCAAGGTGACCGGGGACGAGGTCATCGCCGTCCTCACCGACCTGTGCTGCCGGATCCGCCTGGCCCGCCGGCTGCCGGTCACCGACCGCGCCGCCAAGGCCGTCCTGACCTCCATCGCCGAGCTCACCCACGAACTGCGCACCGAGGCCGAGGACTTCGGCGCCCCCGTCCTGGGCCTCGGCATCGCCGTCTCCGGCGACGTGGACCGCGCCGAGGGCGTCGTGCGCTACTCGCCCTTCCTCGACTGGCGGGACGTGGCCCTCGCCGAACTCGCCGCCATGACAACCGGGTTGCCGGTCATCGTCGACAACGACGTGCGCGCCCTGACCGTCGCCGAGCAGTGGTTCGGCGCCGGGGTCGGGCTCTCCGACTTCGCCGTGGTCACCGTCGGCGCCGGCATCGGCTGCGGACTGGTGGTCCACGGACGGGTGGTGTCCGGCGCGCACGGCGTCGCGGGGGAGATCGGGCATGTGCCCATCGACCCGGCCGGACCGCTCTGCCACTGCGGCAACCGCGGCTGCGTGGAGGCGATCGCCGGGGACGCCGCGATCGTCGCCCGCATGCGCGAGGTGACGGGCTGTCAAGTTGCTGACTCCGCCGACGCCGTGGCCCTCGCCCACGAGGGCGTGCCCGGAGCCCGGGAGGTGTACGCGCACGCCGGTGCGGCCATCGGCCGCGGCATCGCCACCGTCGCCAACCTCTTCGGCCCCGAACGCGTGATCATCTCCGGCGAGGGACTCGCCGCCTACGACCTCTTCGCCGAGCAGATCCTCGACTCGTTCACCGCGGCCGCCTTCGGCTCCGCCGCGCAGTGCGACGTACAGACCCGCCCGCTCCCCTTCGAGGAGTGGGCGCGCGGGGCCGCGGCCGCCGCGATCCAGTCCTTCATCACCTCTTCTCCCACTCCGACGGGCCAGGGCTGAGCCGCCCGAGACCCCGAACCCTGGAGGGCCCATGCGGTCACCTTCGCATTCCGTCCTGCCCGTACGCGGGCTGAGAACCGTCCTGGTGCTGGCACTGACGGCCGCCTTCGCGTCCGCCGTGCCCGCGGCGCAGGCCGAGACACCCCCGCTGATAGCCGCCAAGCCCTACATGGGCTGGTCCAGTTGGAGCATGCAGTCGTCCAAGTACCCCGGTCTGAACGACCAGGGCGACTACAGCTACCTCACCGAGGCGAACGTCCTCAAGCAGACCGACGCCCTGGCGAGCAAGCTGAAGAAGTACGGCTACGAATACGTCAACATCGACGCCGGCTGGTGGATGGACTGGAACTGGAAGACCGGCTACGACCAGTACGGCCGTCAGAAGGCCGACCCCGAACGCTTCCCCAGCGGCATGAAGGCCGTCGCCGACCGCATCCACGCCAAGGGCCTCAAGGCCGGCATCTACCTCCCGGCCGGCCTGGAGAAGGGCGCCTACGGCGACGGGAAGACGCCGATCTGGAACGCCGACGGCTGCACCACCGCCGACATCGTCTACGACGACCTGCGCACCACCAACGGCTGGGACAGCTCGTACAAGATCGACTTCGACAAGCCGTGCGCGCAGAAGTACATCGACTCCCAGGCCCAGCTGATCGCCGGCTGGGGCTACGACTTCCTCAAGCTCGACGGTGTCGGCCCCGGCTCCGGCAAGAGCGGTGACCAGTACAACAACGTCGCCGACGTCGCCGCCTGGCACAAGGCGATCGCGGCCACCGGCCGCCCGATCCACCTGGAGGCCTCCTGGTCCCTGGACTTCGGGCACGCCGCCGACTGGCAGAAGTACACCAACGGCTGGCGCATCGACACCGATGTCGAGTGCTACTGCAACACCCTCGTCAGCTGGGAGAACTCCGTCGACGACCGCTGGGACGACACCCCGGCCTGGACCGACAAGGCGGGCCCCGGCGGCTGGAACGACCTCGACTCCCTCGACGTCGGCAACGGCGCCATGGACGGCCTCACCAAGGCCGAACGGCAGAGCTACGCCACGCTCTGGGCCATCGCCAAGTCGCCCCTGTTCACCGGTGACGACATCACCAAGCTGGACGACTACGGCGTCTCCCTGCTGACCAACCGCGAGGTCATCGGCATCGACCAGAGCAGCAACCCGCCGGCCCGCCCCGTCACCCCGTCCGACCCGCAGCAGGTCTGGGCCGCGAAGAACGCCGACGGCACGTACACGGTCGCCCTGTTCAACCTCGCGGACTCGCCCTCGGCGGTCACGGCCGACTGGACGGCGCTGGGCTTCAGCGGCAAGGCGTCGGTGCGGGACGTGTGGAACAAGGAGAACCTCGGCAGCTTCCAGAACAAGATCACCGAGGCGCTGCCGGCGCACGGCTCCCGGCTGTTCACCGTGACGCCGAAGGGCAGCGCGTCGGCCTCCACCGGCTACGAGGCCGAGGCGAGCGGCAACACGCTGAGCGGCAACGCGTCCGTCGCCGGGTGCGACGCGTGCTCCGGGCAGAAGAAGGTCGGAAACCTGTACCAGGGCGGCAAGCTGACCATCAACAACGTGGTGGTCGACAAGGCCGGCACGTACCTGGTGAAGGTCGCCTACATCAGCGGTGACTCCCGGTCCGCCACGATCTCGGCCAACGCCGGGGCCGGGGCCAGCCACAAGTTCCCGTCGACCGGGGACTGGGGGACCGTGGCGACGGTGAGCGTGCCGGTCACGCTGAAGGCCGGTGCCAACACGATCAGCGTCGACAGCGGGTCGGGGTACGCGCCGGACGTCGACCGGATCGACGTTCCCAAGTCGCCTCGGTAGTCGTCTCGGTCAAGTGCGTCGTTCGGGAACTGCCGGCCGGTGGGGGCCGGTCGCGCAGTTCCTCCCCCAGCCTTCCGCCGGGGGCGCCCCCAGCGCCCCTGAAGGGGCGCTCCCCTCACGGACGTCGGATTGGAACCCCATGGACAACCACCCCAGCAGACGCAGCTTTCTGGCGCTGGCCGCCGCCACCGGGGCCCTGGCCTCGCTTCCCTCGTTCACCGCCTCCGCCGCGCCGCTGCGGTCCTCCGAGCCGCTCGCCGCCTCCCGCCACCCGCTCTGGTGGCAGGCGCCCGCCGACGACGGGTCGATGATCACGCAGGGCCTGCCCGTCGGCAACGGCCGGCTCGGTGCCCTGGCGGGCAACGACTCCGGCCGTGAGCTCCTGCTCGTCACGGACGCCACCCTGTGGACCGGCGGGCTCAACGACACCCTCGACTCCGACGGCCAGTTCCCCTACGGCCGTGCCGACTTCGGCTCCCTCACCCTCCTCGCCCGGCTCACCGTCGAGATCCCCGACCACGACCTGGGGGCCGTCTCCGGCTACCGGCGCACCCTCGACCTCGACAACGGCGTGGTGTCGGCCTCGTACGTCCGCTCCGGAGTGACCTACCGGCGGCAGGTGTTCGCCAGCCGCCCCGACGACGTGATCGTGCTGCACCTCACCCAGGACGGCGGCGGGCGCTACACCGGCACCATCACCCTCGAGGGCACCCACGGCGAGACCGGCGGCACGGCCGAGTCGTTCGCCGGGTCCTTCGCCAACGGCCTGAAGTACGGGGCCGCCGTCAAGGCGTACAGCAGTGGCGGCAGCGTGCGGGTGAGCGGGTCGCACATCACCTTCGCCGACTGCCGGGAGCTGACCGTCGTACTGAGCGGCGGCACGAACTACGCCCCGGACGCCGCCGCCGGCTACCGCGCCCCCTCCGTGAACCCGGTGGCGCTGGCCCGCACCAAGGTGAAGGCGGCCGCCCAGCACTCGGCCGACTCGCTGCTGCGCACCCACGCGGCCGACCACCGGGCGCTGTTCGGGCAGTTCGATCTCACCCTCGGCACCTCGACGGCCGAGCAGCGCGAACTGGACACCTGGGCGCGCGTCCAGGCGCGCGCCGCCACCGGCGACCCCGACCCCGAACTGGAGGCCGCCTACGCCCAGTTCGGCCGGTACCTGATGGTCGCCGGATCGCGCGACAGCCTCCCGATGGGCCTGCAGGGCCTCTGGCTGGACGGCAATGACCCGGACTGGATGGGCGACTACCACACCGACATCAACGTCCAGATGAACTACTGGCTGTCCGACCGGCTGGGCCTCTCCCCGTGCTTCGACGCCTTCACCGACTACTGCGTCGACCAGCTCCCGTCCTGGCAGGACACCACCCGGCGGCTGTTCCAGGACTCCCGCAACCGCTACCGCAACTCCCGGGGCGAGGTGGCGGGCTGGACCGTCGCCATCTCCACCAACCCCTATGGCGGAGGCGGCTGGTGGTGGCACCCGGCCGGCAACGCCTGGCTCTGCCAGAGCCTGTGGGAGCACTACGAGTTCACCCAGTCCCGCGCCCACCTGGAGAAGATCTACCCGCTCCTCAAGGGCGCCGTCGAGTTCTGGGAGGCGCGGCTGCTCAGCACTACCCTGGACGACGGCAAGGAGGTGCTGATCGCCGACAGCGACTGGTCGCCGGAGCAGGGGCCGCTGGACGCCAAGGGCATCACCTATGCCCAGGAACTCATCTGGACCCTGTTCGGGAACTTCCGTACTGCGGCGGCCGAGCTCAAGAGGGATGCTGGATACGCGGGCACCATCGGCGGACTCCGCGAGCGCCTCTACCTGCCGGTGGTGAGCCCCAAGACCGGCTGGCTGGAGGAGTGGATGTCCCCGGACAACCTCGGCGAGACCACCCACCGCCACCTCTCGCCGCTCATCAACCTCTTCCCCGGCGACCGGATCCGCCCGGACGACTCCACGCCGAAGGACATCCTCGCCGGCGCGACGGCCCTGCTGACCGCCCGCGGCATGGACAGCTACGGCTGGTCCAACGCCTGGCGCAGCCTGTGCTGGGCCCGGTTGAAGAACGCGGAGAAGGCCTACCAGCTCGTCGTCAACAACCTGAAGCCGTCGGTGAACGGCAGCAACGGCAGCGCGGCGAACCTCTTCGACATCATGGACATGGGAGGGGGCCGGGGCATCTTCCAGATCGACGCCAACTTCGGCACCCCGGCCGCGATCGCGGAGATGCTGCTGTACTCCCGCCCCGGCCACCTGGAACTGCTGCCGGCCCTGCCCGACGCCTGGGCCGCCGCCGGTTCGGTCACCGGCGCCGGCGCGCGCGGCGGCTTCGTCGTCGACCTGCGCTGGCGCGACGGAAAGCCCACCGAGGCCCGGATCCGCAGCGTCGGCGGCCGCACCACCACGGTCGCGTTCGGCAGTACGACACGGACGGTCACGCTCAAACCCGGCCAGTCCGTCACCCTGAAGGACTTCACGCGGTGACCGGCCGGTTCGCGCGACTGCTGAGCCTCGCCGCCGTGTTACTGACGACGGTCGCCTGCCAGACCGGGCCCGCCCAGGCGGCACCCACCTGGGAGCCCTCCTCCGGAGCCGCCGCCTCCGCCCGGCACGACGTGGTCACCTGGGGCGCCAGCGCCGACCGGATGGGACAGGGCACCGCCGACCGCGGCTACCGGCTGGTCGTGCACACCAGCGAGGCCGGCAGCGGCCTGCGGGTACGCCTGTCCAACGCCTTCGGCGACCGGCCGCTGACCCTGGACAGCGTCTACGCCGGCCTGCAGAGCCAGGGCGCCGCCCTCAGGCCGGGCACCAACAAGCGGCTCACCTTCGACGGCGCCCGCACGGTCACCGTGCCGGCGGGCGCCACCGCCTGGAGCGACCCGCTGCCCGGCAGCCTGCCCGCCGGCAGCAACCTGGTCGTCAGCCTGCACAGCCCCGACGCGGCCGGCCCCGCGACCGGACACGGCATGGCGATGCAGACGTCGTACGTCACCCAGGGCGACCACACCGCCGAGGAGAGCGCCGCCAACTGGACCGACACCACCGGCTCCTGGTGGTACCTGGACTCGGTCTCGGTACGGCCGTCGGACCCGGCCACCGGGGCGGTGGTCGCGCTCGGCGACTCCATCACCGACGGCTGGGCGTCCACCACCGACCTCGACCGCCGCTGGCCCGACTACCTCGCCCGCCGTCTCCAGAAGGCGGACACCGAGGTGAAGGGCGTCGCCGACGAGGGGATCTCCGGCAACCAGGTCCTCGCCGACGGCGCCGGGCAGGCCGCTCTGAACCGGCTGGACCGCGACGTCCTGAGCCAGCCGGGTGTCCGTACCGTCTTCCTCTTCGAGGGGGTCAACGACATCAAGGCCCACACCGGGGTCACCGCGGCCGACCTGATCGGCGGGTACCGAGAGATCGCGCGGCGGGCGCACGCGGCCGGGAAGTGCGTGGTCGCCTCGACCGTCGGGCCGTTCGAGGGCTGGCCGGAGTGGGACCCGGCGGGCGAGGCCGTCCGGCAGGAGGTCAACCACTACATCCGCACCAGCGGGGAGTTCGACGGGACCGCCGACTTCGACCGGATCCTGCGCAGCCCCTACGACCAGGCCCGGATGCTGCCGTTCCTCGACGGCGGCGACCACATCCACCCCAACGACAAGGGGATGCAGGCCATGGCCGACTCCGTCGACCTGGCCGGTCTGGACTGCGAGCGCTGAACCCGCGTGACCGCCTGATCACCCCCGGGCCGACGGCTCCGGGGTGATCAGGCCTTCGCGATAGGCGATCGCCACCGCCTCCGTACGGCTCGCCGCGCCCAGCTTGGCGAGGATGTTGGAGACATGCACGCTCGCCGTCTTGCCGGTGATGAACAGCTCCTCGCCGATCTGCCGGTTGCTGCGGCCGAGCGCCAGCAGGCTCAGCACGTCCTGCTCACGGGCGGTGAGCGGCGCGACCCGGCCGGCTGCCGCGGGCGGCCGCACCAGTGCGTCGAGCCGTTCCAGCAGGGGCGCCGCGCCCAGGGCCACGGCCGTCTGCCGTACCGCTCCCGCCTGCTCCTCGGCCTCGGCACGCCGGCCGTCGGCCAGCAGGGCCTCCGCGTACCGCAGCCGGACCCGGGCCCGCTCGTACACATCGCCGTCCGCGAACGCGGCCACGGTCTTCTCCCAGGCCGCCACGTCCGGCCCCGACACGGCCAGGGTCCGCTCCGCCTCCGCGCGCGCCAGCCAGGCCCGCCCCTCCGGCCCCTGCCGCACGGCCGTCTCCCGGGCCAGCTCCACCAGCTCGTCGGCGACGTCCGTCCAACGGTCCTCGCCCTCGGTACCGCGCAGTTCCACGGCCCGGTCCGCGACCGCCGCCAGCGCGAGCGCCGCCAGCCGGACCGACACGTACGGTGCCCGCCCCAACTGGTCGGCCAACGACGCGACGGACTCCCGCACCAGCGCCACGGCCTCCTCCGCATCGCCCCGCAGGGCGGCGGCGTCGACGAGCACGATGCCCCCGACGAGCCGGCCCATCCAGTCGAAGGGCTCCCCGAGCAGCGCCCCGGCCCGCTCGGCCACATCCGAATCGCCCCGGGCCAGCGCGACGTACAGCGCGGGTCCCTGCGCATATCCCGGCACTCCGTCCCGGTCGGCCGCACGCACGCACTCGTCCCACCGCCCCAGCGTGTACAGCACCAGCAGCCGCAGGTACCGCAGCTCCGAGGCATAGGGAGAGGACAGCAGCCCCGAACGCCGGGCCCGGTCGAGTCCCTCGGTGATCCACGGCAGGCACTCCTCGAACTCACCGGACTCGAAGCAGCCGATGGCGAGGCTGTACAGCGCCCGCATCTCCACCGGAGCGTCCCCGGCCGACCGGGCCAACTCCAGTGCCTCCCGCAGCAGTTCGCGCCCCTTCCCGGTGCCGCGGGCGCCGTCCTCCAGCCGGGCCAGGGAGATCAGCAGCTCGGCCCGGGCCACGGTGGCGCCGATCCGGTCGGCGACCTCCAGAGCCTGCCGGGCGACCCGGAGCGCGGTGGCGTCGTCCCCGACCTGCCGGGCCGCCATGACATGGGTGGACGCGGCCCACACCCAGGTCCGCGACGGCGGATCGGCCGGGATCATCGCGAGCGCCTCGCTGCTGTAGGCGAACGCCGCCGCGAGGTTGTCGACGGTCATCAGGTTCCCGGCCAGGGTGTACCGGACCCGGGCGGCGAGTTCCGGATCCGCGTCCTGACCGGTGCCGGCCAGCGCGGAGCGGGTCAGGGACACCGCCCGGTGCACGTCACCGGCGTGCGCGGCCGCGGCCGAGGCCCGCAGCGTCAACGTCACCGGGTCGAGTCCCTCGCCCGAGGGCCGTGCGTCGGGCGCCACCGTCGGCCACAGGTCCAGGACCGTCTCCAGCCGCCGCAGCTCCTCGGCGGGCGCGCCCACCCGCCGCGCGTGATCGGCGGCCTCCAGCGACGCGGCCAGCGCCTCGGGCAGATCGTGGCTCTCCCGGTAGTGGTGCGCGCGCTCGGCCGCCGTCTCCGCCCCGCCGCCGCGCGCGGCCAGCAGCCGGGCGAACGTGCCGTGCAGCCGCGACCGCTGCCCGGGCAGCAGATCGGCGTAGACGGCCTCGCGCGCGAGGGCATGCCGGAAGGTGTACGTGTCCTCGTCGCCCGCGACCAGCAGCTGCCGCCCGACCGCCTCGCGCAGCGCCGACTCCAGCTCCTCCTCCGGTATCCCGACCGCGTCCCGCAGCAGCTCGTGCCCGACCCGGCGCCCGGCCACCGCGGCCGTCCGCAGTACCTGCTGGGCCGTCTCCGACAGCTGCTCGACCCGGATGAGCAGCAGGTCGGCCAGCCCGGTCGGCATGCCGTCCGCGTCGGCGGCGGCCACCAGCTCCTCCGTGTAGAAGGCGTTGCCCTCGGCCCGCTCCACGATGCCCCGCACCGTCGCGTCCGACAGCGGACGCTCCTCCAGCGCCCGCACCAGCCGCGCCACCTCGGCATCGGCCAACGGCCGCAGCTCCAGCCGGTCCACGGCGGGCAGCCGTACCAGCTCGGCGAGCAACGGCCGCAGCGGATGCCGACGGTGCAGGTCGTCGGCCCGGTAGGAGGCCAGCACGGCGAGCCGCCGGGGGAGCACACCCCGGCTCAGCAGGAACCGCAGCAGATCCCGGGAGGACTGGTCGGCCCAGTGCAGATCCTCCAGGATCAGCAGCAGCGGCGTGACGGCGGCCAGATCGGCGAACAGCCCGGCCACACCCTCGAAGAGCCGCAGCCGCGCATCCGCGTCCCGGGAGGAGTCCGAAGCGGCCCCCAGCAGCCGGTCGACGACCGGATGCGCGGCGACCACCCCGGAGAACCGTTCGTCGGCGGCCAGCACACCGAGGATCTCGGTGAACGGCAGGTACGGCAGCCCCACATCACCGAGATCGACACAGTGCCCGGTGACGACGACCGCCCCGCCCCCGGCCGCCCGCGCCGCCACCTCGTCCAGCAACCGCGTCTTCCCGACCCCCGCGTCCCCGGCGACCAGCACGGCCTGCCCACTGCCGTCCCGGGCACGCCGAAGCACCGCCGCGAGGCGGGCCAGCTCGTCGTCCCGACCGATCAGGGGGGTGTTAAACGATCTCTGCGACACGCCCACATCCTGACAAGGGACCACCCGAGAAACCAAGGGGCGCGGGGCTGTATCGACAGCGGCTCCGCCGCGTGGGCGCGACCAGCCACAACGAACCCGCAGCCGCCACCATCACAGAACCGCTCACCCCCCTCGGGCGCTCAGCCCCGCAGAACCCGCGCCCAGTCCTCCGGCACCCGCTCCGCAGGACCCGGCACCGACTGGTCCGCGGGATGACTCTCCGGCGGCGCCAACTCCGGCCCGGCCTCGAACAGTTCCTCCGTCTCGAAGTTCCAGAACCAGCCCTCGCCCGGTTCGTAACTACGGATCACCGGATGCCCGGAGTCATGGAAGTGCGCGGTCGCGTGCTTCGCCGGCGAGTCGTCACAGCACCCGATGTGCCCGCACTGCGCGCACCGCCGCAGATGGAACCACCAGCCCCCCGCCTTGTCGCACTCGACACACCCCGCACCGCTCGGCGGAACGTTCGGGTCGATCGAGGTGTCGCCACTCATATCGTCTCCTCAGATGACTCGGGTGACTCGGGTGCTTCGGCGATCAGCGGGAGCAGCACCTGGAACCGGGTGTCCCCGGGCACCGACTCCACCCGCATGCTGCCGTGATGCTTGTTCACGACGATCCGCCAGGAGATGTCCAGACCGAGGCCGGTGCCCTGCCCCACGGGCTTGGTCGTGAAGAAGGGGTCGAAGATCCGGTCCTTGATCTCCGGCGCGATCCCGCTCCCGGTGTCCCGGAACTCGACCAGCAGCTGCTCGTGGTCGAGGGCGGTCCGCACGGTCAGCGTGCCGCGTCCGCCGTCGCCGTCCTTCATCGCGCAGACCGCGTTGTCGATGAGGTTGGTCCACACCTGGTTGAGCTCGGCGGGGTAGGCCGGCACCGGCGGGACCGTACGGTCGTACTCCTTGACCACCTGGATGTCCTGCCCGATCTTTCCGGACAGCATCAGCAGCGTGCTGTCGAGGAGTTCGTGCACGTCCACCTCGCGGTAGGGCGCCCGGTCCAGCTGGCTGTACTGCTTGGCCGCGTCGACGAGGTGCGAGATCCGGGTGGTCGAGTCCTCGATCTCGTTCATCAACAGCTCGGTCTCGATGGTGTAGTTGAGCCAGCCGACCGAGTTCGGCAGGATCTCCTCGTCGACGGCCGCCGCGACCTGCTCCAGCCAGTCCACGTCGAGACCGGCCTGGACGAAGGTCGGCGCGAGCTGCCAGCCGTAGTCGATGCCGTGGTCCTCCAGCCAGTCCGTGAGCACGTCCTCGCGGTCCGAGGCCTCCAGCGGACTGAGCACCGGTGCCTTGGCGACCCGCTCGGCGGTGCGCTCCTGGATCTCGACCAGACCGGCCAACTGCTCGCGCGAGAAGGGACTCTCGGCGATGATCGCGAGCTTGTGCCGCATCTTCGCCACCCGCTCGCGCAGCGTGGACGTGGCCCGTACGGCCGCCGCGGCGGGGTTGTTGAGCTCGTGGGTGAGCCCGGCCGACAACGAGCCGAGCGCCAGCAGCCGTTCGCGCTGCCCGATCGCCGCCTGGGTGTTCTTCGAGCCGAAGAACAGGCCCTCCAGCAGGTGTACGGCCATCGGGAACCACTCGCGCATGATGTCCGCGAACGTGTCCGAGGGCAGCACGAAGAACCGCGTCGGCTCGGTCACCCGCATCGAGTTGTTGTAGGCCTGCCGCACCCGGTCCCCGAGGTACGCCTGCATGGCGCCCGCGTACACACCGGCCTGCGAGGTCCGGGTGACCTCGACGTCGTCCCCGCCGACCTGCCGGGAGAGCACCACCGTGCCCTCGATCATCACGTAGAAGCAGGTCGCCGGCTCACCCTCGGTGTAGACGGGACCGGGCTCGAACAGCTCCACCCGGCCCGCGGCGCACAGCCGCCCCAGCTGCTCCGGCTCCAGCTTCTCGAACAGGAACAGCGCGCC
Organism: Streptomyces sp. NPDC007901; assembly: GCF_042959465.1. Classification (NCBI taxonomy): domain Bacteria; kingdom Bacillati; phylum Actinomycetota; class Actinomycetes; order Kitasatosporales; family Streptomycetaceae; genus Streptomyces; species Streptomyces sp. NPDC007901. Next base: position 36,459 of record NZ_JBIBKW010000017.1, on the reverse strand, counting down.
GACCTCCTGCGGGCTGCACGGCATCGGCTGCCCGCTCATGACTGCTCCAGGTACCGGTGGACGAGCATCACTGCCATGGCTCCCTCTCCGACGGCGGACGCGACACGCTTGGCGGACTCGGCGCGTGCGTCGCCCGCCACGAACACGCCGGGAATACTGGTCTCCAGGTGGTACGGAGGCCGGTCCAGCTCCCAGGCCGCCGGCGGCCGTCCGTCGACGGTCAGATCGGGCCCGGCCAGGATGAACCCGCGTCCGTCGCGCAGCACCGTGTCGCCGAGCCAGTCGGTCAGCGGTGCCGCCCCGATGAAGACGAACATCCACTGGGCCTCGACTTGTTCCCGGTCCCCGGTCTCCACATGGCGCAGGGTGAGCTGCTCCAGGCGCTCCACGCCGTGCGCGGCGTCGACCACCGTTTGACTGCGCACGGAGATGTTCGGGGCCTCGTTGATCTGCTGGATCAGGTAGTACGACATCGAGGCCGACAGGTCGGTGCCGCGGACCAGCAGGGTCACCGACTTGGCGAACCGGGACAGGTACATGGCGGCCTGGCCGGCCGAGTTGGCGCCGCCGACGATGTACACGTCCTGGCCCTGGCAGGAGGTCGCCTCGGTGAGCGCGGAGCCGTAGAAGACCCCGCAGCCGGTCAGATCGACGCAGCCCTCCGCCTCCAGCTGCCGGTACTGCACACCGGTCGCCAGGATCACGCTGTGCGCCGCGACCGCCGACCCGTCCGCGAACCGCACGACCCGGGCGCCCCCGGTGATCTCCAGGCCGGTCACCTCGCGCGCGGTCAGGATCTCCGCGCCGAACTTGGCGGCCTGCCGCCGCGCCCGGTCGGTGAGCTGGGCGCCCGACACGCCGTCCGGGAAGCCCAGGTAGTTCTCGATACGGGAGCTCTGCCCGGCCTGCCCGCCGGTCGCCGACCGCTCCACGAGCACGGTCCGCAGCCCCTCCGACGCCCCGTACACCGCGGCGCCGAGCCCGGCCGGGCCGCCGCCGATGACCACGAGGTCGTAGAAGTCCGCCGTCGGCGTCGTCGCCAGCCCCACGCGCGCGGCCAGCTCCGGGGCCTCCGGCTCGATCAGAGGCGTACCGTCCGGCGTGATCACCAGCGGCAGCCGGTCCCCGTCGGCCTCCGCCGCGGCCAGCAGCCGCTGCCCCTCGGGCTCCTCGACCGAGTACCAGCGGTAGGGCACCTGGTTGCGGGCGAGGAACTCCCGCACGTCCGAGGACCGGGCCGACCAGCGGTGCCCGACGACCTTGGTGGCCGGCACCGGCTTGTAGTCGCTGGCCCGCCAGGCGTCCAGCAGGTCGTCGAGGACCGGGTAGAGCTTCTCCTCCGGCGGGTCCCAGGGCTTGAGCAGATAGTGGTCGAGATCGACGACGTTGATCGCGTCGATCGCCGCGTTGGTGTCCGCGTACGCGGTCAGCAGCACGCGGCGGGCGCCCGGATACACGTCCAGGGCCTGTTCCAGGAACTCGATGCCGTTCATCTGCGGCATCCGGTAGTCGGCCAGGATCACCGCCACCAGGTCGCCGCGGAGCTTCAACTCGCGCAGCGCCTCCAGCGCCGAGTCCCCGGACTCCGCGCGCACGATCCGGTACGACGCCCCGTAGCGGCGCCGCAGGTCCCGGGCGACGGCACGGGAGACCCCCGGGTCGTCGTCCACGGTCATGATGACGGTCCGTGCTGCGTCGGCAGCCTGTGCCATACGTCTCCCACCCCGAGCCGTTGGTTCAACGGAACGGCGGGCCCTCCGGGAGGAGCGCGGCCACCGCACCGGTTCCCGCCCATCGTATGTTCGATCGCCCGCCTCCGCTCTTGTACACCGGTGCACACCTGGCAGCCCGCAGTGCGGAACACTGATCGCGCAGACGCGGAACCGACGAGGAGGCCGGTGCATGACACGCCCGATCACGGCAGGGGTCGACGGTACGGAGGAGAGCCATGCCGCTCTCGACTGGGCGGCCCGGGAGGCGGTGCGCCGGGGGCTGCCGCTCCGGGTGGTGCACGCCTGGCGGTTCGAGGCGCACGAGGCGCTCGGCGAGGACCGGGAGGCCCAGCGCGGCTGGGTGTCCGACGGGGTGGCGGAGTCGGTGCGGGCCGTGACGGGACGGTATCCGGACCTCTCGGTGAGCGTCGACGTCGTCGAGGGCGGGCCGGTCGAGGTGCTCGTGGAGGCATCTGCCCGGGCCGAGCTCCTTGCGCTGGGCTCGCGCGGGCACGGACGGGTCGTCGGGTTCCTGCTGGGCTCCGTCGGCCAGCAGGTGATCGCGGAGGCCGCCCGTCCGGTGGTGCTGGTGCGCGCCGGGGACCAGCCGGCGGCCGAGGCCGGCGGGCGCGAGGTCGTCGTCGGCCAGCAGGGCGGGCCCGAGGACAGCGCGGCCGTGCTGGAGTTCGCGTTCGGGACGGCGGCGGCCCGCGGGGCGACGGTCCGGGTCGTCCGGGCCTGGACGCTGCCGCCGGTCTTCGCCTACAGCCCCGGCTCGCTGAAGCTGCTGGACGAGGCCGGGGGCCTGGAACCGTTCGAAAAGAAGGCACTGGCCGAGGCGGTCCGGCCGCTGCGGGAGCGGTACCCGGACGTACCGGTCGCCGAGCACGTGGAGATGGGCAGCGCCGGGCAGGTGCTGCTGTCGATGGCCGGACGGGCCCAGCTGATGGTCGTCGGGCGGCGCGCCCACCGGACGGCGGTCGGCGCCCGCATCGGCTCGGTCGCGCACGGGGTGCTGCACCATGCCGACTGCCCGGTGGCCGTGGTGCCGCACGACTGACGCGCGCCCGCGCTCACTCGGGCGTGACCGGCTCCAGGGTCTCCCGCGCCTTCGGCAGCACGTTCTCGATGTAGTCCTCGACCGCGTTGTCCAGGCCTATGTCGTGCTGGGCCCGCTCGGACAGGTACCAGCGGTGCTCCAGCAGCTCGTGGTAGATCTCGGCCGGGTCCATGGAACCGCGCAGCTCCAGCGGCACGGCCCGCACGGTGGGGCGGAAGACGTCCCGCACCCACCGGTGGGCCAGCACCTCGGGGCGGGCGGCGAGGGGGTCGCCCGGGGCGTAGTCGTCCTGGGTGGCCATCCAGCTCTCCAGGTCGTTCAGCAGCCGCCGCGCCTGGTTCTCCTCGGCGTCCAGGCCGGTCAGCCGCAGCAGCTGGCGCTGGTGGTGGCCGGCGTCGACGACCTTCGGCACGAAGGTGACGGTGTCGCCGTTGGAGGAGTGCTCGATCTGCATCTCGGCCACGTCGAAACCGAGCTCGTTCAGGCGCCGGATCCGCCGCTCGATGTAGTGGTACTTGCCTGCCGGGTACACCGAGGTCCGGGTCAGCTCCTCCCACAGCTCGCCGTAGCGCGTGCAGATCTCGAACCCGAACTCGATCGGGTCCAGCGACGGGTGCAGTGCCCCCGACGCCTCCAGGTCGAGCAGCTCCCCGCTGATGTTCACCCGGGCCAGGTCGAGGTCGTACTCCCGCTGCCCGTTGCTCAGCTGCGGGTGCAGATCGCCGGTCTCGGCGTCCACCAGGTACGCCGCGTAGGCGCCCGCGTCCCGCCGGAACAGCGTGTTGGACAGCGAGCAGTCGCCCCAGGCGAACCCGGCCAGGTGCAGTCGTACGAGCAGCACGGCGAGGGCGTCCATGAGGCGGTGCATGGTGGCCGGGCGCATGGTCGTCTCGAACATCGAGCGGTACGGCATCGAGCCGCCCAGGTGCCGGGTGACCAGCACCGACTCCAGCGGCTCGCCCTCCGGGTCGACGCGCCCGGTGATCACCGCGAGCGGGTCGACCGCGGGGATCGCGAGCCGGTCCAGGTCGCGCAGCAGCTCGTACTCGCGCAGCGCCGGGCGCTCCGCCAGCTCCTTCACCGCGAGCACCTCGTCGCCCGCGCGGGCGTAGCGCACCACGTGCCGGGAGATACCGCGGGGGAGCGGCACGAGGTACTCCTCGGGCCACTCCTCCAGCGGGACGTCCCAGGGGAGTTCGAGCAGGAGCGCGGGGTGCTCCGGGTTGGTGGCGCTGATCTGCAATGCCATGGCCCGAACCTTAGACGGCGCGTGCGCGGGCCTGCTGGGCGGCCGCCTTCACGGACCCCCGGTGCAGGGGCCCGTGCCCGGGCAGCAGCGCGTCGGCGTCGAGTTCCGCGATGAGGTCGAGCGAGGCCACCGCGCGGGCGCGTTCGTGGTGGAACATGTCCGGCAGCAGCTGCGGCCCCTGGATCCGCGAGGTGCGGTGCCCGCTGACCAGGGCGTCGCCGGAGATCACGATCCCGGCCTCGGGCAGGTGGTAGACGGTGTGCCCGTCGGTGTGGCCGGGGGTGTGCACCGGGACCGGGCGGCCCGGCAGGTCCAGCGGGCCGTCGGCGACGGGGAACGCCTCGGGTGCGGTGACCGGGTGCTGCTCGGTGCCCCCGACCCGCAGCACATGCACCAGCCAGGGCACCACACCGGGCCGCCAGGCGTTCTTGAGTACGTCGCCCACGGCCACCTGCTGGAGGAAGTCCCGGCGCGCGTGCGGCACTTCCGCCTCGTGCAGATAGACCGGGGTGCCATGGGTGTGGCGCAGGTACTCCGCCGAGCCGAGGTGGTCGTTGTGCGCGTGGGTGATCAGGACGGCCGCGACGGCCTCCGGCGAGCTGCCCACCTCCGTGAGGGAGCCGAGCAGCCCCTCCCGGTCCCCGGGGTAGCCGGTGTCCACCAGCGTGACGGCGTCACCGTCCTTGAGGATCACCCAGTTGGTGTGGTGTCCGTGCACCAGGTAGGTGCCCTTGCCGACTTCGTGTACCTCAGCGTGCATGGACACAGCCAACCAGATGATGTGGGGCAGCCGTCAGGGAGGACCGGGGTCAGCGCACCCCGTGCGGCCGGAACTGGATGCTGATCCGCGGCCCGGCGGCCCGTGCCGTCTTCGGTACGCAGTGCTCCCAGGTCCGCTGGCAGGAGCCGCCCATCACGATCAGGTCGCCGTGTCCCAGCGGGCGCCGGACCGAGGGGCCGCCGCGCAGGGGGCGCAGCAGCAGGTCGCGGGGGGCGCCCACGGAGAGGATCGCGACCATGGTGTCCTCGCGGGCACCCCGGCCGATCCGGTCGCCGTGCCAGGCGACGCTGTCCCGGCCGTCGCGGTAGTGGCAGAGCCCGGCCGTGGCGAAGGGCTCGCCCAGCTCGTCGGCGTAGTGCCGGGTGAGCGCCTCGCGGGCCTCGGTGAGGACGGGGTGGGGGAGCGGGTCGCCCGCGCCGTAGAAGGCGAGCAGGCGCGGTACGTCCACGACGTTGTCGTACATCGTGCGGCGCTCGGCGTGCCAGGGGACGTCCGCAGCCAGGCGTTCGAACAGCACGTCGGCGCCGCTCAGCCAGCCGGGCAGCACGTCGATCCAGGCGCCGGAGCCCAGCACGGTCCGGCCGATGCCGTCGAGGGAACCGAGCCGCAGCTCGTCGGTCTGGTCGAACAGGGAGCCCTGGAGGTGCGTGGCCATGGAGTCAGCGTACTCCTTAATCGAAAATCTGTTCCCATCTGATCTTCGAGCCGTGGATCGAACCGCAGAACCTCTTTCGATACATTTATGTATCCGATACATTCGCGTATCGAACGGAGGTCGGGACATGACCGTGGACGGCGCGACCCAGCGGGTGACCCGGCGCCGGGTGCGCACCCGGGCCCGGCTGCTCGACGCGGCGTTCACCGTGTTCGCCGCCAAGGGCTTCGGGCGGGTCTCCATCGAGGAGGTCTGCGAGGCCGCCGGCTTCAGCCGGGGCGCCTTCTACTCCAACTTCGCCACCCTCGACGAACTGTTCTTCGCGCTCTACCGGGAGCGCGCCGAGCTGATCGCCGAGCAGGTCGCCGACGCGCTCGCCGGCGACGGCCCCGACCTGGACGTACCGGCCTCCGTGGACCGCGTCACCGACGTGCTGCTCCTGGACGTGGACTGGCTGCTGGTGAAGACGGACTTCCTGGTCCACGCCGCCCGGGACCCGGCCGTCGCCGAGGCCCTGCTCGACCACCGTGCCCGCCTGCGGCAGGCCATCGCCGACCGGCTCTTCCGGGCCCGCGGCCACGCCCCGCTCCCCGCCGTCCTCGGCGGCGTCGAGGGCGCCGCGCACGCCGTGGTCGCCGCGTACGACGGAGTCACCACCCAGCTGCTGCTCGACAAGGACGTGGACCGGGCCCGTGCCTGGCTCAAACAACTGCTCACCGCGCTGCTGACCGACGGCAGCACCCGATTCGGATAAGAAAGGCGTCGCCATGGACGCGGACGTCATCGTCGTCGGAGCCGGCCTGGCCGGCCTGGTCGCGGCGCACGAACTCACCAGCCGGGGCAGGCGGGTCGCCCTGGTCGACCAGGAGAACGCCGCCAACCTCGGCGGCCAGGCGTTCTGGTCCTTCGGCGGGCTCTTCCTCGTCGACTCGCCCGAACAGCGTCGCCTCGGCATCAAGGACTCCCTCGACCTGGCCTGGAGCGACTGGCGGGGCAGCGCCCAGTTCGACCGCGAGGACGACGAGGACTCCTGGGCGGTGCGCTGGGCGCGCGCCTACGTCGAGTTCGCGGCGGGGGAGAAGCGGCCCTGGCTGCAGGGCCACGGCATCAGCCTGCTGCCGACCGTCGGCTGGGCCGAACGCGGCGACCTGCGGGCCCACGGCCACGGCAACTCCGTCCCGCGCTTCCACGTCGCCTGGGGCAGCGGGACCGGTGTGGTCGAGCCCTTCGTGGGCTACGCCCGGCAGGCCGCCCGCGACGGGCTGCTCACCTTCTACCACCGCCACCAGGTCGACGAACTCGTCATCGAGGGCGGCGAGGCGCGCGGAGTGCGCGGCACGGTCCTGGCCGCCGACGACTCGGCCCGCGGGGTCGCCTCCAACCGCGACCGGATCGGCGACTTCGAGCTCACCGCCCAGGCCGTGGTCGTCACCTCCGGCGGCATCGGCGCCAACCACGACATCGTGCGCCGCTACTGGCCCGAGCGGCTCGGCACGCCCCCCGCCGAGATGGTCACCGGCGTCCCCGCCTACGTGGACGGCCGCATGCTCGACATCAGCGCCGAGGCGGGCGTCCGCCTGGTCAACCGCGACCGCATGTGGCACTACACCGAGGGCATCCAGAACTGGAACTCCGTCTGGCCCGGCCACGGCATCCGCATCCTGCCCGGCCCGTCCTCGATCTGGCTCGACGCCCTCGGCCGCCGGCTGCCCGACCCCTGCCTGCCGGGCTACGACACCCTCAACACGCTCAAGCACCTGCGCACCACCGAGGACATCGCCGGATACGACCACTCCTGGTTCGTCCTCACCCGCAAGATCGTCGAGAAGGAGTTCGCGCTCTCCGGCTCCGAGCAGAACCCCGACATCACCGCCAAGGACCGCAAGGCCGTGCTCCGCGACCGGCTGCTCGGCAAGGGCGCGCCCGGACCGGTGCAGGCCTTCCTCGACAAGGGCGCGGACTTCGTGACCGCCACCTCCCTGGAACAGCTCGTCGAGAAGATGAACGGGCTCACCGACAAGGCCCTGCTCGACGCGGCCGAGATCCGGCGCCAGATCGTCGCCCGCGACCTGCAGATCAACAACTCCTACAGCAAGGACTCCCAGGTCCAGGGCATCCACAACGCCCGCCGCTACATCGGCGACCGGCTGGGCCGGGTCGCCACCCCGCACCGCATCCTCGACCCCGCCGCCGGCCCGCTGATCGGTGTCAAGCTGCACGTCCTCACCCGCAAGACGCTCGGCGGCATCCAGACCGACCTGGACTCCCGCGCCCTCGGCGCCGACGGGCAGCCGATCGGCGGGCTCTACGCGGCCGGCGAGGTGGCCGGCTTCGGCGGCGGCGGTGTGCACGGCTACAACGCGCTGGAGGGCACCTTCCTCGGCGGCTGCCTCTTCTCCGGCCGGGCGGCCGGCCGGGCGGCGGCGAAGCAGACCGCGTGACCTACGCGGAGAGGAGCCGCGCCAGGACCGTGGCGTGGCTCTGCTCCGGTGTCTTCGACGCGGTGAGCAGGGTCACCGGCTCCTTCCGTGCCGACTCCCGCAGGCCGTCGAGGAGCCCGGCGGCCTCGGGGTCGGCCAGCTCCGCCTCGTAACGGCGGGTGAACTCCTCGTACGATCCGCCGTCGTGGAACCAGCGGCGCAGCTCGTTCGACGGCGTCAACCCCTTGGGCCACTCGTCCACGTGCGCGTCCTCCTTGGACATCCCGCGCGGCCACAGCCGGTCCACCAGGACCCGGACCCCGTCCTCGGGCTCGGGCGTTTCGTAGATCCTGCGGACGCGCACGCTCACGGTCGGGCACCTCTCGGCTCGGCGACGGTGCCGCGAGCGTACGCGGCGGGCCCGTGCCACCGGCTGCCGACGCGGCTCGCTTTGACCAGAATGAGGGGGAAGCACAGACGCCCGCGCGCCTAGTCTGTGGGCCACTGATCATCAGCCACCCCCCTTCGAAGGAGCGCATGTGCTGGGTGCAAGCAGAGGTACCGGTACCGCAGTCCTCCGCCGCGAGGCCGTCCTCGCCACCGTCCCGGTCGCCGTGGCGGCCCTGCTCGCCGCCGCCGGACCGGCCTCGGCGGGCACCATAGGCGCCTCCGGCGCGGGCGACCCGTACTTCCCGCTCAGCGGCAACGGCGGCTACCACGTCAGCCACTACGACCTGACGCTCCGCTACGACACCTCCTCCCGTCACCTCGACGGCAAGGCCGTCCTCACCGCCCGCGCCACCCAGAAGCTCACCCGCTTCGACCTCGACCTGAAGGGCCTCAAGGTCACCCGGGTCACGGTCGACGGCCGGACGGCCCGCTTCAGCCGCAGCGGACAGGAACTCGCCGTCACGCCGTCGCGGGCGCTCGCCAAGGGCCGGGACTTCAAGGTCACCGTGGCCTACAACGGCACGCCCAAGTCGGTCACCGACCCGGACGGTTCGGACGACGGCTGGATCCGCACCGACGACGGCGCCTTCGTCGCGGGCGAGCCGCAGGGCGCCATGACCTGGTTCCCGTCCAACAGCCACCCCAAGGACAAGTCGTCGTACGACTTCACCATCACCGTCCCCAAGGGCCGCACCGCCATCGCCAACGGCGTCCTCCTCGGACAGCACACGTCCGACGGCCGCACGACCTTCCGCTGGCGGCAGAGCGAGCCGATGGCCGCCTACCTCGCCACCGCGACCGTCGGCAAGTTCAAGGTCGAGCAGTACACCACCCGGGACGGAATCAAGGTGTACAACGCGGTCGACCCGCGGGAGGCGAGCGGCTCGGCGGCCGTGCTGAAGAAGCTGCCGTCGGTGCTGGAGTGGGAGAGCAAGCTGTTCGGGCCGTACCCGTTCCGCTCCGCCGGGTCCATCGTCGACCACGCGCCGAACGTCGGCTACGCCCTGGAGACGCAGGGCCGGCCGATCTACGACTCGGCGCCGGACCTGGACACGCTCGTGCACGAGAACGCCCACCAGTGGTTCGGCGACTCCGTCTCCGTCACCGCCTGGAAGGACATCTGGCTCAACGAGGGCTTCGCGTCGTACACCGAGTGGCTGTACAACGAGCAGCACGGGGGCGACAGCGCGCAGAAGACCTTCGACGCGCTGTACGCGAAGCCGGCGAGCAACGAGCTGTGGGCGTACCCGCCCGGTGACCCGGGCAGTGGCGCGAACATCTTCGGCACGCCGGTGTACGAGCGGGGCGCGATGGCCCTGCACGAGCTGCGCAAGGCCGTGGGGGACACGGACTTCTTCCGGATCCTGCGGGCCTGGGCCACTCAGCACCGGTACGGGCACGGGACGACCGCGGAGTTCGTGAAGCTGGCGGAGGGGAAGTCGGGTAAGGACCTGGGTCCGCTGTTCCAGACCTGGTTGTACCAGCAGGGCAAGCCGAACCAGGCCTGAATCCTGACCAGTTCCTTACAAATCTGCGTCACCCTCGTTCCATGATCCATCGCAGAACCGCCGTCGCCCTCGTCGCCTCCCCCCTGCTGCTCTCCGGCTGCGGGGGCGGCGCCGAGGCCGCGCCGAGCCGGCCGGACGACAACCGCCCGGACGACAGCCTGGCGGCCGGGGCGACGGCCACCCCCACACCCGAGAGCAGCACCTCGCAGGCGCCCGGCATACCCGGGCTCGGACCGAGGACCACGGCCGCGATACCCGAGCGGGCCGAACAGGTCGTCGTCGCCAGCGGCCGGGGCAAGGACTCGCCCCTGTCCACCGTCGTCCTCTACGAGCGCGACGACACCGCCTGGCAGCCCGGCGCCAGTTGGCCCGCGCACAACGGCAGGGACGGCTGGAGCACCCACCACATGGCCGGAGACCTGCGCTCGCCCGTCGGGGTGTACGGACTCACCGACGCCGGAGGGCTGCTGCGGGACCCCGGGAGCAGGCTGCCCTACCACCAGTCCTCCGGTTTCTACTCGCCCGGCACCGGATTCGAGGGCGAGCCGCTGCAGGGGTCGTTCGACTACGTCGTCGCCATCAACTACAACCGCGAGCCGGGCACCTCACCCCTCGACTGGACCCGCCCGCTGGGCGCGAAGCGCGGCGGCGGTGTCTGGCTGCACGTCGACCACGGCGGCCCGACCCACGCCTGTGTCAGTGTCGCGAAGGCCCATATGAAGGAGCTGCTGCGCACCCTCGATCCGGACCGGCATCCGGTCGTCGCCATGGGGTACGCCGACTGGCTCGCCCGGTAGACCGCCGGTACTCCGCTTAGGATCCGAACTCGTGTGCGCACATGTGCTGGTCGCCGAGGACGACGAGATGCAGGCCGAGCTGATCCGGCGCTCCCTGCTGGCCGAGGGCCATACCGCGACCGTGGTCCACGACGGGGCCGCGGCGCTGGACGCGGCGCGCCGGCTCGGGCCCGACCTGGTCGTGCTCGACCTGATGCTCCCGGTGATCGACGGCTTCGGCGTCTGCCGGGTGCTGCGCGGCGGCGACCCGGAGATTCCCGTACTGATGCTCACGGCCCGCTCCGAGGAGGAGGACGTGCTGCTCGGCCTGGAACTCGGCGCCGACGACTACATGACCAAGCCGTACAGCCCACGGGAGCTGATGGCCCGGATCCGGACGATCCTGCGGCGCAGCGGGCGGGCCTCCGCCGTACGGGAGGAGCCCGCCGTGGTCGCCGCCGGCCTCAGCGTCGATCCCGTACGGCACGAGGTCCGCTGCGACGGGGCGCCGGTGGAGGTGACCCCGGCCGAGTTCCAGATCCTGCTCGCCATGGCCGGGGAACCCGATCGGGTGTTCACCCGGCGGCAACTGCTGCAGTGCACCCGCGGCTTCGACCGGTCCTCCACCGAACGGGCCGTCGACGTGCACGTGATGAACCTGCGCCGGAAGATCGAGGCCGATCCCCGGCGGCCGGTGCGGCTGCTGACCGTGTTCGGCGTCGGCTACAAGCTGAGCGGCGGCCGCCCGTGAAGCCGCGCATACCCTGGCGCAAACGGCTGCTGGTCCGGCTGCTGTTCACCTCGGTGCTGATCGCCGTGTGCTCCGTCGCCGCCACCGCCTGGCTCGCCGTGACGACCACCACCAGCGCGCTGGAGGAGGAGCAGGGGCAGGACCTCGCCGCCGACAACAAGATCCTCGCGCAGCTCAGCGGGTACGCGGCGGACCACCCCGACTGGACCGGCGTCCAGCACACCGTGCGGGCACTGGCCGCCAAGACCGGCCGCCGGATCGCCCTGACCACCGCCGACCGCACCCTGATCGCCGACTCGGCGCCCCACGACACCCCGCTGCCGCCCCGGCCGGCCGCCGCCGTGGACCCGCTGCACACCGACACCTACACCGAGTTCGGCGCCCAGCTCAGCGGCATCGACCCGCGCGCGGTGGGACCGTTCCTGCTGACCGCGGCGGAGCGGGAGAAGCTGGAAGCGGTCGCGCAGAAGGAGCAGGCCTGCTTCGACCGCTTCGGCGTCCACACCACCGTCCAGCACACCCCGAGCGGGCGGCCCCACGTCATCGTCGACGACGCCCGGGACGCGCCCCTCGAACTCAAGGTCGGCTGCGGCAACGTCTACGGCGAGTCGACCGCCGACACGAGCGACGCGCTCGACTTCCCGATGCCCACCGAGACCAACGCCCTCACCGCGCTGACGGACCTGGCCCGCCCCTGCCTGCGGGCCCGGGACCTGGACCTCGGCGCCAAGCTCTCCCTCACCTACGACGCGACCGGCCGCAACCCCGTCTCCGGAGCCTTCCTGGTCACCAAGAAGGGCATCGACAAGAAGGGCATCGAGCGGACGACGGACCAGACCGCGAAGAACTGCGTCACCAACGCCCGCCGCACCCAGCTCGAACCGTACGTCGCCCCCGCCGCCGAACTCTTCCTCGGCATCGGCGACCAGACCGCACCCCGCTTCGACATGTCCCCGGCCAACAAGGCCAGGATCGTCGGCGCGGCCGGCCTGGTCCTCGCCGTCACGGTCGCCGTCACCGCCGTGGTCGCCACCCGTCTGGTACGACCGCTGCGCGCGCTCACGGTCGCCGCGCGGCAGCCCCCCGAACTGCACGTCCGGGCACCGGTGCGGACCCGGGACGAGACCGGGCTGCTCGCCGAGGCGTTCAACGACCTCACCGAGCGCCGGGAACGCCTGGAGGAGCAGCGCAAGGCCATGGTCAGCGACATCGCCCACGAACTGCGCAGCCCGCTCACCAACATCCGGGGCTGGCTCGAGGTCACCCGGGACGGCGTGGTCGACCCCGACCCGGCGCTGCTGTCCTCGCTGCACGAGGAGGCCCTGGTCCTCCAGCGGATCATCGACGACCTCCAGGACCTGGCCGCCGCCGACGCCGGCACCCTGCGCGTGCACCGTGAGCAGGTCCGGGCCACGGACCTGCTCGACCAGGTCGCCGCCGCCCACCGGGTCGCCGCCGACGCGGCCGGGGTCACCCTGCTGACCGACGCCCAGGACACGGCCTGGCTGGACGCCGACCCGGTGCGGATGCGCCAGGCGCTGGGCAACCTGGTCTCCAACGCGATCCGGCACACCCCCGCCGACGGCACGGTCACGCTGACCGCCCGCAGGGACGGCGACGACGTGGTCCTCACCGTGACCGACACCGGCAAGGGCATCGCCCCCGACGATCTCCTGCACGTCTTCGAGCGGTTCTGGCGGGCGGAGAAGTCCCGCAGCCGCCGCACCGGGGGCAGCGGGCTCGGCCTGCCGATCGTGCGGCACCTGGTCGCCGCCCACGACGGGACCGCCGAGGCGCGCAGCGAGCCGGGCAAGGGCGCCGAGTTCACCCTGCGGCTGCCGGCGGCCGAGGCCCCGGCCGACGTCAGCTGAACCGGCGCGCCGCCGCCTGCCTGCGCCGGGCCAGCAGCCGGCGCTCCGACTCCGTCGTCCCGCCCCAGACACCGACGGTCTGCCCGGTCTCCATCGCCCAGCGCAGACACGGGTCCTGGACCGGACAGCGCTCACAGACGGCCTTCGCGCGCCGCGTCTGCTGCAGCGACGGGCCGGTGGTGCCGATCGGGAAGAAAAGGTCGGGGTCCTCGTCGCGGCACTCGGCGTGCTTTCGCCAGTCGTCCATCGAAGTCACCTGCGATCCAAGTCGACTCTGCCGTTTCGGGTGCGCGTTGCTCGGCTCCGGGTCACCACCGCGGACGCGGTCGAAACGGCCAAGTCCCTTGGAAATCGCGGGCGGTCACTGCTCGCGCAGGCCCCAGGGCGAGCCGTACTCGGTCAGCAGGTCGAGGAACGGGCGGGCCGGGAACGCCTCCGGGCCGAGGACGCCCGAGCCCGACCACGCGCCGGTGGCCAGGAGTTCGAGGGCGACGACCGGGTTGAGGGCCGTCTGCCACACCACGGCCTGACTACCGTACTCCGCCATGGACCACTCGTTGTCGACAACGTGGTAGAGATACATCTCGCGCGGCCGCCCGTCCTTCGTCCCGCGCACCCAGGTCCCCGCGCAGGTCTTGCCGCGCATCCGGTCGCCGAGCGTCGCGGGATCGGGCAGCGAGGCCGCGACCACGTCCCGGGGCGACACCGCGACCGGGCCGTCCGGCCCCGGCACGGTCACCGGCGCGGTGGCGTCCAGGCCCAGCAGGTGCAGCGTCTTCAGCGTGTCGATGAACTCCTGCCCGAGCCCGTACTTGAAGGTGACCCGCCGGGCGTCCACCCAGCGCGGCACCAGCAGCACCTCCTCGTGCTCCACGTTCACGCACTCCACCGGTCCTATGCCGTCCGGGAAGTCGAACACCTCGGGCTCGCTGAACGGGGCCGTGGTGAACCAGCCGCGCTCCTTCTCGTACACGACGGGCGGGTTGAGGCACTCCTCGATCGTGGTCCAGATACTGAAGGAGGGCGCGAAGTCGTAGCCGTCCACCGTCAGGTTCGCGCCGTCGCGGATGCCGATCTCCTCGATCTCGTCGAAGAGCTCGTCGGCCGCGTACCGGGCGAACACGTCGGACATCCCGGGCTCCACCCCCATCCCGACCAGCGCCAGCGCGCCCGCCCGCTCCCACTCCCCGGCCAGCGCGAACTGCTCGTCGCCCAGCTTCACCCCGCACGCCTCGTAGGGTCGCTCGGCATGCGGCCGGGACAGCGACATCGCCATGTCGACATAGGTGGCGCCGGCGGTGCGGGCGGCCCGGAACAGGGGCATGACGAAGCGCGGGTCGGTGGCGTTGAGCAGCACGTCGCAGCCCTGCCGGGCCAGCAGCGCGGCCACGGCCGCCTCGTCACCGGCGTCCACGCGCTCGGCCCGGAACCGGTCGTCGCCGACGGCCGCCACGGCCGCCTCGGCGCGGGCCGGGTCGTAGTCGGCGACGACCATCGCCTCGAAGAACGGACGGCGGGCCGCGATCCGGGTGACGGCGGTGCCCACACCACCGGCTCCCACGAGCAGTACACGCATGCAGGAATCTCCTTCTCGAATTCTCGAAACGCTCGGACAGAGAGCGAGGTCGGGTACGGGGCGCGCCTTGGCCGGAATCAAACGCCCGGCTCTCACATAAGGTCAATGGCGTTGGCATAAGACTGGACGCCAGGAGAGTGTGCGATGCCCAAACCGGTCGTCCCGGAGGAGAAGCGCCGCCGGCGCCGCCCCACCCGCGCCGGGACCGTGCTGTCGGAGGACCTGATCGTGGCGGCCGCGCTGCGGCTGCTGCGCGAGCACGGCAGCGCGGGCCTCACCGCCCGCCGGCTGGGCCTGGCCCTCGACTGCGACCCCAGCACCCTGTACCGCTACTTCCGGGGCATGGACGACCTCACCCTGGCGATCGGCGACGCCCTCATCGGTCAGGCGCTGGCCGGCTGGGCGCCGACGGGGGAGTGGCGGACCGACCTGCGCACCATCGGCCTGCGCATCCACGCCCAGTACGTGGCCCACCCGCAGGCCGCCCTGCTCACCACGAACCGCGTGACGGGACGCGCCCACGAACTAGCCGCCGACGAGGCCATCCTCGACGTCCTGCGCACAGCCGGCTTCCCCCTGCCCGAAGCCGTACGCATCTACCACGCCTTCATCGACCAGACCCTCGCCTTCGCCGCCCTGGACGCGGCATCCCTGGCCCTGCCGAAGGACTCCCAGCGGGCCGACGAGGAGAAGTGGCAGTCCACCTACGCCCGCCTCCCACCCACGACCCACCCACGCATCGCGGAAGCGGCTCCCCTGTTGGCGAAGCGCATGGTGACGAGTGCCTATCCGACGGCACTGGAGATGCTCCTGGACAGTGCAGCGCCCCGTAAGAGGCGAGGGGCTGTGTAAATATGCGGCTCCGCCGCGTGGGCGCGACCAGCCCCCACCCCCGCACCCGCTCCACCGCAGGCTGACCCCCTACGGCTGGCGCAACGCACCCCCCGCCGTACCCACCACCGCCTCCGCAACCGCCCCCAGAGCCGGCGAATCCAGCTTCCACTGCTGCCAGTACAACGGCACGTCCACCCACAGCTCCCGCGACCCGAGCCGCACCAACCGCCCCTCCCGCACCCGCGGTTCCGCCTGCGGCTCCGGCACCATCCCCCACCCCAGCCCGGCCGTCACCGCGTCCACGAACCCCTCCGACGTCGGCACGTAGTGCCGCAGCGCACTCGCGCCCGCACCCCCCAACCGCCGTACGAACCCGTCCTGGAAGTCGTCCACCCGGTCGAACACGATCACCGGCGCCTGCGCGAGCGCCTCCACCAGCTCCCCCGTCACCCACGCCGCCGCGAACTCCGGCGCCGCCACCGGCAGGTACCGCATCCGCCCCAGCGCGCGCACGGAGCAGCCCGGCACCGGATCCGGCGACGAGGTCACCGCCGCCATCACCAGCCCCTCCCGCAGCAGCGCGGCCGTGTGGTCCTCGTCCTCCCGCCGCAGCTCGACGAAGACGTGCGGCAGCCCGGTCAGCGCCGCCAGGAACCACGTCGCCAGCGAGTCCGCGTTGACCGCGACCGACACCCGGGTCGGCTCCCCGGCACCGCTCATGCCCAGCTCACCGCGCGCGTCCCGCTCCAGCCGCGCCAGCTGCCGGGCGAACCGCACCAGCACCTCGCCCGACTCGGTCGGCCGTACCGGCTTGGTCCGCTGCAGCAGCACCCGGCCGGTCCGCTGCTCCAGCGCCTTCACCCGCTGGCTCACCGCCGACGGCGTCACATGCAGGGCCGCGGCCGCCGCGTCGAACGTGCCCTCGTCCACCACCGCCAGCAGGGTCCGCACCTGGTCGAGGGGAAGCTCCACCGTCCCACTCCCGTCTTCAGTTGCGCTAAGGGTACGTAAAAATCTTTAGCTGTACGTCCAGAGATCGCTTCCCTACCGTCGAGGGCATGTCCAGCTCCCTCACCGCCGCTGCCGCCGGCTTCGGCAGCGGCCTCTCGCTCATCGTCGCCATCGGCGCCCAGAACGCCTTCGTCCTGCGCCAGGGCGTGCGCCGGGACGCGGTCCTCGCCGTCGTCGGCATCTGCGCCCTCTCCGACGCCGTGCTCATCGCCCTCGGGGTCGGCGGGGTGGGCGCGATCGTCGTGGCCTGGCCGGAGGCGGTGCGGGCGGTCGGGCTGATCGGCGGTGTCTTCCTGCTCTGCTACGGCGTACTGGCCGCCCGCCGGGTGCTCAGGCCCGGCACCGGCGCGCTGGTCGCCGAGGGCGAGGCGGCCGGCTCCCGGCGGCGCGCGGTGCTCACCTGCCTCGCCATGACCTGGCTCAACCCGCACGTCTACCTGGACACCGTGTTCCTGCTCGGCTCGCTCGCCGCCGACCGGGGCGACCTGCGCTGGACCTTCGGCCTCGGTGCCGCGCTGGCCAGCCTCTGCTGGTTCGCGGCCCTCGGCTTCGGCGCCCGGCTGCTCGGCCGGTACCTCGCCCGGCCGGCCGCCTGGCGGGTGCTGGACGGGCTGGTGGCGCTGACCATGATCGGTCTCGGTCTGATGTTGGTAACCGGATCCTGAGACAACCGGTTCGGCCGTCACGGAAGTTGCTGGGATAGTGAACCCGAACAGGAAAGATGTAGCGGGCACCAAGAGGACCAGGACACCAGGAACTCCGTGGACACCAGCGAGAGCGGCACCCAGTCCGGCATAGAGAACCCCGACGACACCGCGGCGGCCCTGCCCCGGCGCGGCTGGCGCCGCTGGGCGATGGACACCCGCCCGCTGGCCGTGCCCGCCTACCGGCGGCTGTGGTCCTCGACGATCGTCACCTCGGTCGGCAGCCAGCTCACCGCGGTGGCCGTGCCCAAGCAGATCTACGACATCACCGGCTCCTCGGCCTGGGTCGGCGCCGCCAGCCTCGCCGGGCTGCTGCCGCTGATCGTGTTCGCGCTGTGGGGCGGCGCGGTCGCCGACGCCATGGACCGCCGCAAGCTGCTGCTGATCACCAACATCGGCATCGCCGGCACCTCGCTGCTGTTCTGGCTGCAGGCCGTCACGGGCCTGGAGTCCGTGGCCGCGCTGATGGTGCTGCTCGCCCTGCAGCAGGCGTTCTGGGGGCTGAACGCCCCGGCCCGTACCGCCTCCATCGCCCGGCTGGTGCCCGAGGCGCAGCTGCCCGCCGCCAACGCCCTGGGGTCCACGGTGATGCAGACCGGCCAGGTGGTCGGGCCGCTGCTCGCCGGTGCCCTGATCCCCGTCATCGGCCTGCCCGAGCTGTACCTGATCGACGCGCTGGCGCTGTGCGTGACGGTGTGGGCGGTCTACCGGCTGCCCGCGCTGCCGCCGCTGGCGGGCACGGCGACCCGGCGGGCGGGGGTGCGGGAGATCGCGGAGGGGTTCCGCTACATCTCCCTGCACAAGGTGCTGCTGCTGTCGTTCCTCGCCGACATCATCGCGATGGTCCTCGGCATGCCCCGCGCCCTGTTCCCTCAGCTGGCCGCCCAGACCTACGGCTCCTACGGCGAAGGGCTCGCGCTCGGCCTGCTGTTCGCGGCGATCCCGATCGGCGCGGTGCTCGGCGGGCTCTTCTCCGGCACCTTCTCCCGGGCGCGCCGGCACGGCTGGATGGTGATCGGCGCGGTGGTCGGCTGGGGAGCCGCGATCGCCGGGTTCGGGCTGAGCCGCAACCTCTGGATCGCCGTGGCCTTCCTTGCCGCCGCCGGGGTCGCCGACATGGTCTCGATGGTCTTCCGGGGCGCGATCCTGCTGTCCGCCGCGACGGACGAGATGCGCGGCCGGATGCAGGGCGTGTTCACCGTGGTCGTCGCGGGCGGTCCGCGACTCGCCGACGTCCTGCACGGCACCATGGGGTCCGTTTTCGGCCCGCGCGCCGCCGTCGCGGGCGGCGGACTACTGGTCGTGGCCGTGATGCTGGCCCTGGCCGCCGCGGTCCCCGCCCTGCGCCGCTACCGCGTCTGAGTCCCTAGACGGGCCGCCGTCCGACGTAGGCGTCCAGCAGCTTGCCCCGGGTGATCTCCAGGCGGCTGGCGAGGATCTCGGCGACGGTCCGCACCAGCGAGAGTCCGAGCAGCGGGTCCTCCACGGACAGCGCGAGCACGGCCGCGGCGTCGTACTCGTAGGCCCGTACCCGGCTGAAGGCCACCGCGCCGAAGTCCCAGGTGTACGGCGGGAACAGCCACGACCAGCCGAGCAGGTCGCCGGCGCCGAGGCTGGCGACGGTGACCCGCTTGCGGGAGGTCACCTCCTGGTCCAGGTTGACCGCTCCCGAGCGGATCACCCAGAAGCGGTCGGCCGTGCCGCCCGCCTCGAAGATCCTGGTGTCCTCGGGGAAGGAGACCTCGTGAGCCAGTTCCATGAGGCGCTCGCGCTGCGCCTGGGGCAGGGCGGTCAGCAGTTTGATGGCTTTGGTCATGGCGCGGGGCTCCTCGCCGGCGAGGGTACGGGGGTTTCCCTACGCCCATTTCAGCCGCTGCCGCCGCGCCGGGCACCTCGAAGGACCGGGGCGGGCCGCCCGGGAGCCGGGAGGGCAGTAAAAAGCCCTGGCTGGACGGGGGAGGCCAGCCAGGGCCGTCAAAGATGGTCCGGGAGGACCTTACGTCTACTCCTCGACCACTTATGGGTGAACGCTAAACCATCCGGGGCGATTTCGCGCAACCGGGAACAGGGTAAGTGACCCGTTTCACTTTGGGGAAGCCCTTGCGGCCCCCGGATGCGTTTGGACGCGCCCCGAGCGGTCAGCCGAACCAGGAGAGACCGTGCGGAGGGGGGCACGGCAGCCCAACCGGTCCACCACCCAAGGAGCGAAGGGATGCGCGAGACGTATCGGACCGAACCTGCCCTGGCACCACACGAATTCCGTCGGCCGTCGTCGTCGCTGCGGCCGGCCGACGCCCGCAGAGCGGTCCGCGGCGCGGTCGCCTCACGGGCCGTGCCGTGCGCCGCCGACGCGCTCGCCGACGCCCTGCTGGTCACCTCGGAACTGACCACCAACGCGATCCTGCACGGCGGCGGGGTCACGGGCTTCCAGGTCGACGTCGACGGCTGCGCGGTGCGTGTCTCGGTCAGCGACCGCAGCGACGAGGTGCCGGTGGCCGCCCCGGCCGCCGACGACCGGGACCGCTGGCGGCCCGGCGGCCGGGGCTGGCCCATCGTCTGCCGGCTGGCCCGGGACGTGGAGATCGCCGGACTGCCCCGCGGGGGCAAGCGGATCACCGCCGTCGTGCCGCTGACCTGAGCCGGCGAACCGAACGCCCGGCGCCGGTGTTTGCGCCCGGTGCGAAGGGGCACGCGGACTGTTGTGCTTCGGACCGGAGGCGCGCGCCGACGGGAGCAGTCGCCTCACGGCGCCCAGGCTCGCAGAGCGGTCCTGGCGGTGCTCCCGCGGCGACCCCGACACCGCAGTTCGGGTCGAGTCCCGGAACCACGTTCCGGTGATGCCCTGAAATCCACAGTTCAGGAGCGATTCCGCATGCCCACCGACTTGTCGACCAGCCGTCCCCGCACGCCCGACCGCACCACCCGGGACACGCCGGCGCGTGTCCACGACGACGCACCCGACACCGCGGCCCGCTTCGCCCGCCTCGCCGCCCTCGACGACGGCCCCGAACGGGACGCACTGCGCGACGACCTGGTGGCCGCCTGGCTGCCGATGGCCCACCGCATCGCCGGCCGCTTCCGCGACCGCGGCGAAGCCGTCGAGGACCTGCGCCAGGTCGCCGCCCTCGGCCTGGTCAAGGCCGTCGACCGCTACGACCCCGCCCGCGGCGCCTTCGAGAGCTACGCGGTACCCACCATCACCGGCGAGGTCAAACGCCACTTCCGCGACCGGATGTGGGCACTGCGCGTACCCCGCCGGGTCCAGGAACTGCGCAACCGGGTCCGGGTGGCCCGCCGCGAACTCACCCAGCTCCCCGGCACCCCCGAACCCACCACCGCCGACCTCGCCGCCCACACCGGTCTGACCGAGGGCGAGGTCACCGCCGGCCTGGAGGCCCTGGACAGCTACAGCACCCTCTCCCTGGACGCCGAACTCGCCACCGGCGACGAGGGGTACAGCCTCGCCGAGACCCTCGGCCAGGCCGAAGGGTCCTACGACGTCGTCGTCGACCGGGAAGCGGCCAAGGAAGGCCTGCGCCGCCTGCCTGAACGCGAACGCGCCATCCTCTACATGCGCTTCTTCGAGGACATGACGCAGAGCCGCATAGCCGACCAGCTGGGCATCTCCCAGATGCACGTCTCCCGCCTCATCAGCCGCAGCTGCGCCCGGGTACGCGCCGAGGCTCTGGGCCGGCCTTCCTGACCCCTGCCGCCGTGCGGCTGCCCGCGAGACCGAGGAGCGACCGTCATGCTGATGCCCGACCCCGTCATCCCGGGCACACTCGTGGACGAGTACGAACGTCTCCTCGCCGGCCGGCCCTTGACCGCGCTCCTGTCACCGGATCCGCGCCTGCGTGACCTGGCGTACCCGCTGTGCGTGATCACCGGGACCCGGGACGTGCGGATCGCTCTGCAGGCGGCCCCGTGTCATCTCCCCGCCACGACCGCCCTCGTCCCGCCGGCGGCGACGGAGTGACTCCCGTGACCCCCGCCTCGCCCGCCCCCACCGTGGCCCGCCCCCGTCCCGCTGCCCGCGGGACGGCGTGGGCCGCCAGGGCCGGCCTGGTGGCCTGGGGCGTGATCTACCTGCTGGTGGGTCTGCTGGCGCTGCGCGTCGCCCTCGGTGACCGGCGGCAGCAGGCCGACCGCAACGGCGCCCTCGCCGAACTCGCGAACCGGCCGTTCGGTGCCGCCCTGCTCTGGGCGCTGGGCCTCGGGCTGGTCGGCATGGCCGTATGGCGGCTGTCCGAGGCCGTGTTCGGCGTGGTCGGCCCCGACGGCCGCACCGCGCACATGCGCCTGCTGGCCCTCGCACGTTGCCTCTTCTACACGGTCGTGGCCTGGTCGGTGCTGGAGTTCGCGGCCGGCGTGGGCGGCGGCTCCGGGGACGCGGCGTCCCGGGACCTCACGGCCAGGGCGCTGGGCCTGCCCGCCGGTCAGTGGCTGGTGGCCGCCGTCGGCGCCGGCATCGTGGTGACCGGGGTGTGGACCGGCGTCCAGGCCGTACGCCGGGACTACTACCGTGAGCTCAAGGCCGGCGCGATGGCCGCGCCGGTGCGGCGCGCCGTGGACGTGACGGGCGTCGTCGGAGGTCTGGCCCGTGCGGCGGTGTTCGTGGCCGCGGGCGCCTTCGCGGTGCGGGCGGCGGTCGACTACCGCCCCGACCAGGCGAAGGGCGTGGACGACACCCTCCGCTCCTTCGCCGCCACTCCGGCGGGCCCCTGGCTGCTCGCGGCCGTCGCCGTCGGCCTCATCCTGTTCGGGCTGTTCGCCTTCGCCCTGGCCCGCTGGCGCCGGGTGTGACACGCCGTCACACCGCGCGCGCCCGGACCGGTACCTGCAACGGACGGGCCAGGCCGGCCACCGCCTCGTCGAGGCGCTGCAGATGCCGGAGCACCCGGTCGGTCACCCGGCCGTAGCGCGGGGCGCCCAGCGTGCCCGGCTGCAGCATCGCCGCGATGCTGGGGCCGGTCTCGATCTCGGCGACGGGCTGCTGGCCGGCCACCTGGGCGCTGATCGCCTCGATGTTGTGCACGATCCGCCGGCCCGCCCCGCGCAGCCGGGGATCCGCCGCGATCGCCGGATGGGTGGGCAGCAGCTCCGCCGTCGCCGCGAGGGACCGCGCGTGGTAGGCACAGGTCTCCAGGAGCGCCACCACATAGCGCGCGGTGTCCCGGCGGGAGCGCAGCGGGGTGATGGGATGCGTCAGCGGCTGCACGGCCGCCCGCAGATCGGCCAGCGCCTGGTCCAGGTCCCGGGCCTTCTCCACCAGGTCGACCGGCGGCGCCCCGCTCAACTGGTCGGCGGCGGCCCGGGTGACGTCGGCCAGCCGGTCCAGCGTCTTGACGAGCAGTTCGTCGGTACGGCGGTCGGTGTGCACCGGCAGCACCAGCGCCGCCGCGATCACCCCGCACACCGCGCCGAGCGCCGTCTCCGCGATCCGCAGCACCAGGACGTCCAGGCTGTAGGTGTTCAGCAGTGTGTACAGCAGGCCCAGCATCGCCGTCACGAAGAACGACATCAGGGTGTACGACAGCGGCGCCGAGTAGAACATCGCGAAGATGAAGAGCAGCACCAGCCCGAACGCCGTCCAGGTGTGGTGTCCGACCAGCCCGGCGAGCCCGATGCCGGCCACCACGCCGAGGACCGTGCCGAGCAGCCGCCGGTAGCCCTTCACCAGGATCTCGCCGGTGGACGCGGTGTTGATGAACACGATCCAGCAGGTCAGCACCGCCCAGTACCAGCGCTGGGCGGACAGGAACTCGCCGCCGACGATGGCCAGCGACGAGCCGACCGCCACCTGCACCGCCGCCCTGGTGGTGGGCCGGTGCAGCCCGGTCTCCTCCTCGGACTCCTGGTCCTGCTCCTCGGTGCCCTCGATCGCCGCGTCCTCGGCGTCCAGTTCCTCGCGGGACCGGGAGGTCGCCGGAGTGTCGTCGGACTCGTCCTGCGGCCCGTCCAGCGCGATCCGCAGCCCCAGCACCGCCCGCGCCGCCTCGCCGATGCCCCGGAAGACGTCCTGGACGGCCGGGGAGCCGGGCGGCAGGTTCTCCTCCTCCCGGTAGCCGAGGAGCCGGTTGCGCAGCCCGGACAGCGCGGTCCCCGCCTCCGGACCGGCCGGCCGCAGCACCAGCAGCCGCAGCGCCTCCAGATCCAGCCGCAGCCGCTCCATCGCCTCGTCCCGCACCGGCTCCCGGGCCGCTGACGGCAGCGGGGCGCCCGGCAGATGCAGGGTGAGGGTGTCCGCCCGCCGCGCGCTGCGCGCGGTGAGCAGCAGCAGCCCGAGCCGCTCGGCGGCGATCTCGGCGTCCGCGATCCGGCGCTGCACCAGCCGGGCCACCGCCTCGTCGGAGGTGCCGTCCGTGAGCCGCCCCTGGATCAGCAGCGCCGTCTCGTGCAGCCGGGCGGTCCTGACCCGGACCTCCTCCACCGTCTTGTCCAGGTCGTGCGGGCCGGCGTCGAGCAACTCGGCCTGCGCGGAGACCAGGTGCGCGAACCGGGCCCGGAAGGCCCGCCGCAGCCTGTCCAGGATGCCCGTGGGCGTCTGCCGTACGAGGACGAAACGCGCCACCGCCGCGCTGCCGAAGGCCACCGCGATGGTCACGTACAGACCCGGCAGCGCGGACAGGGTCGCGTGCACGAACAGCGAGGCGAAGTAGATCTGGAAGCCGATCAGGCCCAGAGCCGTGCCCCGGTCGCCGAAGCGACGGCCATAGACCGCGCAGAAGATGAGCGCCACGAAGAACAGGTCGCCGATCACGACCCGGGAGTTGAGCAGCGCGCCCAGCGACATGGAGGCCAGCGCCACCGGCAGGCCGAGGGCGAGCGTGACGGCCTGGGCGCGGCCCTGCTTCTCACGGATCGCGAAGGTGGCGACCATCGCCGTGATCGCCCCGGCCACCAGGTGCGACACATCGGCCCGCAGCGCCGCGAGGACGCCCAGGGTGAGCGCGATCGAGGTGACCGTGCGCAGCCCGGCGGTGAAGCGGAGCAGCCCGGGGTCGGCCGCGGCGAGCCGCCCCCTGACCTCCGCCCACGCCGGCCGGCCCGCCGCTCTCACTCCGCCGCGCTCTGCGTCACGCGGTCGGGCCGCCGGGGGCCTCGGCGCGCGCCCGGACCTGCTCCGGGGTCAGATAGGTGTCCGTGTACTCGAAGTCCTTGAGCCGGGCGGGCTTGCGGGACTGGAAGCCCGTACGGACGAAGTCGTCACCCGCGAACGCGTTCAGCAGCCAGTTGGTCGCGACCCGGGTCTTGGCCACGTTGGTGCGCAGCGCCGACCAGTGGTAGCCGCGGGCCACCGCCTGGGCCAGCAGCCCGCGCAGTTCGATGCCGAGCGGCTTGGACACCGCGTCCTTGCCGCCGAGGTCCACCACCAGCCCCAGGTCCTTGTGCGCGTACGGGTGGAGCGGCCCGCCCCGCAGGGTCGCGATGACGTTGTCGGCGACCGCCTTGCCCTGCCGCATGGCGTGCTGCGCGGTCGGCGGGCAGACCGCGCCCGCCTCGTCCTTCGCCTTGTCCGGTACAGCGGCCGCGTCGCCGAGCGCGAACACCCCGTCGTGGCCCGGCAGGGTCATGTCGGCGTCGACCGCGAGGCGCCCGCGGACCGTCTCCGCGCCCAGGGTGGCGATCAGCGGGCTGGCGACCACCCCGGCCGTCCAGATCAGCGTGTGGGTGGGCACCACCCGCCCGTCGGTGAAGGTGACTTCCTCGGGTCCCGCCTTCTCGATCGACACGCCCAGGGAGACGTCGATGCCGCGCCGGGCCAGGATCTCCTGGGCGCTGCGGCCGAGTTTGTCACCGAGTTCCGGCATCAGCTTCGGGGCGATGTCGATCAGGTGCCACTTGATCAGCTTCGGGTCCAGGTTCGGATAGCGGTGCAGGGCGGCATGGGTGAGCTTCTGCAGGCAGGCCGCGGTCTCGGTGCCCGCGTAGCCGCCGCCGACCACCACGAACTGCAGCCGCGCGGCCCGTTCCGCCGGATCGTCGCTGGCGTCGGCCAGGTCGAGCTGGGAGATCACGTGGTCGCGGATGTAGGCGGCCTCGGCCAGGGTCTTCATCCCGAAGGCGTGCTCGGTCAGACCCGGGATGTCGAAGGTGCGGGTGACACTGCCCGGCGCCAGCACGATGTAGTCGTACCGCTCGTTGACGAGCTGCTCGGTTATGGTGCGGATCACGCACACCTTGGACTTCAGGTCCACGCCGATCGCGCCGCCCGGGATGATGCGGGTGCGGTACCGCTTGCTGCGGCGCAGCGAGACCGCGATCGACTGCGGCGTCAGCACACCCGAGGCGACCTGCGGAAGCAAGGGCAGATAGAGCTGGTAGGAGGTCGGCGACACCAGGGTGAGGTCGGCCTCGTCGGGGGCGAGTTTGCGCTCCAGTCGGCGCACGCATCCCACTCCGGCGAAGCCTGCGCCCACCACCAGGATCCTGGGTCGTGTCACGGTGTCATCCCTTCCGCTGCTCCGGGCCGTCCGGCTCGACGCCGTTCGCATGCCCCGGAACGCTTGCCTCGCACCACATCGATCCCACCGTGCCCGAAGCCGTTCCGCCAGCCGGGCGGAGCAGGCAGACGAACGCGTGGGCTCCAGCATGCCCCTGGATCGTCCTCGGAAACCGGCTGTCGCACAGATAAACGGGGGACCGGCGTCCGGTTCGAGGCCGCCCCACGGCGATCACGTACGCCAGTAGAGTGCGCGCCATGGCGCAGACCCAGCCCGGAACGGGCTTCCAGAAGCGGCACATCGACCCCGACCGCGTGGCCCCGCTGGTGGGTGCCCTGGACACCCAGGACGCCAATCCGGGCGTACGACGGCTGCGCGCCTGGGCCGAGGAGGCGCTGGTGGTCCGGCCCGGCGAGCGGGTCCTCGACATCGGCTCCGGAACCGGCTCGCAGACCCGGGTGCTGGCCGCCGCCGTCGGCCCGGACGGGGTCGCGATCGGCATCGAGCCCAACCCGGGGCTGCGCGCGGTCGCCGAGGAGCGCTCCGCGGACAGCCGGGTCCGCTACACGGAGGGCGACGCGCTCGCCCTGCCGCTGCCCGACGGCTCGGTGGACGTCGTCTGGTGCGAGCGGGTCCTCCAGCACCTCCCCGAGCCCGACAAGGCGGTCGCCGAGATGGCCCGGGTGCTGCGCCCCGGCGGCCGGGTGGCGCTGCTGGACACCGACTGGGCGACCACGATCCTGCACCCCGGCGACCCGGAGGTGGTGCGCGCCCTCACCTCGGCCGTCCTGAACGGCGCCAACCCCTGCTCGGGCCGCCGGCTCGTGGGGCAGGTCAGCGCGGCCGGGTTCGTGGTCGACGACCGCGGCTCGCAGGCCCTGCTCCAGGACCACCGCTCGGTCGCCTGGCCGGTGATCCGCATGCTCGGCGAGTCCGCGGTCCGCACCGGAGCCCTCACCGAGGAGCGCCGGGACGCCCTGTACACCGAACTCGCCGAGGCCGCCGAGCAGGGCGCGCTGCACATGTCGGTGACCATGTTCGGGGTGGTCGCGCACCGGCCCGCGTGAGCGTGCCCGGCTCTCACCAGGGCAGGAAGGCGTGGACGTCCTTGCCGTCGTCGGTGAGGACCACGCTGACCTGGTCGCACAGTGTGTGCAGCAGGTGCCAGCCGACACCGCCCCCGCCCCGCTGCGGTTGGAAGGGCCGTGGCTCGGGCCGGACCTGGCTGCTGTCGTGCATGGTGACATGCACACCGTCGTACGTGCGGCGCATCCGCAGCGCGAAGGGCCCCGGCGCGTACTGGACCACGTTGGCGGCCAGCTCCGTCACGACCAGCAGGATGTCGTCCCAGCTCTCGGGGGCGGTGGGCGGCGTGGCCCGGGCGAGGTCGGCGAGGTAGCCGTCGGCGGCGAGCCGGGCGCCGGTCACATTGCGCAGCTCGCCCGGGAAGGCGACCATACGCTCGAAGGTCTCCTCCACCGGTGGTCTGCCCCGTCGTGGCCCGGTCGCCATCTCGTCTTCCCCGGTCCGGGTGCGTGGGCGCTGGTCGTCCGCGCGCTGTGGGCTGTCGTCGTCGTTCATCGGCTCTCACCGCGACGAGTTCCCAGCGAACGGCCGGATACCCCTGATCCGCTCAGCGGAACACGTTGTCCGAGTCGTCCCAGTCGGCCGGCTCCGGCGGGCCCGGCCGCCGTACCGCGTGCGAGCGGGCCTGGTACATGGCGTCGATCTCGGCG
Organism: Streptomyces sp. NPDC007901; assembly: GCF_042959465.1. NCBI lineage: Bacteria > Bacillati > Actinomycetota > Actinomycetes > Kitasatosporales > Streptomycetaceae > Streptomyces > Streptomyces sp. NPDC007901. Next base: position 8,921 of record NZ_JBIBKW010000017.1, on the reverse strand, counting down.
GCATAGTGCCGCGCTATCGCGTCCCGGCGCAGCTTCATCGACGGCGTCAGCATCCCGTTGCCCGGGGCGAACGGTTCCTGGAGCACCCGGTAGACACGGATCGACTCGGAGCGTGACACCACGCTGTTGGCGGAGGCGATGGCCCGGGCGATCTCCTCGCGCAGCGCGTTCTCCTCCCGGGCCTCGCGCCCGGGTGAGTCGCCCGAGACCGCCAGGCCGCCCCGCCAGTGGGCCAGGAAGTCCGGGTCCAGGGTGATCAGCGCGCCCACACAGGGCCGGTCGTCGCCGACGACCACCGCCTGGTGCACGAGCGGATGCATCCGCAGCCGCTGCTCCAGCGGGGCCGGGGCCACGCTCTTGCCGCTGCTGGTGATGATGATGTCCTTCTTGCGGCCCGTGATGGTCAGATAGCCCTCGGAGTCGAGCCGCCCGATGTCCCCGGTGGCCAGCCAGCCGCCGCGCAGCGCGGCCCGGGTCGCGTAGTCGTCACCGACGTATCCCTGGAACACGGACGGCCCGCGCACCAGGATCTCGCCGTCGTCGGCCACCTGGATCTGGGTGCCCGGCAGGGCCTGGCCCACCGTCCCCGACTTCTCCCGGCCCAGCGGCTGCATGGTGATCCCGCCGCTGGACTCGGTCAGGCCGTAGCCGTCGTGGACGTACATCCCGATGCCCTCGTAGAACAGGGTCAGTTCACGGCTGAGCGAGGAGCCGCCCGAGGTGGCCCGCAGCACCCGGCCGCCGAGCGCCCCGCGCAGCTTGCGGTACACCGTCCGCTCGTACAGGGCGTGTTGCAGCCTGAGGTCGAAGCCCGGGCCCGCGCCGGTGCCCAGCCGCTGCCGCTCCTGGGCGGCGGCGAAGTCCCGCGCGGTCTCCGCGGCCCGCTCGAACAGGACCCCCCGGCCGTGCTGCTGCGCGGTGCGCAGGAACGTCTTGTACAGCTTCTCCAGCACCGACGGCACGGCGTACAGATAGGTCGGCCGGAAGGTGCCCAGCGCCGCGGCCAGCGCGGTCTCCGACATCTCCGGCTCGTGGGCCATCAGGATCCCGCCGCGCAGACACAGCACCATCACCATCAGGCCGTACACGTGCGAGAACGGCAGGTAGGCCAGCACGGAGGCCTGTTCGCCCGGGCGCGCGGCGGTGTGCCCCCAGCCCGCGAGCAGGGTGTCGCACGGGTACGCCAGCCCGCGGTGGCTCAGCGCGCAGCCCAGCGGACGGCCCGAGGTGCCGGAGGTGTAGGTGATGGCCGCGGTCGAGTCCGGCATCACGATCCGGCGCAGCGACTCCACCGTGGTCAGCGGGACGTACAGGCCCTTCTCCACCAGCTCGGGCAGGGCCCCCGCGTCCAGCTGCCACACGTGTCGGAGCCCGGGCAGGCTCTCGCAGACGGTGCCGACGGTCATGACCGCCTTGTCGTCCTCGACCACCACGGCCACACAGCGGGCGTCCCGCAGGATCCACTCGACCTGGTCCCGGGAGGACGTCGGGTGGATCGGGACCACCTCGGCCCCCACCGACCAGAGCGCGAGGCACAGGACCGTCCACTCGTAGCGGGTCCGCGCCATCACGGCCACCCGGTGCCCCGGCGAGATCCCCGACGCGATCAGACCCTTGGCCAGATCGACCACTTCGTCCCGCAGTTCGACCGCGGTGATCTCCTCCCAGCCCGCGAGGGCGCCCTCGGGCCGGCGCGCCAGCACCGGCAGGGTGGGGTTCCGGTCCGCCGTCTCGAAGACGCTGTCGGCGAGACCGCCGGTCAGGGTCGAAGCGGTCGTCGGAGCGAGGGCGTAGTCGCGCATGCACTGCTCCTGGAAGTACGGAGGGTGACCCTCCCGATCGGTACTGTTGTCGACGCGGGTCGAATCTAGCCCAGGTGAGCACGGCCCGTGTCGGGAACGGTCAACTCGTTTCCACCCGATGACAAGAGGTCAGCCCTGGGTACGGCGCACACACGCGACGACGACGTCCCGCAGGCTGCCGGTGCGCTCCAGGAACCCCCGCTGTTCACGGGCGCCGGTACCCCTGTGCAGCAGCTGTGCGACGGCCTCCTCGACGAGGCGCGCGTCACCGCTGTCGGCGAGCGCCTCCGCCGTGTGCGCCACCAGCGCACGCACCACGTCGACCGCGGGCCGCGGCCGCATGGTCGCCGGATCGAGCAGTTCCTGGTCCAGTCCGGAGCGGGCGGCCTGCCAGGACGCCAGCCGGAGCATGCTCACACTGTGGTCGAGCGGCGGCCGGCCCGCCCGCCAGTCCCGGGCGGCCGTCTCCACCAGGGCACGGGCCAGCGTGGCCACGAGGACGGTGGTGTCGGCCCGCAGGCACACGTCGGCCACCCTGATCTCCACCGTCGGGTAGCGCACGGCCAGCCGCGCGTCGAAGTACACCATCCCCGCGTCGAGGATGACCTCGCTGGCCACCATGTCCGCGACCCGCCGCCGGTACCCCTCGGCCGAGCCGAACAGCTCGGTCGGCCCCGCCGACGGGCCGCGCGCCCACAGCCGGCTGCGGTAGCTGGCGTAGCCGGAGTCCCGGCCCTGCCAGAACGGCGAGTTGGCGCTGAGCGCCCGCAGCACCGCGAGCCACGGCCGCAGCCGGTCCAGGACGGCGACGCCCTCCTCGGCGGACTCCACCGACACGTGCACATGGCAGCCGCACACGAACTGGTCCAGCGTGGCGGTCCCGAACCGCCCGGCCATCCACCGGTAGCGCTCGTGCGCGCTGAGCGCGGGGGTGACCGGCAACGGGCAGGTGGCGAGCGCCGCGACCGCGCAGCCGATCTCACCGGCGAGCCGCGCCGCCTCCTTGCGGCAGCGCAGGATCTCGGCACCGAGGTCCGCCATGTCCCGCTGCGGAGTGGTGGCGAGCTCCAGCATCTGCCCGAACAGCTCCTTCTGGAACACCACCTGTCCGGGATCGTCCCGGGCCGCACGGTCGACGACGGCCGCCGACCCGGGCATCGGCTCCCCGGTGTCCGGGTGGACCAGCAGGACCTCTTCCTCCACTCCGACGGTACGCAGCACTGGGGACCGCCCTCCGGCCGGGCCGCGACCGGGCGCGGCGGGGTCTTTCCACCCGGACTGCCCGGACCCGGCCGCGGAAACACGTCCTGGCTCCGTCGACGGGCTAGGGGACGACAGGCTCCAGCCACACCGTGGCGAGCGGCGGCAGCGTCAGCCGGAGAGCGCCGTCGTCGGCCAGCAGCGGCCCCCGGCCGACGACGTCCCCGCCGCCGTAGCGCGCGCTGTCCGTGTTGAGGATCTCCTGCCAGACGGGCGCCGCCTTGGGCACGCCGAGCCGGTAGCCGGGACGGACCACGGGGGACAGGTTGGAGACCGCCAGCAGGGGCCGGGCCTCGGCATCGAACCTCAGAAAGGCGAAGACGTTGTCCTCGGCCGCGTCCCCGAGGACCCACTGGAAGCCCGCCGGATCGGTGTCGCGCTGCCACAGGGCGGGGCGGGTGCGGTAGACGGAGTTGAGATCGCGGACCAGATCCCGGACACCCCGGTGGTCGGCCTCCGCCCCGTACCCGGGGTCGAGCAGCCACCAGTCCGGGCCGTCGGCCTCCGACCACTCACCGCCCTGGGCGAACTCCTGACCCATGAAGAGCAGTTGTTTGCCGGGATGGGCCCACATGAAGCCCAGATAGGCGCGGTGATTGGCGCGTTGCTGCCACCAGTCGCCGGGCATCTTCGACACCAGCGAGCGCTTGCCGTGCACCACTTCGTCGTGGGAGATGGGCAGGACGTAGTTCTCGCTGTACGCGTAGACCATCGAGAACGTCATCTCGTCGTGGTGGTACTTGCGGTGCACCGGCTCGTGCCGGATGTACTCCAGCGAGTCGTGCATCCATCCCATGTTCCACTTCAGCCCGAACCCCAGACCGCCGCTGTCCGTCGGCCGGGTCACCCCGCCCCACGCCGTGGACTCCTCGGCGATGGTCACCACACCCGGCGCGCGCCGGTACACGGTCGCGTTCATCTCCTGCAGGAACGCCACCGCGTCCAGGTCCTCGCGCCCACCGAAGACGTTCGGCGTCCACTGCCCGGAGTCCCGCGAGTAGTCGAGGTAGAGCATCGAGGCGACCGCGTCCACCCGCAGCCCGTCGACGTGGAACTCCTCGCACCAGTACACCGCGTTGGCGACCAGGAAGTTGCGCACCTCCACCCGGCCCAGGTCGAACTCGTAGGTCCCCCAGTCCGGATGCTCGGCCCGCCGCTCGTCCCCGGGCTCGTACAGCGGATCCCCGTCGAAGCGGGCCAGCGCCCAGTCGTCCTTGGGGAAGTGGGCGGGTACCCAGTCCATGATCACGCCGATGCCGGCCCGGTGCAGGGCGTCGATCAGGTACTTGAGGTCGTCCGGGGTGCCGAGCCGGGAGGTCGGCGCGTAGAAGCCGGTGACCTGGTAGCCCCAGGAGGCGCCGAAGGGATGCTCGGCGACCGGCATGAACTCGACGTGCGTGAAACCGAGGTCGCTGACGTACGCGGGCAGTTGCTCCGCCAGTTCGCGGTAGGTCAGGCCCGGGCGCCAGGACGGCAGATGCACCTCGTACACCGAGAACGGCGCCTCGTGCACCGGGGTGTCACCCCGGTGCGCCATCCACTCCGCGTCGCTCCACTCGTACCGGGACACCGCCACGATCGACGCGGTCGCCGGCGGCACCTCCGTGCGCCGCGCCATCGGGTCGGCCTTGAGGAACCGGCCGCCGTACCGGGACGTGATCTCGAACTTGTAGCGGGCCCCCTCGCCCACCCCCGGCAGGAACAGCTCCCACACCCCGGCGGCGCCCAGCGAGCGCATCGGGTACTGCGTGCCGTCCCAGCAGGTGAAGTCCCCGGCCACCCGCACCCCCTGGGCGTTCGGCGCCCACACCGTGAACCGGGTCCCGGCCACCCCGTCCAGGATCATCGGCTCCGCACCCAGCGCCTTCCACAGCTGCTCGTGCCGCCCCTCCCGGATCAGATGCAGGTCGAGCTCACTCAGCGCGGGCAGGAAGCGGTACGGGTCGTGCACCTCCTGCTCGCCGTCCCCGTACTCGACGAGGAAGGTGTACGACGGGACCTCGGCGTACGGCAGCACGGCCGCGAACAGCCCGTCCTCCTCCGGCGCCAAGGGGCTGCGGACCCCGTCGGCCAGCACGCTCACGGCACGGGCCTGCGGGCGCAGCGCGCGGAAGAGGATGCCGCCGTCCACCCGGTGGGCGCCGAGCAGGGCGTGCGGATCGTGGTGGGCGCCCGCCAGCAGCCGCCCGCGGTCGCCGAGGTCAAGGGGCGGAGCCGTGGGAAGGGAGGGACCCGAGGGTTCGGGGAGCGAAGAGTCACGCAGGGCCATCAGGTCAGCCTCCCCAGCGGGCGAGCCGCTCGATCGCGGCCATCGGAACCGGAAGCCAGGCCGGCCGGTGCCGGGCCTCGTACACCACCTCGTACACCGCGCGGTCCGTCTCATAGGCACGCAGCAGCGCGTGTTTTTTGCGCGGATCCCAGCCGGTCCGCGCAGCGTAACCCGCGCAGTACGCCTCCCGGCAGCGGCGGGCCCACTCCGGGCGCCAGGGACGGCGCTGCCGGGCCGCGTAGTCGAAGGACCGCAGCATGCCGGCCACGTCCCGCACCGGGGACTGGTTGCCGCGCCGCTCGGCGAGCGGCCGGGACGGCTCGCCCTCGAAGTCGATCACGAACCACTCGCGGTCCGCCCGCAGCACCTGACCGAGATGCAGATCGCCGTGGACGCGCTGGGCGAGCGGCCCCGCGTCGCAGGTGGCGAGCGCGTCGAACGCGCCCCGCAGCCCCGGCACGAACGGCCGCAGCGCCGGTACCGCGTGCGCGGCCGCGTCCAGCCGTGCCGACATCGCCTCCGCGGTCCGGCCGTGTTCGTCGTGGACGGCGGACGGGAACGCCGCGGCGAGCGCGAGATGCACCTCGGCGGTGGCCCGGCCCAGCTCGTGCGCCTCGGTGGCGAAGTCGTCCCCCTGCGCGAGTGCGCGCAGGGCGAGGGTCCAGCCGTCGGCCGCGTCCGGCAGGAAGGGCTGCAGCACCCCGAGGGTCGCCGGGCTGGGCTCGGTGGTGCGGAACCAGGCCACCGGCGCGGGCACCCGGGCACAGCCCTGCGCGGCCAGCGCCCCCGACACCTCCAGGTCCGGGTTGATGCCGGGCTGTATGCGCCGGAACACCTTGAGGATGTAGGAGTCGCCGTACACCAGCGAGGAGTTGGACTGTTCGGCGTCCAGCAACCGGGGCGCGAGTCCGCCGGGTAGCCGGGCGTCCGGGGCGGACTCGAAGCGCAGCGGCCCCGCGGTGCCGGGCATCCGCAGCCGCTCCAGGAGCATCCGGGCCGCGTCCGGGTCGTGCAGGGCGTCGTAGACCGCGAGCCCGGCCAGTGGACCCTCCTCGGCCCGGCCTATGTACGCCCGCTCCAGCCGGGGCGTGCGCTGTTCGCGTACCGAGAGCAGGAGTTGGTAGCAGTCACCCGACGGGGAGGAGCCGCCGCCGTCGGAGTGGTCGGCGTGGACGAGCAGATGCAGACAGCCGGGGAAGAGCTCGGTCAGGGACAGCACGGACAGCTCCGTGACGGGCCGGTCCTTGCCCGCGAACCAGCGCTGCCGGGGCAGCCAGTCGCGCAGCATTCCGCCCAGCGAGGCCAGCGGCCGGTCGAGGCCCGCCGCCGTGCTCCGCCCCGGCCGTCGGGGGAGGTCAACGGTCTTCGTCATGGTGAGGCGTCCTTTCCTCGGCTCGGCACGCTGGGTTCCGCAATCCGCACGCTCGCTTCCGCACCCTCAGTTCCGACTGCCGATGCGGGAGGCGGCCCGGGAGAGCCGGAACCAGTAGAAGCCGTGCCCCGCGAGGGTGAGCAGATACGGCAGTTCACCGATCGCGGGGAAGCGCACGCCGCCGATCAGCTCGACCGGATGCCGGCCGTCGTACATCCGCAGATCGAGCTCGGTGGGCTGCGCGAACCGGGAGAAGTTGTGCACGCACAGGACCAGGTCGTCCTCGTACTCCCGCAGGAACGCGATCACCGCCGGATTGGAGGACTGCAGCTCCGTGAACGTCCCCAGTCCGAAGGCAGGATTCTGCTTGCGGATCTCGATCATGCGGCGGGTCCAGTGCAGCAGCGAGGAGGGCGACGACATGGACGCCTCGACGTTGGTGACCTGGTAGCCGTAGACCGGGTCCATGATGGTCGGCAGGTACAGCCGCCCCGGGTCGGAGGAGGAGAAGCCGGCGTTGCGGTCGGGGGTCCACTGCATGGGGGTGCGGACGGCGTCGCGGTCGCCGAGCCAGATGTTGTCGCCCATGCCGATCTCGTCGCCGTAGTAGAGGATCGGTGAGCCGGGGAGCGAGAGGAGGAGCGCGGTGAAGAGTTCGATCTGGTTGCGGTCGTTGTCGAGGAGGGGGGCGAGGCGGCGGCGGATGCCGATGTTGGCGCGCATCCGTGGGTCCTTGGCGTATTCCGCCCACATGTAGTCGCGTTCCTCGTCGGTGACCATCTCCAGGGTCAGCTCGTCGTGGTTGCGCAGGAAGATGCCCCACTGGCAGCCGGACGGGATGGCCGGGGTCTTGGCGAGGATTTCCGAGACCGGGTAGCGGGACTCCCGGCGCACGGCCATGAAGATCCGTGGCATGACCGGGAAGTGGAACGCCATGTGGCACTCGTCCCCGCCCTTGGCGTAGTCGCCGAAGTAGTCGACGACGTCCTCCGGCCACTGGTTCGCCTCCGCCAGCAGCACGGTGTCCGGGTACATCGCGTCGATCTCCTTGCGGACCCGCCTCAGGAACTCATGGGTGGGCGGCAGGTTCTCGCAGTTGGTGCCCTCTTCCGCGTACAGGTACGGCACCGCGTCCAGCCGGAACCCGTCGATCCCCAGGTCCAGCCAGAAGCGCAGAGCCGCCAGGACCTCCTCCTGCACCGCCGGGTTCTCGTAGTTGAGGTCCGGCTGGTGGGAGAAGAAGCGGTGGAAGTAGTACTGCCCGCGTACGGGATCGAAGGTCCAGTTGGAGACCTCGGTGTCGACGAAGATGATCCGCGCGTCCTGGTACTGCTTGTCGTCGTCGGCCCACATGTAGTAGTCGCCGTACTGCCCGTCGGGGTTCTTGCGGGACTCCTGGAACCAGGGGTGCTGGTCGCTGGTGTGGTTGACGACGAAGTCGATGATGACGCGCATGCCGCGCTGGTGGGCGGCGTCGACGAACTCCACGAAGTCGGCGAGGTCACCGAACTCGGGCAGCACGGACGTGTAGTCCGCGACGTCGTAACCACCGTCCCGCAGCGGCGACTTGAAGAACGGGGGCAGCCATAGGCAGTCGACGCCGAGCCACTGCAGGTAGTCGAGCTTGGCGGTCAGGCCCTTGAGGTCGCCGATGCCGTCGCCGTCGCTGTCGTGGAAGGAGCGGACCAGGACCTCGTAGAAGACGGCGCGTTTGAACCAGTCGGGGTCCCGGTCCTTGGCAGGCGTGTCCTCGAAGGTGTCCGGGACGGGGTCGTTGACAGTCATGACGCGCAGGGCCCTCCGTTCGCTGGTGTCGGTCGCTCTACCTGGAGCACATGCGCCGGAGTCTGTCCGGGGGTGAGGCGCACATAGTTGGTCCTGCCCCATGCGTAGGCCCCACCCGTCAGTTCGTCCCGCACGGACAGGACGGAGTTCCAGTCCAGGCCGAGTTGCGGCATGTCCAACGAGACCGTGGCCTCCTGGGTGTGGTGGGGGTCGAGGTTGACGACCACCAGGACCGCGTCCGACCCGCTGCGCTTGCTGTAGGCGATGACGGAGTCGTTGTCCGTGTGATGGAAGGTCAGATTGCGCAGCTGCTGGAGCGCGGGGTGGCGGCGGCGGACGGTGTTGAGCCGGGTGACGAGCGGGGCGATTCCCTCGGTGTCGGCCCGGGCCCAGTCGCGGGGCTTGAGCTGGTACTTCTCGGAGTCGAGGTACT
>NZ_JBIBKW010000016.1:0-241117 GCF_042959465.1 Streptomyces sp. NPDC007901 | reverse complement strand
CGCGGACGTCGAGCTCGCCGCATGACACCAGCAAGAGCGAATCACCCCAAACCCCGACAGGGGCGCCTTGACGAAGGACATAGAGGCACCCCCCGCCCCGCCTCAACCGACCGGCACCGCTCCCTCCAGCGTCAGCAGCCACACCTTCCGTTCAAGTCCCCCCGCGTACCCGGTCATCGAGCCGTCCGCGCCGATCACGCGATGGCAGGGCCGCACGATCAGCAGCGGGTTGGCGCCGATCGCCCCGCCCACCGCCCGGACCGCCATCCTGGACGCCCCGATCCGCGCGGCGATCTCCCCGTACGTGGTCGTCGCTCCGTACGGAACAGCGTCCAGCGCACCCCATACCCGCTCCCGGAACTCGGTGCCGTGCGTGCTCAACTCCAGTTCGAAGTCCTTCAGTTCACCGGCGAAGTAGGCGGCGAGCTGTTCCTCGGCCGCCCGGAAGGGGCCGGTGTCGGCGAGCCATCCGGCGGACACGGTCCGGCCGCCCTTCTGCCCGGGGACGGAGAGGGAGGTCAGCGCCCCCTCGGCGTCGGCGGTCAGCAGCAACTCCCCGACGGGGGAGGCGATCCGCGTCCAGTAGGTGGCAGTGGCGTCCATCAGTTCCTCGACTCCTCTTCGTCCACGAGCAGGTGTCGGACGGCGTACGACCGCCACGGCCGCCACTCGTCCGGCACGTCCAGGCCGGGCGGGGCGACGTCGGGGTCGCCGAGCGCGCGGACACGGATGGCGGCGACGGCCTCGGGGTCCAGCCCGGGCAGGGCCCGCAGGGCGGCCTCCGCGTCGTCCCGGTCGGCGCCCGGGTCCAGCCGTAGGGTGCCGTCCGCGAGCGCGGCGGTGAGCGCCCCGAGCGCGCCCCCGGGCTCCGCCTCGGCGAGCACGGCGGGCTCGGGGAAGAGGTGGGTGAGGCTCCCGGAGGGCGCGTCCGGCGTCTTGCCGTAGCGCCGGACCAGCCGCTCGGCGGCGGCGGTGCCGACCAGGGCCCGTACGGCCGCCTCCGCCGGATCCGCGGCACCGGGCGACCGCAGTCCCGGCCGGGCGGCGACCAGCGGGGCGAGCCGCGGGTCGTCGCAGAGGCGTTCGTCGACGGCGTACGGGTCGGAGTCGAGGTCGAACAGCCGGCGCAGCCGCTGGACGGCGGTGGTCAGATCGCGTGGGTCGGTGAGCCGGAGCCGGGCGTCGAGCCAGCCGCCGGGGTGGGCGCTGCCGCTCGTGACGGTCGTACCGGTCCGTTCCTCGACGGCGACGACGGCGTGGCCGTACGGCAGGCGCAGGGTACGGCGGTAGGTGCGCGCGCCGGGGGTGCCGGTGACCTCCTCCACGCCGGGCACGGCCTCGCGTTCCAGCAGGTCGAAGACGGGGCCCGCCTGGTACGGGCCGCGGTGGGCGAGCCGCAGCGGGATGCCGGCGGCCGGGGAGCCGCGGCGGGCGCCCAGGCCGCCGGGCGCCGCCTCGCGCAGCGCGCTCGGGGTCGTGGCGTAGACGGCGCGGATCGTGTCGTTGAACTGGCGGACGCTGGCGAATCCGCTCGCGAAGGCGATCTCCGTGATCGGCAGTCCGGTGGTCTGGAGCAGCACGCGTGCGGTGTGGGCCCGCTGGGCCCGGGCGAGGGCGACCGGTCCCGCGCCGAGTTCGGCGGTGAGCTGGCGCTGCACCTGGCGGGCGCTGTAGCCGAGCCGGTCGGCGAGACCGCCGACGCCCTCCCGGTCCACGACACCGTCGCCGATCAGCCGCACGGCCCTGCCGACGACATCGGCGCGGACGTTCCACTCGGCGGAGCCGGGCACCGCGTCGGGACGGCACCGCCGGCAGGCCCGGAACCCGGAGCCCTGCGCGGCCGCGGCGGTCGGGAAGAAGCGGACGTTGCGCCGCTTCGGCGTGACCGCCGGGCAACTCGGACGGCAGTAGATCCCGGTCGTCTCGACAGCGAAGAAGAACGCGCCGTCGAAACGGCCGTCCCGGCTGCGGACCGCCTCGTACCTGGTGTCTTCGTCCATCACGCCTTCAAGTGTGGGCGACGGCGGCGGACGGGGCTGGCGGAAATCGGACGGGGTGCTGCAGGCGCCCCGCCAGGGGCGTGGGGCTGTTCTGACACGCGGCTCCGCCGCGTGGGCGCGACCGGCCCCACGCCCCCGCACTCACCCGACTACCGCCACCGCCCCCGCTTCGCCTCCATCGCCGCCTTCCCCTCGGCGCCCCGCTTCTTCCAGTCCTTCTTGATCTCGGCGCGGAGCCGGGCGTCGGTCTTCGCGACGATCCACTGGTTCTCCCGCATCAGCTTGCGGTAGCTCTCCAGTCGGCGCACCGGCAGTTCCCCGGTCTCCACCGCGCGGCGGACCGCGCAGCCCGGTTCGGACTCGTGGCCGCAGTCGGAGAACCGGCAGCCCTCGGCCAGTTCCTCGATCTCGGTGAACACCTGGCCGACCCCGGTCTCGGCGTCGAACAGGCCCACGCCGCGCAGGCCCGGCGTGTCGATCAGCACGCCTCCCCCGGGCAGGGCGAGGAGGTTGCGGGTGGTCGTGGTGTGCCGGCCCTTGCCGTCCACGTCCCGGGCCGCCTGCACCTCCATCACGTCCTCGCCGAGGAGCGCGTTGGCGAGGGTGGACTTGCCGGCGCCGGACTGGCCCAGCAGCACCGAGGTACCGGAGCCGACCAGCGAGACGAGGACGTCGAGGCCCTCGCCCGCCTGTGCGCTGACGGTCAGGACCGGCACGCCCGGGGCCGTCGTCTCGACGTCCTCGACGAGGTGCGCGAGCGTCACCGGGTCCGGGACCAGGTCGGCCTTGGTGAGGACCACGACCGGCTGCGCCCCGGACTCCCAGGCCAGCGCCAGGAACCGTTCGATACGGCCGAGGTCGAGTTCGACGGCGAGGGACACCGCGACGATCGCGTGGTCGACGTTGGCCGCGAGGATCTGCCCCTCGGACCGCTTGGAGGAGGTGGAGCGCACGAAGGCGGTACGGCGCGGCAGATACGCCCGTACGTAGCGCGGGTTGCCGCCGGGTTCGACGGCGACCCAGTCGCCGGTGCACACGACCCGCATCGGATCGTGCGGGGTGACGAACGCGGTGTCGGCGCGCAGCGTCCCGTCGGCGGTGACGACATCGCACTGCCCGCGGTCGACACGCAGGACACGCCCGGCCAGCAGGCCTTCGGTGTCGTAGGGGGCGAACTCCTTCGCCCATGCCTCGTCCCAGCCGTAGGGAGCGAGAGCGGAGAAAACAGCAGAGCTGGAAGTCAAGGGTGACCCTTCGAAGGGCGGCCCCGGGAAAGTGAATCGGTCAGCCGGTGGCCGCGGAGGTGGAGTGGATGAACTTCCGGATGCGGGCAGCGCCCATCACAGAGACAGCCATCGGTCACACCTCCCCGTACTTCTCTCGGCTCTTCACTCGGCTGACGGCGAGCGCCAACGGCCGCCGTACGAAGCGATCCTCACCTTAGGGTGGAACCCACCCCGGTGCCACCGGTTTTCGTCCCGACGGGGGGTGTCGTACCGGGCACGGAATGGTTGCGGCATGGGTGACCGGGCCCGTCTGCGCCGGGGCTGCGGCAGCATGACGGGCCATGAGCAGAGACCGGTATGTCGACTTCCTGCGCGCGTGGGCGATCGTGCTGGTGGTCCTCGGCCACTGGCTGATCACGGCCCTGGTCCGGGAGCCCGACGGACGGATCACCGCCCCGGAGCTGCTGGCGACCGTGCCCTGGACGCAGTGGCTGACCCTCGCGTTCCAGATCATGCCGCTGTTCTTCCTGGCCGGGGGCCATGCCGCCGGCGGTTCCTGGGCGCGGGCCCGGGCGGCCGGGGACACGGCCGCCGGGTGGCTGGGGCGGCGGGCGCTGCGGCTGCTGCTCCCGACCGGCGTCTACAGCGCTCTGGTGCTGCTCGCCGTCGGGATCTGTTCGGCGGTCGGCGTGGACCCGGACACGCTGGCGCTGGTGGGCTGGGCGATGGCCATGCAGTTCTGGTTCCTTCCGGTGTATCTGCTGCTCAGCGCGCTGACGCCACCGCTGTACGCGGCGCACCGGCGGTGGGGGCTCCTGGTCCCGCCGGCGATGGGGGCGGTGGCCCTGGTGGTCGACGTGCTCGTGCTGACGGTGCACGCGCCGTATGTCGGGCTGCTCGACTACGTGCTGGTGTGGGGTGTCGCCTATCAACTGGGCTTCTGCTGGCGGGACGGGCTGCTGACGAGGAGTCGGCTCGTGCCGCTGGTGATGGCCCCGGGTGGCGCCGTGGCCTTCGCCGCGCTCGTGACCCTCGGGCCGTTCCCGGTCAGCCTGATCCTGGTGACCGGGCAGACCCCCAGCAACACCGATCCGCCGTCGGCCGCGATGCTGGCGTGGGTGGTGGCCCAGGTCGGGCTCTGCCTCCTGGTCGCGCCGGCGGTGCGGCGGCTACTGGAGCGCGAGCGGGTGTGGCGCGTGGTCCGCCCGGTGGGCGCGGTCAGCATGACGCTGTATCTGTGGCACATGCTGCCGGTGCTGGCCGTCGCCGCCGCGTTCTACCTGACCGGCCTCGCGCCCGAGCCGGTCCTCGGGTCCGCCGCGTGGTGGGGGCTGCGCGTGCCGTGGCTGCTGCTGCTCGGGGTCGTCCTGGCCGGTGTCGTCGCCGCCCTCGGACCGCTGGACCGCGGGCTGGGCGTGCTGTACGCGCGGACCGGTCCGGACACCGGTGTGCGTCGCGCCTGGCCGCTGTGGCTCGGCCTGGCCCTGGCCGTCACCACTCTGGGCCGGCTGGCCGTGCGGGGCTTCGCACCCGACGGCCGGTTCCCCGTACTGCCGGCCCTGGGCCTGGCGCTGGGCACGGCACTGGTCACTCTCACCCGGTGGACGGCGGCCCGCCGCTCCGAGCGGCCCGAGACGGCTCGCGTCGCGGACCGTGTGTGACGGTTGGGTCCGGTGCTGGACGAGGCAGGACGGAATGCCGCCGAGGACGACGCCGCCCAGCGACATGAGTGACACCCAGACCTGTGGTCACCGTGCCATGGGCCTATACGCCGGTGTAGACGAAGGCGGCCCAGTGTCCGATGCCGGCGAAGGGTGTGACCCGGGCCCATCGGGCGTGTGATCCGGGCGCCTTCGGCGCGGTGCGAGCCAACTCGGGCAGGTATTCGGCGAGTTCTTGGTTCGTGGCACTTCGCAGTCGCAGCAGCGCCGCACGCAGGGCCTCAGCAGGCGGCCGGGACTCCCATTCCTCGTAGAAGAATGCCATGACGAGCCGGGAGACCATGTCGCCCGGCTGCCACAAGGGGGCCACGCAGCCCTTGGCCCCGGAAATGACCAGCGCGTAGGGCAGCGGAAGAGGGTTCGGCGGTGCCACCCCGCCGGAGGAACCGCTGGTACAGCTGTTGAGGAGCACGAGTGGGGACCGGATCCCGCCGGCGAGCAGGCCGCGGACGGTGACGCGCCCGTCCTCCAGGAGGATCGAACTGTCCAGCGGGGACAGAGGGTTGACGGTGCCATGGCCGGTGAAATGCAGCACGGTGGTCTCGCTACCGAGTACCTCGTGGAGCGATGCCCGGTCGAACCTGTCGTCCCAGAGGTCGCTCTGCCGAAGGTTCGGCGATGCGAGCGCCTCGGCCTCCGGTCCGCCGGCGCCGTAGACACGCAACCGGACGTGGGACAGGTCGGTCGACGCCGGTGCCGCGGCCGAGGAGGCGCTGGGAGCGTAGCTGAGCCGCCACTCGTCGAGGAGATAGTGGCGTTGGGCGGGCGCCGCCCGATCTCGCCGGAAGGCGGAGTGAAGGGGGAGCATGCGGAGTTGCCCGGTAGGAACCAGGACGACGGGGCGTTCGGGGTCCACGGCCGGCATCAGGTGCCGCATGCACAGGGTCCACAGTTCGGCGCAGGTGTCCTCCAGCAGGCTCGCTCCGTTCAGCGAGATCCGGTCCGTGCCGGTGGCGGTCTGGATATGGCGCGACAACTCGATGGCGCGCGCCGTGGTGAGGCCGGGCAGCGGGACGTGGCGAACGCTCGTCGAGTCCGTGATCAGAGCCGCTCCGCCCTCGGCCGTCGCGAGCAGGTGGATGATCTGCCGGTCGTGCAGCCGCTGTTGAACCTCTTCCAAGGGCGCTGCCCCCACCAGCCGTGCCTCGGTACCCCAGGGCAGCGCCGCACCGAGCGACTCCGTGCTGGAGCAGAGATCCTCCAGAGCCTCGAACGCCTCGGCCAGAAGCTCCCGGCGCAGCAGGGCATAGGCCTTCAGGGCTCCGTCGAGGCGTCTGGCCTGGGGCCTGAGCGTTGCGAGGTAGGGATACGGCGACGCATGCTGCTCGTCGAAGGCCGGGGCAGCCGTGGTTCGACCGTCGGCCAGGTCCAGGCTGTGCCGGTGTGCGGATCCATGGCCGTAGAACGCCACGGCTGCCGCATGCCATCGTCCCGCCTCATCCATGGCAGGGGCTTCGGTGTCCGATGAGGTCAGGGTGATCCTGCTGCGGTGGAGGGCATCTTGTGATGTTTCCGGCAGGTGGTTGCGCACGAAGCGAAAGGCTTCTTCCAGGGCATGGGAATTGCCGCTGAACGCGCCGTAGTCCGTGAGGCAGAAAAGCAGGTGGTGCAACGCCTCCTGGCCCGCCTCGGGTTCCCCCTCTGCCCGCAAGGCCTCGCCGAAGGCGGCCAGTGCGGTGCTCAGGTCGGCGGCAGCGTGCTCCCGCCTTGGCTCCTCGCGTACCGCGTTGAGGCGGAGCCGCATCATGAGGGTGTCGGCGAGCGCCCGGAATGTCCGCGACGTGCCCACACGGCTCGGAGTCGCCAGCATGGCGGCGTCCCGCCACAGGGCGATCGACCGGTCGATATGGGTGCGCTCAGCGGTCCGTATCAGGAGCGCGGAACGCAGCCGGGCGGCCCAGACCAGCGCTTCCGGATAGACGGCGCTCGTCAACGGAATGATTCCGAGGGCCAGCTCTCCGGCGGACAACGCCCGTTCCAGGTCGCCTCGTTCGCCCCTGGCGTCGTACTGGACGACGCTGACCTTGGCCAGCAGTTGGAGCATGTCCGGGCGTTGCATGGGCTGGCAGTCGGTCAGCCCCGCCTGCAGCAGGTGGACGACCGAATCCAGATCGGTGGATCGTCGGCTGCGCAGGGCCTGGTTGTACAGAGCCTCGGCGAGATTGAGCCGCATGTCGGGCACGACGTCGCCGCGGAGCAGGAGGTGGGTTCCCTCGGCAGTACGGGAATCGGCTGCCTCACTCAGAATCCGGATTGCCTTGTCCAAGTCGTCCTGGCGGCCTTCGACATCGAATCCGGTGAGGAGCATCCAGCCGTGGGTGTTGGTCAGTTGCAGCCACACGGGCGAGGATTTGGCTTCACCCTCACGGTATCGGTCGAGCTGCGACAGGGCCTCGCGGAAGGTTCGCGCCACGTCCCTTTCGCCCTGCCGGGACCGGTACCGGAACGACTGGGCCACGGAGAGCAGCCTTACCAGCTCCATCCGGCGTGTGAAGGGGTTGGCGGGTTGGCGGAGCGCGACGGAGAGCAGCCGGATGACCTCGTCCACGGAGGAGTCCTCCGCGGCGCCCGCACCGTACGCCGTCAACAGAGCGTGTGCGAGGGTGTAGTACGTCAGACCGGTCTCGAATCCGGGCGCCACACCGTTCTGCGCGTCACGCAGACCGCCCAGCGCACGGGTCAGGTCGGAGCTGCCCCGACGGATCCGGAAGGCCTCCAGAAACGCGATTCCGTACCCGAGCGAGACGTAACGGTACAACCGGCCGTGCGGAAACCGCTCCAGAGTCCGCTCCAGGATCTTCAGGGCCTCGTCGATGGCCCAGGAGGACTGCGCCGCGTGCAGTCTGTCCACGCAGATCCTGGTGATGTCGAGGACCAGACGCAGATCTTCCTCGCCGGGGCCGTCGGCTCGGGAGTAGAGCTCCTCCACCAGTTCTTCCGGGTCCCTCGCGGCTTGGGGTTCGCCCGGCGCCGGCCTCTCCGCGGTCTCACCGAAGGGGGGTTCGTGACTCTTGGGGCTCACGCCGCATCCCCCTCGGTGTCGCAGAACTGGCCGACGCGCTCCACCTGCATATGAGGATGCCCGAAGAACTGGTAGGCCATGGCACTGAACGCGAGTTCGGAATCGTCGCCCGCTGCGGCCCGCAGCGATCGCATGACCTCGGCCGGTTTCTCACCCTTCAGCACCCGTTGGTAGAACGACAGCGCCACAGACTTCGCGTCCCGGTCGTCCAGGGCCCACAGCGGCGACACCACGGCGCTGGCCCCGATGTAGAGGAAGGCCTGCACCAGCCCCGCGTAGCCGCCGAAGACCCCTTGGACGGCGGCCGCCTTGCACGCGTTGAGGAACACGAAGGTCTCGCCCGGGAAGTCGTAGGCTTTGACGGTCGTCGGGTCGAGCGTGTACCCGTCGACCATCACCAGCCCGTTGTCCCAGTCGTTCGTACTGTGCTGTCCGTGGCCCGCGAAGTGGACGATCCCCGCGATCGGTCCGTGCTTGAGGTAGCTGACGACTTTGGCCAGCCGTGCCTCGATCTGTGTCGCACCGTAGCTGTCGATCAGCGTCGCGGCCTCCAGCTCCGCGTCGACGAGCCGTTGCCAGCCGTCGATCTCGTAGACACCGGAGATGACTTCCATGGAGGCCGCCCTGACAACCATCGGGGGCGGCACCGTGATCCGGCTCCGACGGTCCGCCAGTACCCAGCGGCCGAGAGCGACCTGGCTGCCGAGAAAGGCGGGGGCATCCTCGGAAACGGCCTCGGGCGCTTGAGCCGACAGAGGCTTGGGGACGACAGCCAGCTCCCATGGCATGTACGCCTCGGCCGACTGGATCAGCATCGCGGGTACGCGCGGGGACACGGCTGCGGCGACTTCGCCGAGGATGGTCCACAGGCTGGCCGGCATCACATCGGTGATCTCCCGACCCAGTCCCGTCATGAACGCCATCAGGTCCGGGCGGTTCTGGCGGTCGGCCATCCGGTTGATCACCGAGAAGGCGTAGTCCGGGGCGTCCGCGCCCACGTCGCACTCCTCCGGCAGGCCGGGCACCCGCACGTGCGGCGACTGGTAGAGGAACTGGAAGCGCCCGGTACGGTCCGTCGGGAGGATGGTGACGGTCAGGTCGGCCGGCTCATCCCCGCGCGGCAGGAGCAGTGCCCGGGACGTGCCGTCGACGGCGTCGACGTTGTTACCGATCAGGCCCGGGTCCTGTACGACGCCGATGGGCCTGAAGCCCACCCCCACCACTTCCCCGCCGATGCTGTAGACCACCTGCAGCGAGCCGACTCTGAACTGGCGCCCGTCGGGTTCCGCGCGGATCTCCAGGACGTGACTCGGGTAGCGCTCCGTCTCGTTGACCCGCAGCTCGGCGGCCCAATCCCCGTCGACCAGGGTGAACCCGTCGGCGATGGTCTGCACCGTGACGGTGACCGGACACGGGGCGTCCGCGCCCCGCACAGGCCCGCCTGCGACGGAGCTGATGATTTCGGGGGACAGACCCACGCGTATATGGAACGGCCAGTTCTCCACGACCTCGCCGGGGGCGTCGATCCGCGGGTAGCCGCAATACTCCGACGGGTACCCCGAGCCGAGCGGCGCCGGAGCCGGCACCCCCGACAACGCCGCCCGCTCCGCGAGGTCTCGTGCGCGGAGTACTTCCTGAGGCAGCAGCAGTTCTTCGAAACGCGTCAGAGCCTCGGGGTGGGCCAGCACCGCGTTCACCACGTCGTCGGCCAGCACCTCCTGGTCGGCTCCCTCCCGACCCTGCAGGATCTGCGCGAGATCCACGCGGAGCCCGGCCGTCTCACTCAATTCGGTCAGCAGCACATCGGCTGCGGCCAACACGTTCTCCGGCTCCATCGCACCCCACCGCGTGAACTCGTCCCCCCGGGGCAGCGGCCCCGCCCACGCCTGCACCGGCCGTCGAATCCGGCACGTGGTTCGACGACCGTAGCAAGAGGTGAGGTCTGTGATGTATCGGAAGCGCCCAACTCCTGTGGGATCGAAGAGATGTAACGGCAGCCCTGGTTTCGGTTCTGACAATCCCGTTCGCTTCGGGCACAGTTGTGGCAATCTGAGCCCGTGTCACACGAGCAAGTCACCCCCGAGGCCACGGGCGTTCCGGATCCGGACATCGTGTTGGAGGCGGCCCGGGCGATCCGACCGTATCTCCCCGGCCTGTTCCCCCACGCGCCGCATCGGGCGGCGCGTCTGGACAGCGAGCTTGCCCGGCTGCTGGACCCCGGTGCGGCGCCCGGGGCGGCGGAGAGTGTGCTGCGGGCGCTGGAAGGCAATGCGATCACCAAGGTGTGGTCGGCGCAGTTCCTGGAGTTCGGGGTTCCGCCCGAGTTCGTCGGGTCCGGCACACGGGGCTCCACCGTGCCCGTACCGGCGGGGAACGGCGAGGCCCTGCGTCCGGGGCCCAAGTACGTCTGTCCGGCCAACGGAGATGTCGTCTGGTGGCGTCGCCATGTGGGACAGGAAGTGCCTCGGTGCGGCACGCACGGCTTGCTCCTGGTCAAGGCCTGACGGGGCCGGCGTGCTGGGCAAGTTCTGGGAAAGCCTCGGTTCCAAGCTCGGTGAGAAGTGGCTCGCGGTCGCGCTCCCCGCACTCCTCTTCTGGGTGCTGGGCGGCATCGCGTATTCCCACTCCCACGGCACCTCGTGGATCACTGACCGGTCCGGGTGGCTGCGCGGGCAGCCGGTTGTCGTCCAGGTGCTCGCACTGGCCGCCGGGTTCGTCGTCATCGGCGCGTCCGGCCAGATCGTAGAGCGCGTCACCTTTCCAGTGCTGCGGGGCCTGCAGGGCTATTGGTGGCCCTGGCTCGATCCCCTGCGCCGCCTTCTGACCGATCGGCGCGCCGGACGTCTGCGCTCTCTTGAACAGCGCTACGCCGACCTGGCCCCGCTGATCGAGAATCGAGCCGCCGACACGGAGCAGGAACGCGAGTACCAGCGGCTGGACGCGGAACTGCGCCGCAATCCTCCGCGCGCGGCGCAACACATGCCCACGCGACTGGGGATGTGCCTGCGCGCGGCGGAGAGCGAAGCAAGGGACAAGTACGGCCTCGACGTGGTGAAGTGCTGGCCGCACCTGTGGGCGGTGCTCCCCGAGCAGTCACGGAGCGATCTGGCGGTGGCCCACACGGGGCTGCGGCGCTCGGCGGAGTGTGTCGTGTGGACCGTGCTGGCCCTGGCCTGGGCGTACTGGATGCCCTGGCTCCTCGCGGTGCTCCTGCCCTTGACGTGGATCGTGCACCGTTTCTGGGTGATACCCCATGCCGTCGCATACGGCGACCTGTTCCGGGCTTCCGTCGATCTGCATCGTCGTGCGCTGTACACGTCCCTGTCCTGGCCACTGCCCCAGACGCCTGCCGCGGAGCGGAAGTCCGGCGAAGAACTCACGGAGTACCTGTGGCGCGGCAGTGACCGCAGCGACGTGCAGTTCAGCCCCTGAGCACAAGCTCCCCGCGGCCCGGCTCTTCCTCAGCCGCCGAACGGCCCCGGTATCTCCCCCGACCCCCGGCGGATCAGGCGGGTCGGCATGACCACCGTGCGGGGTGGTGAGACGTCGCCGTGGATGCGGGCGAAGAGCAGGTGGGCCGCGCTGGTGGCGAGGGCCACCGGGTCCTGGGCGATGACGGTGACGGGCGGGGTGAGGCGGGCGGCCAGGGCGAAGTCGTCGAAGGCGACGAAGGCCAGGTCGGTGGGGAGGACGGTGAGGGCGCTGAAGGCGAGGGGTTCGTTGCCGGCCAGCAGGGCCGTCGGGGGGTCGGGCAGGGCCAGCATCGCGGTGACGGCCCGGGCCGCCTCGGCGCCGGGCCGCAGGCCGTCCCCGACCAGTGCCGGGTCGACGGCGATCCCCGCCTCCTCCAGCGCGGCGAGGTAGCCCCGGCGGCGTTCGCCGAACGTCCAGATCCTCGGTGAGTCGCCGAGGTACCCGATCCTGCGGTGGCCGTGGGCGATCAGGGACGCCACCGCCTCCCGCACCGCGCCGAAGTTGTCGACCACCACGGCGTCCACGTCCAGGCCGGGTGCCGCCCGGTCCACGCAGACGATCTTCGTGCCCTGCGCCTGGGCCGGGCGCAGGAAGCGGTGGCTGCCGGCCGCCGGGGTGAGGATCAGGCCGTCGACCCGGCGGGCGGTGAACGCGGCGATCACCTCGCGCTCCCGGCGCAGGTCGGCGCGGCTGGAGCCGATGAGCATGACGCTGCCGCGCTGCCGGGCGACGTCCTCGGCGGCGGAGGCGACGGCGGCCATGAAGGGGTCGGTCACGTCGTCGACCAACAGGCCTATGGTCTGGCTCAGTTCGTGGGTGCGGCGCAACTGGCGTGCCACGTCGTCGCGTTGGTAGCCGAGTTTGCGGACCGCGGCCTCCACCCGCGCGGCCGTCCGCGGGGCGACCGCCGCGTCGCCGTTGACGACCCGGGACACCGTCATCGCGCTGACGCCCGCTTCCGCGGCAACGTCCTTCATGGTCGGCCGGGTGGCTGCCACGCCACGTCCTCCACCTGTGTCACGTCTGAGCGTCGACTCGTTAACGTTACCAACTCGACGGCATATCAACGGCCGTGCGAACAAGGGGAGTTGAGGAGGCCGATCAGCAAGGTCGGCGACCGGCTGCACCACCCTTGACACCCCGCTGTGAGCGCCCCAAGAATCAGCCAAGCTGTTAACGATACCAACCAGAAGGCACAACATGGCCTCTGCAAGGGAACCACTGCTCACCGCACATGGGGTGGTCAAGCGTTTCGGCCACGTCCAGGCGCTCTCGGGCGCCGATTTCACGGCGTACCCCGGCGAGGTCGTCGCCCTGATCGGCGACAACGGTGCCGGCAAGTCCACTCTGGTGAACGTCCTTTCGGGCGTCCTGTCCCCCGACGCCGGCGAAGTCCGCCTGGACGGCGCCCCGGTGCGGTTCTCCGGGCCGATGGACGCCCAGCGGCAGGGTGTGGAGACGGTCTACCAGGACCTGTCGCTCGCACCCGATCTCGACGCGGCGGCCAATCTCTACCTCGGCCGGGAGATGGTGCGCGGGGGGCTGCTCGGGCGCCTCGGCGTCCTCGACCGGCCCGCGATGCGCCGGGAGGCGGTCCGGGCCTTCGCCGAACTCGGCGTCGAACTGAAGGATGTGACGGCTCCTGTGACAACGTTGTCCGGCGGGCAGCGGCAGTCCGTCGCGGTGGCCCGTGCGGTCGCCTTCGCCCACAAGGTCATCTTCATGGACGAGCCGACCGCCGCGCTGGGTGTCGTCCAGCGTGCCCGGGTCCTGGAGACCGTGCGCAGGGTCGCCGACCGGGGCATCTGTGTCGTGCTGATCAGTCACAACATGCCCGAGGTGCTGTCGGTGGCGGACCGGGTGGAAGTGCTGCGGCTGGGCCGGCGCGTGGCGTCGTACACCGCGGCCGAGACGAGCATCGAGGAGCTCGTCGGGGCGATGACCGGGTCGCTGGACGGGCCGAACGGCGGCGACGGGAAAGCGGAGGGCGGACGATGACCGCGGAGAGCAAGGCGGCGGCCGTCGAGGGCCGGGCCGGCGTGCCCGACTGGCTGCGGCGGGCCGCGACCCTCAACGAACTGTGGACCTTCGTGATCCTCGTGGCCCTGGTCGCGTTCTTCACGATCGCCGCGCCGGGCAAGTTCTTCACCACGTACGACATCACCCAGATCGCCGTGAACGCGGCCATCTATCTGGTGCTCGGTGTCGGCATGACCTTCGTGATCATCACGGCCGGCATCGATCTGTCGATCGGCTCGGTGCTGGTGCTGGCCGCGGTGGCGGCGGGCGAGTACAACCTCCATCACGGCGGCCCGAACTCGGGCTGGGGCACGGTCGCGTTCTGTGTGGTGATCGCGCTGGCCGTGGGCACGGCGTGGGGCGCGCTGCAGGGCGCGGTGGTGGCGACCGGCAAGGTGCCGCCGCTGATCGTGACGCTGGGCGGGCTCGGCGCGGCGCTGGGGATCGCCGAACTCGCCACCGGCGGCCAGGACCCGGCCGGCGCGGCCTCCACCCACCTCCAGAACAGCCTCGGCTTCGGCAAGGTGCTCGGCATCCCCTGGATGGTGATCCTGGCGGCCGTGGTCACGGCGGCCTTCGGCTGGGTGCTGGGCAGTACCCGGTTCGGGGAGCACACGCTCGCCATCGGGTCGAACCCGACGGCCGTACGGCGGGCGGGCATTCCGGTGGGCCGGCATCTGGTGAAGGTGTACGGGCTGATGGGGCTGCTGGCCGGGCTCGGCGCGGTGATGTGGCTGGCCTCGTACGGCACGACGTCGATCGCCGGGCACTCCACCGACAACCTCAAGGTGATCACCGCGGTGGTGCTGGGCGGTACCAGCCTGTTCGGCGGGCGGGGTTCGGTGCTGGGCACGGTGATCGGCGTGTTCATCCCGGCGGTGCTGACCACCGGGCTGATCGTGATCGGTGTCCAGCAGTACTGGCAGGACGTGGCGGTGGGCGTGGTGCTGGTCGTGGCGGTCTACGTCGACCAGCTGCGCAGGAAGACCCGGGAACGCGCATGACCGCATCTCCGGTGGCCACCGCATCACTCGTGACTACCGCATCGCTCGTGGCTACTGAATCGCTCGTGACTACTGAATCGCTCGTGACTAAGGAGACTCTGTGATGAGGAGCATTCGCAGCAGGCGCCGCATGCTGGTCGCGGTGGGCACGGTTCTGGCCCTCGGCGCGGGGGCCTCGGCGTGCGGTTCGTCGAACGACAGTGGCGGCTCGGGGAGTTCGGGCGGCGCGAAGGGCAAGAAGGTCCGGCTCATCACGGGCGTGAAGAGCGACCCCTTCTACATCACCATGACCTGTGCCGCGCAGGAGGAGGCCAAGGCCAAGGGGATGGACTTCACGGCCGACGGTTCCGCGCAGTGGGACGTGTCGGTGCAGCGCCCGCTGCTGGACTCGGTGGCGGCGGCCCGGCCCGACGGGCTGCTGATCTCGCCGGTCGACACCAGCGCGCTGACGCCGTCGCTCAAGCAGATACAGTCGGCCGGCACCAAGGTGGCGCTGGTGGACACGACCGTGAGCGACGACTCCGTCGGCATCACCCGGATCTCGTCCGACAACGAGAAGGGCGGCCGGGTCGCCGCCGACGCGCTGGCCAAGCTGATGAACGAGAAGGGCTCGGTCATCGTCATCAGCGTCAAGCCCGGTGTGTCGACGACCGACGCGCGGATCAAGGGCTTCACGGAGGAGATGGGCAAGTACCCGAACATCAAGGTGCTGCCCACGCTCTACGACAACGACCTGCCGGCCACCGCGGCCTCCCAGATCCAGTCGACGCTGGCCGCCCACCCGGACCTGGGCGGGGCGTTCGCGGGCAACACCAACACCGGTACCGGTATCGCCACCGGCCTGAAGCAGGCCGGCAAGCAGGGCAAGGTGAAGGTGGCCGCGTTCGACGCCGAGCCCGACGAGGTCGCCGCGCTGAAGGCGGGCACCCTCCAGGTGCTGGTCGCCCAGGACCCGGCGGCGATCGGCCGGCAGGCGGTGGACCAGCTCGCCAACTCCTTCGAGGGCAAGTCGGTCAGCAAGTCGATCGGCACCACCATGGTGGCGATCACCAAGGACAACATGAACGACCCGTCGGTCAGCAAGTACTTCTACAAGTCGCAGTGCTGACAGCAGGCCCGAACAGAGGTACATGACGGACAGTCAGCGGCCGGGCGGTCCCACCCTCTTGGGTCCGCCCGGCCGCCGGTCGTACGGACGGCTCAGCTCACCGAGCAGTCCGCGCCGTTCAGCGTGAAGCCGTCCGGCGCCGAGTTGCTGCCGCTCCAGGTGCCGAGGAAGCCGAAGGACAGGGTGCCGTTCGCGGAGACGGACTGGTTGTAGTCGGCGGCGTCGGCGGTGACCTGCTCGCCGCTCTGGCTGACGCTCGCGTCCCACATCTGGGTGACCCGCTGGCCGTCGTGGAAGAGCCACTGGACCCGCCAGCCGGCCAGGGCCCGGGAGCTGGTGACGGTGATGGTGGCCTGGAAACCGTCGTTCCACTGGTTGACCAGGTCGTAGGCGACTTGGCAGGTGGCCGCCGGGGCGGCGCTCGGGCTCGCGGAGGTGGTGGCGCCGCCCTTGTGCCCGGAGCCCGCCGTCGACGAGGAGGTGCCCTGGGGCTCCGGGTCGGGGTTCTTGCGGGCGGATGTGCCGGTGGAGGCGGAGGAGGACCGAGCGGCGGAGGCCGACGTGTGCGTGGGGGTCGGGTCGCCGGTCGGGAGGACCGCGGTGGGGTCGGCGACCGGCTGGCGGTCGTCGTGGGAGGCGGTGGCCGTGTCGTCGCCGGCGCCGCTGCCCATCGGCATCATCGACACGCCGAGCGCCACCAGCGAGATCAGCACCGCCGCGCCGAGCAGGCCGTGCCGCAGCACCTTGGCCCGGCCGCTGCCCTCCTTGGGGTCGGCGCCATCGTTGTCGACGGTGCCGGGCCGGCCCGCGCCGAGCCGTACCTCGGCGGCGCGGCGGCGACGCTCCAGGTAGGCGAGGCCGCCCCAGCCGATGACCCCGCCGGCGAGCGCCGCGGGCAGTCCGCCGCCGTGCAGCCGCAGACACGCGGCGGCCTCGGCGCACTGCACACAGGTCGCGAGGTGCCGGGAGAGGTCGTCGGGCGTGTCGGCCCCGGCGGACCGGGTGACCGCGTCGAGCAGCCGGGCGTAGCTGCGGCACTCGGCGTCCATCGGCGTGTCGAGGTGGGCGCGGTGGCAGCGGTCCCGGAAGAGCGCGCGCACCTGCTCCAGCTCCTGGGCGGCGACGGCCGGGTCGAGACCGAGCCGGCGGCCCACGGAGGACAGCGGCAGCGCCTCGACCTCGGCCAGCCAGAGCAGCGAGGCGTCCGCCTCCTGCATGTCCCGCAGGCCGCGCAGCGCGACGGGCCGCTGCAACGGCAGGCCCGTGTAGCGCGTGGCCTTCTCGGAGTTGAGCCAGAGCCGGAGGTCCGGATCGAGCTTGTGCCCGAGCCCCTCGGCCTCCCAGCTCGCAGCCGTGTTACGGACGGCGGTGAGCAGCAGCGGGATCATGGGCAGCCGGGCGGCGCGCCGGCCGGAGCTGCGGCCCGGTGTGAAGTCCGTTTCGCGGGCCTCGCGCATACCGAGCGTGAAGGCCTCGGTGGCCAGTTGATTGGCCGTCAGAGAGCCGGACGTGCACAGGTCGGCATAGGAGAGCACCGCGTCCCAGCATTCGGAGAACAGCGCTGCCTCGGTGGCGTCCTGAGGGGTCGGCAGGTCGGGCATGGGTCTCCTGCATCCAAAGCGAGGTCAACTCACCATATCGGCAATGGAGTTGGGGGGAACCTCGCGGCAGGACCCGAGCTTTTCACGTCTCCTGCACAACTGACAAGCGGCATATGCAAATCCGGTTACCGGTGGTCGTGCCACGGATTCTCCCCGTCACCCCTACCACCGGTCCCCGGAGTCACGTCAACCACTGTGCTCAGTTGTCCGGCCGCTCCTCGGCCACCACCCGCCCCCGCGCGTCCGGCGCCTGCACCGTGTACGCCGACCACGCGAGGGGATCGCGGTCGCCGTACCGGGCGTAGGTCACGAGATACCGCTTGCCGTCGACCTCGACGGGTCCTGCGGTACCTCTGTCCGCCCAGGTGATACGGACGCTGACGGCCGAAGCGGGCACATGGCCGTGGATCGCGGTCCAGTCGGAGAACGCTTTCGTGTCCACCGTGGCCCACAACTCCGGCCTCTTGTACGGACCGCGACCGCATTTCGACTCACCGTCCTCCTTGGTCCCTTCAACATCCATGGCACGGAGGTAGGTGCGGTCGCCGCCGGAGGGGCTGGGAGCCCACCAGCACTCCAGGCCCCGGCCGTCCGGCGTGCGACCCGTGAACAGCGGCTTTGCCCGACGGGAGTTACACCGTCGTCGCCTCCTGCGCGGGCAGGCTGTCCATGAAGGAGCTCACGGAGAAGACGGCGCGGCCGGGTCCGGGCGGGCCGTAGCCGGGCGGGGAGGAGAGCCCGAAGTCCTCCATGGTCTGGCGGTAGGCCTGGAGCAGGCGGATGTGGTACTCCAGCGGGGCGCCCTGCGGGTTGGCCTTGCCGAGCGGGGTGGTGGGCTCCGGGCACCAGGTGGTGAAGCGGGGCGTGATGCCCTGCGACATGAAGAAGCGCAGGCCCTCGGTGGTGGAGGCGATCGCCTCGTCGACGGTCTTGAAGCCGAAGGGCTCGGCCATCTCCACACCGGCCACGAAGTTGGGGATCACATTGCGGGCGCCGAAGATCTCGGCGGAGTCCAGGATCCGCTTGTGCCACTCGTCCCGGCCGACGTACCGCTCCTTGCCCGGGCAGTACATCTTGAACAGGTACTCGTCCCACACCTCGTAGTTGGGGTGGTAGATCTGCACGCCGTAGTCCTTGAACCGCTGCACGTCGTCACGCGGCAGCGCCTGGGCGACGACCTTGCCGATCCACCGCCCCGGGAAACGCTCCTCGATGGCCTTGGCGTAGTGGCCGTAGAAGTCGGCCTCGTCGCGCCCGGAGACGGTCTTGGTGATGGCACCGCCGGTGAGCGTGTAGGCGGTGGACGTCTTCGCGGTGTCGTACCGGTCGATGATCTCCAGGGCTTCGAGGACCTCCTCGACGTCCTTCACGCCCGTGTACGGCCGCCCGGCCGCCTTGTGCTGGCGCCAGTTGTGGTTGATGTCGCAGTACTGGCACTCCTCCTTGGCGCCGAAGTACTGGCAGACCCGGAAGACGGTGAGGTAGATCAGGTAGCCCCACTGGATGGTCGGGGCGACCTCCATCACGGACTTCCCGTTGGCGAGCTTGTGCCGGTAGTACTCCGGCATCGGCGGCACCCCGACGTCGGCGATCCGCTTGCCGTCGAGGTAGAGCGCGAGCATGCCCGCGTCGTCGGCGGCGACGCGGTACGGCGAGGTGGGGTTCACCCGCACCGACACCACGGTCCGGCGCAGGTCGTACGGCCCGCCGGTGAGGATGATCTCCTCCGGCGGCCGGCGCAGCGCGGCCTCGCCCAGCTCGGGCAGGGTGCCGTGGTCGAAGGAGAAGATGAAGTACGACTTCGGCTTGACCTCGCCGCTCTCGTTGTCGCTCAGTGCGGACGGGTCGAAGGCGACACCGCCCCGGAGCAGGTCCTCCTTGAAGACGGCCTCCCGTGGTACATGCGGGAACCTCTCCATCAGATCCTCGACCAGCGCGGTACGGCTGCCCATCCCGTGTCTCCTCCCGGCTCAGGCGTTCGGCTCCTCACGGTATGCCCCCACCCGGCCGTCAGCCGTGCCGGGTCCCCTCACGGCGAGCGATGTGTCCCGGTACGGGGGTGTTCGGGGGCAGTGCGGGATCCGTCACGGGGGCACCCCAGGCCGAGGTCAGGGGCAGCACACCGGCCCAGCGCCCCAGTTCCGCGTCCGGTCCGTCGCCGTCCTCCGGCGCACCGGTACGGATCTTGACGGAGGCCTCGTCCAGGGGGAGGGCGAGCAGGGTGGTGGCCGCCAGCTCCCTGCGGTTGGGGCGGCGGGCGTACGACCACTGCCCCGGCGCCGAGTGCTCGGTGAGCAGGCGCAGGCCCGTGAGCTTCTCCTCCGGGTCGGTCACCTTGCGGGCGGTGCCGTGGATCACCGCGCTGCGGTAGTTGACGCCGTGCTCGAAGACGGACCGTGCCAGCACCAGGCCGTCGACCTGGGTGACCGTGACGCACACCGGGGTCCCGCCCGCCAGGCTGCGGCTGGCGACCGAGCCGTGCAGGTACAGCTGCCGCTCGTCCCGCCCGTACACCGTCGGTACGACCAGCGGCCGTCCCTCGACCACCACGCCGAGATGGCAGACGAACCCGGCGTCCAGGATCGCCTCCAGATCGGCCCGGTCGAGGCTGCCCTGCTCGCGCAGGCGGCGGTGCCGGGTGAGGTCGGTGACGGGAAGCCGGTCTGCGGTCATGACCCGCACGCTACCGATATCGCAGCCTGATGGCCACACTCTTGCCGATTACCGACATCAAGCGCCTAAATTCAACGAAATCAGCAGTTCACCGAGCATCCCGCCCGGCTCAGCCGCCGCCCGCCCGCCGCGTCGACTCCCGCAGCACCACATGCGTGCCCAGCACCAGATGCTGGCCGTCCGGCAGCTCGTCGCGGTGCAGGGCGAGACGGACGGCGGCGCGGCCCAGTTCCTCCTGGGGCACGTGGACCGTGGTGAGGGTCGGGTGGACGTCCCGGGCGACCGGGATGTCGTCGTACCCGGCCACCGCGAGGTCGTCGGGGATACGGCGGCCGGACTCCCGCACCGCCTGGATCACGCCCGTGGCGATCATGTCGGTGGCGGCGAAGATCGCCGTGAACTCCCTTCCGGAAGTGAGGAGTTCACGGGTGGCCTGGTAGCCGTAGGAGCGGGAGAAGACGCCGTCGAGGATAAGGTCCGGGTCCGGCGCGAGGCCGAGGAGTTCATGGGCGCGGGTGAAGCCGGCGATGCGCTGTGCGCTGGTGGACAGGCCGGGCACGCGGCCGAGGTAGGCGATGCGCCGGTGACCGCCGGAGAGCAGGTGACCGGTGAGGGCGAAGGCGCCTCCCTCGTTGTCGTAGTCGACGACCGTGGCGGGGACGCCCGGGCCGAGCGGTGGCCTGCCCACCAGCACCAGCCGGGAGCCGGACCGGTCCAGGGCGTGCGCGAAGTGGGTCATGCGGTCGTGGTAGGCCTTGTCCTCCAGTGCGCCGCCCACCACGATCACCGCGTCGGCGCGCTGCTCCCGCATGGTCTCGACGACGGCGAGGATGCGCCGTGGGTCGCCGTGGGTGGTGCAGAGCATGCACAGCCGGCCCTCTGCCGAGGCCTGCTCCTCGACCCCGCGGGCGATGTGCGCGTAGAAGGGGCCGGTGACGTCGTCGACGACGAAGGCGACCGTCTTGTTGGTGGCGCCGCCGAGCGCGCGGGCGTGCGCGTTGACCACGTAGTCCAGCTCGCGCATCGCCTTGAGGACCTTGGCCCGGGTGGCGGCGGCCACCGGGTAGGTGCCGCCCAGGACCCGGGAGACGGTCGACGCCGAGACCCCGGCCCGCGCGGCCACGTCCCGTACCGTCGAGGCGTCCCCGTTCAGCGCCGGCTGCGTCCTCTTCACCACCGCTCGGCTCCCCTTCCTCGCGTGTTCAGGTCACCCTACGAGACGGTCGTCACGCGGCCCGCTCCAGGACCGACTGGTCGATGAGATGGACCAGGCCGTCGCCGCTCAGCAGCCGCTCGGCCTCTTCCACGACCGTGAGGCCGAGCCGTGCCACCTCGTTGCCCTGCGAGCCCGCGAGGTGCGGGGTGAGGAAGGCGTTGGGCAAATCGAAGAGGGGGGAGTCGGCCGGGAGGGGTTCGGGGTCGGTCACGTCGAGGATCGCGGTCAGCCGGCCGGTGCGCAGCTCCCCGATCAGGGCGTCGTGGTCGACGAGGGAGCCGCGCGCGGTGTTGACGAGGACCGATCCGTCCGGCATCAGGGCGAGTTCGCGGGCGCCGAGGAGGTGCCGGGTCTCGGGGGTCTGGGGGGCGTGCACGGTGACGATGTCCGAGGTGCGCAGCAGGTCGTCCAGGGGCAGCAGGGGGACGCCGAGCCGCGCGGCCTCCGCCTCGTCCACGTACGGGTCGGCGAGGCTCACCACCAGGTCGTGGGGGCGCAGGAGTTCGATCAGCCGGCGGCCGATGCGGGAGGCGCCGACGATGCCGACCCGGCGGTGGAAGTTGCCGATGCCGGGGACGATGTCGCCGTAGGGGAAGGCGCGGCGGGTGCGGAGCAGGTCACGGAAGGCGAAGACGTCCTTCCCGGCGAGCAGGATCATCGCGAGCGTGTACTCGGCGACGGGCAGGGCGTTGGCGGCGGCCGCCGAGGAGACGACGATGCCGCGCCGCCACACCTCGGGCGTGGTGAAGCCCTTGACCGAGCCGGCCGCGTGCAGCACGGCGCGCAGTCTGGGTGCCGCGTCCAGGGCCGCCGGGTCCAGGACCGGGCAGCCCCAGCCGGTGACGAGGACCTCGGTGCGGGCGAGCGTCTCCCGTACCCGGGGGTCGGTGAAGTCGTGCGCCACCAGAGTGGGATCGATTTCTACGCACTCGCGCAGCCGCGCGAGCACCTCCGGCGGGAAGATGTGCGGCACGTTCTGGGCCGTCATGGCGAACAGTGCCTGGGGACGCTCGGGCAAGGAAGTGACCTTCCGGCTCGGTGACGCGCGGATAGCAACCGGTCTCTACCGTAGGTCTCGGCGAATGAGAGGGTCAATGGACACGCACTCCCCGGAGTTCGACGGCGGACGACGGAGGACGACCGGGATGGCACGACAGGGATGGGACGGCACAGATGACGGATCCGGCGCAGAAGGTCACCAACTGGGCGCGCAACATCGCCTACACGGCCAAGGAGTTCCACCGTCCGCACACACCCGACGCGCTCCGCGCCCTGGTGGCCGGCAGTGCGCGGGTACGGGTGCTGGGCAGCGGGCACTCCTTCAACCGCATCGCCGACCCCGGCCCGGAGGGCGTGCTGCTCTCGATCGCGGACCTGCCGCCGGCCGTCGAGGTGGACACCGCGGCCCGTACGGTCCGGGTCGCGGGCGGGGTGCGGTACGCCGAACTGGCCCGCGCGGTGCACGCGCACGGGCTGGCGCTGCCCAACATGGCCTCGCTGCCGCACATCTCGGTGGCCGGCTCGGTGGCCACCGGCACCCATGGTTCGGGCGTGACCAACGGGTCGCTCGCGGCGCCGGTCCGGGAAGTGGAGCTGGTCCTCGCCGACGGCTCGGCGGAGACGATCGCCCGCGGGGACGCCCGTTTCGAGGGCGCGGTCACCTCGCTGGGGGCGCTCGGGGTCGTCACCGCGCTCACCCTCGACCTGGAGCCGGCCTACGAGGTCGAGCAGACGGTGTACGTCGAACTTCCCCTGGAGGGACTGGACTTCGCGGCCGTGTCCGGGGCCGCGTACAGCGTGAGCCTGTTCACCGACTGGCGGGAGCCGGGCTTCAGGCAGGTGTGGGTGAAGCGGCGCGCCGACCGGCCCGCCGTGGACTTCGGGTGGGCGGCCCCCGCGACGGAGGCGATGCACCCGGTGCCGGGCATGCCGGGCACCAACTGCACCGAGCAGTTCGGGGTGCCGGGACCGTGGCACGAGCGGCTGCCGCACTTCCGGGCGGAGTTCACGCCGAGCAGCGGGGACGAGCTCCAGTCGGAGTACCTGCTGCCGAGGGCGGCGGCGCTGGACGCGCTGCACGCGGTCGACGGCATCCGGGACACCGTCTCCCCCGTCCTGCAGACCTGTGAGGTGCGGACCATCGCCGCCGACCCGCAGTGGCTCAGCCCCGCCCACGGCCGGGACTCGGTCGCCCTGCACTTCACCTGGGTGGACGATCTGGCGGCCGTACTGCCGGTGGTGCGGCGGCTGGAGGCGGCGCTGGAGCCGTTCGGTCCGCGCCCGCACTGGGGGAAGGTGTACGCCGTCTCCGGGGAGCCGCTGCGCGGCCGGTACCCGCGGCTCGACGACTTCCGCGCCCTGGTCCGGAGCCTGGACCCCGCCGGGAAGTTCACGAACCCGTTCGTGGCAGAGGTCCTGCGGGAATGACCCGCCACTTAATCCAACCCTTAATGTAATGGCTTGTCGAAAGTGCTTCCCAGGCCATAGCGTTGCGCCGTGTGAAGCACACATCACGGGACATCCGCACCGCGAACCGCTACGAGGTGCTGCGGCACATCATCGCCGAGTCTCCCACCTCCCGGCAGGAGCTGGCGTCCGTCACCGGGCTGAGCCTGGCCACGGTCGCCACGCTCGTCGGCGAGCTGCTGGAGCTGCGGATGATCACGGAGGTCGGGTTCGAGGACTCGGCGGGCGGCCGTCCCCGGGGCCTGGTCGCGGTCAACGCGTCCGGGGGCGCGCTGATCGGCGTCGACATCGCCGAGACGTACGTCCATGTCGAGCTGTTCGACCTCGGACTGAACGTGCTGGCCCGCGCCGAGGAGGACATGCGCCCCGGCGAGCACCGGCCCCAGCAGGTGGTGGGCCATGTGGCCGCCGCGGTCGGCTCGGTGGTGGCGCAGGCGGGCGTGGAGGGCGCGCGGGTGCTCGGCGTCGGGGTGAGCGTGCCGGGGCAGGTGGACCGGGACACGGGCATCGCCGAGTACGCGCCCAACTGGGACTGGCACGACGTGCCCCTGCTCGACCTGCTCTCCGAGCACATCGCCTACCCCCTCCACCTGGACAACCCGCTGCGCGCCTGCGCGGTGGCCGAGCAGTGGTTCGGGGCGGCGCGCGGGCGCGGGGACACCGTGGTGGTGAACCTCGGCACCGGGGTCGGCGCCGGGCTGGCGCTCGGCGGCGGGCTGCACCGGGGGGTCAGCAACAGCGCGGGCGAGTGGGGCCATACGACGCTGGTGCTGGACGGGCGGCCCTGCCACTGCGGCAACCACGGCTGTGTGGAGACCTATGTCGGCGCGCCCGGCATCATGCTCAACCTGCGGGAGCTGAGCCCGCAGAGCCCGCTGCTGCACCCCGAGGACCAGACGGCCACCGTCGACGCGCTGGCCCGGGGCCTGGCGGACGGCGACCCCGTCGCGGTCCGGGTCGTGCGGGACACCGCCCGCTACATCGGCGCCGGGGTCGCCAACCTGGTCAACCTGCTCAACCCCGAACTGGTCGTGCTCAGCAGCTGGGTGGCCCGCAGGCTCGGCGAACCGCTCCTCGACGAGGTGCGCGAGGCCGTCCGCCGGCACGCGCTCGGCCGGCCCTTCGCCGCCACCGAGATCGTCCTCTCCCCCATCCCCACCGACCCGGTCTCCCTGGGCGCGGCCACCTTCGCGCTGGAGGGCGCCCTGCGCTCCGTGGGGCTCCGGAACACGGGACGGACGGCCCGTACCACACCGTCCGCACGCTGACCCGGCCGTCCTCCCGGTGATCGAATAGTCCAAATCGCGGGTCGATAAATCCATTGCCGGGCTATTCGGCGCTCTGCGACCGTCGTGACGTATCCGCGGCCGGTCGGCCTCAAAAACCGACCGGCCGTATGTCGTGCACGGAACGAGGGAGTCACCCAGCGTGGCCGCAAGCATCGAGGTCCGCGGTCTGTCCCGCACCTTCCACACCACCGTCCGGCGCCCGGGCTTCGCGGGCGCCCTGCGATCCCTGGTCAACCCCGAGCGCGTCGAGAAACACGCGGTCTGCGACATCACCTTCGACGTCGCCCCCGGCGAACTCCTCGCCCTGCTGGGCCCGAACGGCGCGGGCAAGTCCACCACCATCAAGATACTCACCGGCATCCTCACCCCGACCTCCGGGGAGGCCCGGGTCGCGGGCGTGGTGCCCTACCGGGAACGGGAGCGCAACGCGCGGAACATCGGCGCGGTGTTCGGGCAGCGGACCCAGCTGTGGTGGGACCTGCCGGTGCGCGAGTCGTTCGCGATCCTGCGGGACATCTACGAGGTACCGAAGGCCGAACACGCGGCCCGCCTGCGGGAGTTCGACGACCTGCTGGAACTCTCCGCGTTCTGGGACACCCGGGTCCGGCACCTCTCGCTCGGCCAGCGCGTCCGCTGCGACCTGGCCGCCGCCCTGCTGCACGACCCACCGGTCGTCTTCCTGGACGAGCCGACCATCGGCATGGACGTGGTGGTGAAGGAGCAGGTCCGCGAGTTCCTGCGGTACCAGGTCGCCGAGCGCGGCCGTACCGTGCTGCTGACCACCCACGACATGACCGAGGTGGAGCGGCTCGCCGAACGCGTGGTGCTGGTCAACCACGGCCGGCTGGTACTGGACGGCACCCTGGACGAGGTCCGCCGGGACTTCGGTTCGACCTGGCAGGTGCGGGCTACGCTCGCCGACCCGCACACCCCGGTCGGCCCGCTGCCCGGCATCACCCTGGTACGCCGCGACGGCCCCCAGGTGGTGTTCGGCCCGGACGGCCCGGCCGCGCCCACCGTCCACCAGGCGCTGAAGCTGGTCATCGAGCGGTACGAGGTGACCGGCGTGGCCGTGGACGAGGCGGACCTGGAGGACGTCATGCGCGCGGCGTACGCCGAGGCAAGGGCTGCTGCCAGGGCCGAGGCGGTCTGAGATGGCCCTCCTGTACGCCTGGCGCGCCGCCCGGGTCACCCCGCTCGGCGAGCTGTACACACCTCCCCGGATGACCGGGGTCCTGTTGCGGCTGACCGTGCAGGTGGTGCTGGTCGCCTCGCTGTGGCGGGGCCTGTACGCCCAGTCGGGTACCACCGCGGGTCTGGACCGCGGCCAGGCCGTCACCTACGCGGTGCTGGCCGTGCTCGCCTCCCGGCTGCGGGAGCTGGACCAGTACGCGGGCCGCGACTCCGTGATGCAGCACATGCACTTCGGCACGATCGTCTACTGGTATCTGCGCCCGCTGCCGCCCCAGCGCTACCACGCGCTGCGCGCGGTCGGCGAGCAACTGTACGGACTGACCTGGGCGTTGGCGGGATACGCGGTCTGTCTGGCCGCCGGGGTGGTGGATCCGCCGCGGTCGGCTGCGGTGGCGGCGGTGTTCGCGCTCAGCCTGCTGCTCGGCCAGCTGGTCCTCTACTACGTCATGCTCCTGATCGACCAGTTCTGCTTCTGGACGCTGCGCAACACCGCGGCGATGCTGATCCTGGTCTTCGCGCAGAACCTGCTGTCCGGGGTGTACGCGCCGCTGTGGTTCTTCCCGCACTGGTTCGTCGTACTCAGCTCCTTCCTGCCCTTCCAGGCGACCCTGAGCGTGCCGCTGTCGCTGTACGTGGGCCGGATCCCGCTGACCGACGCCGGTTTCCAGCTCGGTGTCCAGGCCGGCTGGGTCGTGGCGCTGCATCTCTTCACCCGTTTCGTGTGGCGGCGAGCCGCCCGCCGTGTCATCTCCCAGGGAGGCTGAGGCCGTTGAACGCCGTCCGGATCGCCTGGCGCATCACGCGCCTCAACTTCCGTGCGCAGCTGGAGTACCGCACCGAGTTCCTGATGATGATCGCGATCGGCGCGGTCTGGCAGGTGTCGGTGATCGTGTTCGCGACCGTGCTGCTCACCCGGTTCAGCGGGATGGGCGGCTGGGACAGCTCGGACGTCCTGCTCATCCCGGCGACGCGCATGCTGGCACACGGTCTGTTCGTACTGGTCCTGGGCCGGGTGCACGGTGTGGGCCGGTTCATCCAGGAAGGCAGGATCGACGCGTACCTGCTGCGTCCGCTGCCCGTGCACCGGCAGGTGCAGCTGGAGTACTTCCCGACCAACGCGATCGGTGACCTGACCGTGGCCGCCGGTCTGATGGTGGGCGCGCTCGGCCGCAGCCACCTCGACTGGACCGCGGGCCGGATCTCGTACCTGATCGCGGCGGTGCTCGGCGGGATGCTGCTGGAGGCGGCCCTGTTCACGGTCGTGGCCAGCGCCTCGCTGCGCTACCCGGCCGCCGACTACTGGAGCCGCTGGCTGGAGGAACTCCTCGGCACCTTCGGCAGCTACCCGCTGAACGTGCTGCCCCGGGCGGTCGGCGGGCTGCTCACCTACGGCCTTCCGCTCGCCTTCGTCGCCTACCTTCCGGCCGCGGTCCTCACCGGCCACGGCCACTCCACCGTCGTTCCCTACTGGCTGGCGGCGGGCTCCCCCCTCGTCGGTCTGCTCGCCTATCTGGCCGCGCGGTGGCTGTGGCGGTGGGCGCTGGGCCGGTACACGGGGGTGAACGGCTGAGAGGCCGTCACCCCAGGAGCGTCTCCCGGACCCGGTCCGCGAAGGCGGCCGGGTGCTCCACCGTGCCGAGATGCCCGCCGGGGAACTCGGCGAAGGTGCCGCCGGTGTGCCTGGCCGCGGACTCCGCCGTGTCGTGGAGGAGTTGGCCCCGGGAGTCGGTGCCGGCGGCCACGGTGAGGCGGGGCAGGCCGGTGACCGGGCGGTAGGCGGTGAACGGGCGCAGGACATGGTCGAGGAAGACCGAGAAGGGCGTCGGTCCGTCGTCGGTGACCGAGCGGCCGCTCTCCAGCTGACCGATCAGCTCGGCGCGCAGCCGCTCCCCGTCGGGCAGCAGGGTGACGCAGGGCGGTTCGTGGGCGACGACGCCCCGCAGTCGGGCGGGGTGGCGGGCCGGCAGGTCGAGGGCGGCGATCCCGCCCGCGCTGGTGCCGAGGACGTACGCCTCCTCGCCCTCGCCGAGCACCTCGGCCAGCACCCGGGAGGCGCCGTCGCTCCAGTCCTCGACCCGCTGGTCGGCGACGGGTTCGCCGAGGCGGCCGTGGGCGAGGCCGAGCGGGTCGTACGTGACGACGGTGAAGTGCGGTGCCAGCCGCCCGATCAGCGGGTCCAGGCCCATGGGGTGGCCGGCGCCACCGGGGAGGAGCAGCAGGACGGGTCCGGTGCCGGCGACGTCGTAGTGGAGTTCAGGCATGGCGTTCGGTCTCCTCGCGGGGCCAGTGGTCGAGGGCGATGTGCAGGGCGTCGATCGCCCGGTCCCAGGAGGCGCGGACATCGCGCGGGGCGTTGAAGCCGCCGCCCGCCTCCAGGGCGCAGTAGCCGTGGAAGGTGGCCCGCAACAGCCGTACGGCGTCGGTGAGATCGGGCTCGTCGAGGCCGTAGCCGCGCAGCATGCCGTAGGTGATCTCGACGGTACGGCGCATGGCCGGGTTGCCGGGGTCGACGAGGGCGGGGTCGATGCGGATCTGGGTGGCCGCGTACCGGCCGGGGTGGGCGAGGGCGTAGGCGCGGTAGGCGCCGGCGTAGGCGGCGAGCGCGTCCTTGCCGGACCGGCCGGCCACCGCGGTGGCGATGCGGTCGATCATCTCGCCGCCGGCGAGCAGCGCGAGCCGGTGCCGCAGCTCGTTCAGGTTTCTGACGTGCGAGTAGAGACTCGCGTCCTTCACCCCGAACCGGCGCGCCAGCGCGGAGAGCGTGACCTGCTCGAAGCCCGCCTCGTCCGCGAGTTCGGCCGCCGCCTCGACCAGCCGGTCGACGGTGATCCCGGCCCGGGCCATGGGCCCACCTCCCTAGTCTCTCTAGCTCTTATCCTAGGATCCCAAGGTTTTGTCGGTCCAGCGAATATCGCGGGACGTGGTCGGCGTAGGGTTGCCGGGGTGCGGAAGGGGGAGCCGTGACGAACGAGGCGCGGCGGGTGGAGCGGGCGGCGCGCTCGGGGGTGACGGCGGGACAACCGCTGTGGCGGCAGCGGGACTTCGGCTTCTTCTGGCTCGCCCAGACCCTGTCCGTCCTCGGCGACTCCTTCAGCCTGATCGCGCTGCCCCTGCTGGTCCTGCAGGCGACCGGCTCGGTGGCCCGGATGGGGCTGCTCACGGCCGTCGGCGGGGTCGCGATGGTGCTGGCCGCGGTCTTCGCCGGGGTGGTGGTGGACCGGGTCGACCGCCGCCGGCTGCTCATCGGCTGCGACCTGGTCCGCATGGTCCTCTACGGCCTGGTCCCGCTCGTCTGGCTCGCCGGACCGCGACTCTGGCTCCTGTACGTGGTCCTGCCCCTGTGCGAGGCCGTCGGCATGCTCTTCGCCGTCGGATACGTCACCGTCGTCCGCGGACTCGTCGACGTCACCCGGCTCACCGAGGCCAACGGGCGGGTCAACGCCACCGCGGCGGCCGCCGGGGTGCTCGGACCGCTCGGCGCGGGCCTGGTGGCCGCCTGGGCCGGGCCCGCCGACGCGGTGGCCGTGGACGCGGCCAGCTACGCCGTCTCGGCGGCCCTTCTCCTCTTCGTACGGGTCCGGGAGCGCACCGGGGACGACCACCCGGCCGAGCGCAAGGGCGTGTGGCGCGATCTGCGCACCGGGGTGGGCTACCTCGTCCGGCACCCCGTGCTGCGGTCGGTCACCGGCCTGCTCGCCGTCTTCAGCTTCCTCAGCCTCGGCATCAACGACCTGCTGATCTACCACCTCAAGCACGACCTCGGCCACGACGACGGCACAGTCGGCACGGTCCTGGCGATCGGTGCCGTCGGCACCATCGCCGGAGCGCTGCTGGTCGCCCGGCTGCGGCGGCGGCTGGGCTTCGGGCCGACCTGGATCGGCGCGACCGCCCTGTGCGGTCTGGCCTTCGCCGGGCTCGGCTGGGTGCGCACGGTACCGGCCGTGGCCCTGCTGAGCGCGGTCTACCTGGCCTGTGTGGGCATGGCGGGCACCTGCTCCATGTCCCTGCGCCAGGAGATCACGCCCGAACCACTCCTCGGCCGGGTCACCGCCGCCCACTGGACGCTCCAGTACTCGCTGGCCCCGGTCGGCGCGGCGGTCCTCACCTGGGCGGCCGAGCGGTACGGCACCGCGCCCGTGGCCGCCGTCGCCGGGGCCTGCTGCACGCTGATCGCCGTCGCCGGCCTGTGCACCCCCGTCCGGACGGCGGCGGCCCGGGATCAGCCCTAGAACAGACGGCGACGCGGGCAACCTTCCGCGGACCGGCGGCGACCACAGGGCATGACAACCGCACCACGCACCACAGAACACCGTCGGGTCCACGCCTTCCGCAAGCCCGCGATCGGTGCCCTCGCCGCGGCGGGCCTGCTGGCCGGCGCCTGGTACGCCACCGCCGGCGCCGCGACGACCCCGGACCTGAAGGTCACCTCCACGGCGGTCGCCCTCAGCGCCAAGTACCCCTATCTCTCCGCGGGTTACAACAACACCCGGGAGTGGAACCGCACCGCCACCGCGGTCGCCCCCGACGGCACGATCCGGGTCGCCTGGCCCGCCGCCGACGGCGTCCATGTCACCCCGCTCACGGCGGCCGGCAAGCGGTCCGGCGCCGACACCGTCGTCAAGGGCGCCAAGGAGGTCGGCGGCCTGGTCGCCCACACCAACGGGTTCGCCCTGCTCACCCGGGTCGCCGACACCAACAAGTGGAAGGAGACGGCGGCCGCGATCATCCGCTACACGGGCTCCCGGCGGACCTGGTCCGTCAAGCTCACCGGCACCGCCACGCACGACACCTCCCCCACCCTCGACGGCCAACTGACCTGGAACGGCTCCAAGTACGGCGCCTACTTCGTCGTGCACGGCGCGGGCGGCTTCGCCGACGGGCACTACGGCGACAAGCTGTCCTACGTCAGCGCCAAGGGCAAGAAGCTGAGCGGCGGCTGGAGTTGGGGCTGCAGCCACAACGAGGGCATAGCCCTGCACGCCGAGACCTCCGGCGCCTTCACCTCCCTCTGCTTCGACGACTGGCGCTCGGGCCTGTTCGTCTCCACCGGCATCGGTGCCCCGGACGTGGCCCCGGTGGTCCAGCGGGAGCAGTGCTGGGCGGGGTACTGCGGTGGTACCTTCCCCAGCCGCACCGGCGACCTCGTCAAGTCGTCCACCGGCAGGTACGCGACCGCGTTCGCCTCCCGGGGCGCGGCCTCCGCGAAGAAGACCCCGGACGACAGCAGCGGGCGCGGCTGGACGGTCACCCCGAAGACCGCCACCCACCAGGTCGCCGTCGCCTTCCTGAAGAACCGCAACTCCGGCCCCGGCAAAGCGGTCTACCTCACCAGCGCCAAGACCGTCGAGAACGTCGACGTCCACCTCGCCCCCTACGGCAAGGACAAGCTCCTGCTCTCCTGGGAGTCCCTGAAGAACGCCAAGTGCTCGGCCGGCACCTGCACCGGCACCTTCACGGGCACGCATCTGCGGCTGATCAACTGGAGCGGTGACTTCGTCAGCGCGGGCAAGGTGGTGAGCGCGCGGATCACCGGTGACATCGCGGTCCTCAAGGACGGCTCCCTCACCTGGGCCTACGCCCCGGTCACGCCGAGCTACGGCACCCCGCTCACCGGCGCGTCCCCGACCACGACGACCCTGCGGATCGCCCGTCTCACGCCGTGACCCGTGCCGCCGTCGCCAGTGCCTCCGCCATCCGGCCCACGACCCGTTCGGGCAGCGCCGGATCGCGGGCGGCGTCCTCGGCGGTGCCGCGGCTCCGCAACAGCCGCGTCAGCAGCCGTGCGGCGGCGGACAGCCAGGGGTCGGTCGCGGCGCGGTGGCGTACCTCGTCACTCGCGTCGCGGCTGAGCCGCTCCATCAGGTCGGGAGCCGACTCGGGGTCGTCCAGGGCGAGTCGGCGCATGCGCGGTCTCGGGTCGTCCGCGTACCCCAGGAGGCCCTGGCGAGGGACGTTCGGAGCCTCGGTGCCCGAGGCGGCTCAGTCCCGCGCGGCTTCCTCCACGACCACCGGGGACCCCTGCCACCGGACCCGCACGCCGGGACCCTCATGCCACCGAACGGTCAACTCCCCTTCCCCTGCGGCGCGCACCGCCACCGCTTCCCCCAGCGGCAACTCGTCCTCCGCACCCGTGAGCCGGCTCAGCGCCACGAACAGGGTCGGCCCCTCTCCCGTGACCCCGCTCAGCGTGTCGTCGAGGCCCACGGCGGGCAGCAGTTCGGCCCGCAGGCCCTCCCGTGCGGCCCACCCGGTCACCCGCACCGACGTCCCGGGCTCGGCGCCCGCCACGAGGAAGGCACGCACCTCCACGGCCCCGTGCGCGAGCACGACCGCGGTCACCCGGGCGGCGCCCGAACCGGCCGTGTGCCGCGAGGCCGCCCAGCCCTCCCCCACGCCCAGCGGCTCGATCTCCGTCCGGCTCGGATCGCCGCCGACAAGCACACTGTTGTCGTACGACGCCGAGGGCCGCGTCACGGTCGAGTACCCGAGCCGGGTGTAGTACGGGTCGTAACGGACGTCCTCGCTGCCGTGGTTGTGGAGCCGGACCACGCCGTCCGCACGCGTGGACTGGAGGAGCCAGTTGGCGGGGGCGATCGGCGTGACCGCGTCCGTGCGCTCCGCCGGGCCCGGTTCCTCCGTCGCCGTCCACACGTCGTGGTCCGCGGGGAGCAGCAGGCCGAGGAAGC
The DNA here is from genome assembly GCF_042959465.1 of Streptomyces sp. NPDC007901. Classification (NCBI taxonomy): domain Bacteria; kingdom Bacillati; phylum Actinomycetota; class Actinomycetes; order Kitasatosporales; family Streptomycetaceae; genus Streptomyces; species Streptomyces sp. NPDC007901. Next base: position 208,418 of record NZ_JBIBKW010000016.1, on the reverse strand, counting down.
CCTTGCTCGCCCAGTAGGGGGAGGCGGGGCCCGAATAGCCTTGCAGGACGGCGGAGTCGGGGCCGTGCCAGCCCAGGGTCAGCAGGCCTTGTTCGTCGACCGCGCCCCGGTAGAGGAAGTACTTCAGGGCGCCGGAGGCCAGTCGCCGGGTCTCCCCGGCGGCGAGGGGGGTGCGGCCGGTGAGCGCGCCGAGCCAGAGGGGGGCCGTGGTCGCGAAGCGGTAGGTCAGGGAGCGGCCCTGGTGCAGGGGGGCGCCGTCACCGCCGAACAGGCGGGCGTAGTCGGAGAGATGGCGTTCCAGACGACCGCCGTACAGGTCGAGCAGCTCCGTGTCGTCGGCGAGCCAGGCATGCAGCACGGGATAGAGGTGCATCGCCCAGCCGTTGTAGTAGTCGAACTTGCGGCCGTCGCCGTCGGTGTACCAGCCGTCGCCGACGTACCAGTCCTCGATGCGGGCCAGGCCGTGGTCGACCGCCTTGTGCGCGGCCTCCGGCTCGTGGCCGATCTCGGCCAGGAAGCCGCCGACCGTGACCGGGAACAACTCCCAGTTGCAGGGCCAGGGTTCGGCGGTGAGCGCGTCGCCGAGCCAGGCCGCGGCGCGCTGGCGCACGGCGTCGTCGAGCCGGTCCCAGAGCAGCGGGCGGGTCAGGCGCAGGGCGAGGGCGATCGAGGCGGCCTCGACGAGCGGCTGGCTGCGGTCCCCGATACGCGGCCAGACGCCCGACACACCGGCGGCGAGCCCGTCCGCGTACCGCTGGAGCGCGGTCTCGTCGCGGCGGAAGGCGGCGAGGAGCAGGGTGCGGGCGTAGCCCTCCAGGCCGTCGGAGAGCCGGCCGGACCAGCTCTCGTGGTCGCCGGGGAGGTGGTAGAGGGCGCGGTCCTCGGTGGCGTAGGGCTCCACGGCGGCGAGCAGGGCGTCGGCCGCAGCCTCCCAGTGGGCCCGGGTGTAGCCGGTGAGAGGGCTGGGACGGCGGTCCTCGGGAGGCAGCTGCATCGGTGCTCTTTCTCGCTCGTACCAGAACTCGTACCGAACCTCGTACCGGTTGAACCTGGGGCGCCCCGGTTCCGGTCGGGACGCCCCAGGGGCTCATCGCGCCCGCACGGTGCCCCGGGGCACCAGGTGCTGGGCGAGCAGTTCGTCACGCACCAAGCCCGCGTAGACGGTGGCGCCGTACGCGGAGGTGTGCGTGTTGTCCTTCTTCTCGTTGTACAGGTACAGCGCCTTGGAGCCCTCCACGCCGAGGGACTCGACCAGCGCCTTGGTCTTCGCCGTGAGGTCGATCAGCGGAACGTCCTCGGCGGCGGCGACCGAGCGGATCACCTCAGGATGATTGACGCCGAGCCCGTTGACCAGAAGGGCGATGTCATTGTTCAGCGTGCCGTCGGAGTTGAACCAGCGGCGCACGATGGGTGTGACGAGCACCGGCCGCCCGCCCTTCTCCCGTACGCCCGCCACGAGGGTCTCCAGATTCGCCCGGTAGGTGGCCTCGTCCGTGGTCTTGTCGTTGTGCGCCAGCTGGATCAGGACCAGGTCGCCCGGGCGGATCAACGGCTGGACAGTACCCCAGAGCTGGGGGTCGCCAGCTGGTCGCCGGGACCGGGCACAAGGGCGCTTTAACTCGATCGTGTGATGGTGGGCGTCTGGGCTTGCGGGGGTCTGGGCCGTGCGGGCTACGGTGATCGTGCGACCCGGGACACCGGGTGCGGCGCCAGCGTGCGGGGCCCCTGCTCCACCGGAGTGATGGTTCAGGGCCTCCCCGTCGCCTCTGGCCACACCCATACGGCCAGGTCGTGAGGGAACCGGCCTCCCGGGATCGGACCACGGACAGGATCCGTGTCGCTGCCCCGGGGTCGAGTACGCCGGGGACCAGTGCGCCCAAGACCGTTCGGGGCGCGCGGCTGAGCGGACTCAGTCCACAGGAACGGTTCTGGAGGTAGGTCACCGTACCTCCCCCGGAATCGGCGTAGTTGGCGACGCCGCCGCGGGTGACACGCTCACCCGCGGCCGCCCGCCGTGGGCCTGGGCGGCGGGAGCGGCCGTCAGGCAGGTGCCGAGGACGACCGCCGCGAGCGCGGCGGCACGTACTGGGTTGAAACGTCTCACCCGGGACTCCTCCGTCGGGGCGACATGGCCTGGCGAGGACCGTACCCGCACCCGCAAGCGCTTTCTAGACCTTGGACCGGTTTCACAAGATTGCCAACTCCATGCAGCCGAAAGCCCTTTCGCGAAATCGATTCAACTGCCACCCTCACAGACACCCGCACCCCCGCCCCACCGAAGGAGGCACCCCCATGTCCGGAATGAACGGGAGACCGCTCGGACGCCGCACCTTCGTCCTCGGCAGCGCGGCCGCCGCCGGTACCGCGGCCCTCGCCGGACCGCTCGCCGAGAGCGCGTCGGCCGCGAGCTTCGGCTGGTCGGACGACGGCTCCAACTACGTCGTGGACACCGGCGCCAGCCTGGTCTTCAAGGTCAGCAAGACCAACGGCGACCTGACCTCGCTGGTCTACAAGGGCACCGAGTACCAGGGCTACGGCGGCAAGAACTCGCACGTCGAGTCGGGCCTCGGCACCTCCACGGTGACCATCGCCCAGTCCGGTACCACGATCCTGGTCTCGGTCGCGTACGGCACGCTGAAGCACTACTACGCGGCCCGCAGCGGCGAGAACAACGTCTACCTGTGGACCAACAAGGCCGACTCGTCCGTCTCCGCCACCCGGTACATCGTGCGCGTCAAGGCGGGCCTGTTCCTCAACGACGAGCCGGACTCCTACACCTACGCGCCCACCACCATCGAGTCCGCGGACGTCTTCGAGAAGTCCGACGGCCAGACCCGCTCCAAGCACTACTCGAAGCTGCGGGTGATGGACTACAACTACGTCGGCTGGACGACCGGCAGCGTCGGCCTGTGGGTCGTGCGCAGCAACCACGAGAAGGCCTCCGGTGGCCCGTTCTACCGCTCGCTGCTGCGCCATCAGAGTGCCGACGGCGGCGGTCTGTACGAGATCCTGTACTACGGCGAGAACCAGACCGAGTCCGAGCGTTACGGCCTCCAGGGCCCGTACATCATCGCCCTCACGGACGGCGGCGCACCCTCCTCCTCGCTGTTCGCGGGCACCCTCACCACCTCCTGGGCGGACTCGCTCGGCATCTCCGGGTACGTCTCCGCGAGCGGCCGCGGCCGGGTCGCGGGCGTCGGCATCTCCGGGCGGGACACGGCGTACGCGTACACGGTGGGCCTCGCCAACTCGGCCGCCCAGTACTGGGGTTCGGCACGCTCCTCGGACGGCTGGTTCTCGATCGCGGGGGTGCTGCCTGGGACGTACACCCTCACCGTCTTCAAGGGTGAACTGGCGGTCCACACCGGCTCGGTGACCGTGATGGCGGGCACCACGACCACCCTCAACACGATCGCGATCGCGTCCTCCAACGACCCGAGCAACGCCTCCGCGATCTGGCGGATCAACAACTGGGACGGGACGCCGAGCGGGTTCAAGAACGCCGACCTGATGACGTACGCGCATCCGTCGGACGTCCGGGCCGCGTCCTGGACCGGGAACGTGGTGATCGGCAGCGGCACCGAGACCTCGGCCTTCCCCTGCTACCTGTGGAAGGACGTGAACAGCGGGATCATCGTCTACTTCAAGCTGACGGCCGCCCAGGCCGCCGCCGCGCACACCCTGAGGATCGGGGTGACGACGGCCTACGCGAACGGCCGGCCACAGGTCGTCGTCAACGACACCTGGACCTCCGCCGTGCCCTCGCCGCCCACCCAGCCGAACACCCGGTCGCTGACCGTGGGCTCCTACCGGGGCAACAACAACACGTTCACCTACAGCGTCCCGGCGTCCGCCTGGCTGACGGACACCAGCGCCTACAACACGCTGAAGATCTACGTGGCGAGCGGTTCGGGGACGACGTCCTTCCTCAGCGCCGGCACCTCGATCGACGCGATCGACCTGCTGGCCTGAGAACCGGCAACCCCCCGGGGCCGGGCGGCGACTTGGGGACACGACCGCTTCGCACGAGCAGCAGCCCTCCACCCCCGCCCGGCGCCGCACCACGGCGCTCACCGCCGGCACCGCGGCGGCCCTCGGGCTCGCCGCGCTGTCCCTGGCCGGGCCCGCCAGCGCCGCTGCCACCCTCACCGTCGCCAAGGACGGCTCCGGGATGTACACCACCGTCCAGGCGGCGGTGAACGCGGCCGCCGCCGGTGACACGGTCTCCATCGCGAAGGGCACGTACCAGGAGATCGTCAACGTCCCGGTGACCAAGACGGGGCTCACCCTGAAGGGCGCCACCGGCAACGCCGAGGACGTCGTCATCACCTACGACCGGGCCGCAGGTTACACCGACGCGAACGGCAACAAGTACGGCACGCTGGGCAGTTCGGTGGCGACCTTCTCCGCGAACAACCTCACCGACACCCAGGCCGTCGCGGTGACCGCGCAGGGTGACCGGCAGACCTTCCGCAACGCCCGGTTCATCAGCCGCCAGGACACCGTGCTGAACTGGGCGCCGTCCGCCACCGGCCAGTACCGCCAGTACTTCTCCTCGTCCTTCGTCACCGGGGACGTCGACTTCATCTTCGGTAACGCGACCGCCGTCTACGACCGCGTGAACATCCAGCTGCGCAACTCGGGTGCGGCCGCGGGCGGCCTGAACGGCTTCCTCGCCGCACCCAACACCAGCTCCGCGAAGACGTACGGGTTCCTGGTCACCGGCAGCACCATCAGCAGCTCCGCGGCGGCGAACACCTACTACCTGGGCCGCCCCTGGCATCCGACGTCGGATGCGGTCGGCCAGCTGGTGATCCGCCAGACCTCCCTGCCGGCGGCCGTGAAGACCGCCGGACCGTGGACCGACATGAGCGGCTACTCCTGGAAGAACGCCCGGTTCTTCGAGTACCGGAACACCGGGGCCGGTGCCGGCGTGAACTCCAACCGCCCGCAGCTCACCGACTCCCAGGCCGCGAACTACACGGCCCGGAAGTACCTGGCGGGCACGGACGGCTGGAATCCCGTCGGCTGATCTCCACTCAGCTGCCGCGTGTCCACTGCTGGTTGGTGCCGCTGTTGCACGTGTACGTGATGATGGCGGCCGAGTTGGCGGTGGACGCGCCGTTCACGTCCAGGCACTCACCGGTCGTCCGGGCCTTGATGTTGACGTAGGAGCCGGAGGTGACCACCGACCACTGCTGGGTGGTGGCGCCGGTGCAGTCCTCCTGGGTGACGTTGGTGGAGTTCTCCTGGAGGCAGAGGGAGCTGCCCCGGCCCATCAGCTCGTAGTAGCCGGTGCCGAGGTCCTTGAACCACCACTTCTGGTTGGTGCCGCTGTTGCAGGTGTACTGGCTGATCGCGATGGACTCCCAGAGCGACTGGTTGGGGACGTCGGCGCACTTGCCGCTGTGCCGGGCGATCAGGGTGTTGTACGTGGCGCTGGTGCCGCTGACCGTGCCCGCGGCGGTGTCGACGGAGACCTGCGGGTACCAGGACATCGACATCGAGGTGTCGGTCGGGAAGGTCAACGGCAGCCACACGTAACGGGAGTCGTTGACCGTACCGCCGAAGGAGTTGCCCCAGCGGTCGCCCATGTAGAGGTACGAGGTGCCCGAAGTGCCGCTGATCGGCAGGACGTAGGCGGTCTGGGAGTTGTACGCCGTGGAGTCGCCGACGTTGCTCCAGGAGGTCCAGGGGCCGGAGAGCGAGGTCGCGGTGGCGTACTCCTGCTGGTTGGCGCTCCAGCCGGTGGCGCCCGAGGTCAGCATGAAGTAGACACCGTTGCGCTTGAAGAGGGCCGGGGCCTCGCGGTGGCCGCCCGCCCACGGGTTGGCGACCAGGCTGTCGATCGCGGTGTAGTCGGACGTGAGCTTGTAGATGTGCAGGTCGTAGTTCTCGTTGGCCGCCGAGACCATGTAGGCGGTGCCGTCCGTGTCGACGAAGGTCGTGATGTCCCGGGACATGTACTGGCCGAGCGGCTGGAAGCTGCCCTGGTAGGTGTAGTTCCCGTCGACGGTGTCGGAGACGGCGACGGCGGCCTTGGCCTCGCTGTAGTCGACGCCGTTCTCCTTGTGCATCCACATCACGAACTTGCCGGTGGAGGCGTTGTAGATGACCTTCGGGCGTTCGATGTAGGCGGTGGAGAGCTCGGAGGCGGAGGACTGGGTGAGGACGTGGTTGCGGAACTCCCAGGTCTTCAGGTCGGTGGAGCGGTAGGCGTCCACGTACTTGAAGGTGTTGTCGGAGTTGCGGTCCTCGCCGAACCAGTAGTAATAGGAGCCGACCTTGATGACCCCGCCGCCGTGGGCGTGCACGATGTTCCCCGAGGTGTCGGTGAACTGGGTGCCGTTGGTGACGGTCTGGGAGGCCGCCGCGGCGGGTCCCGCGGTGGCCAGGGCGCCGACCACCGCCAGACAGAGGGCCAGCAGGACCGCGTACGCACGTCTCATCTCACACGCTCCTTGGGGGGAAGGACTGCGGTTCGGGATTCCGAACGACAGGTGGTATGACGAACGTTGTGATCGCCGAAAAGGTAAGGGTGTGTTACCCGTGGGTCAACGGGTCTGACGAGACATGAGGGAAAGCGATTTCCAAGAGATCGCCGCCCAGGCCTGTTTTTCTGTTATCGAGGACCACCCGCCCCCGTCTCCCCTCACGTGCGCACCCCTCTCCACACCACCGCCGCGGTCGCCGGCGCCCTCGCCGCGCTGCTGGCCTCCGCTCCCCCGGCCCTCGCCGCCGGCCCCCGGGACGTCACCGCAGACGTGCTGGCCGGCCGGGACGTGACCCTCACCGGCGACACCGTCGTCGTCGTGCCGGCCGGCACGACGACCTACGACGGCGTCCTGCGCGGCGAGGGCACGCTCACCGTGCGCGGCGGCGGCACCCTGATCCTCACCAAGGACGGCGACTTCACCCTGCCGAAGGCACGGCAACGGCAGATCGTCCGCACCCAGGGCGGCAACCACCCGTATACGACCGTCACCCACCCCGACCCGCCCGCGATCACCGTCGAGCGCGGTACGACCCTGCAGTACGGCACCGGCGGCGGCACCGGACTGCTCGGCCACTTCCCGTACGACACGCCCGGCTACCGGCTGAACCAGCTCAACATCCGCGTCGACGGCACGCTGCGGCTCTCCCTGACCCGCACCTTCAACATCGGCACGATCAGCGGCTCCGGCCTGGTCACCCAGCCCCGCGGCATGTGGGGCACCCTGGACCTGGCGGGCACCCACCCCTTCTCCGGGGTCATCGACAACGGCACGGGGATGGCGGTCGGCCGCCCCGAGTACCCGGTCGCGCTGCCCGCCGCCCGCGCGATCCTCAACCAGGGTTCCTGGATCATCGACACCCCGCTGTACCAGACGGTCACCCTGCGCCAGAACTTCTACCAGCGGGAGTACGGCAGCGACGTCAACGTCCACTCGCGGCCCGGCAGCAAGGTGGTCCTCACCGGGCAGTACAGCTACAGCGACCAAGGCGGCGACACCGACCCGTCGCTCAGCGACCCCTCGCTCAACTGGAAGGCGATTCCCCACCAGTTGAACAAGCGCGGCACCAACATCGAGGGCGCCGACGTGCACTGGGGCGACGGCACCACCCACCGCATCTTCATGCCGGGCACGAAGGACACCGTCTACATCAACCTGCACGCCGCGAGCGGCCGGCGGTCCCGGCTCACCTTCGACTACGACGGCCCGGTGACGCTGGGCGCCCCGATCGGCGGCGGCCGCTACCACGACACGCTCGCCGCGCCCGGCGCCGGGGACATCGTCGTCGCGGGGACCCGCGGGAACGACGTGACCTTCGCGGCCGCCCAGGACTACGACGGCTCGACGACGGTCGAGAAGGGCGCGGTGCTCCGGCTGGGCTCGGGCGCGCGCGGCGGCGACGGCTCCCTGCTGACCGGCACGCCGACCCGCCGGATCGTGAACGACGGCACGCTGTACGTCCGCAACACGTCGACGCCCGTGACCCTGGCGTACGTCGCGGATCGGGCGCCCTCGTCCAGTCGGGCGCGGCGACGACCACGCTCACCGGGAACTCGGTGTCGTACACGGGGACGACGACCGTCAGCAAGGGCACCCTGGCCCTGCGCTCCGGAGCGACGCTCGCCCACAGCAAGGCGATCCGGCTCACCTCGGCGGGCGCGAAGCTGGACGTGGGCACGGCGGGCCTCCGGGTCGCCACCAGCCTCTCGGGCACGGGCACGGTGCGGGGCTCGGTGACCAACGACAGCCTGGTGGCGAGCGGATTGACGGTGAAGGGGGACTACACCCAGCACAGGCGCGGCGAACTGGTCCTGCGGGACAAGCCGTTGAAGGTGACCGGCCGCCTCACCCTGGCCGGCGCCTTCGACCTGTCCGACGCCGGCACGTCCCCGGCCCGCCACATCACGGTGATCGACCACACCGGCACGGCCCGCACCACCGGTGCCTTCGACGGCCTGCCCGAGGGCACCGAGGTGAAACTGGCCGACACCGTCTACCGGATCACCTACCGGGGCGGCGACGGCAACGACGTGGTCCTGAACGCGCGGTCGGCCAAGGCCACGACGAAGAGCGACGACCTCACCGGCTCCCCCGCCACCGCTCCCCCGACCGTGACCACCCGCTCCGCCGCCGACTCCTCCGAGTCCTTCGGCTGGTGGCCGTACGCCCTCGCCCTCGGCCTCCTCGGCGGCCTGATGGTCCCGGCGGGCCTGCGCACCCAGAAGAAGGGCCGGACGAAGGGCGGCGGACGGCACGCGGCGTGACGGTGCGGGCGTGGTCCTGCGCCATGATGGGCGCCGGACCACGCACCTCTGAGGAAGGCGGCACGACATGGCCTACGGCTACATCGGCTCGATGCGGACCCGGCCCGGCAGACGTGACGAGGTCGTCGCGATCCTGCTCTCCGGCACCGACCGCCTCGGCGAGCTCGGCTGCCGTAGCTACGTGGTGGGCCTGGCCGCCGACGACCCGGACGCGATCGTGGTCACCGAGATCTGGGAGTCGAAGGAACACCACGACGCGTCCCTGCGGCTGCCCGAGACCAAGGAGGCGATCGCGACCGCCATGCCCCTGCTCACCGGCGAGTTCACGAGCCGCGAACTGACCATCGCGGGGGGCCTGGGCGCCGACGGCTGACGGATCATGGTGGCGTGCGGTGTGTTCGTACCGTGGGCGTGGTCGGCCGTTCGGTGGCGGGTCGGCTAGCGTCGGAGACATGACCAGCGACAATTCCCCCAGCCTCGCCGAAGCCCTCGCCGCCGGGACGGTCGTCCTCGACGGCGGTATGTCCAACCAGCTGGCGTCCGCCGGACACGACCTGAGCGACGAGCTGTGGTCGGCACGGCTGCTGGCCGACCGGCCCGACGCGGTCAGCGACGCGCATCTCGCGTACTTCAGGGCGGGCGCGGACGTCGCAATCACCGCGAGCTACCAGGCCACGTTCGAAGGCTTCGCCCAGCGCGGGATCGGACCCGAGGAGGCGGCACGGCTGCTCGCACTGAGCGTGGAGCTGGGGCGGGACGCGGTGCGGCGGGCGCGGGAGGAGGGGATCGTACGGCCGTTGTGGGTGGCCGCGTCGGTCGGGCCGTACGGGGCGATGCTCGCGGACGGCTCCGAGTACCGGGGGCGGTACGGCCTGAGCGTCGACGAGCTGGAGCGGTTCCACCGGCCGCGGATCGAGGTGCTGGCCGGGGCGGGTCCTGACGTGCTCGCGCTGGAGACCGTGCCGGACGCGGACGAGGCGGCGGCGCTGCTGCGGGCGGTGCGGGGGCTGGGGGTGCCGGCCTGGCTGTCGTACAGCGTGGCGGGCGGGCGGACCCGGGCGGGGCAGCCCCTGGAGGAGGCGTTCGCCCTGGCCGCCGACGTGGACGAGGTGATCGCCGTGGGTGTGAACTGCTGTGCGCCGGAGGACGTGGAGTTCGCGGTGGAGACGGCGGTGCGGGTGACCGGGAAGCCGGTGGTCGTCTATCCCAACAGCGGTGAGGTGTGGGATGCGGAGGCCCGGGCGTGGACGGGGCGGTCGACGTTCGCGGCGGAGCAGGTCGCCGGGTGGCGGGAGGCGGGGGCTCGGTTGATCGGGGGGTGCTGCCGGGTGGGGCCGGAGGGGATCGCCGGGATCGCGCGGGTGGTGTGAGGGGCGCCTGTTCGCCGTGAGGGTGCGGATGGAGGGCGGCTGCGGGCCGTGGGGGGCCGGTCGCGCAGTTCCCCGCGCCCCTGAAGGGGCGCTACTGTCCCCGGGGGAACCGGTTGGCGGGGGTGGGGTTGACCAGGAAAAGCGATGATGCGGGCCGGAGCACTGTCAGAGATGTGGCCGCTCGGGCCGGGGTGTCCGCGTCGACCGTTTCGCGGGTGCTCGGTGGGGACTACCCGGTCAGTGCCGCGACGCGTACGCGTGTGCTGCGTGCCGTGCGGGAGCTGGACTATGTGGCCGACGCGCGGGCGAGGGCGGTGGCCGGGGCCGGGACGCCGACGCTCGCCTTTGTGCTGGAGGACATCACCGGGCCGTCGTTCGCGCACATGGCGCACGGGGTGGAGCGGGAGGCGGCTCGGCTGGGGCATCTGAGTCTGGTGTGCAGCACGGACGGCGATGTGCGGCGTGAGCTGGAGTTCATCGAGATGATGAGGGCGCAGCGGGCCGCGGCCGTGATCCTGGTCGGCGGGGCGGCGGACACGCCGGAGTACCGGGAGCGGACCCGTCGGATCGCGGACTCGCTGGCCTCGGCGGGGTCCCGGCTGGTGCTGTGCGGGCGGCCGCCGCTCGGGCCCGGCGCGCCGGTCACGGTCATCGAGTACGACAACGAGGGCGGGGCCTTTGCCCTGGTCTCCCATGTGCTCGCGCAGGGCCATCGGCGGGTGCTGTTCCTGGGCGGGAAGCCGGACCACACGACGGCGCTGGGCCGGGAGCGGGGATACGCGGCCGCGCACCGGGCCAGGGGGCTGGAGCCCGACCCCGCGCTGCTGCTGCACGGGGACTTCACGCGGGACTCGGGGCACCGGTTGATGCGGCAGGCGCTCGCGCGGGAGCTGGAGTTCAGCGCCGTGGTCGCCGCCACCGACATGGTCGCGGCCGGGGCGCTGACCGCGCTGCACGAGGCCGGGCTGGCGGTGCCGGGGGACGTGTCGCTGGCCGGGTACGACGACATTCCGTTCGCCCGTGATCTGCACCCGGCCCTGACCACCGTGCACGTGCCCTACGAGGAGCTGGGGCGGCTCGCCGTACGCACCGCGCTCGGGCACGGCGGGGAGTCGGCCGACGAGCATCTGCTGCTAGGGACGCATGTCGTCGTACGGGACTCGGTGGCGGCGCACGGCGGCCATTGAGCGGCGCAACCGGCGTACGGCGAGGGCGAGTTCGGCCGACCGGTCGGGGTGGGGCGGCCGGGGCTCCGCGGCCGTCCAGAGGGCGAGGTCGTCGTCCCGGAGGCCGGGTACCGTGCGGGGCTCGCCGTCGCCGATGACGCGGACCGGGTGGGTGTCGTCCCAGGGCTGCCAGCCGGGGTCGCCGGTCGTCGCGAAGCGGACCCACGCGCCGTGCATCGCGTCGGCCAGGTCCTGCGGGGCGTCCTCGCCGGCCAGCCGGGCCGAGTCGGGCTGGTCGCCGGTGTCGAAGACGAAGCCCAGCTCGAGGGCGTGGCAGGCGCCGAGGCCGGGCCGGCGGGAGGGCCAGGCGAACTCGTAGAGGTACGAGGAGCCGGGGCGGGCCTCGGCCAGGCGGCGCAGCGGAAGGCGGAGCAGGTGGTCGGTGACCATCTGGCCGACGATCTCGGCGGGCCCTGCCTCCGGGTACCGGGCGCGGTAGCCGCGCGGCACCTCGTGGCCGACGTGGCAGCGGGCCATGGCACCGGCGAAGGCGACCGGGCCGAGCCGGTCGACGTGGTCGTGGAGGCCGCCGGGGACCAGCCAGAGCCGGTACTCGTCGCGGGTCCAGCCCATGAGAAGGTCGACGCCCCTGGCCGCCTGGCCGTCGAGGAGGGCTTCCAGCGGGTGGCGCGGAACGAGGTCGCCGTCGACGACGATGCCGAAGGCGGGGCCGCCGAGCACCGGGCTGCTCAGCCGGCCCACCTCGGCCTGGGTGCGCAGCAGCAGTTCGCGGTCGGCCTCGGCGAAGGCCTGGGCGGTCGCGGGGATCCTCAGCCGGTTCGCCATCCGGCGGACCATGCGCCGTACCTTGTCCCGCTCCGCGGCCTCGGGCGGGCCGCTCTGCAGCACGGCCCTGCGGATCAGGCCCTGGGCCTGGGGCGCGGCGAGCAGCGCACCGGCGCTGATGGCGCCGGCGGACTGGCCGCAGAGGGTGACCCGGTCCGGGTCGCCGCCGAACGCGGCGATCGCCTCGTGGACCCAGCGCAGGGCGGCGAGTTGGTCGCGCAGGCCGGGGTTGGGCGGGGCGTCCGGGAACAGTCCGTAGCCCTCCACCCCCAGCCGGTAGTTCACCGAGACGAAGACCACCCCGTCACGGGCGAACGCATGACCGTCGTACACCGGTACGGCCGAGGATCCCCTGGTCAGGGCTCCACCGTGCAGCCAGACCAGGACCGGGAGCCGGGCACCGGGGCCCGGCTCCGGGGTCCACACGTTGAGGTTGAGGCAGTCGTCGCCGGGGATCACCGGATCGGACAGGTACTGCGCGAACGCCTCCGAGTACGGCGGTTTGGGCGCCGTCGGCCCGAAGGCGCCCGCGTCCCGGACGCCGTCCCAGGGCTCGGGCGGCACGGGCGGGCGGAACCGATGCTCCCCGAAGGGCGGGGCGGCGTACGGGATGCCGCGGAACACGGCGATGCCGTGCTCCCATCTGCCGCGCACCGCCCCGTACGGGGTGTCGGCCACAGGGTCCGTCGGGTCCGTCCGGTCTGCCGTCATCCGCCACCAGCTCCTCCCGCCGCGCGTACCGGTACGCCGGTACGACAAGAGCACCACATCCGCTGCCGGTATTCCGGCACGCACGGCGTTCGGACGGACGTTCGGGGCTACTTGGCGTACATCAGGGTGCCGAAGCCGAGCTGGTCGTAGCCGCCGCTGGTGGAGCCGTAGTCCCCGCCGCCGCCCTCGGGGGCGACGAGGTCGTAGTACATGGCGGAGATGTACTTGTCGTCGAGGCCGATGCGCCGGTTGTAGTGGAAGTGGAGCATCGCCCACACGGGGCGGATCTGGCCGCGGGAGGCGTCGGAGATCACCGTCTGGGAGGACTGGGCACAGCTCTGCCCGGTGCCCCAGGTGTAGGTGGTGTACGGCACGTCCTGGCCGAGGTTGTACTTGGCGACGTACTGGGCGGCCTTCATGAAGCGTCGGCTGTCGTACGAGTAGAGGTCGTCGCCCTGGTTCCACGCCATCTCGCAGATCGCGCCCATCTGGCCCATGCCCATGACGGTGTGGCCCTGGTCGCGGCCGGACTCCTGCCACTGGCCGAGGGCGTAACCGTCGGAGTCGGTGTAGAGGTACGGCACCGCGTGTGCGAGGGAGCCGTTGCCCGCGCCGGACTTGAAGTAGGTGACGGCCTGGTCGTACTTGGCCGCGTTGTCGGTGAGGATCCCGATGGCCATGACCGAGGCCATGTTGCACAGGTCCCAGTTGGCCCAGTAGTTGGTGATGCAGGCGTCGTTGTGGTTGGTCAGGAAGCTGTTGTTGAGCGGGTAGAAGACGTTGACCATCATGTCCTGGAACGCCGCCAGGTCGAACCCGGCGTAGCCGCGCATGAGTTCGGCGGCCTGGCAGAACTCCCATCCGTAGATGCCGGCGGCGAGGAACCGGTCGGCGTTCCCGGTGAGGGTGGTCAGCGTGGCCGACCAGGCGTTGAGGATCTTCACGGCGGTGTCGCCGTTGGCGGCCGTGCCGGCGACCTTCCAGCGCAGGGCGTTCTGGTAGGCGGCCGCGATGTCGTTGTAGAGGATGCCGTAGTTCTCGCCGGTTCCTCCGCGGATGATGGTGGCCTGCGGGTTGGGCGTCCAGGTGGACGCGGAGTGGGAGTTGGCGGTCAGCCTGTTCCAGCCGGACAGCCAGGGGTCGGTGCCGGCGGCGACCCGCACCTTGGCGCGGTTGATGTCACCGGCGTTGTGCAGCATGCCGGGGTGGGTGAAGGTGGCAGGTGCCGCGTCGGCCACCGTGGGGGCGGTGACGGAGGCGGCTACGGCAAGCGCGGCGGCGGACTTCAGGACACCGCGGCGGCTCAATCCGCTGGTGTCTGACTGGGGTGGTACGCGGCGGCTCATCGCGTAACTTCTCCTTCGGTGGGGGGAGTTCAGGTGAGTCGGACACTCACCTCTTCGAACTGCGCGGTGCCGAGGGCAAGTGGCGTGCGGGAGCACACCACCAGGCCCACGTGGTAGGGGGCGTCACCGAAGGTGGGGATCGTGCCCGTGGCGAGCGCGGTCCAGGTGACGCCGTCATCGGTGGAGACGGCGGCGGCGAAGGCGGTCCCGGTGCGCTTCAGCCGCAGCAGCAGGGGCAGTTGGACGGCGGCGGTGCCGGTGAAGGCGGAGGCGCCGGCGACGGTCGGGCGCAGCATCAGCTGGGCGGTGGTGCCTCCGATGACGACGACTCCGGCCGCCTGGTCGAAGGGGGAGAGGGACTTGGTCATCAGCAGTCCGACCCGGTCGGCGGTGGCGCCGGAGCGGGAGGCCAGGCGGGCGGTGAGTTCGCAGTCGCCGGTGACCTGCCGTCGTACGAACTGGCCGGTCATGCCCTGTGAGTTGACGTTGAGGTCGACGCCCGCGCCGCGCACGGTGAAGGTGCCGTCGGCGTACGCCGCGTCGCCGGGGGTGAGGACGGCGACGACTCCGAGGGTGCCGTAGGCGCTCCGGTCGAGGATCACGTCGCCGAGGTCGCCGTTGGTCCAGGGGTCGGGCAGGGGCGGGGCGGCGATCGCCGTCGGTGCGGTGGTGGTGGCCGTGACGGCGGGCATCACCGCGCTCGCCGCAGCCGAACGCGGGCCATGTCCCGCGCAGTTGGTCTTGGCCACGGCGTAGTGGTACGTCGTCCCGGACGCACCGCTGCCGTCCGTGTACCGGACCCGGGTGCCGAAACCGACCGCGCCCACGTCCCGGGCGAGGGTCCGGTACGGCCCGTGGGCGTCAGTGGCGCGCAGAACGGTGTAGCGGGCCGACGGGTCCGGGTCGGTCCAGGTCAGCTCGGTACCGTCGATGGCCGTCCCGGCCACCAGGTCGGTGACCCTGCGGGCCGGGCGCGGGACGCGCCACACCGCGCCGCCGCCCCGGGAGACGACGCTGACGTTGTCGAAGGCGCCGGTGCCGGTCTCGGCGTAGTCGTGGTCGACGCCGAGGGAGGAGGTGAGGAGGAGCCCGGCGTATGTCACATGTGCCATGTCACATACCGCCGTGCCCACCTCGGTCCACCGCACCCCGTCCGCCGAGATCGCCCCGGTGAACCGGTCCCCCTCCCGGCTCACCCGCACCCAGTAGGGCGCCCGCAGCCGGTAGCCGTCCCCGGCCCCCTCCACATACGGGGCGGTCAGCGGGGTCGCCGACGCGGGCAGCGCGCCCAGGTCGGAGATCGGGAAGCCGGCGCCCGAGGTGATCGTCTGCTGCTGGCTCGGCGGCAACGGGGTGCTGCCGGTCGAGGAGATCCCGGCACCGGCCGACGGCCGTACGCTCCACACCCCGCTCCAGGTTGCCAGCGGCAGCCCCTGGATCAGCATCGAGGCCTGGGCGTCCGACGGGTCGAGCGAGGCCCTGAGGGTAACGCCGATCTTGGCGTACTGCGAGCTCAGCGGCCAGACGACCCGGGCGGTGACCGTGCCGTCGCCGTGCAGCGGCAGCCACACGCAGCGGTACGTGTCCGCGGTGCCGCTCGCCTCCAGCACGAACCGTTCGCCGTCGAAGCGCGCCGAGCCCGGCGTACGGACGGCACCCAGGTCCTGCGTCCGCCAGGGCTCCGGAAGTCCCGCGGTCGCCACGGCGACGGCCGACGTACCGCTCTCTCCGAGGGAGTTGGCGGCGGTGACCGCGTAGTAGTAGGTCCGCCCGGGCCGCACCCGCCCGTCCGCGTACGACGGCTCCGCCGCCTCGGCCAGCGGTTCATAGGGTCCGTCGGGGTGCCCGGCGCGCCGCACCTCGTAGCGCGTCGCGCCCACGGACGGCAGCCAGGACACCGCCACCGTCCGTTCGGCGCCGTCGGCCGTGACGCCCGCCGGAGGGGCGGGCACGCCCGGGGCGGGGGCCGTGGCACCGGCGTAGGCGAAGGTGCCCCAGCTCGGCAGGTCGTCGTTGCTGCCCTCGACGACCCGGGTGCCGCCGGTGCCCCGGAAGACGGCGGCCCGCGTGTACGGCGTGTCCAGGCCCCGTACGCCCGCGTAGTGGGCGTAGTACATCTCGTAGATCGGTGGCAGGGTGCCGCGTGCGGTCGCCGACACCGCCGTCTTGAGGTACTTGCCGGTGCGGTCGAGGTCCGCGGTGAAGGGGACGTCGCCGCCTAGGTTGTAGCGGGCCGCGTACTCGGCGTTGGCGAGGATGCGGTCGCCGTCGAAGCCCCACAGGTCGACGCCCTGGTTCCAGGCGACCTGGGCGGCGTCGCCCATCAGGCCCACCGCGAGCTGTTCGTGGCCCTGGTCGCGGCCGGACTCCTGGCCCTGGCCGGCGTCGGTGACGATCCGGTGGCGGACGCTGCCGTTGCCCGCGCCCGCGGCGGCGAAGCGGAGGGCGTCCTCGAAGAGGGTGCGTTCCTCGCAGAACACCCCGATGGCGAGGATGGTCTGCAGGGCCGTCAGGTCCCAGTTGCCGTTGGCGTAGAGCATGTAGCCGGAGACGGCCGGATACCAGACGTCGAGGAAGGACGCCGTGCAGCGCGCGATGCCGTCGTCGCTCCAGCCGTCGTAGCCGGTGTGCCGCAGGAGTTCGGCGGCGTTGGCGAACTTGAAGCCCTGCAGGCCCGCGCCGAGCGGGCCGTCGGCGCCGGTGACGATCGTGAGCGCGGCCGACCAGGCGTCGAGGATGTCGCGGGCCTTGTCGGCGTGGGCGCGGTCGCCGGTGACGGCCCACAGGAGGGCGTTCTGGTAGGCGGCGGCCGAGTCGGCGACGGCCTGGTTCTGGAAGTTCGAGGGGCCGCGGCCCCAGGAGGTGATCTGGCCGGTGTTCTGGACGGTGTACGACGCCTGGGAGCGGGCGTGGGCGGCCAGGGCGAGGTAGCCGTCGTACACGGGCGACTGCCTGCTCTCGACGGCGGATCGCATCCGGGCCAGATCGGCGGACGTGTGCAGGATGCCGGGGTGGGTGAAGGTGAAGCCCTCAAGGTCGCCGTCCGCCCGGGCCGCGGGCACGAACAGGGTGTTCGTGCCCGCGGCGAGCAGCAGCGCGCCGGAGGACTTCAGCAGGCCGCGGCGGCTGAGCGGGCTCACTGGGCGGCCGCCTCCGCCTCGGCGGTGGTGAGGAACTTGAGGTTCGTCACGTGCTCGTTGTAGAACCACTGGATGGCGTCGGTGGTGTAGTACCAGCTCGGCTTCTTCATCGAGTCGGCGATGACGACGCCGTTGATGACGAGGTTCTCGAACGTGACGTTCTTGATGGCGTGGTCGGCGTCGTAGCCGAGGAAGAGCGACGGGTTGGCGTGGGTGCCGGTGTAGCTGAGGTTCTTGACGTAGACGTTCTCGATACCGCGGCCGACCGAGGTGTTGTACTTCGTGTTGTACATGACCTTCATGTAGATGACCTGGCCCCAGCGGAAGTCCTCGATCCGCACGTCCTCGATGCGGACGTTGCTGATGAGGTTGGAGTCGCCCGGGTTGAGGGCGATGCAGCCCTGGTAGTTCATCTGGGGTTCGCGGTGGTCGAGGATGTCGATGTTGCGGATGACCAGGTTGTCGATGGTCTCCGGGGCGTCGGTGTTGCCGTGCGTGCCGATGTTGATCGGGTGGGCGACGTCGGCCCACAGGGAGCAGTTCTGCACGGTGATGTTGCGGGTGTCGCCGTAGTAGTCCCAGCGGTGGGCGTAGATGGCGATGCAGTCGTCGGAGTTGCGCAGGAAGCAGCCGTCGATGAGGACGTCGCTGGAGGAGAAGACGTCGATGCCGTCGCCGTTGCCCCTGGAGCTGAAGCCGCGGACCTTCCTGATGTGGACGTTCTGGGCCTCGCCGAGGGTGGCGATGTAGCCCCCGGGGTTCATGATGATGACGTCTTCCACCCGGATGTTCTTGCTGCCCTCGCACAGCACGCCTCCGCCCGGGCCTGCCCAGATCATTCCGTGCCCCCGGAGGGCTGCCTTCTCCACGTCCTTGAAGTAGACGGTCGCCTTGAGGACGGCGCCGCCGGCGAGGTAGACGGTCTTGCCGCTGGGGACGGTGAGGACTCCCCCGGGGACGGTCTGCACGCCGGGCCCGAAGTAGATGACGTCGGGGTCGTCGGCGGCCGGGGCGTGGTGCTCGACCCGGTTGGTGAGGACGTGCAGGCAGTCGAAGATCTCGTCGTTGATCTGGACGACGAGGTCCTTGGGCTCGTCGAGGGTGAACCGCAGGGTGTCGCCGAGGAGTTCGGGCTTGATGCCGTACGAGTCCGGTCTCACCCGGGCCTTGGTGGTGCCGCCCTTGAGGTAGGTCACCTCGACCTCGACGGAGCACTGGAAGTCGAAGTACACCAGCGAGGAGTTGTAGACCTTGCCGGAGCCGGTGTTGGCGTTGATCTCCTCGAACTGCGGCCGGTAGACGTCCAGCGTCTGCCAGTCGCCGTCGGGGGCGGTGCGCACCCGCACCTGGAAACTGGTGTTGGTCGGCACGGCGGACGGGCGGGGGTAGGTGACCAGCTGGGGCGCGGGTCCGCTGCCCTCGGCGTGGGCGGCGGTGGCGGTCAGCCCGCCGGACAGGCCGGCGGCGAGCGCGGTGGCTCCGGCGGCCTGCAGGGCGCTGCGGCGGGAGAAGGGCGCGTTCATCGGTGACTCCTTGCGGTGAACGGGTCGGCGGGCTGGGCTACTTGAGACCGGACGTCGACATGCCGGCGACGAAGCCGCGCTGGGCGACGAGGAAGACCAGCAGGATCGGGACGACGTACATGACGGAGGCGGCGGCCTGGAGATGGGTGACCGGCTGGCCGGCCTCGGTGACGTAGGTGGTCATGACGGCGACGGCGAGCGTGGTGCGGTCGGTGGACAGCAGCAGCTGGGGGGCGATGTAGTCGCCCCAGGTCCAGGTAAAGGCGATCACGAAGCTCGCGGCCAGGACCGGCCAGGACTGCGGCAGGAAGATCCGCCAGAAGATCCCGGCGTAGCCGCAGCCGTCGACGATCGCGGCCTCCTCCAGCTCCCGGGGCAGTCCGGCGAAGAACTGCCGGAAGAGGAAGACGAGATAGGGGGTGGCGGCCAGGCCCCACAGCACCCAGGGCCAGTAGGTGTCGACCATGCCGAGCTTCGCGAAGATCAGATAGGTCGGCAGCAGGGTGACCATCTGGGGCAGCATCATCGAGCCGAGCAGGACGCCGAACAGCGCCTTCTTGCCGGGCGCGGACAGCCGGGCGAAGCCGAAGCCGACCCAGGCGGAGCTCAGCGTGACAAGGGTCGCGTACAGCGTGGCGATGATCAGGGAGTTGCGGGCGTAGCCGAGGAAGTCGATCAGGCGGTAGGCGTCGGCGAAGTTGTGCCACTGGATGTGGGCGGGCAGCCAGTGGACGGGCGACGCGGCGAGCTCGGCGGGGGTCTTGAGGCCGGTGAGGACGAGCCAGCCGAAGGGGCCGAGGAAGAGGCCGGTGATCACCACCAGGACGGTGTAGAGGACCAGACGGCGGCCGTGGATCCGCGTCCGCGGACCGGGAAGGGTGGCGGTCACTTCTTCGCCTCCGGGTCGACGTTGTAGAACACCACGCCGGACGTGGCTTTGAAGATGACGGCGGTCACCAGCAGGATCAGCACGAAGAGCACCCACAGCAGCGCCGAGGCGTAGCCGTAGCGTCCGAGCGCGAAGTACTCGGCGAAGACGTGCATCATGTAGAGGTAGTTGGACTGCGGGATGGCGGTGACGCCCGCGGTGGTGCCGTCGGGGGCCAGCAGCAGCGGCATGATGGTCTGCACCGAGGCGATCACACCGGTCACGGTCTGGAAGAGCAGGACCGGTGACAGCAGCGGCACGGTGATGCTGCGGAAGGACCGCCAGGCGCCCGCGCCGTCGATCCGGGCGGCTTCGAGGAGTTCCCGGGGGATGTCCTGGAGTCCCGCCAGCGAGATGATCATGATGTTTCCGGCGGCCCACAGCACGGTCATGAGCAGGACGTAGCGGGCGTAGGGGTCGGAGAGCCAGTTGAGGGCGTCGAAGCCCAGGCCGGTCAGCACGCCGTTCGCGGCGCCGGAGTTCTGGTCGAAGAGCCATTTGAAGGCGAGTCCCGCGCCCACCGGGGGCACCACGGCCGGCAGGTACAGCAGCGTCCGGAACACCCCGCGTCCCTTCAGCGGCCGGTTGACCAGTACCGCGAGACCGAGCCCGGCGACGATCGACAGCGGGACCGAGGTGACGGCGAACAGACCGGTCCGGCCGAGCGCCTGCCAGGTGACCGAATCACCGAGCAGCTCGCGGTAGTTGGCGAGGCCGACGAACCGCCAGCGCGGCGAGAGGCCGTCGAAGGTGGTGAGGCTGAGCCACAGGGCGTAGCCCATGGGGACGATGGTCAGCAGCAGGAAGCCGATGATCCAGGGGGCGGTGAAGAGATAGAACGCGCGGTGCCGCCGCGTGGTCATGGAGGAGCGTGGGCGCTCCGCCGGCCGTGTCCGGCCGGTCGCCGCGGCGGTCCCACCCCGCACGGCGGGTATCTGCTCGACGCTCATCCCACCTGCTCCTTCCCGCGCTTGAGCTGCTCGTTCATCGTCGAGTTCAGGCGGCGGGCGAGGGTGTCCACGGACATCTCGCCGCGCATCGCGGCCGGGGCGGCCTGGTTGAAGAGGGCGTCGAGGGCGTCCGTACGGGCGTACGGCGTGAAGGAGATCACCGAGAAGTGCTTCAGTTCGGCCTGCTGCACCTTCAGCACGTCCTTCTGATAGCTCTCCTGATGGGGCATCAGGGACCGGAGCGACCTGAGCGTGGGGATCCCCCAGCCGCCGGATGCGCGTGCCTTCGCCGGGGCCTCGCCGAAGAACCACTCGAAGACCCGCCAGGCCGCGTCCTTGTTCCTGGCCTTACTCGGCATCCACATCCCGGTGGCGCCCTGGCAGGAGCTGATGCGCGGACCGCCCGCGAAGACCGGGGCCGGTGCCAGCCGGGAGACGGCGGCGAGTTTCTTGTCGGTGTTGATCAGACCGCCCAGCCAGTAGCCCGAGTTGGACATCGCCATCCGACGGGCCTGGTAGGTGGGTCCGTCCCAGCCGTTCGGGTCGGGCTGGATCAGGCTCGGGCCGACCTTGGCCCGGCACAGCTCGATGTACCAGTCCAGTGCCTTGCGGGCCTCGGGGGCGGTGAAGTCGACCCGGGAGAAGTCGGCGCTGAAGAGACTGCCGCCGGCCGAGGCGGTGAGGCCGGACAGCAGGGTGGAGGCGCCGAGGCCGTTGTAGCTGCCGCCGAAGACGGTCGTCTGGCCCTTGCTGGTCCGGGTCAGCCGCTTCGCCCTGTCCAGCCACTCCTCGAAGGTGACCGGCTCGGTCTCCGACGGGTGCTCGACGCCCGCGCTGTCGAACAGGGCGGTGTCGTACCAGTACATGGAGTCCTGGGAGAAGTCCTTGGCCATGCCGTAGCGCGGGCCCCTGCCCTGGGTGCGGCCGTCGTAGCGCCACAGGTCGTTGACCGGATCGAGGTCGTCGACCTTGAGGACGCCGCTGCGGGCGAAGTAGGGGTCGAGGTCCTCGGCCACGCCTCGTGCCGCGAGATACGGCGTGTCGACGGCGCCGACGCCACGGACCAGGTCGGGCGGGCTGCCGCTGGTCATCATCGCGATCAGCTTGGTGATGTCGTACCGCACCGTGTTGATGCGGATCCCGAGTTCCTGGTGGGCCTGCGCGAGCAGGTCGGTGCTGATGTCGTCGGCCTTGGTCATCAGGGTGACGGTCTCGCCCGAGCCGCCGACGCTTCCGGACACCGGAAGGGCACAGCCGCCCAGTGCGGCCGTGGCCGCCGCGGTGCCGCCGAGCGCGAGGAACCGGCGCCGGCTGACCGGAGCACGGGCGTGCGTCTGCATGGACTTCCCACTCTCTTCACGGAGGTGACGAGGCATCGACTGGTAAGCAACCGGTTGCTATGGGCGGTGAGGGGAGCTTCAACCCGTGGGAGGGCATCGTCAAGAGGCGTGACGAACTTTCGAAAACCCTTCGCCCGCAACCGGTTGCTCTTGCGTACCGGTTGCTGCTCATGGCCCGTTCGATCGACCGCACATCGAAAGATTCCGACTCATACCCCTTGCTGGGAGCGGCCGCACCGTCCTACGGTCTCGTGGAAACCGGTTTCTAAGGCACTGCCGAGCCGCCGCCCTCCTCCCGAGAGCGCCCACCTCCGAAGGAACACGGTCTGATGAACTCCACCAGGTTGGTCCGCGCCGCGATCGCGGGTCTCGCGCTGACAGGTCTGCTCTCCGCCTGCGGCGGATCGGGCTCCGGCTCCGGCGGCTCCGACGCGGCCTCCGGCCCGGTCACCCTGCCCTTCTGGGGCTGGGCGAACGGCCAGGAGGCCGTGGTGAAGGCGTTCAACGCCGCCCACAAGGACGTGCAGCTGAAGTACACGAAGGTCACCGACCAGCTGACCATGCAGAAGCAGCTCACCAACGCGGTCAAGGCGGGCAACGCGCCCTGCCTGGTGCAGAACACTGCCGAGTACGTGACGAGCTGGGTCGCCCAGGGCGCCCTCGCCGACATCACGGAGTACGTCGGCTCGGCCAAGGCCAAGTTCAACTCCGGCTCCTGGTCGGCCGCGCAGGTGCAGGGCAAGCTGTACGGCGTCCCCACCAGCTCCTCACCGAACTTCACGATCTACCGCACCGACGTCTTCCAGAAGTACGGCCTCAAGGCACCGACCACCTGGGACGAGTTCATCGCCGCCGGCAAGGTGCTCAAGAAGCACGGCGTCAAGATCACCAACTACGCCGGTGAGGACCCCAGCACCCTGGAGGTCCTCGCCATGCAGGCGGGCGCCCACTGGTACGCGATCGACGGCGACTCCTGGAAGGTGGACTTCCAGGACGCGGGCACCCTGAAGGCCGCCGCCGTGATCCAGCAGATCATCGACAACGACCTCGACTCGAAGCTGTCGTTCGCCGACTACGCGGCCGTGCAGCGCAACTACGACAACGGCGGCACCGTGACCCGCCAGATCTCCACCTGGCAGATGGCCGGCATGGTGCAGAACTTCACCAAGTCCTTCGGCAAGTGGGCCCTCGCCCCCTGGCCCGCCTTCACCGGTGAGGCCGCCAAGACCCCGGCCGGCACCAACCTCACCGGCGGCGTCACCCTCGTCACCAAGCAGTGCGCGCACCAACAGCAGGCCGCCGAGGCCGCGTTGTGGATGTCCACCGACGCCGGCGCGGTGAAGACGATGGCCAGCCCGACCACCGGCAACGGCGTGATGCCCGCGCTCGCCGACAGCAGCGCCTACGTCGACGAGGCGATCTCCCAGAAGCTGCTCGGGGCGAACTACGACCCGGCCAAGAAGGTCGTCACCGACAGCCTGAACACGGTCACCACCGACTGGACCTTCGGCCCCGACTGGACCGCCATGTTCACCGAACTGCAGAGCGGCTGGGCGAAGGTGGTCAGCAAGCAGCAGAAGGTCACCGACCTCCTCGCCCACATGCAGCAGTGGACGGTCGCCGACCTGAAGTCCCGCGGCATCAGCGTCAAGGGCTGAGGCGGCACGGATGGTCCGCTCCCAGCGCTGGAAGGGCGCCGCCTTCACGGTGCCCTTCCAGCTAGGTTTCGTCTTCCTCTACCTCGTCCCGATCGGGTACGCCGTCCACCAGTCGCTGTACCGGTCCCAGTCCTCCGGCCTGGGCCTCGGCGGCACCACGGACCGGTTCGCCGGTCTCGCCAACTACCGCGCGGGCCTGACGGACCCGGCATTCCTCGACTCCGTACTCCGCGTGCTCCTCTTCGCGTGCGTACAGATCCCGGTGATGCTGCTGGTCAGCCTGCTCCTGGCGCTCTTCCTGGACGCGCTGGCGTCCCGGGCGGCGGGCCGCTTCCGGGTGCTGCTCCTTGTGCCGTACATGATCCCCGGCGTCGTGGCGGCCATCGTCTGGATCAACCTCTACAGCCCCGACGTCGGCCCCCTCACCCCCCTGGGCAAGGTTTTCGGCCTCGACTGGAACTTCTTCTCCCCGTCGATGGTCTGGCCGTCCATCGGCAACCTGCTCACCTGGCACGGCATCGGCTACAACATGGTGATCATCTACGCGGCCCTGCAGGGCGTCCCGCGCGAACTCTTCGAGGCGGCACGGCTGGACGGCGCCTCGGAGCGCCGTATCGCACTGAGCATCAAAGTGCCGTACGTCCGGGGCGCGCTGGTCCTCACCGGCATGCTGTCGATCATCCAGATGCTCCAGATCTTCAACGAGCCGGCCCTGTTCCGCAACGTCACACCCCAGACGGTGAACGACAGCTTCACCCCGATCATGGTGATCTACAACCAGGCCTTCAACGCGGGCAACTACCACTACGCGGCGGCCCTTTCCGTCCTGCTGGCCCTGATCCTCGGCATCGCCTCCTTCCTCTTCTACCGGCTGACCGCGAAGGAGACCGACTGATGGCACTCACCGAGGAACGCACGAGAACCCACCACGTCCGACGCATCAACAAGCCCGACCCCGCGGCCCGTTCACGGGGCGGCCAGCGCTTCCTCCTCGTCGGCCTCGCCCTGGCGAGCGCGTACAGCCTCTTCCCGGTGTGGTGGCTGGTCGTCGCCGCGACGAAGGACCGCACCGGCCTCTACCAGAGCAACGGCCTCTGGTTCTCCGGCTGGCACCTCTGGGACAACCTGCACCAGCTGTTCACCTACGAGAACGGCATCTTCCTGCGCTGGACCGCCAACTCCTTCCTCTACGCCGGAGTCGGCTCCCTCGGCGGCACCCTCATCGCCCTCGCCACCGGCTACGGCCTGGCCCGCTTCCGGTTCCCCGGCCGCGACCTCGTCTTCGCCTGCGTGGTCGGCTCCTTCCTGATCCCGATCGCCCTGCTCACCCTGCCGCTGTACCTGCTGTTCTCCGAGATCGGCCTGGTGGACACCCCCTGGGCCATGCTGATCCCCTGCCTGATCAACCCGTTCAGCGTCTACCTGGCGAAGGTGTACACCGAGGCGACGGTCCCGTACGAACTCCTCGAAGCGGCCCGCATAGACGGCGCCGGCGAGCTGCGCATCTTCTTCTCGATCGTCCTGCGCATGATGACGACGGGCGGTGCGACGGTCTTCCTCCTGGCCTTCGTCAACACCTGGAACGCCTTCTTCCTCCCCCTCACCGTGCTCCGCGGCGAGGAGAACTGGACCCTCAACCTCGGCCTCTACAACTGGTCCGGCAAACGCCTGGAATCCGGCGTCGACCTGACCAGCCTGGTCCTGACCGGCGCCCTGCTCTCCATCGTCCCGATGGCCGTCATGATGATCGCGATGCGCCGCTACTGGCGGACCGGTGTCACCCTGGGAGCCCTCAAGTGACCGTGCTCCACAACCCGGTGATCCGCGGCTTCGCCCCCGACCCCTCACTGGTCCGCGTCGGCGACTGGTACTACCTGGCGACCAGCTCCTTCGAGTGGTTCCCGACGATCCCGATCCACCGCTCCCGCGACCTGGCCCACTGGGAGTACGCGGGCCATGTCGAGGGCGCGGCGCCCGGCGACTCCCTGGCGGGCGTCCCCGACTCGGGCGGCATCTGGGCCCCGTCGCTCAGCTGGGACGGCGAACGCTTCTGGGTGACCTACGCGATCGTCCGCTCGGTCGGCACCCCGTACTTCGACCTGGACACCTACGTCAGTACGGCCCCGGACGTCTCCGGCCCGTGGACTCCCCCACGCCGCGTCCCGAGCCACGGCTTCGACCCCGCCCTCTTCCACGAGAACGGCCACCTCTGGCTCCTCAACCTCCAGAACGACCACCGCCCCGACGGCCGCCGCTTCGCCGGCATCATCGCCACGCAACTGGACCGGGAGACGCTCACCACCGTCGGCCCGACCCGACTCCTCCTCCAGCACGACCGGTTGATCGAGGGCCCGAAACTGCTGAAGCGGGACGGCTGGTACGTCCTGGTCCTCGCGGAGGGCGGAACGGGGTTCGAGCACGGGGTACGGGTCGCCCGCAGCAGAAACCTGACCGGCCCGTACGACCTCCACGAACGGCCACTGCTGACGTCGAGGCACGACCCCGCCTGGACGTTGCAGAAGGCGGGACATGCGGAGTTGGTCCAATCCCCCGAGGGCGACTGGTACTTGAGTCACCTGACGGCACGCCCCCTGCGAACACCGGAGGGCCCGAGGTGCCCCCTCGGCCGCGAGACCGCGATCCAGGCGGTGACCTGGGACACGGAGGGCTGGCCGAGACTCCGCCACGGAGACACCCGACCGGCGGTGACGGTCAAGGTGCCTGCCGGGCAACGCCCCGCTCTCAGGGGCGCGGGGCTGTATTCGATATGCGGCTGCCGCCGCGTGGGCGCGACCAGCCCCCACCGGCCCGCAGCCGACAACGCAACCCCTTATTACACCCTCCGCTCCCCCGCCGCCCCCTCCTGGATCGACCCCACCACCCGCCCCGGCTGGCTACGCCTCCGCGGCCACCACGGCCCCGACTCCCTCTGGTCCCACCACCTCCTCGCCCGCCGCATCACCGAACACCGCACCGAAGCTCAGGTCACCCTCCAGGCGACCCCCACCACCTTCACCCAGGCCGCCGGCCTCCTCCTCTGGTACAACACCTCGGCCTACTACGCCCTGGACCTCACCTGGACGGAACCGGCAGGAGAGAACCAGCACGGCCAGCAATGGCAGCAGCAGAACTCGGGCCGGACCGTGCTGACCCTGACCACACGCGACGAGAACGCACTCCACCGCGTGTCCGAGACAGAAGTCGACGCGGCCACCCCCCTCACCCTCGGCGTCACCATCGACGGCGCGGACGCCCGGTTCTGGCATCTCACCGGCGACATCCGCTCCCCCATCGGCCCGCCCCTCGACTTCTCCCGCCTCTCCGACGACCACGGCCCCCGCCTCCGTTTCACCGGCGCAATGGCCGCGATTCATGCCGTAGACCTCGTCGGCGCCTCTTTCACCGCGGATTTCAAGGATTTCCAAGTCACCTGCACACCCGGCTGATCCGACCTCCTCTGTTCGAAGTTTCGAAAGTCCCGCCGCCAGTGATCCCGTGAATTCCCAGGTCTTCACGCCGTGTTGACGCGCACCTATCGTAGGAAGCGCTTACTGCACGGCTTGCACACAGACCGCGGAAGCAGCGTTGGTCACAACTTTCGTTACTTTCGTTGGCCCAAGGGCGGGCCGGAGAGGCGGGTTCCCCATGGTCCGTGCGGGAGGTACGAGCGTGGCGGCGGCCGGTCCGACGCTGGCGGTGGTGGCCCGCGAAGCGGGTGTCTCCGTGCCGACCGCGTCGAAGGTGGTGAACGGCCGTGAGGACGTGGCCCCCGAGACCCGCCGCCGGGTCACCGAGGCCCTGGAACGGCTCGGTTACGTCCGCAGGCCGCGTTTCGACGCGGCGAAGGCCCCCGCCCTCATCGACCTGGTCGTGCACTCCCTGGACAGCTCGTGGTCGGGCGCGGTGCTGCACGGGGTGGAGGAGGCGGCGCACGAGGCGGGCCTGGAGATCGTGGTGTCGGCGGGGCTGACCCGGACCCGGACGGGCGGTCCGGAGCGCGGCTGGCTGGACAAGCTCACCGTGCGCGGGTCCTCCGGGGTGCTGTTCAACCTGGCCGAGCTGACCCAGGCGCAGTACGCCTGGCTGGACCACCACCGCATCCCGTACGTCCTGATCGACCCCGTCCACGAGCCCCCGGCCGGTGTGGTCTCCGTCGGGGCGGCGAACTGGCAGGGCGGGGTCACCGCGACCGAGCACCTGCTCTCCCTCGGTCATGAGCGGATCGCGGTGATCGCCGGCAGCCGACGCCGGATGTGCAGCGGCGCCCGGGTGGCCGGCTACCGCTCGGCGCTCGCCTCGGCCGGGCTGCGCCACCGCGCCGAGTACGTCCGGCACGCGGGCTTCGACGAGGGCACGGCCCGGCACCGTATGCACGAGCTGCTCGACCTGCCGGAGCCGCCGACCGCGGTGTTCGTCTGCTCGGACCGGATGGCGCTCGGGGCGTACGCGGCGCTGGCCGAACGCGGGCTGCGGGTGCCGCACGACATCAGCGTGGTCGGTTTCGACGATCTGCCCGAAGCCCGCTGGGGCACCCCGGCGCTGACCACGGTCCGCCAGCCGCTGTCCGAGATGGCGGCGACCGCGCTGCGGCTGCTGGTGCGGCTGATGCACGGGGACCGTCCGGAGGGCACCCGGACGGAGTTGTCGACGCGGCTGGTGGAACGGGCGAGTACGGCTCCTCCGCCCGCTCTTTCGGCCCTACGCGGGTGACCGCGATTCCCTCAAGATCGTTTACCGGGCATGAAACTCACCCTGCGCACGGTGGCTGCCTGCGCGCTCGCCGCGGCCGCCCTGACGACGACGGCTCTGGTCACCGCCCACGCCACGACCCGGACCCTCGCCCCCTCCCGGCAGCACGCCACGGTGGCCGCGCCGCTCGACGAGCACGACCCGAAGGAGGACGTGGAGCTGGACGAGAACGGCCGCCCGGACCTGAACGAGGACTGAGCGCACACAGCCCCGCGCCCGTCATGGGCGCGGGGCTGTGCCGGCGAGTCGCTCAGTCGTCGTCGTCCTGGCGCGGCTCGCCGAGCAGCGCCTGGATCGCGTCCACTGCGCTGCCGTCGTGGTCACTGCCGGCGTCGCCTCTCCCGGTCTGGACGTTCGCCGTGCGGTCCACCTCCAGGATGGAGTCCGCGTGGGAGTTGTCGATCACGGTGATCAGACTGCCGGCCGCGTGCACGGGCGCCGCGGCCACGCCGAGGAGCGCCGCCGTGACGGCCGCGGCGGTCCGCAACCGCGTCACACGCCCACGCCCTCGGGCTCGTCGAGCCGTTCGCGGGCGATGTTGCGCTCCAGCAGGGTCGTGGACGCCTTGACGCCGACCCCGCTCGCCGCGTCCACCTGGGGCAGCCGACCGTCGGCCGCCCTGAGGTCGCTGAGCGCCGAGTCCATCGCCTCGTGCGCGGCGAACAGACACGGCGTGGAGTAGATCGCCACGTCGACGCCGAGGTCGTCCAGTTCGGTCAGCGAGAGCCTCGGCGACTTGCCGCCGGCGATCTGGTTGAACAGCAGCGGCTTGTCGCCGACGACCTTGCGGATGCGGCGGATCCACTCCTCGCTGCGCACCCCGTCGACGAGGATCACGTCGGCGTCGGTGGCGGCGAGCCGCTCCGCGCGGTGCAGGATGTCGTGCTCGTCGGTGGCGTCCGTACGGGCCACCACGACCAGGTCGTTGCGGGTCTCCAGGACCTTCTCCAGCTTGTCCAGGTACTCCTCCAGGGGCAGTACCTGTTTGCCGTCGGCGTGCCCGCAGCGGCGGGGCCGCTTCTGGTCCTCCAGGATCACCCCGGAGGCGCCGATCCGTTCCAGGCCCTCCACGACATGGCAGGCGACCTCGGGGTCGACGTACCCGTCGTCGATGTCGACGAGCAGATGGTGGTGCGGGAACGCGCCCCGCAGCCGCTGGACGAAGGCCACCATGTCGGGCCAGGCGATGAATCCGATGTCCGGCAGGCCGTAGTACGAGGCGGCGAATCCGAAGCCGGAGACGAACATCCCGTCGTAGTGCTTGGCCGCGATCGACGCCGAGTACATGTCGTACACGCCGATCAGCGGGGTGGTTCCCGGCCCGGCGATCTGCTCGCGCAGCTTCTTCCCGTAAGTCAAGGTCCGGCTCCTCCTGTGGGTGGGTGACGCGAAGGCACGAGCGGCCTCCGCGTCTCGACAGCCCTTTGCCAAGACAAGAGCATCTCTAGATACGCACGTGACTATCTCCGTGCGCGGCCTTTGCTCACCCCAATGGCCGAACGGGTTCACCGGAGAAACGTCACTGGCCGGGCCGTGCGGCCCAGGTGATGCCCCCGTGCAGATGGGCCAGGAAGGCCGGATCGCGGTAGGCCTCCGGGGCGTGCCCGAGGGCCGTGTAGAACACCCGTCCGGCCCCCTGCTCACGGCACCAGGCCAGCGGGTGGTCGTCCCCCATCCCGCCCCCGTCGTACGACGACTCGTCGGCGCGCAGCAGCACCCGCGCCCGGCCGCGCGGGCTGTCGCGGAAGTCGTACCACTCGTCGGTGAAGTCCCAGACGGCGGGCAGGTGCCGGGTCGCCGGATGAGCGTCGTCCTCGACGAGCGCTCTGCCGGACTGGTACTCCGGGTGGCGGTCGAAGCGGGCGCCGAGGAGTTCGCCGTAGTACGGCCAGTCGTATGCGGTGCAGGCCGCCGCGTGCACGCCGGCGAAGCCGCCGCCCGCCTCCACGTAGGCGGCCGGCCGCGCGCGCCCGGCCGGGGTCAGGATCTCGCCGCTGGTGGAGAGGAAGACGACGGCCGCGTACCCGTCCAGGGGCTGTTCGAGGGCGGCCGGGTCCGCCGTGGCGTCGACCCCGAAATCGCCGAACTCCCGTACGGCGGCAATGCCGTCCGGGATGGAGTCGTGGCGGTAGCCGGTGGTGCGGGTGTGCAGGAGCAGTCGAAGGGCCATGACCGCATGGTCGCCCAGGGACCGCCGCGGCTCAAAGGCCGGGCGTGGGCACGCTGTTGTCGGGAGCGCCGTCCCCGTTGGAGGGCAGGTCGCCGCGCTGTACCGGCACGTCGTCGGTGAAGGCCGGGTCGGGCGTCGGCAGGAGGGTGTCGAGTTCGGCGGCGGTGGGGCGGTGGACCGCGCGCAGCGCCTTGTCCAGCACGGCGCCGGAGACCCCGCCCTCGCCTTCGAGCCAGACCACGCAGTCCTTCTTGGTCACCTCGTACTTGTACCGGCCGGCGTAGCGCGCGTGGTCGGTGTAGAGGTGGATGACGGCACCGGTGCGGTCCGTGTAGGCGGCGGAGAAGCCGTCGTCGCCCTGGACGCCGACGGACTGCTGGGCGAGGGTGAAGCCGGCGGCCTCGGTGACGTACACCATCTCCGGGTCGATGCCCAACGCCGCTGCTTTGGAGGCGAGTTCGCCGGGATCGGCGGGCGCACCGGAGTCGCCGGCGCCCGCCTTCTGCGTTCCGCAGCCCGTGAGCAGGGCGGCGGCGAGGAGCAGGGGTGGCAGGACGCGCACGGCACGGATCATGCGCCCATCGTGCCGCACAGGTGTTCCACAGGCACCGGGTTTTCCGGTCGTCGCGCCGCCCGTACGGACGTCCCGCCCAGGCCTGGCCTCGGGCTCGCTGAACGCCATTGCGTCCACCCGGACCTCGGCACCCGCAACCATCTGGTGGCCCTGGACGGCACCGGCTACCTGGAGATCATCGGCCCGGACCCGGACCGGCCCGTACCGCCCGGCGCCCGCCCCTTCGGCGTCGACGGGCTGACCACCGCCCGAACGGTCACCTGGGCGATCAGTCCGCCGGACCTGGACGCGGCGGTCGCGGCGGCCCGGGCGCGCGGCCACGACCCCGGCACCCCGCACCCGATGAGCCGCCGCCGGCCTGGGGCCCCCGGCCTGGGGCCCATCCTGATCGACCGGGGTGCGTCGCTCTCCTTCACCGTCGACACCCCGAACGGCCCGGTGACCTTCACCTGAGCCGTGTCCGATTCGTTCAAGACCGCCGGCGGACTCTCCGCCTACGGTGACGCCATGACTCCGCGATTCGCCGTGATCGGCCTCGTCACCTCCGACCTGGCCGCGTCCCTCGCCTTCTACCGCCGCCTCGGCCTGGCCTTCCCGCCCGACGCCGAGGAGCAGCCGCATGTCGAGGCCGAGTTGCCCGGCGGCCTCACTCTCGCCATCGACACCGAGGAGACGATCCGCTCCTTCCACCCGGCCTGGCAGCCGCCCACCGGCGGGGGCCGCGTGTCTCTCGCCTTCCGCTGCGGTTCGCCCGCCGAGGTGGACACCGTGTACGAGGACCTGGTCGGCGCCGGACACCACGGCGAGCTCAAGCCCTGGGACGCCTTCTGGGGCCAGCGCTACGCGACGGTGCACGACCCCGACGGCAACGGCGTCGACCTGTTCGCCCCGCTACCGAAGTAGCCCGGTCAGCGGCGCTCCCGCCAGTTCCCGCACCTCGCGGGAGAGATGCGCCTGATCCGCGTACCCGGCCCGGACGGCCGTCTCCGCGAGCGGCACCCCGGCCCTGGCGAGCGCGAGCGCCCGCTGCATCCGGAGCACCCGGGCGAGTGTCTTGGGCCCGTACCCGAAGGACACCAGGGACCGGCGGTGCAACTGCCGGGTGCCGATGCCGAGTTCGTCGGCGGTGGCCGCCACCGCACGCCCCGCGTCCAGCGCCTCGACGAGCCGTGACAGCAACGGGTCGCGGGGCACGGCCCGTTCGAGCGCGATCTGTTCGAGCGCGGCGCCGGGATCGTCGGCGCCGTCGACGCGGGCGGTCAGCCGCCGTACGGCGGAGGCCGCCCACAGGTCGCTCAACTCGACGCGCCGGTCGCGGAGTTCGTGGGCCGGGACACCGAGGAAGTCGGGCGCGGTCCCCGGCGGGAAGCGCAGGCCCGTCCACACACCCGTGCCGCCCTCCGTGACATGGGCGTGCGTGTCGGGCCCGGCGACCAGCAGCCGCCCCTCGTTCCAGAGCAGGTCCATGCACCCGTCGGGCAGCACCCGCCCCGGCCCGGCGCCGGACGGATCGTTCGTCCAGACGACCGCACCGGCGAGCCGAGAAGCCCGTTCCCTGTACACAACGCCAGCGTAGACGCGCCCCGCCAAGGGCGCGGGAAACTGCGCGAGCACCCCTCACAACCATCAGCCGCCCACGCCCCCTCAGCCCGCCCGATGCTCCTGCGGACGCACCCCGTACACCCTCTTGAACGCACTCGACAGCGCGAACGCGCTCCCGTACCCGACCCGGCGCGCGATCGTCTCCAGCGTGTCATCGGTGTCCCGCGGCGCGTCCGCCTTGGCCGCGAGGGCGGCGACCGTCCAGGGGTGGGTGGGGTCGTCCTGGAGCAGCCGCGGCACCCGGCCGACCACCGGGTCCGCCAGCGCCCGGTACCAGCCGGGCGCCTCCCCCTCCGGCCGGGCGAACCACGCCCGCGGCGCGGCGGCGATGACGAGCAGGTCGGGGAGGCGGTCGAGGACCACCTCCTGCCCCGGCTCGTCGCGGACGATCTCCGCCATCAGCAGCGGGGTGAGCGGGCACTCCCAGACGTCGGCGGTGAGCGTCAGCAGCGGCGGCAGCGCGTCCGGCAGCCGACCGCTGATCTCGCCCCGCATCAGATACGTGCCATGGAAGCCCTGACCGCTCAGCGGCTCTCCGGCTTGGGCTTGTGCGGCGGGTGGCTGCTCTTCACATGGGTGCGCAGCCGGGCCGTGACGTCCTCGGGGGGCAGGAAGCGGGACCAGCGCTCCGGGAACTCGGAGGGCATGTCGGGGTCGTCGGGGTCGGGGTCGGCCTCGCGGGCCGCGGCGGCGCGGGCGACGTACTCGGCGACCTGGACCTCGCGCAGCCGCTCGTTGGCGGCGCGGGCCGCGGCGGTCGCGGCGGCCGGCCAGACCCGGTCGATCGCGGCGTTCACCGCGGCGCCGACCAGCACGGCGAAGGCCGACACACCGATCCACAGCAGCACGGCGACGGACGCGGCGAGCGAGCCGTAGATCGTGGCGCCCTCGATGGTGTTGGTCAGGTAGATGCGCAGCAGGAAGCTGCCGAGGACCCACATCGCCAGGGCGACCAGGGCGCCGGGCACGTCCTCGATCCACGGCGAGCGGACCGGCACGGAGACGTGGTACAGCGTGGTCAGGAAGACGATGGACAGGACGATCACGACCGGCCAGTACAGGACCTGGACGAGCGTCTCCGACCAGGGCACGATCCCGACCACGGCGTCCGGTCCCGCCACCATCAGCGGCAGCGCCACCGAGCCGATCAGCAGCGCCGCGATGAAGAGCAGGAAGGAGACGATCCGGGTCCTCACGATGCCCCGGACGCCGTCGAGGCCGTACATCACGGTGATGGTGTCGATGAAGACGTTCACCGCGCGGGAGCCCGACCACAGGGCGAACAGGAAGCCGATGGAGATGACGTCGGGGCGGCCGCCCTTCATCACGTCGTGCAGGATCGGCTCCGCGATCTCCTTCACGCCCTTGTCGGACAGGACGGTGCGGGAGGCCTCCAGGAGGTTGCTCTCCAGGCTGGCGATGGTGTCGGCGCCGGTCCAGTCGTCGACGTAGCCGAGCAGTCCGATGAGGCTGAGCAGCAGCGGTGGGACCGACAGCAGGGTGAAGAAGGCGGCCTCGGCGGCCAGGCCGAGGATGCGGTACTCCATGCAGGAGTTGACGGTGTCCTTGAGCAGCAGCCAGACCGTCCGGCGCTTGGAGACGTTCCGGTAGAGGGCTCTGGCCCGATGGAGCCGGCCGGAGGGCCGCTCGGGGGTATCGCTTGCTGGCTGCACGCCCTAACGGTATCCGCCGTCCGGGGCGCTACTCATCTTCCGGGGCCCCGATCGTGATCTTCCGCGAACAGCGGATCACGCGACGCGGCCGGTGGTGCCCCTGTGTCAGGCTGGAGACCACCGCCGTCGCCCCGGGTAGGTTCGCAGACATGGCAGGCACCACCACCCACACCGTGACCAACCAGCCTCCCCCGCTCGTCGGATACGACCTCTTCGGCGCCGACCACGCCCTCGTCGAGGCCGTCGGGCGGCACACCGCCCCCGAGCTGCTGGACGAGGTGCGCGCCGAGCTGTCGGGGATCGGCGTCTCGGCCGGTTCGGCACAGGTGCAGGAGTGGGGGGCGCAGGCGAACGAGCACCCGCCGCGGCTGCGCACCCACGACCGCTACGGGCACCGGATCGACGAGGTCGAGTTCCATCCGGCCTGGCACCGGCTGCTCGGCAAGGGCGTGGGCGCGGGCCTGACCACGGGCTGGGTACGGCCGTCCGGGCACGTCCGGCGCGCGGCCGCCTTCCTGGTCTGGACCCAGGTCGAGGCCGGCAACTGCTGCCCGCTGTCGATGACGAACGCGGCGGTGCCCGTGCTGCGCACCGACCCGGAGCTGGCCGCCGTGTGGGAGCCGCTGCTGACGTCCGTGATCTACGACCGTGAGCTGCGGCCCGCCGCCCGGAAGGCCGGCGCCCTCTTCGGCATGGGCATGACGGAGAAACAGGGCGGCAGCGACGTACGCGCGAATACGACCGCCGCGGTGCCGCTCGCCGAGTCCGGGACGTACGCCCTCACCGGACACAAGTGGTTCTGCTCGGCACCGATGTCGGACGGCTTCCTGGTGCTGGCCCAGGCGCCCGCCGGGCTCACCTGTTTCCTCGTCCCCCGGGTGCTGGCGGACGGCACTCGCAACGTCTTCCTCCTGCAGCGGCTCAAGGACAAGCTCGGCAACCGGTCCAACGCGTCGAGCGAGGTCGAGTTCGACGGGACCTGGGCGCGGCGGGTGGGCGAGGAGGGGCGGGGGGTGCCGACCATCATCGAGATGGTCGCCGCGACCCGGCTGGACTGCGTGCTGGGCTCGGCGGGCCTGATGCGGCAGGCGGTGGCCCAGGCCGTGCACCACGCCACCCACCGCGAGGCGTTCGGCGGCCGGCTGGCCGACAAGCCGCTGATGCGCAACGTGTTGGCCGACCTCGCGGTCGAGTCGGAGGCCGCGACCACGCTCGCGCTCCGGCTGGCCGCCGCC
The DNA here is from genome assembly GCF_042959465.1 of Streptomyces sp. NPDC007901. Classification (NCBI taxonomy): domain Bacteria; kingdom Bacillati; phylum Actinomycetota; class Actinomycetes; order Kitasatosporales; family Streptomycetaceae; genus Streptomyces; species Streptomyces sp. NPDC007901. The sequence continues at coordinate 172,679 of NZ_JBIBKW010000016.1, read as the reverse complement.
TACGACGACGACAGTGAGGCCGAACGGGCGTTCCTGCGACTGGCGTTGCCCGCCGCCAAGTACTGGGTGACCAAGCGCTGCGCGCCACTGACCGTCGAGGCCGCCGAATGCCTCGGCGGCAACGGCTACGTGGAGGAGTCGGGCCTGCCCCGCCTGGTCCGCGAGTCCCCGCTCAACTCGGTCTGGGAGGGCGCCGGCAACATCCAGGCCCTGGACGTCCTGCGCGCCCTGCACCGCGAACCCGGCGCCCTCGACGCCTACCTCCAGGAAATCGGCCGCGCCCACGGCGCCGACCACCGCCTGGACCGCGCCGTCAAGGACCTCTTCTCCGAACTGGCCGACCTGGAGGGCATGGAGGCCCGGGCCAGACGCCTCGTGGAACGCCTGGCAACAGTCCTCCAGGGCTCCCTGCTGGTCCGCTTCGCCCCACCGGAGACCGCAGACGCCTTCTGCGCCTCCCGCCTGGGCAACGACTGGGGCTCAACCTTCGGCACCCTGCCATCAGGACTGGACCTGACCGCCCTGGTGGATCGAGCCCGGGTGCCCGTCCCTACCTAAAGGGGCGCTGGGGGTACCCCCGGCCAAAGGCTGGGGGAGGAACTGCGCGAGCAACCCACCACAACCGTCAGCCGCCAACGCACCGGACAACGCACCCTCTGCCGCGCACGGCCAGGGCGCCGCAGGCACAGGCGGGGGTGGTGCTGCGCCGACACGGCACCACCCCCGCCCCCTCGGCCCATGTCAGGCCACTGACGCCGTGGCGTCGGCTCAAGTTTCGGCCACCCCCGGCTCGTTCACCAGGGTTGCAAGGGGTTGCAACATCTCGGTGTCTGTGTGCGGACTGTGTGCCTCCGGCACCGGAAAACGGCAGTATGAGACACGGAGTCGGACCGGAAACCGCCGCCCGGACGGCTTGACAGCGACTCATCGATGCCTTTTTCGAGGCGTATCCGGGAGGACCTCCGTGGGGAACCCGCCGATGGACGTGGCGCGACTCGCCGCGAAGAACGCGGCACAGGCGGCGCGGGTACTGAGCGAGGTACGCGAGGCCAGACTCGCCGGGAACCGTGGGCGGGTCTCGCCCCGGCCCGTGATCGAACAGTCCTGGGGGCGGATGCTGCGCAGCGGCGTCGACCCCGACCACGACTTCCGCACCGGGCTGCTGTCCGCCGACGAAGTCCGGCGCAGACGTGAGGAGTCACCGCTCAAGGACGTGCTGCCGGTACTGCGCGAGGGGTTGCTTTCGGTCGCGGACGTCGCCCAGCACATCATGGTGGTGGCGGATGCCGACGGCCGTGTGCTGTGGCGGGAGGGTTCCTCGCCGGTACTGCGCAAGGCGGACAGGCTGGGCTTCGAACTCGGCGCCGACTGGCGCGAAGACGTCGTCGGCACCAACGGGGTCGGCACCCCGGCGGTGGTGCGCCGGCCCGTGCAGGTCTTCGCCGCCGAGCACTTCGTCCGCTCGCACGCCTCCTGGACCTGTTCCGGCGCCCCGGTCACCGACCCCCGGGACGGCGCCCTGCTCGGTGTGGTGGACGTCAGCGGCCCGCTGGAGACCATGCATCCGGCCACCCTGGCCTGGGTGAACTCGGTGGCGAAGCTCGCCGAGGCGCGGCTGCGGGAGCTGCATCTGGACGCGCTGGAGCGGCTGCGGGCGGTCGCCGCACCGGTGCTGGCCCGGCTGGGCGGGCGGGCGCTGGTGGTGGACGCCGACGGCTGGACGGCGGCGGTGACCGGGATGCCGTGTCCACGGCGGCTCGCGCTGCCCAAGTCCCTGTCGCCGGGCCGCCGCTGGCTGCCCTCGCTCGGACTGTGCGCGGTGGAGCCGCTGGCCGGGGGCTGGCTGCTGCGGGCGGTGGACGAGCCGGTGCCGGTGGGCGGCGGCCGGCTCGTGCTGGACCTGACCCGGCCGCGCCGGTCCTCGGTGACCGTCGGCGGCGGCGTGGGCACCTGGTCGCGCGAACTGAGTCCCCGGCACGCCGAGTTGCTGTACCTGCTGGCGGTGCGGCGCGCCGGGCGGAGCGCGGCCGGGCTGGCCGAGGACGTGTTCGGGGACGCCTCACGGACCGTGACCGTACGGGCCGAGATGTCCAGGATCCGGCGGTATCTCGGGGCGCTGCTCGAACACCGGCCGTACCGCTTCCGTGAGGACGCGGAGATCGAGGTGCTGTTCCCGGACGACCCTCGCGACCTGCTGCCGTACTCGACCGCCCCGGCGGTGACGGCGGGCCGGACACCGGGCCGCCGGCCCGAATAAGCGTCCCCTTACCCTGAGCTTATTTAACGCATCCGGTGCATCAAGGGAGGTATCTTCCGCATATTTGCGGGGTCTTCGAGGTACGGCGGCCCGGACTGCCGTAGCATCCCGGTACGGGCCTCCCCACCTGCTCCTCGGTCAACGTACGGACCATCAGGCGCAGTTGGCCCGCCTCGGGAGGAAACATGAAGCATCGCGGCAGACACCGGCGACGCAGGCGGGGCGCGGCACTGCGCGCCGCCCTGGCCGGGACCGCACTCGCGCTCACCGCGACTGCCACGATCGTCAGCGCCTCGCAGGCCACGGTCGCCGAGGATCCCGGCGCGCTGAAACCGCTGGCCTCCACGACCGACAGCGCGCGGCTGCAGTTGCAGGAGCACCTCGTACCGCGCCGCTCGCTGGACCGGCTCGCCGCCGCGATGGGCGGCACGGTCGGGGTCGCCGACGTCCTGGCCACCGCCGACCACACCCTGCGCGAGGCGGCCGACTGCGACTCCGACGACCGGGACTCGCTGCCGGTCACCCCGGCGGCCGACGAGGCGTACTGCTGGGACCCCGCCGACACCCTCACCGCCGACTGGCGGCCGGCCTCGGTGACCACCTCCTCCGACGCCGACGACGACGGCCTGTGGGGCGCCAACCGGGTCGTCCTGGCCGGCTGGACGCACAGCACCGACACCGGCCCCGCCGCCTCCCGGGGCCTGGCCCGGGTTGCCGTGATCAACACGAACGACCCGGCGCACCCCTCCTACTCCTGGGTCCTGCTGACCGTGCCCAGCGCCGACGGCAGCACCTACCGGGGCCTGTCCTCGCAGATCTCCGGCATGGCCTGGTACGAGGACAAGCTCCTGGTCACCACCGTCCAGGGCAGCGCCGACGCGCTCTACGTGTACGACCTGAACCGCATCCAGCGCACCTCGGTGCTGGCCGACGCGATCGGCCGGGTGCGGGGCGGCTGGTCGGCTGACGGCTTCCGGTACGTGATGCCCGCCGTCGGCTCGTACAGCTTCACCGCCGGAGCCTGCTCCGCGAGCGGCGCACCCTGTCCGAGCGCGCTCTCCGTGGACCGGGGGACGTCCCCGGACAGCCTGGTCCTCGGCGAGTGGACCTCCGCGGACAGCGACCGGCCGGCCCGGCTGTGGCGGTACGCGTTCGACGAGACCCCGCGGCGGGACGGGCTGCTCGCCACGGACACCTTCGGCCGGGCCGACGCCGTCGAGGCGTACCGGACCGGGGCCTCCGAGATCCGGGGCGTCCTGTCGTACCGTCCGCCGGGCGCGACCGACTCCCTGTGGTATGTCGGTCACCTCCCCGGCGCCATGGACGGGCACGGCGGCCTGTGGCGGCAGGACACGAAGGGCGCGCAGGCGGCGCGCTGCGGCTCGGACGACTCGCACCGCTGCTGGGCCGAGGGCACCGGCTCGCTCTCCTACGCCCCGGACACGGGCGAGGTGTGGTCGGTCACAGATCGCATGCTGTTCTCGGTGCCGCTGCGCTCGATCGACTCGTCGCTCGGATAACGGCCGTCGACACGTCCGGGGCCGGGATGATTGCCTGGCCCCATGAGCACCATCGCCGTGACCACCTGGTCCCTGGAGCAGACGTCCCCCACCGACCTCCGACCCGCCGCCGTCCCCGACGGCGACGCGGTCAGGATCGTCCGCTCCGCGGTCCCCTCCCCCGAGTTCAGCCGCTTCCTGTACGCCTCGGTGGGCGGTGACATCCGCTGGACCGACCGGCTGAGCTGGAGCTACGCCCGCTGGCAGCAGCACCTGGAGCGGCCGGGCGTGGAGACCTGGGTCGCCTACGACCGGGGCACCCCGGCGGGCTACGTCGAGCTCGAACCGCAGGACGACGGGGTCGTGGAGATCGTCTACTTCGGTCTGATCCCGGCGTTCCGGGGCCGCCGGATCGGCGGCCACCTGCTCTCGTACGGCGCCGCCCGCGCCTGGGACCTGGCGGAGCGGTGGGCCGCGCTCCCGCCGACCAAGCGGGTGTGGCTGCACACCTGCAGCCTGGACGGCGAGCACGCGATGGCGAACTACCAGCGACGCGGCTTCCAGCTCTTCGACACGAAGATCGAGGAGGAACCGGAGGTCACGGCGCCGGGGCCCTGGGTGGGGGCGCATCCGGACACCCGGCCGTAAACGCGCCCGGGGCGTGACGCACGACACCTTGTCTCACCATTCAGAATAGATCCGTCCGAATCGCGGACAATGGTGGACTGGCCGGAGATCCGCGTGACACGCTTCCGTCATGTCTGGAACTGGAATTGCCTTGGTGAGTCGGCGGCACGTCGACCTCGGCCGCATGTCCAGCGCCATCTGTCCGGCGGGCTGAGAGCACAGCACCGCCGCGCTTTCCTGTCCAGACCTCCCGTTGCGCAACGTTGCGCACGTATGCCCGCATGCGCCCGCACGCGCAGGTCAGAGCCGCTTCCCCGCCTGTCCCGAAGGACGTATCAACCATGGCCGCCACCCCGCAGAACCCTGCCGCCTCCGCGCCCCGCCGCAAGGTGAGCCGTCACCGCGGCGAGGGTCAGTGGGCTATGGGTCACTTCACCCCGCTCAACGGCAACGAGCAGTTCAAGAAGGACGACGACGGTCTCAATGTGCGGACACGCATTGAGACGATCTACTCCAAGCGCGGCTTCGACTCGATCGACCCCAACGACCTGCGCGGCCGTATGCGCTGGTGGGGGCTGTACACCCAGCGCAAGCCCGGCATCGACGGCGGCAAGACCGCCATCCTGGAGCCGGAGGAGCTGGACGACAAGTACTTCATGCTGCGGGTGCGGATCGACGGCGGCCGCCTCACCACCCAGCAGCTGCGGGTGATCGGCGAGATCTCGCAGGAGTTCGCCCGGGGCAGCGCGGACATCACCGACCGGCAGAACATCCAGCTGCACTGGATCCGCATCGAGGACGTTCCGGAGATCTGGAACCGCCTGGAGGCCGTCGGGCTGTCCACCACCGAGGCGTGCGGCGACACCCCGCGTGTCGTCATCGGCTCGCCGGTGGCCGGCATCGCCGAGGACGAGATCATCGACGGCAGCTGGGCGATCGACGAGATCAACAAGCGGTACATCGGCAGCAAGGAGTTCTCCAACCTGCCGCGCAAGTTCAAGTCCGCGATCTCCGGCTCGCCGCTCCTGGACGTGGTGCACGAGATCAACGACATCGCCTTCGTCGGCGTGGAGCACCCCGAGCACGGCCCCGGCTTCGACCTGTGGGTCGGCGGCGGCCTCTCCACCAACCCGAAGATCGGCGTCCGGCTCGGCGCCTGGGTGCCGCTGGCGGAGGTCCCGGACGTCTGGGCCGGCGTGATCGGCATCTTCCGGGACTACGGCTACCGCCGGCTGCGCACCCGCGCCCGCCTGAAGTTCCTCGTCGCCGACTGGGGCGCGGAGAAGTTCCGCCAGGTGCTGGAGGACGAGTACCTCAAGCGCCCGCTGGTCGACGGCCCCGCGCCGGCCCAGCCCCTGCAGCGCTGGCGCGACCACGTCGGTGTGCACCGGCAGCAGGACGGCAACTTCTACGTCGGCTTCGCCCCGCGCGTCGGCCGGGTGGACGGCGCCACCCTGGCGAAGATCGCGGACCTCGCCGAGGCGCACGGCTCGGGCCGGGTGCGGACCACCGTCGAGCAGAAGATGATCATCCTCGATGTCACCGAGGCACAGGTCGAGTCGCTGGTCGAGGCCCTGGAGGCGCTGGACCTGACCGCCAGGCCGTCCTCGTTCCGGCGCGGCACCATGGCCTGCACCGGCATCGAGTACTGCAAGCTCGCCATCGTCGAGACCAAGCAGCGCGGCAGCTCGCTCATCGACGAGCTGGAGCGCCGCCTGCCGGACTTCGACGAGCCGCTCACGATCAACCTCAACGGCTGTCCGAACGCCTGCGCCCGTATCCAGGTCGCGGACATCGGTCTCAAGGGCCAGCTGGTCCTGAACGACGCGGGCGAGCAGGTCGAGGGCTACCAGGTGCACCTGGGCGGCGCCCTGGGCCTGGAGGCCGGTTTCGGCCGCAAGGTCCGCGGTCTCAAGGTGACCTCGGAGGAGCTGCCCGACTACGTCGAGCGGGTGCTCAAGCGTTTCCAGGCCGAGCGCGAGGACGGCGAGCGGTTCGCCGCCTGGGCGTCCCGTGCCAGCGAGGAGGCCCTCTCATGAGCGAGCGGGCCGCCCCCTTCTACTGCCCCTACTGCGGTGACGAGGACCTGCGTCCCAGTGAGCAGGGCCACGGTGCCTGGGAATGCGCGGCCTGCAACCGCGCATTCCAGCTGAAGTTCCTCGGGCTGCTCGCCCGGGGGCTGAAGCATTCCGAAGCCGGAGGGGAACAGATATGACCACCGCTCAGGAAGAGCGAACGAGCGAGGAGTTGAAGGCGCTGGCCGAGCAGGCCGGCCGCGATCTCGAAGACGCCTCCGCCCTGGAGATCCTCCAGTGGGCGGTGGACACCTTCGGCAAGGGCTTCTGTGTGACCTCCTCGATGGAGGACGCGGTGGTGGCCCATCTGGCGTCGCGCGTCCAGAAGGGCGTGGACGTCGTCTTCCTCGACACCGGTTACCACTTCCCGGAGACCATCGGCACCCGCGACGCGGTCGAGGCCGTGATGGACGTCAACGTCATCACCCTCACCCCGCGCCAGACGGTCGCCGAGCAGGACGCCGAGTACGGCCCCCGGCTCCACGACCGCGACCCCGACCTGTGCTGCAAGCTCCGCAAGATCCAGCCGCTGGAGCGGGGCCTGACCAAGTACGCGGCCTGGGCGACCGGGCTGCGCCGCGACGAGTCCCCGACCCGGGCGAACACCCCGGTGGTCGGCTGGGACGAGAAGCGGCAGAAGGTCAAGATCTCCCCGATCGCCCGCTGGACCCAGGACGACGTGGACGAGTACGTCGCCGAACACGGCGTACTGACCAACCCGCTGCTGATGGACGGCTACACCTCCGTCGGCTGCGCCCCCTGCACCCGCCGGGTGCTGGAGGGCGAGGACGCGCGCGCCGGCCGCTGGGCCGGGCGGGCCAAGACCGAGTGCGGGCTGCACGAATGACGACCACCGCGCCTTCGACGAACTCTACGAATCAGGAGAACACCGTGACGACCGGAGCCACCGTCTGGCTCACGGGTCTGCCGAGCGCCGGCAAGACCACCATCGCGTACGAGCTGGCCGCCCGGCTGCGCGACGAGGGCCACCAGGTCGAGGTGCTCGACGGCGACGAGATCCGCGAGTTCATCTCGGCGGGCCTCGGCTTCAGCCGCGAGGACCGGCACACCAACGTGCAGCGCATCGGCTTCGTCGCCGAGCTGCTGGCGCGCAACGGCGTCAAGGCCCTGGTCCCGGTGATCGCCCCCTACGCGGACAGCCGCGACGCGGTGCGCAAGCGTCACGAGGAGAACGGCACCGCGTATGTCGAGGTGCATGTGGCGACCCCGGTCGACGTGTGCTCCGTACGCGACGTGAAGGGTCTGTACGCCAAGCAGGCCGCCGGTGAGCTGACCGGGCTGACCGGGGTCGACGACCCGTACGAGGAGCCCGAGACGCCCGATCTGCGGATCGAGTCGCAGCACCAGACCGTCGCGGAGTCCGCGGCGTCCGTGCACGCCCTGCTGAGCGGGAAGGGACTGGCATGACGACGACCGTGGCGGCTCACGGGGAGGGCACGGGCACCCCGTACGCCCTGTCCCACCTGGACGCGCTGGAGTCCGAGGCGGTCCACATCTTCCGCGAGGTGGCGGGCGAGTTCGAGCGGCCGGTGATCCTGTTCTCCGGCGGCAAGGACTCCATCGTCATGCTGCACCTGGCGCTGAAGGCGTTCGCGCCCGCGCCGGTCCCCTTCTCGCTGCTGCACGTCGACACCGGGCACAACTTCTCCGAGGTCCTGGAGTACCGGGACCGCACGGTGGAGCGGCACGGGCTGCGGCTGCATGTCGCCTCCGTGCAGGACTACATCGACCGGGGTGTGCTGCGCGAGCGCCCGGACGGCGTCCGCAACCCGCTCCAGACCGTGCCGCTGACGGAGAAGATCCAGGGCGAGAGGTTCGACGCGGTCTTCGGCGGCGGCCGCCGGGACGAGGAGAAGGCCCGCGCCAAGGAACGGGTGTTCTCGCTGCGCGACGAGTTCTCCCAGTGGGACCCGCGCCGCCAGCGCCCCGAGCTGTGGAACCTGTACAACGGCCGGCACGCCCCCGGCGAGCACGTCCGTGTCTTCCCGCTCTCCAACTGGACCGAGCTGGACGTCTGGCAGTACATCGCCCGCGAGGGCATCGAGCTGCCGGAGATCTACTTCGCGCACGAGCGTGAGGTCTTCCGGCGCAACGGCATGTGGCTGACCGCCGGCGAGTGGGGCGGCCCGAAGGACGGCGAGAGCGTCGAGAAGCGCCAGGTGCGCTACCGGACGGTCGGCGACATGTCCTGCACCGGTGCCGTCGACTCCGACGCCGGCACGCTGGACGCCGTGATCGCCGAGATCGCCGCCTCCCGGCTCACCGAGCGCGGCGCCACGCGTGCCGACGACAAGCTCTCCGAGGCCGCGATGGAAGACCGCAAGCGCGAGGGGTACTTCTAACCATGAGCACCAGCACCACGGAACTCGGCCTCACCGAGACGACCCTGCTGCGGTTCGCGACCGCGGGCTCCGTCGACGACGGCAAGTCCACCCTCGTCGGGCGGCTGCTGCACGACTCCAAGTCGGTCCTCACCGACCAGCTGGAGGCCGTCGAGCGCGCCTCCGCGTCGCGCGGCCAGGACGCCCCCGACCTCGCCCTGCTCACCGACGGGCTGCGCGCCGAGCGGGAACAGGGCATCACCATCGACGTGGCCTACCGCTACTTCGCCACCCCGAAGCGCCGGTTCATCCTCGCCGACACCCCGGGACATGTGCAGTACACCCGGAACATGGTGACGGGCGCCTCCACCGCCGAACTGACCGTGGTCCTGGTCGACGCCCGCAACGGCGTCGTCGAGCAGACCCGCCGGCACGCCGCGATCGCCGCCCTGCTGCGCGTCCCACACGTGGTGCTCGCCGTCAACAAGATGGACCTGGTCGGCTACCAGGAGTCGATCTTCGCCGGGATCGCCGAGGAGTTCACGGCGTACGCCACCGAGCTGGGCGTCCCGGAGGTCACCGCGATCCCGATCTCGGCGCTCGTCGGCGACAACGTCGTGGAGCCGTCCGCGAACATGGACTGGTATGGCGGCCCGACCGTCCTGGAGCACCTGGAGACCGTCCCGGTCAGCCACGACCTGGCGCACTGCCACGCCCGGCTGCCCGTACAGTACGTGATCCGCCCGCAGACCGCCGACCACCCGGACTACCGGGGCTACGCCGGCCAGATCGCGGCCGGCACCTTCCACGTCGGCGAACCGGTCACGGTCCTGCCGTCCGGCCGTACGACGACGATCTCGGGCATCGACCTGCTGGGCAAGCCGGTCGACACGGCGTGGACCACCCAGTCGGTGACCATCCTGCTCACGGACGACATCGACGTCTCGCGCGGCGACCTGATCGTCCCGACCAAGGACGCCCCGGCGACCACCCAGGACGTCGAGGCGACCGTCTGCCACGTGGCCGACCAGCCCCTGACCGTCGGGCACCGGGTGCTGCTCAAGCACGGCACCCGCACGGTCAAGGCGGTCGTCAAGGACATCCCGTCCCGCCTCACGCTCGACGACCTGTCCCTGCACCCGCACCCGGGGCAGCTCGTCGCCAACGACATCGGCCGCGTGAAGATCCGCACCGCCGAGCCGCTGCCGGTCGACTCCTACGCCGACTCGCGCCGCACCGGCTCGTTCATCCTGATCGACCCCGCCGACGGCACCACGCTCACCGCGGGCATGGTCGGCGAGTCGTTCGCGTCCCCCGAGCCGGTCAAGGACGAGACCGAAGACGACGGCTGGGACTTCTGACATGACGATGACCGACGTCTACTCGACGTTCGCGAAGGAGGGCGGCCGCGTCGGCAGCGGCGCCCTCGGCAGCGGGCAGGGCGGGGTGGCGCGATGTGCGCGATGACGTACGCGCACTGCCTGCGCGCCCTGGCCCCCCACCCGCCGTCCCGGATGCGACGAAGACCTGCCGACCTCCCGGCCACGACCTGAAAGACCGTGACCGCCGGGCCAACGAGAGGAAAGCCTCCCGTGCCTGCCAACCGCTCCCAGCTCCTCCGTCGCGGCATAGCCGCGGTCGCCGCACTTCCCCTGCTCACGCTCGCCGCCTGCGGGTACGGGTCGGACTCCGACAAGAGCGAGACCACCAAGGTCGCCGCCGGGGCCAAGAAGATCGACGGGCTCGACACCGTCAAGATCGGCTACTTCGGCAACCTGACCCACGCGACCGCGCTGGTCGGCAACCAGAAGGGCTTCTTCCAGAAGGAGCTCGGCGCCACCAAGGCGAAGTACGCGATCTTCAACGCGGGGCCCTCCGAGATCGAGGCGCTCAACTCCGGCTCCATCGACATCGGCTGGATCGGCCCCTCCCCGTCGATCAACGGCTACACCAAGTCCAACGGCACCGACCTGAAGATCATCGGCGGTTCGGCCTCGGGTGGCGTGAAGCTCGTCGTCAACCCGAAGAAGATCAAGTCCCTCAAGGACGTCAAGGGCAAGAAGATCGCGACGCCTCAGCTGGGCAACACGCAGGACGTGGCGTTCCTCAACTGGATCGCCGACCAGGGCTGGAAGGTCGACGCGCAGAGCGGCAAGGGTGACGTCACGGTCGTCCGCACCGACAACAAGATCACCCCGGACGCCTTCAAGGCCGGTTCCATCGACGGCGCCTGGGTGCCGGAGCCGACCGCGTCCAAGCTGGTCGCCGAGGGCGGCAAGGTGCTGCTCGACGAGTCCACGCTGTGGCCCGACAAGAAGTTCGTGATCACGAACATCATCGTGTCGCAGAAGTTCCTCAAGGAGCACCCGAAGGTCGTCGAGGCGGTCCTCAAGGGCTCGGTCGAGACCAACAAGTGGATCAACGCCAACCCGGACGCGGCGAAGACCGCGGCCAACAAGCAGCTGGCGATCGACTCCGGCAAGGCGCTGCCCGACGCCGTCCTGAACTCGGCCTGGTCGTCCATCAAGTTCACCGACGACCCGCTGGCCTCCACCCTCAACACCGAGGCCCAGCACGCCGTCAAGGCCGGTCTGCTCACCGACCCGCTGCTGAAGAACATCTACGACCTGACGCTCCTCAACAAGGTGCTGAAGGCCGACGGGCAGAGCCCGGTCGACGCCGCCGGTCTCGGCAGCAGCTGACCCCGGCCCCGACGAGTTCCCAGGAGGTGACGACCATGGCCACGACCACGACACTCGCCAAGGCCGACGAGTCGGTCGAGTACGCGGCACGCCTTGAGCATGTCTCGAAGTCCTTCGCGACTCCGGGCGGGCAGCAGCTCGTCCTGGACGACATCACCCTCGATGTCGCGCCGGGCGAGTTCGTCACCCTCCTGGGGGCCTCGGGCTGCGGCAAGTCCACGCTGCTGAACCTGGTGGCGGGGCTCGACAAGCCCACCGCGGGCTCCATCGCGACGGACGGGCGGCCCGCCCTGATGTTCCAGGAGCACGCCCTCTTCCCGTGGCTGACCGCGGGCAAGAACATCGAACTCGCCCTGAAGCTCAGGGGAGTTCCCAAGAACGACCGCCGGGACAAGGCCGAGCGGCTGCTCGAACTGGTCCGGCTGAAGGGCGCGTACGGCAAGCGCGTCCACGAGCTGTCCGGCGGTATGCGCCAGCGGGCCGCGCTGGCCCGCGCGCTCGCCCAGGAGAGCAGGCTGCTGCTGATGGACGAGCCGTTCTCGGCCCTGGACGCCATCACGCGGGACGTGCTGCACGACGAGCTGACCCGGATCTGGCAGGAGACGGGGCTGTCCGTCCTGTTCGTCACGCACAACGTGCGCGAGGCGGTACGGCTCGCCCAGCGGGTGATCCTGCTGTCGTCCCGGCCGGGCCGGATAGCCCGCGAGTGGGAGGTCGGCATACCGCAGCCGCGCCGCATCGAGGACGCCCCGGTGGCCGAACTGTCCCTTGAGATCACCGATGTACTGCGTGGGGAGATCCGCCGTCATGGCCAGCACTGAGACGACGCCGGCCAAGGACGCCGGAAGTGTCGAGGCCGGCCTCGACGCCCTGGAGACGACGGCCACCAGCCGCCCGACCTTCCGCCAGACCTTCACCAGCAAGATCCTTCCCCCGATCATCGCGCTCGCCGTGGTCCTCGTGGTCTGGACGCTGCTCGTCCCGGTCGTCGACGACCCGTCCAAGCTGCCCTCGCCGGCCGCCGTGGGCGACACGTTCAAGGACGCCTGGCTCAAGGGCGACCTGCTCGGCTACATCTGGACCAGCGTCAGCCGCGGTCTGCTCGGCTTCCTCTTCGCGCTGGTCATCGGCACCCCGCTGGGGCTGCTGGTGGCGCGGGTGAAGTTCGTGCGGGCGGCCATCGGACCGATCCTGTCCGGCCTCCAGTCGCTGCCGTCGGTGGCCTGGGTGCCGCCGGCCGTGATCTGGCTCGGCCTGAACAACTCGATGATGTACGCCGTGATCCTGCTCGGCGCGGTCCCCTCCATCGCCAACGGTCTCGTCTCCGGCGTCGACCAGGTGCCGCCGCTGTTCCTGCGGGCCGGGCGCACGATGGGCGCGACGGGCGTCAAGGGCATCTGGCACGTCGTGCTGCCGGCGGCGCTGCCCGGTTATGTGGCGGGCCTGAAGCAGGGCTGGGCGTTCTCCTGGCGGTCGCTGATGGCGGCGGAGATCATCGCGAGCTTCCCCGACCTCGGGGTGGGCCTCGGCCAGCTCCTGGAGAACGCGCGCACCGCCAGCGACATGGCCATGGTGTTCGAGGCGATCATCCTGATCCTGTTCGTCGGTATCGCGATCGACCTGCTGATCTTCAGCCCGCTGGAGCGGTGGGTGCTGCGCAGCCGCGGTCTGCTGGTGAAGAGCTGAGGTCCATGCGTACGAAGCCCGTTCTCCTCGTCATCGCCCACGGCAGCCGCGATCCGCGGCACGCGGCGACCGTCCACGCCCTGGTGCGCCGGGTACGGTCGCTGCGGCCCGGGCTGCGCGTGGAGACGGGCTTCCTGGACTTCAACATCCCGTCCGTGCACGGGGTGCTGGAGTCCCTGGCGGCGGAGGGCGTCCGGGACGTCGTAGCCCTCCCCCTGCTGCTGACGCGCGCGTTCCACGCGAAGGCGGACATCCCGGCGGTCCTGCGGGACGCGCCGGCGCGGCTTCGTATCCGCCAGGCGGAGGTGCTGGGCCCGTCCCCGCTGCTCCTGTCGGCCCTGGAACGGCGGCTGTACGAGGCGGGGCTGTCCCCCGCCGACAAGTCCTCGACCGGGGTCGTGCTGGCCTCGGCGGGGTCCAGTGACCCGGAGGCGATCGCGGTGATCGCGGAGATCGCGCGGGAGTGGCTCCACACCGGCTGGTGGGCCGTACGGCCCGCGTTCGCCTCCGCGTCCCTGCCCCGCACCGAGGACGCGGTACGGGAGCTCCGGGAACTCGGCTGCGCCCGGGTGGCCGTGGCGCCGTACGTCCTCGCCCCCGGCTTCCTGCCCGACCGGATCGCCCGGGGCGCCGCCGAGGCGGATGTGCTGGCCGCGGTGCTGGGTCCGGCGCCGGAGGTGGCCCGGGTGCTGCTGGAGCGGTACGACGCGGCGCGGCGGCCCGCGCTGGCGGCCGTGGGGGCCTGAGAACGAGTCGGGGTTCGCGGTCCGGCGCTCCCCTGTGACGTCGGACCGCGAACAGCCGGCCTACGGCGGGGCTCTCGCGAGCTTCCCTGCCGTGGCCGGCTCTTACTACTGCGTCCAGTGCCGCGAAGGTGTCACACCTGGGGCTTTACCGGTTCAGGTTCCCAACGGCTTGTCCCTATTGGGCAGTTGATCGGGTGGTCGCGGTGACCGTCGCCGCCGGTCCGACGCCGGCCGCGGTGACGGCGGCGACGGTCACGGTGTAGGCCGTGCCGGGCTCCAGTCCGCCGATCACCCGGAACATGCCCTTCGCGGAGGGCTGGGTGACCAGCACGTCCCGTCCGGTGACGTCGATGGGGATGCGGCCGTCGGAGACGGTCACCCGGTAGCCGGTCACCCGGGCGTCGCCGGTGGCGGTCGGCGGGGTCCAGGCGAGGGTGGCCGCGGTGGCCGCCGTACGCAGCTTGGGACCGGTCGGCGCGGCCGGGAGGGTGTTCGCGGCCGTCGCGGCCAGCGGTGCCGAGGCGAGCGAGGGGGCGCTCTCGCCGTAGGCGTTGCGGGCGGTGACGGTCACGGTGACGGGTCCGGTGGGGACTGTGAGTCGGACCAGGGCGGTGCGCTTGAACTCGGCGGCGGAGACGCTCTGTTCGGCGACCTGACGGCCTGCCGCGTCATAGCCGCGGGCGGTGTAGCCGGTCACCGGTGAACCCCCGTCCGCGAAGGTGGGGTTGAAGGTGACCCACAGCGCGTCGGCGCCGGCCGTGGCGGTCCCGACCCGGGACGGTGCCTCGGGGACGGAGGGGGCGCCGATCCGGCGGTCGAGGAGTGTGCGGAAGGCGGGCTCCAGACCCGCGTTCTGGATCACGTCCGACGGTACGTCGGACGGTCCCGTCCTGATCGTGTTGCCGGTGGTGACCAGGCCCTTGTTGTCGCCGTCGGCGGTGCCCTCCTCCCACCAGTTGTCCTTGACCAGGGTCGGGTCGTTGTTGCCGAGGCCGTCGCGGTAGTCGGTGTGCCGGGAGGCGACGTTGGCGTAGGAGGCGCTGTAGAGGACATTGCCCTCGACCGTCTCGTAGGTGCAGCCGTTGTCGGTGTAGACGTTCTTGCCCAGGCCCCACTGGTCGTGAATGACGTTCCCGGTGACCTTCTCCCCGTCGGCGATCGAGGTGCCGGTCAGGCCCTGGGTGTAGACGCCGCCGCCGTCGTCGAGCATCTGCATGTAGTCGAAGATCAGGTTGTTCCGTACGGCGTTGTCGTGGCTGGGGTTCGCGGTGGCCGGGTCGCCGATCTTGTCGGGCCAGCCGCCCCAGCCCAGGGAGACGGCCGAGTAGCCGACGTGGTCGATCTGGTTGTGGGCGATGGTGTCGTGCCGGGTGTAGCCGTTGAGGATCGCGACCCCGCCGTGGTACTCACGGGGCAGCCCGTAGAGGTGGTTGTCCGTCACCTGGACACCGGAGGCGGGGGTCTGCCCGTCGACCCCGCCGATCTCCATCCCGTTGCCGGAGATGTCGGTGAAGATGCTTCCGCTGACGGTGGAGTCCGTGGAGCCCGCCCCCAACTCCAGCCCGGACGCGCCGAGATGGGCGAAGACGTCATCGGCGAAGTCGATGCGCTGTCCGTGGGCGAAGGACACGTTGCCGGGCATCTTCGTCCAGGACGCGAACGGGCAGGTGCCGCCCTCGACGTATTGGCACAGCCCCTGGGTGGCCCAGCCCTTGTCTCCGGTGATGGTGTAACCGGCCTGGATCTCGGAGAAGCCCTCGGCCGTGGACGGGGTCAGCCAGGTGGCGTAGCCGAACTCGATGCCCCGGAAGGCGATGTCGTGCACAGGTGCGTCCGCCGTGCCCTGCCCCTCGACCAGCTTCTCGGCCTCGGCGGCCTCCACGTCGGCGCGGGCGAGGTTCTCGCCCTTGCGCGGCAGGTAGAAGACGCGGTGGGCGCTCCGGTCGAGGTACCACTCGCCGGGCTGGTCGAGGAGTTCGTAGGCGTTCTCGACGTACGACGGCTTGCCACCGTTGGTGAGCTTGCCCGGGCCGACCATGCTGACGGTGCGGCCGGGGATGTCGGGGAACTCGACCCGCTTGTTGGAGTTGTCCCAGCAGGGCTGGGTCATGGTGATCGTGGTGCCCTCGGCGGCGGCGATGCGGCAGCGCGGCTCGGTCCACTGGCCGAGGCCGTTGCGCTCGACGTTCCACAGGGCCTCGCCGCTGGTGTATACGAACTCGGCGTCGGCGGGGTGCTTCCAGTGGGCGAGGGTGTCGGCGGAGGCGATGTAGCCGGTGTCGGTCTGGGTGAGCGTCACCGGGACGGTCCCGCGGGCCCGTTGCGCGCGCACCCCGTCGACGTACAACTGCCGGGTGTCGCGGAGCCCTTGGGGGGCCGGTGCGGACCACAGCCCGGGCCGGCCGGGCTCCCGCTGCCAGCCGGTGACCCGACGGCCGCCGCTGACCAGGGTGCCGTCGCCGGTGCCCTGCCAGATGACCTTGTGCCCGTTGCCTCCGGAGTCTCGGGCGTCCAGGACGAGGGGCTTCGTACGGCGGTAGGTGCCCGGGGCGAGATGCACGGTGAGGTCGGCGCGCAGCCGGGCGGCCCTGGCGCGGACCAGGTCGCGGGCGCGGTCCAGGGTGCGGACGGGGTGGCGGGCGGTGCCGTCGGCGTGGTCGTCGCCGGTGGGTGCGACATAGACGTCGGAGGAGGCCGTGGCCCCGGCCGCCGGGGCCGGGGCGGCGAGGCCCGGCGTGCCGAGGGCGAGGACGGCGGCGGCGAGGGTGACGAGGGCGGCTCTTCGGTGCGTGGGCATGTACCCCTCCCGTGGGATCAGCCTGTACCCAACGCCGGGAAAGGTAGGAGCACTTGAATGCTCGAGTCAATGAAGTTGACAGGATTACGCGTGGAGTTCAGACCAAACCCCTTGATTCATCGGATCAGTTCAGTCCCTTGACTCTCCCCCCAGGGCAAGGCCGAGGGTCCGGGCATGGACCCCTACCTGAAGCAGACGCCGTACAGCGATCCGGGCGACCTCGACACCGGCGGCCTGCCCCGCGATCCGCGCGCGCTCACCCGGACGGTCCGCGGGCTGATCGTCCACCGGGCGGAGGGCGGGCGGCTCGGGTACGACATCCCCGAGGAGCGGCTGCGCCACGACGGCGAGTCCCGCTACGTCCGGGAGATCCTGCGCCTCCTGCGCGAACGCAAGGACGCCCCGCTGACCGAACCCCGCTCCTTCGACCAGCGGTTCGTCGGGACCTGCCGGGACTTCTCCCTGCTGCTGTGCGCGCTCCTGCGGGCGACCGGGACCCCGGCCCGGGTCCGGGGCGGCTACGGCACCTACTTCGTGCCGGGCTTCCACGACGACCACTGGGTGACCGAGTACCGGGCGGCGGAGGGCAGTTGGCGGCTGGCGGACGCGCAGGTCTGCGCCGACTTCTACGACGTGCCCTTCGACCCGCTGGACGTGCCCCGGGACCGGTTCGTGGTGGCGGGGCAGGCGTGGCGGGCCTGCCGGGCGGGCGAGGCCGACCCCGGGACGTTCGGGGTGTGGGCCGAACCCGGGCTGCGGGGCCTGTGGCTGGTGCGCCGCAACGTGGTCCTGGACCTCGCCGCCCGGCACGGCACCGAACCGCTGCCCTGGGACGGCTGGGGCCGCCTCGCCGGTCTGGAGGACGGCACGCCCACGGCGGAGGAGCTGGCACTGGTCGACGCCGTGGCGGCCACGGACGACCCCGGCGAGCTGCGCCGCCTGGCCCGGGACCCGCGGCTCGCGGTGCCGCGCGAGATCCGGTCGCGGGCCCCCTTCCTCGGCCTGCGGACGGTCACGCTCCCGGCGCCGTGAGCTCCACCAGCTTGACGACCGTGTTCCAGTTCCGGGTGGTGGCGATCAGCCCCTTGTTGATCCGGGGCCGGGCCAGCGCCTCCGCCAGCTTGGAGCGTCCCAGGCCGTCCGGGGCGTACAGGTACAGCGCGCGGTCGCCGAGCCTGAACTCCTCGGGGAGGTGGGCGGCGGGGTCCATGTCCGCGAACCGTTCCGGGCCGACCGGCGCGGAGAAGTAGGTGACGTGCAGCTGCTTGGCCTCCAGCTCGGCGGCCGGGAACGGGCAGGCCTCGGCGACCGCCTTCAGATAGGCGTGGTCGCGGACGAGTACGTCGACGGTGAAGCCGAACCGCTCCTCGATCGCCTTGCCCAGCTCGGCGGCGAGCGACTCCGCGTCCCCGTGGCCGCAGGAGAAGACGGCCTGCCCGCTCTGCAGATAGGTCTGGACGGACTCGTAGCCCAGCCCGGCCATCAGCCCGCGCAGCTCGGCCATCGGGAGCTTCTTCCTGCCACCCACGTTGATCCCGCGCAGCAGCGCCGCATACGTCGTCATTCGAACACCTTAGAACGGCCGTCGTGCCCCGTGGGGGTGGGCACGACGGCCGTGCCGGGCAGGCCGGGCTGCCCGAAACTCTGGCCGATCGGACCGGTCCGGATCAACTCCTACACGCACCTGTGACTTGTTCAACAAGGTTCCGTAATCACAAAGAGGACCCGCGTCGTCGGAAGGGACAGCCCTGATGATCACCCCCGAGATGGGGCGATAGATGTAGGGGCCCGACATCCTCCTGGGTGACGACGGCCGGCCGCCGTACTTCACCGGAGAGCACGACGAGTCACTCTTATCCGGCCCATACCTTCGATTCCAGCGAAGGAAGTCGTGAAGACACCGTGGCGGCCGGGGGCCGTCACCGCACACGAGGGGGCAATCCCGTCATGGGGAACGGAGACACACGGGTGCGGGGCCTGGCCGCCCGGGCCGGCGGCTGGAGCGCCCGGCACCGCTGGGCCGCCGTCGGCATATGGGTGCTGTTCGTCGTCCTGGCGATGGGACTCGGCTCGGCGGCCGGCCGGGTCGACGTCGACGAGAGCGACCAGCTCAAGGGCGAGACCCATACCGCAGCGAAGATCATCGACGACGCGGGGATCAAGGAACCGGCCGGAGAGACGATCCTGATCCAGGGCAGGGACGGATCGGTCAAGGCCACCGACGCCGCCTTCAGGGCCGCCGTCGCGGACGTGGTGAAGGCCGTCGACGGCACCGGCAAGGTCACGGACATCACCTCGCCGTACGACGCCGGGACGATCTCGAAGGACGGCCGCAGCGCGCTGGTCCAGTTCGACATGCGCGGTGACGCGGAGACCGCCGCCGACCGGGTGCAGCCGGTCCTGGACGCGGTGGCGGGGGTGCAGAAGGCGCACGGCACGCTGCGGATCGAGGAGATCGGCGGCGCCAGCATGAACAAGCAGTACGACGACGCCTTCGGCAAGGACTTCCAGCGGGCCGAGTACTCGGCCGTACCGGTGGCCTTCGGCATCCTGCTGATCGCCTTCGGCGCGCTGGTGGCCGCGCTGCTGCCGGTCGGCCTCGCAATCACCGCGATCATGGCGACGATGGGCCTGATGGGCCTCGTCAGCCATCTCCAGCCGATGAGCGACACCGCCAACTCCGTGATGCTGCTGGTCGGCCTGGCGGTCGGCGTCGACTACTGCCTGTTCTACCTCCGCCGGGAACGGGAGGAGCGGGAGGCCGGCCGGGACGCGGGCGCGGCGCTCAGGATCGCCGCCGCCACCAGCGGCCGGGCGATCATCGTCTCCGGTGTCACGGTCTGCGTGGCGATGGCGGGCATGCTCTTCACCGGCCTCGCCGAGTTCGAGGCGATGGGCCTGGCCTCCCTGATGGTCGTCGCGGTCGCCATGGTCGGCTCCGTGACCGTGCTCCCTGCGCTGCTCTCGCTCCTTGGCGAGCGGGTCGAGAAGGGCCGGATCCCCTTCCTGCGCCGCCGCAAGCGCACGCACGGCCCCTCCGAGAGCCGCTTCTGGACGGCCGTCCTGCGGGGTGTCCTCGCCAGGCCGCTGGTCTCCGTGGTCGTCGCGGTCGGCGCGCTGCTCGCGGTCGCCGCGCCCGCCCTCGGCATGAAGACCTCGCAGCTCACCCTGGACCAGGAGTTCGGCGACTCACTGCCGATCGTGCAGACCTACGACCGGGTCAACCAGGCCTTCCCGGGCGGCTCCGAGCCGGCCGAGGTGGTCGTCAAGGCGAAGGACATCAACGCCCCCGAGGTCAGGCAGGCCCTCACCGACTTCCGGGAGCGGGCGATCAGTTCGGGCGTCTCACGCGGCCCGGTCGACATCAAGCTGCACGACGCCCAGAACGTCGCCCTGATCTCCGTGCCGCTGGTCGGCGGCTCCGACATGGACAAGGCCGGCAAGAGCCTGGAGAAGCTGCGCGACGAGGTGCGGCCGGCCACCCTCGGCAAGGTCGCCGGGGTGCAGGCCCCGGTGACCGGGAACGTCGCGGGCAACGAGGACTTCAACGACCAGCTGATGGGTTCGGTCGTCCCGGTCTTCGCCTTCGTGGTCGTCTTCGCCTTCCTCCTGATGCTGCTGTCCTTCCGCTCGCTGACGGTCGCGATCACCTCGATCGTGCTCAACCTGCTCTCGGTGGGCGCGGCCTACGGCATCCTGGTCGCCGTCTTCCAGCACGGCTGGGGCGCCTCCCTGGTGGGCGCGGAGGGGGTCGGCGCCATCGTCACCTGGCTGCCGCTGTTCCTCTTCGTGATCCTCTTCGGCCTCTCCATGGACTACCACGTGTTCGTGGTCTCCCGGATCCGCGAGGCCCGGCTGCGCGGCCGGTCCACCCGGGACGCCATCCGGCACGGGGTCGTCACCACGGCCGGGGTCGTCACCAGCGCCGCCGTCATCATGGTCGCCGTGTTCGCGATCTTCGGCACGCTGTCCATGCAGTCCATGAAGCAGATGGGCGTGGGCCTGGCGGCCGCGGTCCTCATCGACGCGACGGTCATCCGGGGCGTGCTGCTCCCGGCGGTGATGGCGCTGCTCGGCGAGCGCAACTGGTACCTGCCGAGCTGGCTGCGGTGGCTGCCGGACCTGACGCACGACGAGTCGCCGGAGCCGGTGGCGCCGACGCGGCACGGTGAGCACGACCGGCTGCCCGTCTAGGGACACCCTGCTCGTAACACCCTCTGGCACAGGGTCCGTTGGTCTCCGGGGGAGCCAACGGGCCCTGTCGTGTGTCTACGACTGCTCAGCGCTGGTAGCGGGCCAGCACCAGGTTGCCGTCCTTCTCCAGCCGATGGCGGAGTTCGTCGATCCCGATGGCGCCGCTGTAGTACTCCTGGAGGGCCGGGGTGGCCACCTTGTCCTTCCACTCCGGGTAGCCCCGGACGGTCTGGGCGGGGGCCGGGGCGAGGTGGGCGGCGAGGGCGGTGCCGGTGGCCCAGCCGTACTTCGCGGTGTGCAGGGCGGGGTCCTTCAGGGCCTGGGTGCCGGTGGGCAGCATCCAGTCGCCGAGGGCGAGCCGGACCATGTTCTTCGGCCGGAGCAGGAAGTCGATGAACTCGGCCGCCTCCTTCTTGTGCGGGCTGTCCTCGGCGACGGACAGTGTCTGCGGGCTGACGCCCTGCGCGAGCCCGTCGGCACCGGCCGGGGCGGGCAGCACCTCCCAGTCGAAGCCCTTGGGCGCCTGCTGGACGATCTGCTGGCGGTAGGAGAAGCCGAGCGGCACCATCGCGTACCTGCCGCCGAAGAAGCCCGGCAGGGTGTCCGAACCGCCACTGCCCAGGGTGGAGCCGGGCGCGCTGTGGTCGACGTCCACCTGGTCGTGAACGGTCCTCGGCACGACCTGGTCGGCGGCCTCGAACCGCACGGTCACCTTGCCGTCCGCGTCCCGGTGGAAAAGCTGTCCGCCCTCCGACAGCGACAGGTTGAGCGTGGCGGAGACGGGCTCCTTGAGCGGCCATGCGACGCCGTACTTCCCGCCGCCGCTGAGCTGCTTGGTGATCTGCCGGAACTCCGCCCAGGTCCAGGGGTGTTCGGGGGTGGGAATGCGCACACCGGCCTGGTCGAGCCAGGTGGTGTCGGCAATCAGGACGCGCGGCTCCTGGAGGAAGGGCACGCCGTAGATGCCGTCGCCGAAAGTCGCGGTGTCCCAACTGCGCCGCGGTATGTCGGACCTGAGCCAGGCCGGCAGCAGATCGGTGAGGTCGGCGAGGTAACCGCCGTAGGCGAAGTCCGCGAGGTCGTCGGAGGCGTCGTGGATGATGTCCGGGGCCTCACCGCCCTCGAAGGAGGTGAGCAGCTGGTCGTGGACGCTGTCCCAACTTCCCTGGACGTACTCGACCTTGACGTCGGAGTGGGTGGCGTTCCACTCCTTCACCAGCTCCTTGTTGGCGGCCACCGACTCCTCCTGCCAGGCCAGGGACTGGAAGCGGAGGGTGATCGGGCCGCCCGTGCCGCTCCCGCCGGCCGAGCAGCCCGCGAGCAGGAGAAGCAGGACGACGAGTGCCGTGGGGACCCTGGCGCGCATCAGCTCTTCACCGCCCCGGCGAGCATCCCGCCCGTGATCCGCCGCTGGACCAGCGCGAAGACCAGCAGCGAGGGCAGGGTGGCGAGGAAGGCGGCCGCGGCCAGCGGTCCCAGGTCGGCCACGCCCTCGGCGCCGATGAAGTGGGTGAGGACGACCGGCAGGGTCTGTTTCTCCGGTGTCTTCAGCAGCACCAGCGCGAAGAAGAACTCGTTCCACGCGGTGACGAAGGCGAACAGGGCCGTCGCCACGAGCCCGGGCGCCAGCAGCGGCGCCGTCACCGACACCAGCGTCCGCAGCCGCCCGGCCCCGTCCACGGCCGCCGCCTCCTCCAGTTCGACGGGCACCGCCCGGACGTAGCCGACGAGCATCCACAGCGCGAACGGCAGCGCCCACACCACGTACACCAGCACCAGGCCGAACAGGGAGTCGATCAGCCGCAGGTTCTTCAGGACCAGGAACAGCGGGATGATCACCAGCACGAACGGGAAGGCCTGGCTGACCACCACCCAGCCGGTGGCCGCCCGGGAGAGCGCGGTGCGGCGCCGGGCCATGACGTACGCCATCGGGGTCGCGAGGAGTACGGCGATCACGGCGGCGCCGAGCGCGGCCAGCAGGGAGTTGAGGCCGGCGCGCAGCAGCGGCTGTTCGTCGAAGGCCTGGCGGAAGTTGGCCAGGGTGGGGTGCCGGGGGATCCAGGTGGGGTGCAGACTGCCGAGCTCCTGCGGGGACTTGAAGGCCGTGGAGAGCAGCCAGAGCAGCGGAAAGGCCAGGAAGACGAGGTAGGCGAGCAGGGCCGCGTACTGGCCGACGCGGGTGCCGGTACGGGTCCTCACGCGTCCTCGCCTCCCCCCAGCCGGCCCGCCAGGAAGACGGCCAGCAGCACCGCGATCACGGCGACCATCACACAGCCCATGGCCGCCGCGTACCCGAACTGGCCGTAGCGGAAGGCCTCTTCGTAGGCGAACAGCATCGGCAGCCGGGTCTTGCCGCCGGGGCCGCCGTGGGTGAGCACATAGACCAGGGCGAAGGAGTTGAAGTTCCAGATCAGGTTGAGCGCGGTGATGGCCAGGGCGACGGGTCTGAGGGCGGGCCAGGTGACCGTGTGGAAGCGGCGCCAGGCGCCCGCGCCGTCCACGGCGGCTGCCTCGTGCAGTTCGCGCGGGGTGTTCTGGAGGCCGGCGAGCAGGGCGACCGTGGTCTGCGGCATCCCGGCCCAGACGCCGACGACGATGACGGCGGGCAGGGCGGTGCCGAGGCCGCTCAGCCAGTCCCGGCCGTCGCCGAGGCCGAGGTCGCGCAGGGTCTCGTTGAGGATGCCCGCGTCCGGGTTGTAGACCAGCCGCCACATGATGCCGACCACGACCTCGGGCATCGCCCAGGGGACGATCGCGAGGGCCCGGGCCAGCCACCGCAGCCGTAACTCCTGGTCGAGGAGAAGGGCCAGGCCGAGCGCGAGCAGGAACTGGGGCACGGTCACACCGACCGCCCAGACCAGGCCGATCCGGAACGACTCCCAGAAGAGGGTGTCGTGCAGCAGGTCCTGGAAGTTGAGGCCGCCGATCCACCGCGTCGCCGCGGTGCGGCCCGACTGGGCGTCGGTGAACGCCAGCAGAATGCCGTAGATCAGCGGGCCGACGCTCAGCACGAGGATCGGGATCAGGGCGGGCAGGACGAGGAACCAGGCGCCGCGGTCGGTTACGCGGGAGGGGACCGGTCGCCCGTGCGGCCGGGCCGTACTCGCCACGTTCGTCACCAATGCCACGTCATCCCCCTTTGCGCGGCCCGGTCGGGCCTGGACATGGTCGTGAAGGCCGGTGGTCCCGTCAAGGCACCGCGCACACGGCCCGACCTCCGTGGATGCGAGACTGACCGCCGGACGGCGAGAACAGGACACCGTGTGCACCCGCACACGGCGGGCGCGGGTGCGCCGGGGACCGACACGGAGGCGGACGATGGACGAGGCAAGGGCGCGGGACGTACTGGCCGCGGCGGATGTGCTGCCCGGTGCGGCGGCCGGCGCCTCGCTGCTCGCGCTGGGCGAGAACGCGGTGTTCGCCGCAGGGGACCTGGTGGTGAAGGTCGGCCGGGACGCCGAACTCCTCGACCGGGCCCGGCGGGAGCTGGAGATCGCCGGGTGGCTGGCGGAGGCGGACGTACCGGCCGTACGCGCCGCCGAGCCGAAGGCACGGCTCGTCGAGGGCCACCCGGTGACGGTGTGGCACCGGCTGGCGGATCCGGTGCGGCCGGCCGAGCCGGTCGATCTGGCCGAACTGCTGCGGATCGTGCACGCACTGCCCACTCCCCCCTTCGCCCTGCCGCCCCGCGAGCTGCTGGGCGGTGTGGAACGCTGGCTGCGGCTCGCCGGTGCCGCCATCGACCCGGCCGACGCGGCGTATCTGCGGGAGCGCCGGGACGGCTTCGCGACGGCCGCGGCCGCGCTGACGCCCCGTCTGACGCCGGGACCGATCCACGGGGACGCGCTGCCCCGCAATGTGCACGTCGGACCCGAGGGGCCGGTGCTGGTGGACCTGGAGACCTTCTCCTCGGACCTGCGCGAGCACGACCTGGTGGTGATGGCACTGTCCCGGGACCGGTACGGGCTGCCGGCCGAGGCCTATGACTCGTTCACCGAGACCTACGGCTGGGATGTGCGCGAGTGGGAGGGGTGCGGCGTGCTGCGCGGCGCCCGGGAGACGGCGAGCTGCGCATGGGTCGCCCAGCACGCCCCGAGCAACCCGAAGGCACTGGCGGAATTCGAGCGCCGGGTCGCATCTCTACGGGAGGGCGACGAGTCGGTGCGCTGGTACCCCTTCTGAGCCGCGCCCGCTGAGGAGCGCCCCGCAGGGGCGCTGGGGGTACCCCCGGCCGAAGGCTGGGGGAGGAACTGCGCGACCAGCCCCCACCGGCCCGCGGCAAACGAACCACGTGACCAGCCCAGCGCTCAGACGGCGTCCACAAGCTCCCGCAGGGGCCACGCCCCGTCCACCACCGCGTCGGCCTCCCCCTTGCGCCGCAGGAACTGCTGGAAGTCCGCCGCCCACTCCGCGTACCACTCCACCTGGCGCCGGTGCAGCTCCGCCGGACCCAGCGCCGCGATCTTCGGGTGGCGCTCGGCTATCGCGCCCGCCAGCCGCGCCGCGGCGAGGGCGTCGGCGGAGGCGTTGTGGGCGGTGGTGAGGGTGATGCCGTACTCGGCGCAGACCGCTTCGAGGTTGCGCTTGCCGCGCCGGTAGCGGTCGACCCAGCGGTCGATGGTGTACGGGTCGACGACCGGCGCGGGGTCGAGGCCGCCGAGGCGGTCGGAGAGGGACGGCAGTCCGTGGCGGCGCAGTTCCGCCGAGAGGAGGGTGAGGTCGAAGGTCGCGTTGTAGGCGACGACCGGGACACCCGTCTTCCAGTAGCCGGTGAGGACGTCCGCGAGGGCGTCGGCGACCTGGTCGGCCGGCCGGCCCTCGGCGGCCGCCCGCTCGTTGCTGATGCCGTGCACCGCCACCGCGTCCGCCGGGATCTCCACGCCCGGATCGGCCAGCCACTCGCGGCGGCCCAGTTCCTGCCCGGCCCTGACCTCGATCACGG
Source organism: Streptomyces sp. NPDC007901 (assembly GCF_042959465.1). Taxonomy (NCBI): domain Bacteria; kingdom Bacillati; phylum Actinomycetota; class Actinomycetes; order Kitasatosporales; family Streptomycetaceae; genus Streptomyces; species Streptomyces sp. NPDC007901. Next base: position 146,812 of record NZ_JBIBKW010000016.1, on the reverse strand, counting down.
CCCCCGTGACGATCCGTGCCTCGCGCGGATCCGTACCCGTCGTCTCCAGGTCGAAGCCGATCAGGAGCTCCTGGTGCCAGCCCATGGGCGGCCCCCCTTCTTGGTGGTGCTTTCCCCCAGTGGTCTCCACCCTCGCATGCGCCACTGACAATCAGAGGACCGGCATTCCGCTTATCGCCACGCACACATCAGGACACCGGGCGCGAATCCGCCCAAGCCATTTCGAACTCCTCGCGATATGTGGGGAAGAGCCCTGTTTCTACGACATCTTCCGACTTGACCACCTTGCTGCCGTTGCGCAGCACCAGCACCGGTGACTCCATGCCCCGTGCGCCGCGCAGATACGACTGGATGATCCCGACGCCGTCGGCGCCGTCGCCGTCCACCAGGTAGGCGGAGAAGCGGGGGGTGTCGTCGTACACCTGGATCTCGAAGGCGCCCGGATCGCGCAGGCGCGACCGCACCCGGCGCATGTGGAGGATGTTCATCTCGACCGAGCGGGCGAGTTCGCCCCGTTTCATCCCGAGTTCGCGCTCGCGGCGCTTGACCGCGCTGGAGGCGGGGTTGAGGAAGAGGAGGCGGACCCGGCAGCCGGTCTCGGCGAGGCGGACCAGGCGGCGGCCGGAGAAGTTCTGCACGAGCAGGTTGAGGCCGATGCCGATGGCGTCCAGGCGGCGGGCGCCGCCGAAGAGGTCCTCGGCCGGGAACTGGCGCATCAGGCGGACCCGGTCGGGGTGCACGGCGACCACGTCGGCGTAGCGGTCGCCGACCAGGTCCTCCACCGCGTCCACCGGCAGCCGGCGCGCGGAGGGCACGTCGCCGTCCGCGCCGAGCATCTCCAGGAGCCGGGCGGAGGCCCGTTCGGCCTGGTCGAGGACGGCACCGGACAGGGCGCGGTTGCGGGAGACGATGTTGCGGGTCACCTCGAGCTCGTCCAGGGCGAGTTCGACGTCCCGGCGCTCGTCGAAGTAGGGCTCGAAGCACGGCCAGTGCTGGACCATCAGCTCGCGCAGCTGCGGGAGGGTGAGGAAGCTGAGCACGTTGTCGTCGGCGGGGTCCAGCAGATAGCCCTTGCGGCGGCTGACCTCGCGGACGGCGGCCGCCCGCTGGACCCACTCCTGGCCGGCCGGACCGGCCGCGGCGACCACCCAGTCGTCGCCGTGGACGGGTTCGTAGATGGGCCGCAGCACGGCGGCCACCACGGCCCGCATCCGCTGCTCGACGAGGTTCAGCCAGATGTAGGCGCGGCCGGCCCGCTGGGCGCGCGTACGCACCTCGAGCCAGGCGTCGGCGCCCCACTCCAGCTCTGGCCCGATGGAGCCCGTGGCGTCCATCGGCCGGGCCAGGGACACCGCGCCGGGCGGGACGTCTGTGGAGTTCCCCTCGTGACCCTCGTCACCAGGGGGCAGCTCCAGGCCTCCCGAGCCCACCCGTGCACCGCCTTCCGCTCCCCCGAGCTCTCCCCGTGCCAACGATCAAGGAAGGGTACTCCGGGAGTGGTCGGCGGTGCAGCCGGATGGACAGGTCGTTTCTCAACTACCGCCTCCCGGCTGACCGTTCTGATCAGCAAGGGCGGCCGGAGTGAGCGGATTCATAGCGGTGACGTCACGCGGGGCGATGGAGAAGCCCTGCCAGTGGACCGGCATCGGCTGCTGGTCCTCGTCGCGCGCGATGTGGTGGAAACCGACGTTCACCCAGACCACAGGGTTGGTGAGGGTCTGTCCGTTGACCCACTTGTCGACGGTCTTGGGGTGACCGGTCGCGCAGCCCGGGTTGTTGCTGGCGAACAGCTCGCACTTGTCGTACTGGGTGAAGTAGACGTCGTGCTTGGTGAAACCGTGACCCGGGTACTTGTTGGTCGCGCCCTGGACGATCTCGTACGAACGGGCGTGCCCGTCCTTGTTCTTGCCGGCGGTGCTGACCACCCGCCACCACCGCATGTTCTTGGAGTCACCGGCGAGTTCCTTGGTGACGTTGGTGCGGGTGGTCTTGTTGGTGGGCGCCTCCTGGCCGTGCGTCGGGGCGCTGACCACCGAGTCGTACTGCTCGATGCGGCTCTTGGAGGAGCCGTCGAGGTCGAAGTTCAGCTTCCAGAACACGTTGTGGCTGTGGCTGGTGGCGTAGGCGTGGGCGCCCTTGCCGATCGGCCAGCCGCGGCCGTCGCCGGCGTCGTAGTCGCCCGGCGAGAGGCTGCCGGTGGCACCGACGTTCATGTTGATGGTGCCGTCGTCCTGGAACCGCCACTCGGTCATGTACTCGTACCAGCCGACCTTGTTGACCGTGTAGATCAACAGGTCCTTGCCCTGCTGCTGGTACACCCGGTTGCCGGTGTCGGCCTGCATCCGGTAGGCGTGGCCGCGCGAACGGGTCGTGGTGCACAGGCCGTCGACGTTGGGGTGGGCCGGGTCCCAGGCGTCGGGGACCTTGACGGTCTTGATGGTGCCGCCGGGGCACTCGGCCGAGGCCAGCGGCACCAGGCCCTGGGCGAAGCCGAAGCCGGTCAGGTCGTCGTACTCGACGCTGCCGTCGTCGTAGGGGACGTCGATCTGCGCGAGCCGGGCGCTGGAGAGGACCTTGATGGGGGCGGCCTCGCCCTTGGGCTGGTAGGAGATGTGCTCCAGGACCAGTCCGGCCTTGCTGTCGTAGCGCCAGCACATCCGCCAGGTGGTGCCGGTGGAGAGCTTCTGCTCGATGCGGTAGGCGGCGGAGCAGTCGGCGGCGGCCGCAGCGGCCCGCTTCGGCTGGGCGGCGGCTGGCCCGGCCGCCGTGGTCGCGCCGGCCGCCAGCGCGGCCACGGACAGACCGACGGCGGCCGTCCTGCGGGCACGGCTGATTCTGGGCACACGCGCGTGCGCGCGCTCGTTCACGTGCATGACGAAGTGACTCCTCGTACGGAAAACGCGGTGAAGTGCGATGGGCGGGGTGAACGGCGTCGGCTCAGCGGCCGAGCTTCACGACCTTGCGCGCGCTGAGGTCGACGATCAGGGAGCGGGCGTCGATCCACGGCCCGTTCTTGACCTTCGGGAAGAGCCGCACGCAGCGGTGTTCGCCGCACTTGTCGAGCGCGGCCGGCTGGGCGCCCGGGGTGGCGCGGTAGACCGCGCTGTTGAGCAGCAGCTGCTGCTCCGGGTCGGTCAGTTCGCTGCCGGTGGCGTCCTTGAAGTCCGCCTTCAGGCCGGCGCCGAGCGGGTCGCCGATCAGCAGCTTGAGCGCCTCGACGTTCTCGTCGTGGCTGAGCGGCGGCTGGACGCCCTGCCGGCTCGTGGTCTGTTCGACCTTGCCGGTGTCGAGGTTCACGGTCCGGGTGACGAGGCTGTCGTTCCGGTAGTCGTAGAACGTCACGTCCGCGCGGCGCGGCGCGTTCGAGCTGTCCAGTTCGTTCGCGTCCGGCTCGGCGAGGTCGACGCTGATCCGCTCCGGGCCGCGGGCGCCCTCGACGTTCTCCCCGGCGTTGAACATCTGCTTGGTCAGAGCGAGTTGTTCGACGCGCTTGGTCTCGTCGTCGGTCAGCGGGTCGCTGCCCGTGCCCTTCTTGCCCTCGGCCGGCGCCTGTTCCACCACGCCGCCCTTGACGGCGTCCTGGCCCTGCCCCCGGCCCGCCGACTGCGCGGCGGCCGTGCCGCTTCCGTCGCTCCCTCCCGACTCGTTGGCCCCGGCCGTGCCCGGCAGGGTGATCCCGACCATCACGGCGGTCCCCGCCACCGCCAGTCCCGCACCGGCCACCACTTTGCCCAGATGGCGGTGCACTATCTTGCGCACATCTTCCCCCTACTCCCCCTTGGTCACAGGGAGTACGTGTATGCCCCACTGGTTCGGCACACTTCGCCCCACGGGCCACTGTGTGCACTGGTCGCCGGGTAAGAGGGGCGTAAGTCACATGGGGTTCCATTAGTTTCGGGCAGACTCATGACCAAGGCGCCCCCGGGCGCGAGACACACCTGGAAGAGTCGACTTCATGCAGGTCTGGCCTGGAGAGGCGTATCCGCTCGGTGCCACGTACGACGGCGCCGGGACCAACTTCGCGGTGTTCACGGAGGCCGCGGACCGAGTGGAGCTGTGTCTGCTGCACGACGACGGCTCCGAGACGGCGGTGGAACTGCGGGAGAGCGACGCCTTCGTGCGGCACGCGTACCTGCCGGGCGTGATGCCGGGGCAGCGCTACGGCTTCAGGGCGCACGGCCCGTACGACCCCGGGCGCGGGCAGCGCTGCAACTCGGCGAAGCTGCTGCTGGACCCGTACGCGAAGGCGGTCAGCGGGTCGGTGCGCTGGGGCGAGGAGGTGTACGGCTACCACTTCGGCGACCCCGACAAGCGCAACGACCTGGACTCGGCGCCGCACACCATGACCTCGGTGGTGATCAACCCGTACTTCGACTGGGGCGACGACCGCCGGCCGCGCACCGAGTACCACCACACGGTGATCTACGAGGCCCACGTGAAGGGCCTGACCATGCGCCACCCGGGCCTGCCCGAGGAGCTGCGCGGCACCTACGCGGGCCTGGCGCACCCGGCGCTCATCGAGCACCTGGTGGAACTGGGAGTGACCGCCCTCGAACTGATGCCGGTCCACCAGTTCGTGAACGACCACCGGCTGGTCGACATGGGCCTGAACAACTACTGGGGCTACAACACCATCGGCTTCTTCGCCCCGCACAACGCGTACGCCTCCTGGGGCGACCGCGGCCAGCAGGTCCTGGAGTTCAAGTCGGCGGTCCGCGCCCTGCACGAGGCCGGGATCGAGGTGATCCTCGACGTGGTCTACAACCACACCGCCGAGGGCAACCACCTGGGCCCGACCCTGTCCTTCCGCGGCCTGGACAACCCGTCCTACTACCGCCTCACGGACGACCCCCGCTACTACATGGACACGACGGGCACCGGCAACTCCCTGCTGATGCGCTCGCCCCACGTCCTCCAGATGATCATGGACTCACTGCGCTACTGGGTCACCGAGATGCATGTCGACGGCTTCCGCTTCGACCTCGCGGCCACCCTGGCCCGGCAGTTCCACGAGGTGGACCGGCTGTCCTCGTTCTTCGACCTGGTGCAGCAGGACCCGATCGTCTCCCAGGTGAAGCTGATCGCCGAGCCCTGGGACGTCGGCGAGGGCGGCTACCAGGTGGGCAACTTCCCGCCGCTGTGGACCGAGTGGAACGGCAAGTACCGCGACACGGTGCGCGACCTCTGGCGCGGCGAGCCCCGCGCGCTGGCCGAGTTCGCCTCCCGCCTCACCGGCTCCTCCGACCTCTACCAGGACGACGGCCGCCGTCCGCTGGCCTCCATCAACTTCGTCACCTGCCACGACGGCTTCACCCTGCACGACCTGGTGTCGTACAACGACAAGCACAACGCGGCCAACGGCGAGGACAACCGGGACGGCGAGAGCCACAACCGCTCCTGGAACTGCGGGGTCGAGGGCCACACCGACGACCCCGCGATCCTCGAACTGCGCGACCGGCAGATGCGCAACTTCATCGCCACGCTGATGCTGTCCCAGGGCGTGCCGATGATCGGCCACGGCGACGAGTTCGCGCGCACCCAGCACGGCAACAACAACGCGTACTGCCAGGACAACGAGGTCTCCTGGGTGGCCTGGCCGTCCCCCGAGGACGACAGCGGCCTGCTGTCCTTCACCCGCGCGATGGCCCGGCTGCGCAAGGAACACCCGGTCTTCCGGCGCCGCCGCTTCTTCCACGGCCGCCCGGTGGAGGGCACCCACGACGACCTCTCCGACATCGCCTGGTTCACCCCCGAGGGCCATGAGATGGCCCAGCAGGACTGGGACTCGGCCCAGGCCTTTGCCCTCACCGTGTTCCTCAACGGCAACGCGATCTCGGAACCGGGCATGCGCGGGGAGCGCATCGCCGACGACTCCTTCCTCCTGATGTTCAACGCCTCACCAGGAGAGCTCGACTTCGTGGTCCCGGTGAACCACGGCCGCCAGTGGGAGGTGGTGGTCGACACGGCCCAGACCGAGGGCGTACTCCCGGGCCCGAAGGTAGATGGGGGCGCACACCTGACCCTGCTGGGCCGAAGCCTGACCGTTCTGAAAAGGCCCGCATAGACGCGCCCCTTCAGGGGCGCGGGGAACTGCGCGATCAACCCCCACCGGCCCGCGCTGTGACACAAAAACACACAGCGCGGGTACACACATCCGCATGACAGCCGTGCCGACAGCCACCTACCGCCTACAGCTCCAGCCGAGCTTCCCCTTCTCGGCCGCCGAAACCGCCGTGCCGTACCTCGCCTCGCTAGGCATCTCCCACCTCCACCTCTCCCCCGTCCTGGAAGCCGTCCCCGGCTCCACCCACGGCTACGACGTCGTCGACCACGCGCGCGTACGCGAGGAACTCGGTGGCGAGGACGCGCTCCGCGCACTCGCGCACACCGCGCGGCAGCACGGCCTCGGCCTCGTCGTCGACATCGTGCCGAACCACATGGCGATGTCCCCCCGCCACAACCACGCCCTGTGGGAGGTCCTGCGCGAGGGCCCGAAGTCGCCGTACGCGCGCTGGTTCGACATCGACTGGGCGGCTCAGGGCGGCCAGCTGCTGCTGCCGGTGCTCGGCGGCCCGCTCGGCGACGTGCTCGGGCAGCTCGTGGTCGACGGTGACGTGCTGCGCTACCACGAGCACGCCTTCCCGCTCCGGGCCGGCACCGCGGACCTGCCGCTGCCGGAGCTGCTGGACGCCCAGTGGTACCGCCCGGCGTGGTGGCGGCTGGCCCGCACCGAGCTCAACTACCGCCGGTTCTTCAGCATCTCGGAGCTGATCGGGGTGCGGGTGGAGGACCCCGAGGTGTTCGAGGCGACCCACGGCAAGATCCTCCAGCTGCTGCACGAGGGCGTGGTGGACGGGCTGCGTATCGACCATCCCGACGGGCTCGCCGACCCCGACGGCTATCTCGCGCGGCTGCACGAGGCGACGGGCGGGCGCTGGACCGTGGTCGAGAAGATCCTGGCCGACGGCGAGCACCTGCCGGCCGGCTGGCCGGTCGCGGGGACCACCGGGTACGACGCGCTGCGGCAGGTGGACGGCCTGTTCACGGATCCCGCGGGAGCCGGTGAACTGCTCGGCCAGTACCGGCGGTTCGCGGCCCCGCAGACGGACCGGGGCGGCGACTGGGCGGCGACGGTGCGGCGGGCGGCGTACAAGGTGCTCACACACGAGCTGGCGGCCGAGACGGACCGGCTGACGCGGGTGGCCACGCGCGTGTGCGCGACGTCCCCGGACCCCGCGCTGCGCGACCGGGCGCCCTGGGCGTTGCGCACCGCGCTGCAGGAGCTGCTGGTGCGGATGCGGGTGTACCGGCCGTACGCCTCCGGTGACGCGGCCGCCGTGGTCACCGAGCGGGCCGCCGAGGAGGCCCGCCTGGCCTTCGTGGTGCCCGAGGAGGGCGGGGCGGTGGACGCGGTGCGCGGGCTGCTGCTGGCCGGGGACGGGCCGGGGGCCGCGGAGTTCCGGACCCGGTTCGCGCAGACGGCCTCGGCGCTGCGCGCCAAGTCGGTGGAGGACACGGCGTTCTACCGCTACGTGCCGTTGCTGTCGGCGACCGAGGTGGGCGGGGACCCCGGCAGTCCGGGGGTTTCCCCCGACGCCTTCCACGCGTACTGCGCGCGCGTGCAGCGCGACTGGCCGCTCTCCGGGACGGTGGTGACGACGCACGACACCAAGCGCAGCGCCGATGTGCGGGCGGCGCTGGCCGTGCTCACGGAATGCCCGGAGCGCTGGGCGGACGTGCTGACCGAGGTGACCCGGGACGGCGAGGGCGTGCCGGACGCGCAGCTGGCCTGGGCGGCCTGGCAGACCGTGTTCGGGCTCGGCCCGGCGGAGCCCGGGCGGGTGCAGGGGGCGCTGCTGAAGCATGTGCGGGAGGCGGGGCTCTACACGAGCTGGACGGAGCAGGAGCCGCCGTACGAGGAGGCGGTGGCGTCGTTCGTCGCGGCGGGGCCGTGCGGGCCGCCGGGTGAGCGTGTGGCGGCCTTCCGGGCCTCCCTGGCGGCGCAGGTCCGGGCGAACGTGCTCGGCACGGCTCTGGTCCATCTGACGATGCCGGGGGTGCCGGACGTCTACCAGGGCACGGAGGGCGAGTACCGGGCGCTGGTGGACCCGGACAACCGGCGCCCGGTGGCGTTCCCGCCCGCGCGTCCGGGCGAGAAGGACGCGGTGACGGCGGCGGCGCTGCGGCTGCGGGCGCGGCGCCCCGCTGCCTTCGGCGACACGGCGACGTACGCGCCGCTGACGGCCGAGGGCCCGGCCGCGGCACACTGCCTTGCCTTCGCGCGCTCCGCGGAGGTGGTCACGGCGGTGACCCGGCTGTCGCTGCGGCTGGCCGCGGCGGGCGGCTGGCGGGACACGGTGCTGCCGCTGCCACCGGGGCGGTGGGCCGACGTGCTGGCACCGGGGCGGGAGTTCACGGGGCACGCGCGCGTGGCGGAGCTTTTCGAGGCGCTGCCGGTGGCGCTGCTGGAGCGGGTGGGAGACGGGGACTGAGAGGCACATTCACCCATACGAGTGAAATGCGCGGCCGGGTGGGGGCCTTGCTGAAACTCGCCGGGCGCGGACCGCGTCCGTATGGGCGCGCGGAGCCGTTCCGCGCCCCGGAGTGACTTCGCACCCCCAGCGGCGCCCACCGCCCGGCCGGCCGACGGCTCGTGCCCCTGGGCGCCCCCGGGAGCCTCCCCCGGGAGGTTCTTGACAGTTCACCTATGCCGTGCGGGACTGGGGAATGCGAAGCCGGGCGGACAAGTCGGGGGTGAGTCTCCTGCCGGAGCTGCGTTACCCCAGTGTTCCCGAACTCGTCGCAACCGCCCGGGCGTTGGCCGCGCACCGGCCCGGCCTGTGCACCTTGCGGCAGATCGGCCTCTCCCGCGCGGGCAGACCGCTGCACCTGCTGTCCGTCGGACACGCCCGGCGGGCGGTCCTGGTGGTCGCGGGTGCCCACGCCAACGAGCCGACCGGGGGCGGCACTCTCCAGGTACTGGCCGAGCGGGTGCTGCACGAACGGGAGCTGCGGGCGGAGACCTCCTGGCACTTCCTGCTCTGCGCGGACCCGGACGGGGCGAGCCTGCACGTCACCCCGGCCCCGCGCAGCCTGTTCGACTACCACCTCGGTTTCTACCGGCCGGCGGGCCCGGAGCAGCCGGAGTGGTCGCCGTCGGTGCTGCCGCCGGACCGGCTGCCGCCCGAGACCGTGGCCCTGCTCGCGGTGATCGACGAGCTGCGCCCCTACCTCCAGGTGACCCTGCACGGCACCGATCTGGGTGGCAGCTGGGTGCAGCTGACGAAGGACGTGCCGGGGCTGGCCGAGCCGTTCGCCAAGTCCGCGGCGGAGCTGCACATCCCGGTGGAGACGGGCGCCTCGGACGCCGCGGGCTGGCCGGCCTCCGGGCCCGGGGTGCGGGTGATGCCCGGTCCTGAGACGGGGGTGGCGTACCCGAGCATGCCGGACGACGCACGGCACAGCACCTGGTACCACGCGCACCGCTACGGCGGTCTGACGGCGGTGGTCGAGGTGCCGATGTGGGCGAGCGACCTGGTCGACGACCCGGCGCCGCACCCGGCGCCGGCGGCGGCGATGCGGCGCCTGGCGCGCCGGCTGCTGCGGGACTCGCGGGAGGTGGAGCAGGTGCTGGCCGAGGCGCTGCCCCGGCTGGACGGCCTGGACGGGCCGCTGCTGCGGGCGGCCCGCTGGGCGCTGGGGCTGATCCCGGGGCTCGCCGAGGACTGGATCGGCCGGCAGCCCGTCGACACCACGATGGCGTACGTCGGCAGTGTGGACGCCTTCGGGCGGCGGCTGCCGCTGCGGGCGGCCTCGATGCTGCTGCGGGTGCTGCGGGAGGCGGACGACCGCGCGGCACCGGTGCTGGAGGAGCTGGTGGCCGCCTGGTGCGAGGCCTACGGGGAGCGTTTCCGGGCCCGCTGGGTGCCGCTGGAGCGCCAGGTGGAGCATCAGTCCCGGACGGTACTGGCGGCCGCGCAGCACGCGCGTGAGGGGGCGGCGTGAGGTCTCGGGGGCCGCACGCCGCCCGCCCCCGGGGTCAGCCGTCGAGGGCGAAGACCGGCCCGGTCCGGGCCGCCATCACACAGGAGTTGGAGAACGTCTCGCGGTACTCGATCGGCCGGCCGTTCCACTCCCCGCGCGCCTGGGCGGTCACGGGGGCGTAGAGCATCGGGCACATCGCGTCCTTGGGCGGGGCGATGCGCGTGATGTCACCGCCCACCGTGTCCAGTTCGGCACAGGCCTCGGCCGCGTGGGAGTACCCCTGCGGCGGGTCGCACAGCAGCAGGGTGCCGCGCGTGTCGATGGAGCGGCTGTCGCCCTTGGTGACGGTCAGGAAGAGGTAGTCGCCGCCGCGCGTGGCGTCGGGCGCGGCCTGGACCGGGCCGGCGGCGAGGAGGGCGGTGGCCGCCAGCAGGGCGCCGCCGGCCGCTGTCGCTCTGATCAGAGGGGTCATTCCCTGTGCATCGGCACGGCGGCCTCGGCGCCCCAGCCCGGCTCACCCGAACGGGCACCCACGCGCGCGTGGCGGTGCGCCAGTTCGAACGCGCTCAGGACCACGCGCGTCTGGTACTCGGCCTGGCGTGCGACCGGGATCCAGCGTGCGCCGAGGGACTCCTGATAGTCCGCGCACCAGGTGTCGATCAGCCGGTCCAGGTCGGGCAGCGCGTCGGCCGGGTCGTGCCCGGTGCTGCGCAGCAACTGGTGCAGCAGCCCGGCGGTGCGCAGGGCCAGCCGGCGTCCGGCGATGCGCAGCGCGGCCAGGTGGGCGCTGCTGAGCGGGGGCAGCGGGCGGGCGCTGCCGGCGTCGGTGTCGGGGTCCCAGGCGTCGGCGAGGCCGGGGCAGACGAGCAGGTAGTCGTCGACCGGCGCGAGCAGCCGGGCCGCGTCCGGGGCCGCGGACAGCTGGGGCCGGACCCGCGCCAGGACGCCGTCCAGGAGGGCCGTGTCCTCCCGCAGGGTCCGGCTGACGGCCCGCAGGGACGCGTCCCGGTCGGCGGGCGGTGCGCCGTCCTGGACGGCGTTCACGCCCCACATGGGGGCCTCGACGATGGCGGTGACGGTGCCGTGCCGGTGGGGATGGAACCAGGTGGACTCGACGGCGGCCTCGGTGATGGCGGCGGCCAGGTCGCCCCGGCGGGGCGGCGGGACCCGGTAGACGGCCGGGCCCAGGGCCGGCCAGTACAGGGTGTCGTAGGCGCCGAGTTCCCGGGGGATGCCGAGCCGGCTCGCGGTGTGCGTGAGGCGGCGGTCGAGGCCCGGCAGGTCGCGGGTGAGCTCGACGAAGCCGCCGCCGACGTCGACGCCGTGCAGCGAGCACTGGAGGAAGGGCCGCAGCTCGTCCTGGACGTCGAGCAGCGCCCGGGTCTCGGGCAGCGCGGCCGCCTCGGCCCCGTCGGGCAGCCATTCGGGCTGCTCCAGGAAGCCGGGCCGGAAGAAGTTCCGGAAGTAGTGGCCGAGGGTGTACGGCCCGGCGAGCCAGCCCTCGTTGCGGCGCGAGCCGTCCGGGTCCAGGCACAGCAGCAGGTGCCAGGTGACGTCGGCGTCCTCGGTGAGCCGGGGGTCGGCGAGCACCCGGTCGGCGAGGCGCAGCACGGTGGCGCCGCCGATGGGTTCGTTGGCGTGCGGGCCGGCGACGACCAGGGCGTGACGGCCGCCGTGACCGATGGAAAGCAGCCACATGGGGGTGCCCGCGCGGGAGGTCCCGACCCTGCGCAGCCGGGCGTCTCGGGGTCGGTCGGCGGCCAGCGCGGCCGCCTGGGAGACCAGCTCGTCCACGGACGGGTAGCGGAGGAGCGGCAGGACACACCTCCACAATGCGGTGCCGTCGGGTCACATGACGTGCATGGCCTCCACACAGTCAGTCACGACTTGAGGGGTACGTCAACACCGCGACGGGCATACGTCTTTCAGCCACTCGACCACTGCGGCCGGCAAAGGGCGGGCTCAGGAGGCCGCGAGCCGGAAGCACATCCGGCCGAAGCCGATCTGGTCGCCCTCGCGCACGACGGCGGCGCCGATCACCCGGCGGCCGTTCACGGTCGTGCCGTTGGTGGAGCCGAGGTCCCGGAGCACCCACAGGCCGCCCTGGCGGCGGAGTTCGGCGTGCACCCGGGAGACCGTCTCGTGGTTGAGCCGCAGCCCGTTGGCCGGATCGCGGCCGATGCGCAGCGGATGGCCGTTGCCCGGGTGCGGCAGCAGCAGCTTGGGCAGCCGCTCGGCCTGCCAGGCCCGGCGCAGCCGCACGGTGAACCCGGAGACGGCCTCGACGGTACCGAAGAGCACGCGCGCGAAGCGGCTCTCCTGGGGCAGGTCCGCGGTGAGCGCCGCGAGTTCGTCCGCGCGGCGGGCGGCGAGCGCCAGCTCCATACGGCGCACGAACGTGTCGTGCGACAGCCGCCCCATGACGACGCCGTCACGCAGCACACTCAGCGCCTTCTCGCGCTCCGCGTCGGACAGCCGCGCGGGGTAGGTGTTGAACTCGAAGGACGACGTCACGCTGCTGATTCTGGGTCAGTGAACCCCGGGTGTCCAGAAAACGGGGAAACGGCCGTCACGCGCGCGTACGGACGGCGACACCCTTCGGGAAAGCCGGGATTCAAAGGCGGTCTGATCGCTTTCCCGGCACGATGGACGGACTACCTCACGAGGAGCCAGACGAAGGGGAACCGTCCGTGCAGTTCGAGGTGTGGGCACCGCAGGCAGACCGTGTGACGCTCCATTGCGACGGCGTCACGCGCGCGTTGGAGCGCGATCCGCAGCGGCCGGACTGGTGGACCGGTGCGGCGGACGCCGAGGACGGCACCCGGTACGGGTTCGCCCTGGACGACGGCCCCGTGCTGCCCGACCCGCGCTCGCGCCGCCAGCCGGACGGACCGGACGGGCTCAGCGCGGTCGTCGACCACGGACGCCACCCGTGGCGGGCCGAGTGGCCCGGCCGGGCCCTGCCGGGCGCGGTGCTCTACGAGCTGCACGTGGGCACGTACACCTCCGAGGGCACCCTGGACGCGGCTGCTGCCCGCCTGGAGCACCTGGTGGAACTGGGCGTCACCCACGTGGAGTTGATGCCCCTGTGCCCGTTCCCGGGCCGGCACGGCTGGGGGTACGAGGGGGTCTCGCTGTGGGCGGTGCACGAGCCCTACGGCGGACCCGAGTCGCTGAAACGGTTTGTCGACCGGGCCCATGAGCTCGGGCTCGGCGTCGTCCTGGACGTCGTCCACAACCACCTGGGTCCGTCCGGCAACTACCTGCCCGCGTTCGGGCCGTACTTCACGGAGACCCACCACACGCCCTGGGGCGCGGCGGTCAACCTGGACGCGCCCGGTTCGGACGAGGTGCGCGCGTACCTGGTGGGCAGCGCGCTCGCCTGGCTGCGCGACTACCGGATCGACGGGCTGCGCCTGGACGCGGTGCACGCGTTGTGCGACACGCGCGCGTGCCACTTCCTGGAGGAGCTGTCGACGGCCGTGGCCGCCCTGGCGGCCGAGTCGGGACGGCCGTTGTTCCTCGTCGGCGAGTCCGACCTGAACGACCCGCGTCTCATCACCGCACGCGCGGAGCACGGGCTCGGTCTGGACGCGCAGTGGAACGACGACTTCCACCACGCGCTGCACACCGCGCTGACCGGCGAGTCCCAGGGCTACTACGCCGACTTCGCGCGCGACCCGTTCGCGGCCCTCGCCAAGACCCTCACCGGCGGCTACTTCCACGACGGCTCGTACTCCGGCTTCCGCGGCCGCCATCACGGCCGCCCGCTGGACCGCGCGCGGGTGGCCGGGCACCGGCTGCTCGGCTACACCCAGACCCACGACCAGGTCGGCAACCGGGCCCAGGGCGACCGGCTCTCGGCCTCCCTCTCCCCCGGCCTGCTGGCCTGCGCGGCCACCCTGACCCTGACCGCGCCCTTCACACCGATGCTGTTCATGGGCGAGGAGTGGGCGGCCGGCACTCCCTGGCAGTTCTTCACCGACCACACGGACCCCGAACTGGCGGAGGCCGTACGGCGGGGCAGGCGGCGGGAGTTCGCCGCGCACGGGTGGGCCGAGGAGGACGTACCCGATCCGCAGGACCCGGCGACCCGGGACCGGTCCTGCCTGGACTGGTCGGAACCCGAACGCGAGCCGCACGCGCGCGTGCTGGCCTGGTACCGCCGGCTGACCGCCCTGCGCCGGGAGCAGCCGGACCTCACCGACCCCGACCTCGCCGACACCAAGGTGGCGTACGACTCGGAGGCACGCTGGCTGGCCTTCCGGCGCGGGGACGTACGGGTGGCGGTGAACCTGGGCAAGGAGCCGGCCGCCATCCCGCTCGGCACCGGGCGGGTGGAGGTGCTGGCCGCCTGGGACCCCGTGGCGGCACCGGACGCGGACGGGGTGCTGCGGATACCGGGCGAGTCGTGCGTGGTGCTGACCCAGCCCTGAGCGGCCGGCCGCGCTACAGCTCCCCGTCGTCCTCGGTGTCCTCGCGCAGCTCCGTCACCCGCTCCAGCAGGATCGCCTCCCAGGCGCGCCGGAGCCGGGTGCGCAGCAGCGGCAGGGGGCTGTCGTCCCGGCCTTCCAGACGGTCGGCGAGGCGGATGACGGTGTCGCAGCGGGCCAGCCACAGGCCGCGCAGGCAGGGACGGGCGCCGTAGCCGGCGAGGGTGGCCGCGCGGACGGCCGCGCCGGAGCCGACCGCGAGCGCGAGTCCGGCGATGTCCTCGGCGGGGTCGCCCACGGCCGCCTCGGTCCAGTCCAGGACGCCGCGCACCCTGCCGTCGGCACTCACCACCAGATGCTCGCCCTTGAGGTCGTGGTGGACCAGCACGGCCGTGCCGGGCTGCGCGGCGAGCTGGGCGGCGCCCGGCGAGGTGAACTGGAGCAGCGGCGCGGGATCGAACTCGTCGGCCGCGGCGAGGCGTTCGGCGGCGGGTACGGCCATCCGGCGCAGCGCCTCCAGGGAGCGCGGCGGGGTGCGCGGCACACCGAGCGTCTCCGCCTGCCGTACGGGCACCTCGCGCAGGCCGGTGAGCAGCCCGGCCAGGTCGGCCTCGCCGACCGCGGAGACGTCGTGCTCCTCGGCCGTGCCCCCGGCGATCGCGGTGTCCAGCGTGTAGGTCAGGCCCGGCGCCCACTCGCCGTGCGCGACGCTGGTCGGGACGGCGACCGGCAGGTGCGGGCGTGCCAGGTCGCGCAGCCGCAGTTCGCGGCGCTGCCGCGCGGCGGCCTCCCGGTCGGGCGCCAGACGCAGCACATGGCGGGTGCCGACCCACCAGGTGGAGTGCTCACCGCCCGCCGCGACGGGCCGGACATCCGGTCCCGAGGTTCCGGTCGTGCTCTCCTTGAGCAGCGAACGGACCAGTCGGCGGACGGTGTCCGCGGTGGGTGTCGGTGCCTGGGTCATGGATCGTGCCGTTGCCGTTCGGGTGGGGTAGGGGCGAGAAGGTACTCCCGGGGCCGGGTCGGTCAGCCCACTACGACCATCTCGCGGGTGGTGTTGTTGAAACGACGTCCGCCTTCCTCGGTCACCGTGACGATGTCCTCGATCCGCACGCCGAAGCGGCCCGGCAGATAGATGCCGGGCTCCACGGAGAAGCACATCCCGGGCACGAGCGGCTGCTCCTCGCCCTCGATCATGTACGGCGGCTCGTGCGTGGTGACGCCGATGCCGTGGCCGGTGCGGTGGATGAAGAACTCGCCGTACCCGGCGTCGGCGATGACCGCGCGGGCGGCCCGGTCCACCTCCTGGCAGGCCGCGCCGGGGCGGACGGCCCGGAACCCGGCCTCCTGGGCGGCGCGCACGATGTCGTGGACCTCGCGCTCCTCGGCGGTCGGCGGGCCGACGTGCACGGTGCGGGTGGTGTCGGAGCCGTAGCCGTCCTTGAGACCGCCGAAGTCGAGGACGACCATGTCGCCGTCCTGGATGACCCGGTCGCCGACCTCGTGGTGCGGGTTGGCGCCGTTGGGTCCCGAGCCGACGATGGTGAAGTCGACCTGTTCGTGGCCGAAGCGGCGCAGCAGGTCGGCGAGGTCGTGGCCGACGTCGGACTCGCGGCGGCCGGCGAAGGGAACCTTGCGGATCTCCTCGAACGTCGAATCAGCGGCGGCTCCGGCGGCCGCGAGGAGTTCGAGTTCGGCCGCGTCCTTCACGGCGCGGAGCATGGGCACCGCGTCGGTGAGGGAGGCATACGAGGTGTCCGGGAGTGTCTTCTGCAGACCCAGCAGGTGCATGGCCCAGGCGTTGTCGCTGATACCGAACCGGCCGCCCTTGTCGAGCAGGTCGGCGGTCACGGCGTAGGGGTCCTTGCCGTCGGTCCAGTCCCGCAGGGTCAGCACGTCCGCGCCGGCCGACTTCGCGGCGTCGGGAGCCTCCAGGGTCGGGACGACCAGCACGGGGTCCCTGCCGGGGGCGAGGACGAGGAGGGTGAGCCGTTCGGTGACGGCGGTGGGGGTGTAGCCGGTGAGCCACACCATGTCGGGGCCGGGGGCGATCAGGAGGCCGGCGAGTCCGGCGTCCGCCGCGGTGTGCGCTGCGCGCGTCATGCGGGCCCTGTAGTCGTCGGCGGTGAAGGGCGCGGCGGGTGTCGTGCCGGTCATCCGTGGCCTCCTTGCGCGGGTGAGGGGGCTGTAGGGCCTTCGGTGAGCATCCTGCCGGGTGCGGCGTGGCCGCGCGAGCCGGTTTGCGCGGAAGCCCCGTTGTGTGTCTTGGTTGTGGGGGCGGTGCGGGTGCGTGGTGGCTGGTCGCGCCCACGCGGCGGAGCGCATGTCGATACGGCCCCGCGCCCCTGGTGGGTCACGTCACGACGCCGGGAACCACTGTCAGCTGCTGGTACCCCCCGCTCTCGTGCCGCACCGTGAGTTTGGCCTCCTTGCCCGGGCGGGCCTCGGTCACCGCTCGTACCAGGTCGGCGGCGTCGTCGATGCGGCTGTTGCCGAGTTGGAGGAGTACGTCGCCCCGTACCAGCCCGGCCGCATAGCCCGGCCCGGGTACGTGGACGCCCACCACCAGGGCGCCCACCTTGTCGGCGTCCACGGCCTCCACGCCCAGGGTCGCGATGGGCGGGTGGGAGGGGGCCGGGGCGGTGGACGGGGTGGGCCTGGGGGTCGTCGCCGGGGTCCGGTGCTGGAGTTCGGAGAGTTTGGAGAGGCCGATCACGGTGGCGCCGACCGTGCCGATGCCGACCCCGGAGAGCACCAGGAGGGTGCCGGCGAAGAGGCCGAACAGCAGGGTCCTGATCCGGCGGCCGCGGCGGCGGGCGGCGTGCGGGCGGTTGGCCGGGTCGGGTGGGGGGTCTTCCCCGCGTTCCTGACCCGGGATCGGTTCGGGACGCAAAGCGGTCTGTTCCATGGTTCGCCTCCAGCCCGAGCCCTACCCGGCGCACGCGGGCGCGACGAGTCACGAACGAGTGAGACTGACCCCCGGTCAGGAGCGGGAAGCCTTAGGCCTCACCTGCGTCTCGGGCACCGTCGACCAGGCTCGCCACCAGGTCCGCGGCCGCCCCTGCGGGGGTCCAGCCGTACACCAGTTCCACCCGGTGGATGACTCGGGGCACGGTGACCGGGACGGCGACCGTGCCGGGGATGCCGGTGGCCGTCCGGCGGGGCAGCAGGGTGAGGCCGCGGCCGGTGGCGGTGAGGGTGGTGAGGGTACGGAGGTCGCAGCCGTCGTAGCGCAGGGCCGGACGGAAGGCGCCGCCGCCGGTCGCGGTGCGCAGCTGGGCGAGGGGCAGGGCCGCGCCGGGCGCGTCCAGCCAGCGGGCGTCGGCGAGGTCGGCGAGGCGCAGGCCCGGGCGGCCGGCGAGGGGATGGCCGGCGGGGAGCAGGACGGCTACGGGTTCCTCGCCGACGCCGTGCGTGGTCAGCGGGGCCACGTCGGGCAGGCGCAGGGGGTCGCTGGGGGCGGCGAGGCCGTCGAGCAGGCCGAGGTCGGCGGCGCCGGTGGCGACGGCGGCCGGGATCTCCTCGCGCGGCAGGACGCGCAGGGTGACTCCGTCGGCGGGAAGCGCGGCGAGGACGCCGGGGCCGAGCGCGGTCGGGGTCGCGGCGAGGGTCAGGCCGGGCACGGGCGCGGCGGCCATCCGTACGACGTCCGCGCGGGCCGCCTCCAGCCGCAGCAGCAGCGGGCCGGCGTGCTCCAGGAGCCGTTCACCGGCCGCCGTGGGGGTCACCGGGCGCCGGGTGAGCAGGGGCGCGCCGAGGTCCTGTTCGAGGGCGGCGATGTGCTGGGAGACCGCGGACTGGGTGTAGCCCAGTGCGCGTGCGGCCTCCGAGAAGGAGGCGAGGCGGGCCACGGTGACGTACGTGCGCAGCAGGTGCGGGTCCATGCCGTACAGGGTCGCATCAGTAACGCTTATCGAGAGTGCACCGATCATCGTTGGACGTGAACCGGAACCGGCACCCAGGATGAGGGCATGACGAACTCCGCAGCTCGGACCGCCACGATCGCCCTGGTCGGGGACCGCTCCCCCAACGTCGTCTCGCACACCCGGATCCCGCTCCTCCTGGACGCCCTCGCCCAGCGCGACCGGCTGGTCCTGGACGCCTACTGGGTTCCCTCCGAGGACGCCGAGGACGTGGGCGCGGTGCGCGGCTTCGACGCCGTGTGGGTGCTGCCCGGCAGCCCGTACCGCAGCGAGGCGGGCGCCCTGCGGGCCATCCGCACCGCCCGCGAGGAGGGCATCCCCTTCCTCGGCACCTGTGCGGGATTCCAGCACGCGCTCCTGGAGTACGCCCGGAACGTCTGCGGACTGACCCGGGTCGCGCACGCCGAGACCGACCCCGACGCCGAGGACCCGCTCATCGAACCGCTGGCCTGCTCGCTGGTGGGTCACGAGGCCGTGGTGACCGTCGAGCCGGGCTCGCTCGCCGAGTCGGCGATCGGCTCGGGGCGCACGGTCGAACGGTACTTCTGCGCGTACGGCCCCTCCCGCCACCTCGACACCCTGCGCGCGCACGGAATGCGGCTGTCCGGCCACGACGAGGACGGCCATGTCCGGGTCGCCGAACTGCCCGGCCACTCCTTCTTCCTGGCCACGCTCTTCCAGCCGGAGCTGGCCGGTGACGGCTCGCGTCCGCATCCGGTGGTGCGGGCGCTGGCGCGGGCGGCGGTCGCCCATGCCGCGGAGCGGACGCGCGCGTCGGCATGAGACCGGGACGGCGCCGGTCCGGGTCGCGGCCGGAGTCCGTTGTCAGTGACGGCTGTTACGTTCTGTGACATGACCGATCACTGCCTGCGGCTGCTCCGGCAGCACCGCCGCCTGGCCGAACTGGCGGCGTTTCCCTTCAACTTCGACCTGGACCGGGCCGCCCACGGCCACCTCGAACCGGTCCGCCTCGCCTCCGGCGGCTCGCTGGAGGTCGTGGCCGGCTGCGACACCGGCGGCACGTATTTCGTGTGCCCGGACGGCTCGTTGCTGTACGCGGACTCCGAGGGCTCGGCCGGGATCATAGGGTCGTCCGTCGACGAGGCCCTGGAGATCGTGATCGGCCTGCCGGGCTGGCGCGACTACCTGGACCTGGCTCCGGCGGACGGCGAGGAGGCGATCCTCGCGCGCGTGGCCGAGATCGAGGACGAGATCCGGGAGTACCACGGCATCGACGCCGAGCGCGCCGAACTCCGCGCCGCCCTCGGCCTGCCCGACCGCTCCCCCGTCGACCTGCTCGGCAGGCTGCACGCGGCCCTGCTGCGCACCGAGCCCGACTTCCTCCTCCTCAACTCGGACGAGGACTGCGCCTACG
This sequence comes from Streptomyces sp. NPDC007901, assembly GCF_042959465.1. Classification (NCBI taxonomy): domain Bacteria; kingdom Bacillati; phylum Actinomycetota; class Actinomycetes; order Kitasatosporales; family Streptomycetaceae; genus Streptomyces; species Streptomyces sp. NPDC007901. The sequence goes on along the minus strand of NZ_JBIBKW010000016.1, from coordinate 127,097 downwards.
ACCTGCTCGACCCGCACCCCCGGCCGCCGCTCTGGGAGTCGGTACGGCACGAGGTGCCCGGCGACCCGGCCGGCGAGCCGCTGACGACCTGGACCCGGCTGGCCGCCGACCAGGGGCTGACCGAACTCGCCAGAGTGGCGTTGATCCGCCGGATGGACGAGATATTCATGGACCAGAGCCAGCTGCTCCGGCCCGGCAGCAGGAAGGAACTCGACCTGTCGCCCCTGCGCCTGCTGGCCGAGGAGTTCGACGGGCTGGGCGACCTGCGGCAGGCCGAGCGCGCCCGGGGCCTGTACACCGCCCTCCAGTAGAGAGTGCCGGTGCTGGTCGTCAGCCGACGGGGAGGGCCGGGGCGAGCGGTGGCCGGTCCGGCAGGAATCCGTGGGCGCGGCGGGCCAGGTGGTCCGGCTGGTAACGGTCCACGCGCCGGTGCCAGTTGAGGATCCCGGCCATCCAGTTCTGCAGGTCCCGGACGTAGTCACCCATGGCCTCGCGGGCCTCGGCCGACAGCTCGAAGTCGTCGTACACGACCGGGAGTTCGCTCGCGACGACATGCTCGAACTGCCGCATCCGCTGGGTCATCAGGTCGTGCACGACACGGAGGGCGGTGGGGTAGTCGACGCCGAAGAAGTTCTGGACGACGAGGATCGCGTTGTGGAGCTCGCCCTCGTACTGGATCTCCTTCTGGTAGGAGAAGACGTCGTTGACGAGCATGCCGTAGTCGATGGCGGCGTTCTCCAGGGAGCGGACCGGGCCGCTGCGGTAGACCTCGGGCGGGATGGCGGGGCCGTGGCCGCGGCGGGCCAGGCTCAGGGTGAGGTCGGAGCCGAAGGTGTCCCGGCGCATCTCCAGGTAGTCGATGGGGTCGGGGATGCGGTGCTGGAGGTGGTTGGCCATCTCCCAGAGCCAGCTCTCGGTCATCCTGTCGACGGCCTGCTTCAGGAAGAGCCGGCCGTCGGGGTCCATGCCGGCGGTGGTGCGCGCCCACAGGTCGATCAGGCCGCGTTCCATGCCGGTGACCGGGGCGGGGACGGGCTCGTCGGCGAGCGGCATACAGGCGGACAGCCGGGCGGTGGCGAGCCGGGCGCCCGCCAGGTCGCGCCGGGTGCCGAAGTACAGGGGGTAGTAGTCGTCGGCGTAGGTGCCCCAGGCCAGCCACTGGGCGGCGAGGTCGAGTTCCTGGGGGGTGGCGTCGGGGTCGAGGCCGGCTGCGCAGAGGACGAGATCGCCTGCGGCGAGCTTGTCCTCGTCCCAGACGCCCTCGGCGAGCATCCCGGTGGCGTGCATCCAGGCGGTGAGGCGGGGGCGGGCGGTGTCGAGGTGCGGGCTGAGCTCGACCTCGTAGGGCATGTGGAAGTCGGGCAGGAGGGCGGGGCCGACCTGCTGGAAGGGGACGTGGGTGTAGGCACGGAGGCGCTCCGCGGCGGCCTCGGCGAGTAAGGCGCCGACGTCCGCGGCGGACGTGCCGGGGCCGGTCAGGGTCTGCCAGGGGGCGGCCGGGGTGGTGGCGCCCTGGTTCATGTAGCGGCTGGAGCGCAGATGCCATTCGTGGCCGCCGGACTGCCAGTCCTGCAGGCCCTTGGTGTAGGCGGCGATCGCGGCGGCCTGGTCGGGGGTGAGGCCCTTCTCGACGGCGAGGGCGGGCACTTCGGTGAGGGCGGTGTGCTCGAACTGGTGGAGGCGGGAGGTGAGGATGTCGTTGACCGTGTCGGCGGCCTCCTGGGTGGAGCAGTCGAAGAAGGTCTCCAGGACCAGCACGCCGTTGCTGTTCTCGCCCTCGTCCTCGACCTCGCGCTGGTAGGAGAACAGGTCGTTGCGGAGGTGGACGGCGTCGGCGAAGGTCTCCATCAGTACGCGCAGCGGCCGGGTCCCCGCGACGGCCGCGGGCACCTCGGCCGTCGCGTACTCGACGAGCCCCGCCGACCAGGGGGCGCCGCCGACCTTGCGGCGCATCTCGATGTACTCGACGGGGTTGGCGATCCGCCCCTCGTTGATGTTGGACAGCTCCCACATCGACTCGTTCAGCAGGTGCTCGGTGGCGACCGAGAAGCGCCGTCGCCAGTCGACCGACATCGAGGGCACCGTGCGCGCCCACAGGTCGGCGAGGCCCGCCTCGACCGGGTTCTGTGGCTCCGGCACGGGTGTCGTGAGGTCGAGCGGCATGAACAGCGGGAGCCGGTCGAGGTGGGCCTTGCCTCCGGCGCGGTCCTGGGTGCGCTTGTACATGTCGAGGAAGTGGTCGTCGAAGAAGAACACCCACACGTACCAGTCGGTGATCAGCGAGAGGGCGGGGCCGTCGCAGTCGGGGTGGGTGTAGCCGCACAGCAGGCCGTAGTCGTGTGCCTCCAGGTCCGCCTGGGTCCAGATCCCGGAGCCCTCCAGCATGCCCATCTCCCGGGCCCACTCGGTGGAATGGGTCCGGGCCTCCTCCAGATGCGGGTTGAGCCGCGCGGGATACGGCATGTAGAAGTGCGGGAGTTCGAACGGCTGCGTCATGGCCGGGGCCCTACCCGTGCGCTCCGACGGCCATCCGCCGCGCGACACATGATCACACCATCGCGTGAACCGGGGTGGTATCCGGGAACTCCGGGCGCCGGCTGTGGCGTTGGACGGACATCCCTCGCCCCCGGCCACGGGCAGGTCCGGTGGTCAACCCGTCGCGGTGCCGAACCACCGGGGCAACCGGTCGAGCAGTTCCCGCTGGTCGTCGCCGAGCCATGCCACATGGCCGTCCGGCCGCAGCAGGACGGCGGGCGCGTCCAGTTCCTCGCTGACGTCGACGACATGGTCGACCCGGTCCGCCCAGCCCGCCACCGAGAGCCGGCCGGTCTGATCGAGCAGGAGTCCGCGTCCGGCGCGCGTCAGCTCGTAGAGGCGCCCCCGCTTCAGCCGCACGTCCCGGAGCCGGCGGCCGAGGAGGCCGGGCCCCTCGCCGAAGTCGTAGCGGACGGACAGCGCGGCGATCTTCTCGATCAGGTACCGGTTCACCTCCTCGAAGTCCATCAGCTCCGCCACCAGCCGGCGCACCGCGCGCGCACCGGGCTCGGCGGACAGCAGTTCCGACTGGGCCCGGGTGTTGTCCAGCACCGCGGCGGCCACCGGGTGCCGTTCGGTGTGGTAGCTGTCCAACAGCCCTTCCGGAGCCCAGCCGTTGACCTCGGCGGCCAGTTTCCAGCCGAGGTTGAAGGCATCCTGGATGCCGAGGTTGAGGCCCTGCCCGCCGGTCGGGGGGTGGATGTGCGCCGCGTCGCCCGCCAGCAGCACCCGGCCCGACCGGTAGCGCTCGGCGAGCCGGGTGGCGTCGCCGAAACGGGAGATCCAGCGCGGGGAGTGCACACCGAGGTCGGTGCCGGCGAACTCCCGCAGCCGCAGCCTGAACTCCTCGAGGGTGGGCGGGACCCCGCGGTCCTCGGACACCCCTGCGGCGGGCACGATGACGCGGTGCACGCCGTCCTCGCGGGGCATGACACCGAACCGGGCACTGTTCTTGCGGACCTCGGCCACCACGGCGGCCAGTTCCTCCGGCGGTACGGCCACCTCCAGTTCGCCCAGCCAGGTCTCGTTGGCGGCCGGTTCGCCGGGGAAGGCGACGCCGAGCAGCCGGCGCACGGTGCTGCGGCCGCCGTCGCAGCCGACGAGGTAGCGGGCGCGCAGCCGCGTTCCTCCCCCAACGGCCAGTTCGACGGTGACGCCGTCATCGTCCTGGCTCAGTCCGGTCAGTTCGGTGCCGCGCCGGATCTCGGCGCCGAGTTCGACGGCGCGCTCGGCCAGCAGGCGCTCGGTGACGGTTTGCGGAATGCCGAGAACGTACGAATGCGCGGTGTCCAGCCGGTCGGGCCACGGCGCCGGAATGCCGGCGAAAAAACCGCCGGTGGCGAACTTCTGGCCGAGCGGGAGGAACCGCTCCAGCAGCCCGCGCTGGTCCAATATCTCGACACTGCGCGCGTGCAGCCCGAGCGCGCGGGACTGCCCGGTCGGCACCGCCTCCTTCTCCAGCACGAGCACCCGCACCCCGTGCAGCCGCAGTTCACCGGCGAGCGTCAGTCCGGTCGGACCGGCGCCGACGACGATGACATCGAGCATCGAAATCCCCCATAGAGCCATAGAAAAGGAAAGGCGTGCACAGTACGCGGATCACCGATCTCCACAGGTAACCGGCTACGGCCGGAGATTCTGCAACAGCGACCGGGGCTTGCCGCAAGGCCCCCGGTGCGCTATACGTTGAGAGTGGCAAGGAGCGGACGAACTCCTTGCCTTTCGCATTTCCGGCGTTCGCTCCGGACGGGCCCTTCCCCCGAAGCATTCACACGCCATCCATTAGGCTGCCGCCGTTGGCCGACTCATCGGATCAACAGATTCAGGGGGCGGGGGCCGATGGACAACGCGACCGAGGTGTTCCAGCCGTTGCAGGCGGACGATCCGCCCAGGGTGGCCGGGTACCGCCTCGCCGCACGGCTCGGCGCCGGGGGCATGGGCCGGGTGTATCTGTCGCACACCCAGGGCGGCCGGCCGGTGGCGATCAAGGTGGTGCGGCCGGAGCTGGCCGACGACCCGGAGTTCCGGCGCCGCTTCCGCCGGGAGATCACGGCCGCCCGGCGGGTCCGGGGCGCGTACACCGCCGAGTTGATCGACGCCGACGCGGACGGCGTACCGCCGTGGCTGGCCACCCTGTACGTGCCCGGGCCCGCCCTCTCCGAGGTCGTCGCCCGGCGCGGTCCGCTGCCGGTGCCGGCGGTGCTGTGGCTGATGGCGGGGGTCGCCGAGGCGCTGCAGGCCATCCACGGCGCGGGCATCGTGCACCGGGACCTCAAGCCCTCGAACGTGCTGCTGGCCTCGGACGGTCCGCGCGTCATCGACTTCGGTATCTCGCTGGCCGCCGACGCCACCTCGCACACCGCGACGGGCGCCGCCATCGGCACCCCCTCGTTCATGGCTCCCGAGCAGGCCTCGGGCGGCGAGGTCACCCCGGCGACCGACGTGTTCGCGCTGGGCCAGACGGCGGCGTTCGCGGCCCTGGGCGCGCCGCTGTACGGCGACGGCCCCGCCGTCAACGTGCTGTACCGGATCGTGCACTCCGAACCCGACCTCTCCCCGCTGCCCGAGGAGGTGCGTCCGCTGATCGCCCGCTGTCTGGCCGCCGACCCGGAGCAGCGGGCCACCCTGGCGGAGGTCCTCGACTGGTGCCGGCGGCGACTGGGCCCGGACGCCGACGCGGGCGCCGGACCGGCCGTGTGGCAGGAGATCACCGGACCCGAGGTGGCGGTACCCGCCCCCGCGCCGACCCCGGCTCACCCTCCGCTCACCATGGCGGCCCCGGTCACCGTCACGTCCGCCGCCCCCGCCCCGGTCGGGCCGCTCCTCCCGCCGACCTATCCGTTCGCCCCGCCGCCGGAGCAGGCGGAGCCGCGGCCCGGCCGCCGCAGACGGGCCGTGCTGATCGCGATCGCCGCCGTGACCTCGGTCGTCGGGACGCTGACGGTCATGGCGCTGATACTGACGCAGACCGCCGACTGGGTCCGCCAGCAGGCCGAGACCAGGTCCTCCGGCACCCCGGATCCGACGGCCGGCGGCCGGTCGGCGGGTTCCACGTCGACGAAGTCGCCGGACACCGCCGCCGGCACCGACACCACCGCCGACACCAGCGGCGACACCGGCACCGACACCGCCGCCACTCCCTCGGCCACGGCCCTGCACCCCGAGGCGTACCCCCAGGTGTGGGTGGACGAGAAGAGTTCCCTGAGCCTCAAGGAGCCGGTCGAACGGAAGAACCGCAAGGGGGACATCCGCTTCGACTGCAAGAAGATCGGCTGCGCACTGGAGAGCGACACCAGCGTCATCGAGAACGTGTGGGACAACAAGGCCCAGGGCACCCTCGAAACCTGCCGTGACTCCCTCACCGCCTCCAAGAACCACAGCCTCACCCTGAACGTGGCCGCGGCCGGCAGCCTGATCTGCGTCAAGTCCCGCTCCGGGGACATCGCGCTGCTCGTGGTCAAGGTGAAGTCGACCGCGCTCTGGGACCATCCCGGGATCAGCTTCATGACCGCGGACATGACCATCTGGCGCAAGGCGGCCTGAGCTCCGCCGTCTTGCCGGACCCCGGCCCCCGGGCCACGGTGGTGCCATGACCTCCTCCGCGCGCCCCGGCGAGGCACCGCCCGTCCCCGACGTCTTCGACCCGCGCCGGTATGCGGGCGGAGTGCCGTACGACGACTACCGCGTGCTGCGCGAGCACCATCCGGTCTCCTGGCAGGAGGAGCCGGAGGTGCAGGGGTGGCCGGCCGGGCCGGGGTTCTGGGCGGTGGCGCGGCACGCGGACGTGGTGCGGGTGCTCAAGGACCCGGGGACGTACTCCTCGTGTCTCGGCGCGACCCAGATCCGGGACCCGGACCCGGAGGACCTGCCGTTCATCCGGCGCATGATGCTCAACCAGGATCCGCCGGAGCACGGGCGGTTGCGGCGCACGGTGAGCCGGGCCTTCACCCCGGGGCGGATCGAGCGGTTCGGGGCGGTGGTACGGCAGCGGGCGCGGACGCTGTTCGCCCGGGCGCTGGAGACGGCCCGGGCGGGGGACGGCACGGTCGACCTGGTCTCCGCCGTCACCGACGAGTACGCGCTGCTCAACCTCGCCGATCTGCTGGGGGTCCCGGAGAGCGACCGCGGGCTGCTGCTGCACTGGACCCAGCGGGTGATCGGCTACCAGGACCCGGACGAGGCCGGACCCCGGACGGTCGACGACCGGGGCCGGCCGGTCAATCCCCGCTCCCCCGCGATGCTGCGGGACATGTTCGACTACGCCCGCCGGCTCGCCGCGTACAAGCGCCGCCATCCGGCGGACGACGTGCTGACCGCCCTCGCGCACGACGCCGAACTCGCCGACGGCGAGCTGGAGATGTTCTTCTTCCTGCTCACGATCGCCGGCAACGACACCGTGCGCTCGGCGGCTCCCGGCGGGCTGCTGGCGCTGGCCGAACACCCGGAGTCGTACGCCCTGTTGCGCGCCGGGAAGGTGCCGGCCGACACCGCCGTGGACGAGTTGCTGCGCTGGCATCCCCCGGTGCTGACCTTCCGCAGGACCGCCGCGCGGGACACCGAACTCGGCGGGCGGCGCATCGAGAAGGGCGCCAAGGTGGTCGTGCTGCACGCGGCGGCCAACCGCGACGAGCGGGCCTTCGCCGCACCCGGCCGACTCGACCTCGGCCGTACCCCGAACCCGCACGTCTCCTTCGGGGACGGGCCGCATGTCTGTCTGGGCGCCCACTTCGCCCGGCTGCAACTGCGCTCGCTCTACGCGGCGGCACCGCCGACGCTACGCCCCGCGGGACCGGCCGGGCGGCTCGTCTCCAACTTCATCAACGGGGTGAAGTCGCTGCCGACGGAAGTGGGTTGACCTGGATCAGCGCATGGGTGCCGGCCGTGCGCCAGCGCTGCCCCTCGGCGGCGTCCAGGGCCGCCTCGGTGTCCCCGGAGAGTCCGGTGATCACATCGGACTTGAGGGTGCGCAGCGCGGCCACCGGGCCCGGGAACCAGGCGGTGACGTCGGCGAAGGGGGTGGTCGGGGGCCAGCGGCGATCGCCCACCAGGCGGCGGTAGTTGAGGTCGCCCTTGAAGAGCGTGAGGTCGGCGGAGGCGAACTCGGCGCGCAGGTCGTCGGGCATCTCGGCGTAGGGCAGCGGGGCGCAGGAGAAGGGGTGGGCGCGGACGGTGAGCCGGCCGTCCGACATCGCGGACCAGAGCGTACGGCCGTACGCGGCGGCCGTGCCGGGTGCGGCGGTGAGCCTGCGCAGGGCGTCGAGGACGTCGGCGGTCGTGGCGTCGGAGACGTAGTAGGGGTACGGCTTGATGTGCAGGACCGCGCGGCCGACGCGCCCGGTGTCCAGGAGATGGGCGATCAGCAGGAGGTCGGGGACGAGTTCGCGGCCCGCGTTGTCGGCGACCAGGCACAGGGTGCCGCCCCGGAGCAGCGGCCACAGGGCGGCGCTGTCGTCGGCGACCAGGGCGGAGACGGCCGCGCCCGCCTCCGCGGAAAGACGGAAGCCCAGGTCGGCGCGGTTGCCCCAGAGGGAGCCGTGCAGCAGGGCGTGGTCCGGGTCGTCGTCGAGGGTGTCGAGGGCGGCCAGTTCCTCGTCGGTCTCCTTGGCGTCGAGTTCGGCGAGCTTGAACGGGCGGAAGGGGTCGATGCCCTGCCAGGGGCCGGTGCCGAAGTAGCCGACGGCGTCCAGGAGGCGCCGGTAGAACCAGCTCTCGGACCACAGCCACGGCACGTCGAACCAGGACTGTCCGGCGTAGGTGTCCAGGCCCCAGTCGTGCCACCGGTCGTGGCCGGGCAGGGCTTCGACGACGCCCTCGGTGCAGTTGCGCAGCAGGGCGTCGAGGGCGCGGTGCTGCTCGGGGCCGTACGGGAAGGCGTCCCGCACCTGGTGGATGATCGCGGGGTGGCGTTCGGCCAGCACGCTGTGCGGGAACGGGCCGGTGGTGCCGAGGATCACGGGTGCGGCGGCGGAGTCGGGCATGGGCGTCACGCTATCGCGCAGGCCGCCCGGCTCCGCCGAACGCGGGGCGCCGGTCACGCCGTTCTGATCTCGCGCTCCAGCTGCGTGGCGAGGGTCATGTAACGGGCGCGCCGGTGCACCGGGACCAGGCCGCGGATCATCAGGAACCACATCTCGGCGACCCTGCGCGGCAGTCGGCCCACCGGTTCCAGGTTGCGGCCGGCGACCCGGGTGCCGACGAAGAAGCAGACGATCGAGTGGGCGACCGCGCCGACGTCGATGTCCGGGTGGACGTCGGACTCCCTGACGGCGCCCGTGAGTTTGCGCGTGGCGAACTCCAGCCACTCCGTGAACGGATGCCTGAGCGGCGGCCGTACGGTGACGTCCGCGGTGGCGAGCCGCAGTCCCGCGCGCGGGATCGGGCCGTCGACGGAGAGCCGGGCGATCGCGAACGTGGTGCGCATCAGGCCCTCCAGCGAGGAGTAGCCGCGGCTGTCCATCTCCCTCACCAACTGGCTGGAGGTGCGGGACTGGACTTCCATGATGGCCTGGGCCAGGTCCTCCTTGGCGGCGAAGTGGAAGTAGAGCGCCCCCTTGGTGACCTTCGCGTGTTCGACGATCTCGCTCAGGCTGGTGGATTCGTAGCCGTGCCGGTCGAAGAGGTCGGCGGCGGCCGTGATGATCGTGGCACGGGTCTGTTCCGCACGTAACTGCCTCGCCATCGACTCAACACTCCTTCACGACATCACGACTTCACGACTTCGTGTTCTCGACTGCACGGCTTCAAACCGACGGGGCATGCGGTTTGTTTTTTACCCCGTGCACACGATATCTCACCGTGCGGCAGCGGGAGACAACTGTGCGGACCTGGTGGCGGACACGTGTAAGTCACGCCCGCCGACCTCCGACCGGCGTCCACAGTGCACAAACGGACGAGATCAGAACGCGTCCCTCCCTCGTGTTCGTGCCGGTTCCCGGAAGCGATGCGCAGAGCCGGGCGCACATCGGTGATCGCCACGATACGAGCCGGACGGTTGGTTCTCAACGGCGCCCGGGGAGTCCATAAAACGGACGAGCCGGTCGGCGCCGTATACACCGCCCGGCGCCGTGATCAACCGCGCTGAACGGTGCGCACCCGGTTCCCGTACTCACCTCAGCAGTCCTTGTACCCGCGCCTGCCGAGGAGACGTCCCCGATGACTCGGACGACCGACCGGATGAGAGTCACGGGAGCCGCCGTGGCGGCTCCGCTTCTGCTCCTGTTCTGGGCGGCGGGGCCCGCCCAGGCGCACGGCGCGCCCACCGATCCCGTCAGCCGGGTCTACGCCTGCTCGCCCAGCGGCGGCAGCGCCGGCACGGCGGCCTGCAAGGCGGCGATCGCGGCGAGCGGACAGAACTTCGTCGCCTGGGACAACCTGCGGGTGGCGGACGTCAACGGCCGGGACCGGCAGGTGATTCCGGACGGAAAGCTGTGCAGTGGCAACCTGGCGGCGTACCGGGGGCTCGACCTGGCGCGCGCGGACTGGCCCGCCACCGAACTGATTCCGGGCGCCCGGCTGACGATGACGTACGCCTCGACGATCGCGCACACCGGCACGTTCAAGCTGTATCTGACGAAGCCGGGGTACGACCCGACGAAGCCGCTCACCTGGTCCGAGCTGCCCGCGCAGCCCTTCGCCGAGGTCAAGGACCCGCCACTGACCAACGGGGCGTACCACTTCGGCGCGACGCTGCCGGCCGACCGGACGGGCCGTCAGTTGCTGTACACCATCTGGCAGAACAGCAGCACGTCGGACACCTACTACTCGTGCTCCGACGTGGTGTTCACGACCAAGAAGGACGCGAAGAAGGGCACCGCGGGCGAGGCGGGGAAGGACGGCGGGACGACGGCGAGCGAGAAGCCGCGGGCGAGTGCCTCGCCGACCCCTAGCGCCTCGAAGAGCGGTGCCGCCCCGGCACGGACGACGGCGGCGGCGTCCCCGGTCTCCCCAAAGACCGGAACCACCGCCGCCGACAGTACTCCCGTGGCCTCCGACACGAGTTCCGGTTCGGGCCCGTCGGCGCCACTGCTGGCGGGCGGCGCCGCAGCGGTGCTGGTGCTCACCGGCGGCGCCGCCCTGGCATTGCGTCTGCGTCGACGCTGACTGCCCGAGCCGGAAGGTCAGTTGACGAAGACGGTGGCGCCGTTGTCGGTGACCGGGGCGTACTTCGCGGTGAAGTAGCCGGCGGACGGGCAGAGCACGGAGCCGGAGGACTTCGCGAACGCCTGGTTGGCGAAGGCGAGGCTGTTGTCGGTGTTGCTGCTGGTGCCGGACAGGCTGGAGGCCTGGTAGACGCAGGTGATGCTGCCCAGCAGGGTGGTCAGCTTGACCGTGGTCTGGATGGTCGAGCCGCTCGGCGGGGTGACCGTGACGCTGCCGCCGGAGGAGACCGCCGTGGTGTACGGCAGGTTGTCGACGGTGATGCTGGAGACGCCGGTCACGCCCGTGACGTTGCTGGTGCAGCTGCCGAAGGTCTGCGCGGTGGCCGACTCGGTGGCGGTGCCGGAGGCGGCCGGGTTGTCGGTGACCGTCGCGGTGAAGGTCGAGGCGGCACAGGTGATGCCGCTGGTGCTGGTGGAGCTGGAGTAGAGGGTGGCGGTGGTGCCGCTGGCCAGCGCCGCGGTGAGGGTGTCACCGACCGCGACGGCGGTGCCGCCGGCGCTGCCGGTGGTGAGGACCGCGCCGTCGGCGGAGGCGGGCACGGTGGCCGCGACCGAGAGGGCGACGACAGTACCGGCGAGGGCGAGGAGAGAACGCGTACGCATGCGGGTTGCCTCTTTCTTCGGGGGGACTTGCATGGGGTGAGGTGGGGGGTTCTGGGGGCGCGTGTGCGGCGCCAGCCGTTGCCGGCCCGTGACGCCTTCTCCGTACGTGACGGACCGGCAACGGCAGCCGTGCCGGACCGGCCGAAAGCCTGGGGGGGTTAGGCCTCCGGCCGGGCCGGTTGAGGGCGTTCGGGCACGGTCCCTGGGGGGAAGCGACCGTGCCGACGCCGCGAGCGGAGCGGTGATCGAGGAGGCCGGGAAGCGGTCGATGCCGCTCGGCGGATCCGGCGCCACGGATCCGAAGGAAACCAGGGAGAGTTGTAGACCTGATCAACCGTCAACGTCAAGGCCGATCAAGGGAGTTGAGCAACCGATCAAGGGAATACAAGGTCAGAACAGAACTGACGCATATTCAACACCCTTTTTTCACAACTGCCTTGACCCTGAAAAGTAACCGCCGGTAACTTTCGGCATGGCTACTGCTGCGTAACGAGAAAGCCCTTGCGTCCGCCGGGAGTTGTGAGGAGGCGTGCGCGGCAGCCGCTGTCCGCGCCAGGACAACGCGCCAACTGAAGCCCAACCAGCGTGACTAATGCATGGGAGCAGACATGGCCTCGTCCTCGGACGTTCCGTCCGCCGACAACACGCCGGAGAACCCGGGAAGCGGTTCTCTTTCCGAAACACCAGACACCACCGGGGTCACCGGAGGGGACCAGAGACGCGGACGGGTCCGGGCGCGCCGGGCCGCGGTGATGGCGATCCCCGCCACCCTGGTCGCCGCGGGTCTCGCGATCTTCACCGCGCAGGGTGTCCTGGGCGTGCAGTTCGCCATCTCCGGCATGCCCTTCGTGGTCACCGCCGACCGGCTCGACGGCACCGGCTTCGAGCAGTTCGGCGCCCTCGACAACATGATCGAGAACAGCCCCAACGCCGGTGACACCGGCGGCCAGGAGCTGGTCGTCACGTCGGTGGTGAAGAACGGCACGATCACCAACATGTGCCAGAGCGTCGACCTCGGCGGCATCCAGCTTCTCCTCACGGCCGGCGCCGGGTCCAAGCCGGTGTCCGTGCAGAACCTGGCGATCGACTCCGACGACATCAAGGGCGACGCCACCTTCAACAACATCGAGATCGGCCGCGACGCCAGCACCTTCGACAAGGGCGGCGTCCAGGGTCCGAAGGGCGTCTACGGCCAGCAGGCCGACAGCGTCGTGATCGACCACCTCTACCAGCACAACTACGCGGCCACCGCCGCCGTCTTCAAGCTCCCGAACCTGCACATGTCGTTCGCCGACCACGGTTGCGACTGATGACCGACTCAGGGACCCGGAGCGAGCGTTTCCGGCAGTGGCGGGGAGAACGGCCCTTCGCAGGGGGCGTGCTGCTCGTGCTGGCCGGTGCCGAGATCCTGGTGACCATGAAGGCACCCCTTCCGGTCATCCTGCACATCGGCATGCAGGGCCTGGCGGGTTACCTGCTGCCGGCCCTGATGATCGTCTGCGGCGTGCTGATCGTGTTCAACCCGGCGCAGCGACTCTTCTACTCCGTTCTCGGCATCCTGCTCTCCCTGGGAACCTGGCTCACCTCGAACCTCGGCGGTTTCATGGTCGGCCTGCTCCTCGGGGCGGTCGGCAGCTGCATCACCTTCGGCTGGCTGCCGGACCAGGAGCCGCGCGTCAGTCGCCGGAAGCGACGCAAGGCGGCGCGCGCTGCCGCGCAGGGCTTCGGGGACGGTGCGGAAGCGGTTTGACGTAGAAGGACACAGAAGAAGGGGCGGGCCGGTGATATCGGTCCGCCCCTTCTTCCATTTCTTCTCCGTGCGGGGAGTTCCCCGGTCGCGCGCGCTTCCGCCGAACGGGTGACTTGGGAACTTCTTTGCCGTTCTTGCGAGTTCATCGCGCAGTCGGGTGGCGTGTGGTCTGCCCGGTCGTGAGTGATGAGTGCGGCGAAGGAGCGGCGGCTTCATGGTGTTCAAACGGCTGCTGGGAGCGATCGGGGTCGGTGGGCCCTCGGTGGACACGGTTCTCGACAGCGCAGTGGTGGTGCCCGGCGGAGCGGTGTCGGGGCGGGTGTGGCTGAAGGGCGGCTCGACGGCGGCGGAGATCGAGCACATCGGGCTCGAACTGCTCGCGCGGGTGGAGGCGGAGCACGAGGACGGGGAGAGCGAGGGCGCCGTCGTCTTCGAGCGGCTCACCGTGGGCGGCGGGTTCCGGCTCGGCGAGGAGGAGGAGCGGGAGGTGCCGTTCAGTGTGCCGGTGCCGTGGGAGACCCCGGTCACCGAGCTGTACGGCCAGCCGCTGGGCATCGTGCTCGGTGTGCGCACCGAGGTCGGGGTGGCCGGCGCCCGGGACAAGGGCGATCTGGACCCGCTCACCGTCGGACCGCTGCCCGTCCAGGAGGCGGTCCTGGAGGCCCTCGGACAGCTGGGGTTCGGCTTCCGCTCGGCGGATCTGGAGTACGGCCGTATCTGCGGCACGGGCCAGCGGCTGCCGTTCTACCAGGAGGTCGAGCTGACCCCGGCGCCGCAGTACGCGCACGCGGTGAACGAGATCGAGCTGACCTTCCTGGCCTCGCCCTCGGGCCTGGAGGTCGTCCTGGAGGCGGACAAGCACGGCGGCCCGTTCTCCTCCGGCCACGACGCGCTGACCCGGTTCACGGTGCGCCACGAGGACGTGCCCGCGCTCGACTGGAACGGCGAGGTCGACGGCTGGATCCGCCGGCTGATCGCGCACCGCGAGGCCTACGGCGCCCATGCCACGTACGGCCACGTCGAGCACCACGGCCACGACGACCGCCACCACCGCGGACCCGGCCTCGGCACGGCGGTCGCCGCGGGTGCGGCTGGCCTCGCGCTGGGCGCGGTCGGCGGAATGGTGGCGGCCGAGGTGGTCGACGAGATCGGCGACTTCTTCGAGGGGGAGGAGGACTAGGACCTGTCCGGGCGCCGGGGAGGCGTCAGCTCGGGGAGGCGGTCGGTTCGCCGGCCGTCCTGGGCTCCGGCTGGGCGGGGGCCGGGGCCGGCTCCGCCGCCATCTGCACCGACGTCGGTTCCACCGGGGTCGCGTCGTCCGCCTTCATCGCCTTCGCCTCGCTCTTGAGGATGCGCATCGACTTGCCCAGGGCCCGGGCGGTGTCGGGCAGCTTCCGGGAGCCGAAGAGCACGATGAAGACGATCGCGACGATCAGCAGATGCCAGGGTTCGAGTCCGTTGCGGAGCATGGCCGCCCCCTCCCTTTCTCACGTTGTCCGGTGCCGGCGAAGAGGGCTTCACGCGCCTCGGCCGGGCAGCGACGGTTGCTACATTGCGCAACTGTACAACCCGGCTGGGAAACGGTGGACAAACGTGGCCCCACGACTGTCACCGCTCGCGTGTCATCGCCCACGCCGGTCGTGACGTGCCCGCACGGCCCGCAGCGCCAGGGCGTACAGCCCGAGGACGGCGGCGAGCAGCAGGTGGTAGGCGGGCGGCAGGCCGGTCATGCCCAGGGCCGCGCCCAGCGGGCTCGGCGGAAGCAGCAGACCGACGGCGGCCAGGGCGGCGGCGGCCCGGCCGACGGGGCCCGGGCGGACACCGCCGCGCAGCAGGAACATCACCAGGGCCTGGGTGAGCAGGTTCTCGGTGAACCAGGCCGAGTGGAAGACGGCTTGGTCGTCGAGGGCGTCGGGGCCGCGCAGGGCGAGCGCGAGGACGCCGAAGGTGGCGAGGTCGGCGATCGCGTTGAGCACTCCGAAGCCGGTGATGAACCGCAGGAAGGCCCGCGACCGCAGCACGGTCGGGCGACGCAGCGCCGCCGGGCCGGGTCGGTCGTGGGCGAAGGCGAGCTGGGCGGCGTCGAAGCAGAGGTTCTGGGCGAGCACCTGGGCCGGGAGCATCGGCAGGAAGGGGAGGAGCAGGCCGGCGGAGAGCATGGCGATGACGTTGCCGAGGTTGGAGGAGAGCGTGACGCGCAGATAGGCGGCGATGTTGGCGCTGCTGTGCCGGCCCGCGGTGACGGCGTGCCCGATCGCGCCGAGGTCCTTCTCGGCGAGCACGACGTCGGCGGTCTCACGGGCGAGGTCCACGGCGGTGCGGGGCGCGACACCGACGTCGGCCGCGCGCAGGGCGGGGATGTCGTTGACCCCGTCCCCGAGGAACCCGACGGTGTGCCCGGCGGCCCGCAGTCCTGCCACGATCCGGGCCTTGTCCTCGGGGGTGCAGCGGGCGACGACGCCGGCGTCGAGGTCGTGGGGGTCGCCGGCCACGGCCGTCCGCGCGGTGTCGAGGCCGAGGTCACGGCAGGCGCGGGCCGCCGTCGCCGGGTGGTCGCCGGTCAGGATCCGGACCGTGATGCCCAGGTCGGTCAGGCCGCGCAGCGCCTCGGCGGCGCCGGGGGCGAGGGCGTCCCGGAAGGTGACCAGGCCCCGGAAGGTGAGGCCGCGTTCGTCGGCGGGGGTGTAGGGGCGGGTGCGGGCGGGGACCTCGGCGGTGGCGACGGCGAGGACGCGCAGCCCGGCCCCGGCCTCGCGGGCGGCGAGGGCGAGCAGGCGCTCGCGTTCGGCGGGGTCCGGGTCGCAGCGGTCCAGGACGTCCTCGGCGGCGCCCTTGGTGACCAGGAGGTGGGAGCCGAGGGCGGCACCGGCGACGATCGCGGTCGCCGTGCGCCGCTCGGGGTCGAAGGGGACGGCGCCGATGCCGTCGTACTCCTCCCCCACCGGTCCGGCCGCCGTGAGCAGGGCCTCGTCGAGGGCGTCGGGGGCGGGCAGTTCGGCGAGCTGGAGGGTCCACCAGGCGCCGACGGCGGCCCAGCGCAGCACCTCCGGGTCGTCACCCCCGTCCGGGCCCAGCGCGCGCTCGGCCACCGGCAGGTCCTGGGTGAGGGTGCCGGTCTTGTCGAGGCAGAGCACGTCGACCGCGCCCAGGTCGTGCAGCGCGGGCAGCCGTCGTACGACGACCCGGTGGGCGCGGGCGAGCAGCGCGGCGCCCCGGGCCAGGCAGGTGGTGACGATCACCGGGAGCATCTCGGGCGTGAGCCCGACGGCGACCGCGACCGCGAAGGGCAGCGTCTCCAGGCCCCGGCCGCGCAGGGCCGCGTTGGCCATGAGGACCAGCGGCGGGGTCAGCAGCATGAACCGGATGAGCACCCAGGAGATGCCGTGCACGGAACGGTCGAAGGCGCTCGCCTCCCGCCGCCCGGCCCCGGTGCTCTGCGCCACGGCGAACCGGGTCCGCTCCCCCGTCGCCACGACCACCGCCGTGGCACTGCCCGAGGCGACCCCGCTGCCCTGGAAACAGAGGTAGGGCTCCTGGAAGGGACCTTCGGCGGCCCGGTCGGCGACGTCGACGGCGGCCTTGGCCACGGGCGCCGACTCCCCGGTGAGCACGGCCTGGTGCACGGTCAGCCCCCGGGCGCGCAGCAGTCGTACGTCGGCCGGGACCAGGTCGCCGGGGCCGAGCCGCACGACGTCGCCCGGGACCAGCTCCGCGACCGGGACCTCCCGGGCCTGCGGTTCGATGTCCTCCCCGGTGCGGCGGAGCACGGTGGCGGTGCCGGCGACGAGTTCGCGCAGGGCGGCCAGCGAGCGGTCGGCGCGGTGTTCGCCGGCGGCCCGCAGGCCGGCGCTGACCGCGACCAGGGCGAGGATCACGACGGCCGTGCCCCAGGAGGCGACGAGGGCGGAGACCAGACCGAGGGTGAGGAGGACGGCGGTGAAGGGGTCGCGCAGGGCCCGGAGGCAGCGCAGCGGCCAGGAGGCGGTGTGCGGGAGGCGCGGGGTGTTCTCGCCGACGTCGGCGAGCCGGGCCGCGGCCTCGGCCTCGGTCAGCCCGCGCGGTCCCGTGTCCAGCCCGCGCAGCACCTGCAGCGCGGTGGCGGCCTCGCCCTCAGAGACCACGGAGGCGGCGGGGGGCCGGAAGTCCGGCACCGGTGGTGCGGGCGGTGAGCCGGCCGACGAGGAGGCGTACGACCTCGACGACGTCCGGGTCGTCCAGGAGGTACACCTGGCGGCGGCCCTCCCGGCGGGAGCGGACGAGCCCGGCGAGCTTCAGCTTGGTGAGGTGCTGGCTGACGGCGGGCAGCGCGCCGCCGACCCGCTCGGCGAGGCCCGTGACATCGCTCTCGCCCTGCGCCAGGGCCCAGACGATGTGCAGCCGGGCGGGCGAGGCGAGCAGCCCGAAGGCCGCGGCGGCCTCCGTGAGTACGTCCGCGGAGGGGTCCTCGATACCGCTGCCGGGCGCTGTCGCCACCGTCGTACTCCTCCTGTCCACCGCGTCGAGGGGACCTGTTCCGGAATGAAGGGAGATGAAGAAGGGAGATGAAGGGGCCAGTCTAGGGCGCGGGAACTTCTCGGCCGCCGGGGCAGTTTCTACGTTGTTGTAGAAGTAAATTCTTGGCAAGCGACGTTCTTGGCAAGCACATACCGACCGAGGAGTGAGTGCGCATGGCTCTGTGGGACCGCATCAAGGATTCCGCGACGCAGATGCAGACCCAGCTCGTGGCGAAGAAGAACGACTTGAAGAGCGGTGCGTTCCGCGACGCGAGCATGGCGATGTGTGCGCTCGTGGCGGCGGCCGACGGCACCATCGACCCGGCGGAGCGGCAGCGGGTCGCCCAGCTCATCGCCACCAACGAGGTGCTGCAGAACTTCCCGGCGGACGACCTGCGCCGCCGTTTCGAGGAGAACCTGAACAAGCTGACCACCGACTTCGCCTTCGGCAAGGTGAGCGTGCTCCAGGAGGTCGCCAAGGCGAAGAAGAAGCCGGCCGAGGCGCGTGCCGTCATCCAGATCGGCATCGTGATCGGCGGCGCGGACGGCGACTTCGACAAGACCGAGCAGGCCGTGGTCCGCGAGGCCTGCTACACGCTCGACCTCCCGCCGCACGAGTTCGACCTCTGACGGCACCGCCCGGACGGGGGCGGCTCACATCCGTCGGCTCGTGGCCCAGCAGAGCGCGGTGAGGGCCATGGCCGCGGCACAGGCCGCCTCCGCCGAGCCGTCCAGGTAGACCCTGCCCAGGGTCGCCACGCCCAGGGTCGCCCCCAGTTGCTGTACCGCGTTCAGCGCACCCGCCGCCGAACCGACCTCCTGGGGGCGCAGTGGTTCGAGGGCCAGGGTGAAGAAGGCGGGGGTGAACAGGCCCGCGCCGAGACCGACCAGGGCCAGTGCGGGCAGCAGCGGCCAGGGGGCGCGGTCGGGTGCCGTGAGCGCGTACCCGGCCGCGGCGGCCGTCAGGCCCGTGGCCACCAGGGCCAGGCCGTACGGCATCATGCGGCGCCGGGCGCCGTGCCGGCCCGACAGCCAGGACGACACGGCCAGGCCGGCCGACCACGGGGTGAGGCTGAGACCGGCCGCCAGTACGCCCTTGCCGGCCGCCAGTTGGAGTTGCAGGACCACCACCGTCAGCAGGCCGTTGGTCACCGCGAAGAACGTCGTCGAGGTGGCGAGGGCGGGCAGGAAGCCCCGGTGGGTGAACAGGGTGGGTTCGAGGAGCGGGGCGGTCGCGCGGCGCTGGTGCAGCGTGAACGCGGCCAGCACCAGGAGGCCCGACACCAGCAACGCCCAGCTGTGCGGCGGCAGTTCGGTGAGGTCGGTGCCGATCAGGGGGTAGACCAGCAGGCCCGTGCCGGTCGCGGCGAGTGCCGTGCCCGTCCAGGCGAGGGTGGGACGGCGTGGGGCACGGTTCTCCAGGAGCTTCGGGGACAGCGCCAGGACGACCACGGCGAGCGGCACGTTCACCAGGAACGCGGCACGCCAGGAGGAGCCGAACAGGTCGGCGTGGGTGAGGACGCCGCCGAGGATCGGGCCGCAGACGGCCGCGAGGCCCATCACCGGGCCGATGCTGCCCAGCGCCCGGGACATCTCGTCGCCCGTGAACATCGCCCTGATCAGTCCGATGGTCTGCGGGACGATCACGGCCGCGGCGGCGCCCTGGACGGCGCGGAAGGCGATCAGCAGGGCCGGGGACGGCGCCAGTGCGCAGGCGGCCGAGGCGACGGTGAAGAGGGCGACGCCAAGGACGAAGAGCCTGCGGCGGCCCGCGATGTCGCCGAGGCGTCCGCCGGTGATCAGCAGGACCGCGAAAGGGAGGGTGTACGCCGTGCTGAACCACTGGACGTCGGAGACCGGGCCGCCGAGGTCGGCGTGCACGGCGGGGGCGGCGACCTGGACGATCGTCGCGTCCAGGAGGTTCATCGCCTCGGCGAGGAGCAGGGCGACGAGGGCCGGCCACCGCCACCGGTAGGGGGTGGCGGTGGCCGGCGGACGGACGGCTGCGGACGTCATGGGTGGGCGGTCCTCTCACGCTCGGGGCCTGACGTGGGACAGCCTGCGAGCTACGAGGAGCCGCTCCCCGGACTCAGGCGGGGAATCGCGGTTTTCCTCCGTCGACCCGGCCATCGGTGACGGAATCCGACGCCGAGCGCACGGGACGAACGACCGGCGATGCTCAGTCCTCGCCCAGATACGCCTTCCGTACGCTCTCGTCGTGGGTCAGTTCCGCGCCCGTGCCCTCCAGGACGACGTCCTCGCTCTACCGGACCCTGCGGTACACGCCCTCCTCCCGCAGCAGGGCGAGATACGGCTCGGGGCAGGCGCGGCCCAGGACGCGGTGGGCGGTGTCCTCGATGCTGACGGGGCCGCCGGCGAGGGCGGCGACGGTCTGGGCGAGGGAGTAGAGCCGTGCGCGCGGTCGTCGGCCGCGGCGGCGGCCCGGGCGAGTTCGCCCTGGACGACGGCGGCGACCTCGTCCCAGCGGATGCCGGGCGGGACGACGAGGAGGGTGGTGCCGGCCTTCTCGGCGGCTTCCAGGAGCGCGGGGTCCTCGCGTACGGCGACGGCGGCGCCGGGCGTGCGGCCGACGAGGTCCGTGGGCCGGGCGCCCACCGCGAGGATCAGGGCGCCGGGCGTGGCCGTGGGACGGTCGCCGGGTTCGGTGATGACGACCTCGGTGACGGGGGTGGCGCGGCGGGCGGCCGGGAGGACGGCGGCACCGAGGAGGTCGGCCATGCGGCCCAGCGGGCCCGGCGGGGCGGCAGCAGGGGGCCGGCGCCGCCGGCGTGGCTGCGCAGCAGGCGCAGGGTGTGGCCGGCCGCGCCGGACGGGCCGACGCTGACGGAGCGCGGGGCGCCGACGCCGGTCCCGCGCCCGTACCGACGGCCTTGCGCGGCAAGGTCGTCGGCGGTCTCGTGGGCGCGGCGGACCCGGTCGAGCGCCGTGGGCGCTACGACCGGGTCGGCCACGGCGTCGGCGAGCCGGACGAGTCCGGACAGGCCGAGGCCGTTGCCGTCGAGCACGACACGGGAGCGCGGGGGCACCCGTCTCGGTACGTCGGTGGTGCTGCTGTCCAAGAGGGTTCGGCGACGGGTCAGCTGAGGCCGACCTGCTTCAGCCACGCCTGGGCGACGTCCAGCGGGTCCTTGTTGTCCGACTGCACCTGGGTGTCCAGGTCCAGCAGGGCCGCCGTGTCCAGCTTGGCGGAGACGGCGTTGAGGGCGTCGGTGGCCGTCTGGTTCAGGGCGCTCTTGTAGACCAGGGGCTGGACGTTCTCGAAGCCGAAGAGGTTCTCCGGGTCCTGCAGGACGACGAACTTCTCCTTGGTGATGGTCGGGTCCGTGCTGAAGATGTCGCCGGCCTGCACGGCGTTCTTCTTCAGCGCGGCCTGGGTGAGCGGGCCGCCCGCGTCCAGCGCCTTGAAGGACTTGAACTCCAGGCCGTAGACGTCCTTCAGGCCGACCAGGCCCTGCTGGCGGGTCTGGAACTCCGGCGAGGCGCCGATGACCAGGTCCTTGGCGATGGTCTTCAGGTCCGCTATGGAGGACTTCTCGGTGAGGTTGTACTTGGCGGCGGTGGTCGCGTTGAGCGTCACCGTGTCCTTGTCCTGCGCGTCCGCCGGGTCCAGCAGCGTCAGCTTGGAGTCCAGCTTGGCCTCGATGGCCTGGGTGGTCTCCTCGACGGTCTTCGGGGCGGCCTTGGGGTCGAGGTAGGCGAGCAGCGCGCCGTTGTACTCGGGCAGGACCGAGATCGAACCGTTCTTGAGCAGACCGTAGGTGGTTTCACGACTGCCGATGTTCGACTTGTAAGTGACCTTGACGCCCTTGGCCTTGAGCGCCTCGCCGTAGATGTCCGCGATCAGGATGCTCTCGGCGAAGTTGTTGGAGCCGACGACGACGGTGTCGCCACTCGCCTTGCTGTCCGACAGCGGGTCGGACTTGCTGTCGTCGGAGGAGGAACAGCCCGCCAGCAGGGCCGTCGTCGCGGCGAGCGCGACGGCCGCCACGCCTCGGTATGTCCGGATTGACCTGCTGGGAAGGGTGTTGGAAGTCACGGTTGCCGTTCCGGGAGCTGTGGGAAGGGTGGGGGTGTTGCGAACCACTCCGGACGATCCAATCCAGCCCGTTCTCGGTCAGTCAAGTGTCTCCGGGTCACCGATTGGCTTCGATCCGTGGCCAGTTGTGGACGGAGCGCGGTCTCTTTGTAACGGATTCTTGATAAAGAGCAAGCGGAACCGCGCTTCGAGAACGCTGTAGTCTCACGGCAGTTGATATCGGTCACAGCGGTGCACGGGGCCCGCTACTCGGTGTCGTTCCGCAGCAGCTCGGGGTGAAGACGCCCCCCAGACCAGACACCCTCATGAAGGAGGCCCGGTGTCCACGAACCAGGTGGACGCGCCCGTCCGGCCCGCCCAGGAGCGGGGCGGGATACGGGGATTCGCCGACCGTTGGCCCTTCCGGCGCAAGCTCAACCTGCTGGTCGGTGTGCCGCTCGCCGTCATCGCCGTACTGCTGGCCTACGTCTTCACCGACCTGGTGCAGCAGTCCAGCAGCGCGGACTCCGCGGCGCAGATGGTCCGGGACAGCGCCCAGGTGGCACGCCTCGTGGACAAGGTCGAGGCCGAGCACCAGCAGGCGATCCTGCTCTCCGCGCGTTACGAGTCCGGTGACTCCACGCCCTCGCGGAAGGCCTACCGCACGGCCCAGGAGGCGGTGGACTCCCAGGTGGAGACGGTCCGCCACGCCTTCGACGACCGGCTGCCGGACACGGAGGCGGCCGCGCTCCGGCAGGTCGAGGGCCTGTCCAGCCTGCGCGACTCCGTCGAGCAGTCCTATCTGCCGGCCGACAACATCGACCCGGCGTACGCCAACGCGGCCAACGACCTGATCGACGGCCTCGGACTGGACCGCAACACCAACCTCGCCTCCACCTTCACCGGCAACCTGCTGGACTCGCTGCTGCGCGCGGACGCCGCCCACGGCGCCTTCGAGACCAACGTGCTCGCGGCGACCACCGGGGACACCAACGCGCTGATCGAGTTCACCAACGCGGTCGGCGCCTACGACCTCTACCAGCACCAGGCCGACCGCTTCAGCCGGTTCGCCACCGAGGGCCAGGCCCGGCAGCTCGCCGACGTCGAGCACACCAAGGCGCAGAGCACCATCGCCGAGTCCTACGCCGAGCTGCAGATCGACCCGACCAAGCTGCAGTCCGGCAACCAGGAGCAGATCCGGCTGGCCGTCAAGGACGCGCTGACCGACTACCCGGCCTATCTCGACCAGGCCACCGCCCGGCTGACCATCACCACCTCGCTCATCGGCCAGATCGCCGACCGCGCGGACTCGGCCGCCGACTCCGCGCGGTGGCACGCGATCTGGCTGCTGAACGGCTCACTGCTCGGCTTCGTCCTCTGGTTCGCCCTGTCGGTGCTGGTGCGCCGCTCCGTGATCCGCCCCGTGCAGGCCCTGACCGGGGTCGCGCACGAGGTCGCCGAGGTCGCGAACCGCGAACTCGCCCGCGTCGCCGACGACGACGCCGAGGACTCCGGCCCGCCCCGGCTGCGGGACATGCCGGTCACCGCCCGCGACGAGATCGGTGACCTGGCCGAGGCGTTCAACCAGGTGCAGACCACGGCCGCGGCCCTGCTCGAACGCCAGGTGCTCAGCCGCCGCAACACCGCCGAGATGTTCGGCAACGTCGGCCGCCGCGTCAGCAACCTGACCACCCGCCAGCTCGCGTTCATCGACGCGGTGGAGCGCGCCGAGACCGACCCGGCGCTCCTGGAACGCCTCTACTCCATCGACCACATCGCCGTCCGTCTGCGCCGCAACGCCGACAGCCTGATGCTGCTGGCCGGCATCCGCGAGACCGTCCTCGCGGCCGGCCCGACCCCGGTGTCCAACGTGGTCCGGGCCGCGCTCGGCCAGATCGAGGGCTATCAGCGGGTACGGCTGTACGCCGGCACGGACGCCATGATCGAGCCGGACATCATCGGCGACCTCACGCTGATGGTGGCCGAACTCCTGGAGAACGCGGTGTCGTTCTCCCCGGCGGGCAGCCCCGTCGAGGTGACCGTCCGCTCCAGCGACCAGGGCGCGCACATCGTTGTCACCGACCACGGCCTCGGCATGAGCGCCGAGCGGCTGGTCGAGGAGAACCAGCGGCTGATCCGCCGTGAGCGCCTCGACCTGGTGCCGACCAAGGTGCTCGGCCTCTTCGTGGTCGGTGCGCTGGCCCGGCGCTGGGAGATCAGCGTCGAGCTGACCCGGACCCCGGGCGGCGGTGTCACCGCCGAAGTGACCCTGCCCAGCACGCTGTTGCTGACGATGAGCGCGGTGGCCGACACCGCCGGCACCCCGCTCGCCGCGGAGCCGACGGCACCGGCGGCCCCGGCGGCACCCGCCGAGCAGGTCGGCCGGACCGGGCCGACCTGGGCCGCCACGGCGCAGCCCGCCGACGAGCCCGACGGTCCGCTCCCCCGCCGGCTGCCGCGCCGCGAGCCGGCCGCCGAGACCGCGCCCGCGTCCGACGCGGCGGCCCAGCTGATCCCATCCGCCCGCTCCGGCGAGCCCCCGGACGCCGACTCCGCCGACGGGACCCGGCAGCTGCGCCGCCGGGTACGCGGTGCGACTCTCCGCACCACCGTCGGCGCCGCCCAGACGCTCTCCCAGCCGGCGCGCACCCGCGACGCCGAGGCCGAACGGGACGCGCTGGACGAGTTCGAGGCGGCGGTGGAGCGCGCCCGGCGCGACAGCGAGACCGGAAGCCACGAGCGGCCCCGGCCGCGCATCGACCCCCAGAACCCCCCGCGGGACCAGAACCACCTTCCGGAAGGAGCCGAGCAGTGAGCACGTCGACAGGTGACACCCCGACGGGCGGCGTCACGCCGACCGACCTGCAGGCGGCCGCAGCCGACTTCACCTGGCTGCTGAACCGCTTCGCCACCGAGACCGCAGGCGTGGTCGACGCGATCGCCGTGTCCTCCGACGGTCTGCTGATCGCGGTCTCGGAGCTGCGCGAACGCGCCCACTCCGAGCGACTGGCCGCGATCGTCTCCGGCATCACCAGCCTGGCCGCCGGAGCCTCCGGCAACTACGGCCTGGGCGGCCTCAACAAGGTCATCATCGACCTGGAGGGCGGCCATGTCATCGTCTCCGCGATCGGCAGCGGCGCCGTGCTCGGCGTGGTCGCCGACAACGAGGCCAAGCTCGGCAACATCGCCTACGAGATGACGCTGTTCGCCAACCGTGCCGGTTCCGCACTCAGCCCGCAGCTCGTGCTGGAACTGAAGAACAGCGTCGGCGTCCCACAGACGCGCTGACCGGGACCGCCGGTCGAGAGAGGAAGACACAGCCATGGCGGACGGCACCCCGCCCCCGGGCCCGGACCCGGTCGGCCCAGCCCCCGCCGTACGGCCGTTCCTGGTCACCGCCGGCCGGGTGGCGGACAGCGCCTCCGGACCGGCGATGCCCGTCGAGACCCAGGTGGTGGCCACCGCCGCCGGGCTCGCCGCCCTCGCCCGGCTCTCCTTCGAGCAGCACGACATCGTCGCCGCGTGCCGGATTCCGCAGTCGCTCGCGGAACTGGCGGCGCGGCTGCGGCTGCACCTGAACGTGGTCCGGGTGCTGGCCGAAGACCTGCGCGAGGCCGGACAGCTGTCCGTGCATGTGCCCGACTTCGAGGCCACCCACGACTCGTCCGTCCTGCGCAGGGTTATCGACGGCCTGCGGGCCATCCCAGACTCCCGAGGGGTACTCCGTGACACCGACTGACTCGCTGACCCGGGGCGCCGGGCGTACGGCCGTACGGCCGCCGCTGCCGGTGAAGATGGTCATCGCGGGCGGTTTCGGCGTGGGCAAGACCACCGCCGTCGGCTCGATCTCGGAGATCGAGCCACTGACCACCGAGGCGTCGATCACCGAGGTCGCGGCGGGTGTGGACGACCTCTCGCTCACTCCGCGCAAGACGACCACGACCGTGGCGATGGACTTCGGCTGCATCACCATCGACCCGACGCTGAAGCTGTACCTGTTCGGCACGCCGGGGCAGGAACGCTTCGGCTTCATGTGGGACGACATCGTCGAGGGCGCGCTCGGCGGTCTGGTGATCGTTGACACGCGTCGCCTGGACGACTGCTACGCCGCGGTCGACTACTTCGAGCACAAGGGCATCCCGTTCGCCGTCGCCATCAACGCGTTCGACGGGAAGGTCGAGCACACGCTGGACGAGGTGCGGTGGGCGCTGGACGTCGCCGAGGCGACGCCGCTGGTCGTCTTCGACGCGCGGGACCGGGGTTCTGTGCGGGACGCGCTGCTGGTGGTGCTGGAACTGGCGTTGGCGCGTAGTGGGGGGTAGTGCGGCGGGCGGGGAACGGCCCGCCGCGTGGGGCTGGTCGCGCCCACGCGGCGGAGCCGCATATTGATACAGCCCCGCGCTCCTGAGTCAGTTGCTCCGCCGGACGCCGGGAGAGACTGTCAGTCTCTGTACCGCCCAGAAGATCCCCAGCGTCGCCAGGGCCATCGCCGCCACCAGGGTGGCGCCGCCGACGACCTTCTCGTAGTTCTTCTGGTAGAGGCCGTCGATGATGTAGCGGCCGAGGCCGCCCAGGCTGACGTAGGCCGCGATGGTCGCGGTGGAGACGATCTGGATGGACGCCGAGCGCAGGCCGCTGAGGATCAGCGGAAGGGCGACCGGGAGTTCGACCTGGAAGAGGACGCGTGACTCGGGCATGCCCATGCCCCGCGCCGCGTCCACCGGGGACGGGTCGACCGAGCGCATCGCCTCGTAGGTCGTGACCAGGATCGGCGGCACCGCGAGGATCACCAGCGGGATCATCACCGGCAGCATGCCGAAGCCGAGCCAGATGAACATCAGGACCAGCAGACCGAAACTGGGCAGGGCCCGGCCGGCCGTGGCGATCAGGGCGAGGGTGTTGCCGCCCCGGCCGTAGTGGCCGGTGACCAGGCCGATCGGCAGGCCGATGGCGGCCGCGTAGGCGAGCGCCTCCAGCGAGTACTGGATGTGCTCCCAGAGCCGGGTGGGGATGCCGTCGTAGCCGTGCCAGTGGGAGCTGTCGCTGAAGAAGGCGTGGACGAAGTTGAGGACGTTCACCGGGTGCTCTCCTTCGGCATCCAGGGAGTCAGCACACGGCGTACGAGAACGAGGATTGCGTCGGCCAGGATCGCCAGCACGGCGGTGGTCACGACCGAGTTCACGGCCAGCTCGGGGCGGTGGTAGATGTTGGCGTCGTTGAGCAGGTTGCCGAGGGCGCCCTGGTTGCCGATCAGCATGCCGACGCTGACCAGGGAGATGCTGGAGACGGTGGCGACGCGCAGGCCCGCGATGATCGCGGGGACGGCGATCGGCAACTGGACCTGGAAGTAACGGCGTACGGGGCCGAGACCCATCGCGGTCGCGGCGGCGAGGGTCTCCGCCGGGACCGAGCGGACGCCGTCCACAATGGCCGGGACCAGGACCACCAGGCTGTACACCGCGAGCGGGATCATCACCGTCGTCTCGGTCTGGCCCGTGTAGTCGATGAGGACGACGAAGAAGGCCAGGGAGGGGATGGCGTAGAGGATCGTGGTCACGCCGAGGACCGGCGGGTACAGCCAGCGGAAGCGGACGCAGAGCTGGGCGATGGGCAGCGACACCAGCAGACCGGCCAGCACCGGGATGAGGGCCTCGCGGAGGTGGAGGCCGATCAGTCCGAAGTAGGTGTTCTGGAGGTCGCTGGGGATGTCGAAGAAGCCGCTCATCCCCCGACCTTCGCGTTGTCGTGGCCCTCGGCGTGGGCGGTGCGGATCGCGGCGCCGATGACCTGCTGCGAGACGACGCCGACCGCGCGGCCCTCGCCGTCCACGGCCACCGCCCAGCCGGTCGGCGAGAGCACCGAGCCGTCGAGGGCGGCGCGCAGCGAGTCCTTGCCGGGCACGAAGGGCCGTCCGTAGGTGAGCAGTTGTGCCGGGTCGATCGAGCCAGCGGTGAGCGCGCGCGGCTCGCCCCAGCCGAGCGGCCTGCCGTCCAGGTCGGTGACGAGGAGGTAGGGGGCGTCCACCGAGGTGCGGGCGTCGAGCTTCGTGGCGTCGGCGTCGATCGGGACGATCGGGGCCCGCTGCAACTCAAGCCCGGAGGACGGGAAGAAGGAGAGCCGGCGGATGCCCCGGTCGGCGCCGAGGAAGTCCTCGACGAAGGCGTCGGCGGGGTCGGTGAGCAGCTCGGCGGGCGGGGCGAACTGGGCGAGGTGGCCGCCGGTGCGCATCACGGCGACCATCGTGCCGAGCTTGATCGCCTCGTCGATGTCATGGGTGACGAAGACGATCGTCTTGCCCAACTCGTCCTGGATGCGCAGGAGTTCGTCCTGGAGTCCCTTGCGGACGACGGGGTCGACGGCGGAGAACGGCTCGTCCATCAGGAGCACCGGCGGGTCGGCGGCGAGCGCCCGGGCCACGCCGACGCGCTGCTGCTGGCCGCCGGAGAGCTGGTAGGGGTAGCGCTTGGCGAGTGCGGAGTCGAGCCCGACCCGCTCCATCAGCTCGGCCGCCCGGGCGCGCGCCTTCTGCTTGCTCCAGCCGAGCAGCCGGGGCACGGTGGCGATGTTGTCGACGATCGTGCGGTGCTGGAAGAGCCCGGCGTTCTGGATGACGTAACCCATGGACCGGCGCAGGGTGTTGACCGGCTGTGCCTGGATGTCGGCGCCGTCGAGGAGGATGCGGCCCTCGCTCGGTTCGACCATGCGGTTGATCATCCGCAGGGTCGTCGTCTTGCCGCAGCCCGAGGGGCCGACGAAGACGGTGATCGAGCGATCCGGTATCTCCAGGGAGAGTCGGTCGACGGCGACCGTACCGTCCGGGTACCGCTTGGTGACTGAATCTATCCGTATCAAAACGCCGAATACCCTTCGGGTTTGGCAGAGAGTGCCCAGTTTTCGACCACGGTCGCCGTGGTACAGGCCGTTGCGGACAGAGTTTAAACCGCGAGTGTTTCAGTACTTTGGCGACTGACTGGTCGTCTTCAGTCTGTGACCTGCCGGTGTCCACTGTGCGGTACCTGTGAGTTCCCTGATTCTCATTCTTCGCTCAGTGAAGCCTCAGGACCGCCCCAGACGACGCCCCGATCGTCGGGGTCATGAACGAAACGAACGCGGGAGGCGTCCGGCGCCGGTCGGTCGAGATCGTGGTGCCGGTCTACAACGAGGCCCATGTCCTCGCCGACAGCATCGGCCGTCTCCACGCATACCTCGAAGAGTCCTTCCCGTTCCCGTTCCGCATCACGATCGCGGACAACGCGAGCACCGACGCCACCTGGACCGTGGCGACCGGCCTGACCCTGCGCCTGCCGCACGTCCACGCGCGGCGCCTTGAGCAGAAGGGCCGGGGCCGCGCCCTGAAGCACGTGTGGAGCCGGTCCACGGCCGATGTCGTCGCCTACATGGACGTCGATCTGTCGACCGGGCTCGAAGGCTTCCTGCCGCTGGTCGCGCCCCTGCTCTCCGGGCACAGCGACCTCGCCGTCGGCAGCCGGCTGCACCGGCAGTCGGCCGTCGTACGCGGCCCGAAGCGGGAGTTCATCTCGCGCTCCTACAACCTGCTGCTCAAGGCCGGGCTCGGGGCCCTCCCCCACTCTCGGCTTCGCTCGAGCGGGGGGACCCCCACCTCGGACGCGCAGTGCGGCTTCAAGGCCGTGCGCACCGAGGTGTTCCGCGCCCTCGCCCCGCACATCGAGGACACCGCCTGGTTCTTCGACACCGAACTGCTCGTGCTCGCCCAGCGCAACACGCTGCGCGTCCACGAGGTCCCGGTCGACTGGGTCGACGACCCCGACAGCCGGGTCGACATCGTCCGCACCGCCGTCGACGACCTCTTGGGCATGGCCCGCATGTTCCGGGCCACTGTCACCGGCCGCACCCGCGTCCACGCCGTACCCCGCCGCACCACCGTCCCCCAGAACGTCACGGCCCTGCCCACCGCGGCAGCCACCGCCGTCGAGCCCATGGAGTACGCGTCATGACGACCCTCACCCCGCCGCCCGCCCCGGTCCAGGAAGGCCGGGACCGGGCCGCCACCCCGCCGGTCTCCCGGGCCAGAGGGCTGTTCCTGGGCGCCCCCGAGGACCCGCGCTGGGCCCGCCCGGCCCTCTGGGCGATCCTGCTCCTGGCGACCGCCCTGTACGCCTGGAACCTCTCCTCGATCACCGGCAACACCTTCTACGACGCGGCGGTCTACTCCGGCACCAAGAGCTGGAAGGCGTTCTTCTTCGGTGCCCTGGACTCCGGCAGCTTCATCACCGTCGACAAACCCCCGTTCGCCCTGTGGGTGATGGGCCTGTCCGCCCGCGCCTTCGGCTACGGCACCTGGCAGTTGATGCTGCCGATGGTCGCGGTGGGGGTCGGCTCGGTCGGCCTGCTGTACCGCCTGGTCAAGCGGGACTTCGGAGTCGTGGCGGGCACGATCGCCGCGCTGGTGCTGACGCTCACCCCGATCACCGTCGCCATCAACCGGGACACCAACCCGGACCCGATCCTGGTCTTCCTGATGCTGCTCGGCGCGGCCGCCCTGCTGAAGGCCGTGCGCACGGGCAGGTTGATGCCGCTGGTCTGGTCGGCGGTCGCGATCGGCTTCGCGTTCAACACCAAGATGATGCAGGCGTACGTCGTGCTGCCCGCGTTCTTCCTGGTCTATCTGTGGGCCACGAACCTGTCGCTGGGCAGGCGCGTCCGCAACCTCGCCGTCGGCACGGTCGCCCTCGTCGTGAGCAGCGCCTGGTGGATGGTGATCGTCGACCTGATCCCCGCCTCCTCGCGGCCGTACATCGGCGGCTCCACCGACAACACGGTCTGGGACCTGGTCATCGGCTACAACGGCTTCGGCCGGATCTTCGGGGCGAGCTCCTCGGTGGGCTCGGCGGGCAACGGCGCCAGCTTCGGCGGCAGTTCGGGTCTGTACCGGATGTTCAACGACATCATGGGCGGCCAGATCTCCTGGCTGATCCCGTTCGCCGCGATCGCCCTCGTCGGCGGCCTGGTCCTGCGCGGCCGGGCACCGCGCACCGACGCCAGGCGCGCGGCGCTGATGCTCTGGGGCGGCTGGTTCGTCCTGCACTTCCTGACCTTCTCCCTCGCCGAGGGCACCTTCCACCCCTACTACGTCACCGCCATGGCGCCGGGGATCGCCGCCCTGGCCGGCGCGGGCGGGGTCATGCTCTACAAGGCCTTCCGGGAAGGCTCCGCCGCCATGGGGGTCCCCCCGCGCGAGCGCATTCGAGCGTGGGGGAGGGGCTGGGTGCTCCCGGCCGCCGTCGCGGTCAGTGCGGTGTGGGCGGTCGTCCTGCTCCAGCGGGTCTCGGGCTCCGGCACGGTGTACACCGTCGCCGAGGTGGCGGCCGGACTGGGCGGTGCGCTCGCGGTGACCGGGCTACTGGTCGGGCGGTTCATGAAGCGGCAGAAGCTGATCGGCTTCGCGGCGTTGGCGGCGATCGTCGCCCTGCTGGCCGGACCGGCCGCCTACTCCGTCTCGGCGGCCACGACCGCGAGCACCAACGGCACCAACCCGACGGCCGGACCCAGCACCGGCGGTGGCATGGGCGGGATGGGCGGCGGCGGTGGCCAGCGCCCCAGCGGCAGCGCCCCGAGCGGGAGCAAGAGCGGCACCGCCCCGAGCGGCACCGGAAGCTCCGGCGGGCAGTCCATGGGACAGCCGCCGACCGGGACGGGAAGCACCGGCACCGAGTCCAGCTCCAGCTCCAGCAGCGAGTCGCAGTCCGGCCGTACCGCCGGAGGCATGGGCGGCGGCCAGGTCAGCTCGGCGATGATCACGTACCTGAAGAAGCACCAGGACGGCGCCACCTGGCTGGTGGCGGTGGCCACCGACCAGACGGCCTCCTCGATCATCCTGGAGTCCGGTCAGCCCGTCATCTCCATGGGCGGCTGGTCCGGCAGCGACAACGCGATGACCCTCGCCAAGCTCAAGAGCCTGGTGAAGTCCGGCAAGCTGCACTACATCGTGGTCAGCAGCGACGGCGGCCAGGGCACCAACACCGAGATCGCGACCTGGGTGAAGAAGCACGGCACGGCCGTGAGCGCCTACAGCGGCCTGTACCGCCTGGACGCCTCCGACGTGAGCTGATCCCCACCCCGACAGAGAAGGCGGGCCGCCAGGCGCGGCCCGCCTTCTCGTGTCGTGTCCGGGGTCAGGCGGCGACCGGCAGCCCCGGCGTCCGCAGCACGGCCCGGTCCGTGTCCACCACGAACACCTCGCAGCCCGGACGGCTCGCCGCCCACGCGGCACCGTCCGTGCCCATCGCGAAGGCGGCCGTCGCCGCGGAGTCGGCCTCCGTCAGCGTCGGGGCGACCACGGTGACGCTGAGCAGACCGGTGGCCGGACGGCCCGTGCGGCCGTCGACGATGTGGTCGCCGCGCTCGTAGCGCCCGGAGGTGGCCACCGCCCCGTCCGTGATCTCCAGCACCAGGCACAGCTGATCGGCGTGCTCGGGGTGGCGCACCCCCACCCGCCAGGGCCCGCCGGCCGCGACCACGTCTCCCCCGGCGTTCAGGCAGAACCGCTTCGCCCCGGCCGCCGACAGCAGCTCCGCCGCCCGCTGCACCGACCAGCCCTTGACCACCGCGCACGGGTCGAGACCCCGCCCCGGCAGCCGTACGTCGAACGCGCCGCCGGTCGCCAGCCGGTACTCCTCGCACAGCGCGAGCACCTCGGCGAGGTCCGGGCTCACCTCGGCCGCGGAGAGTTCGCCCCGGTCCAGCCGGGAGACCTCGCTGTCCGCCCGGAAGGGGCTGAACCGCGCGTCGACCTCCCGCAGCCAGGCGAAGACGGCGTCCGCGGCCGCCGCGAAGTCCCCCTCGTCGTCCACCCGCAGCGAGACCGGGAAGCCCATGACGTGTTCGACTCGGTGCATGGTCAGCCCTTCGCGTCGATCGCGGCCTGGAGGGACTCCTTGTAGCCGTCGCTGGTGATCGTCGCACCGGAGACGCTGTCGATGTCCGCGCTCTGCGCCTTCAGCGTCTCCGAGATCAGCACCGGCACCGCGGCCGTCGTCTGCGGATGATTCGGCTGCTGCAGCATCTTCACCGCGGTGATCTTGTCGCCGTCGAAGGCCACCTGGACCTGCACCGGCCCCTTCTCGGTGTCGACCGTCGAACCGGCGACCACCTTCGAGGCGGAGGCGGACGATGCGGAGGCGGACGGCGAGGGCGACGCGGAGGACGACGCGGTGTTGTCGTCGATCGCTGCCTGCAGGGACTTCTTGTACGCGTCGCTGGTGATCGTCGCGCCCGAGACCGTGTCGATGTCCGCGCTCTGCGCCTTCAGCGTCTCCGAGATCAGCACCGGCACCGCGGCCGTCGTCTGCGGATGGTTCGGCTGCTGCAGCATCTTCACGGCGGTGATCTTGTCGCCGTCGAAGGCCACCTGGACCTGCACCGGCCCCTTCTCGGTGTCGATGGTCGTGCCCTTGACGACCGTGCCGGACGTGGCGGCGGAGGAGGCCGAGGGAGTCGGCTCGGCGGTGGAGGTGGTCGTACCGCCGATGGACGGCTCGTAGCGCCAGACGGGGATGAGGCCCGCGATGCTCAGGGCGACGACAGGTATGGCTCGCTTCACGGTGTCTCTCTCATCCCGCCAGGCTGAAACGCTCGAAGTGGATCTGCGGCTTGGGCACGCCCAGGTCTCCCAGGCTGCGCAGCACCGCGTTCATCATCGGGGGCGGCCCGCAGAGGAAGACGTCCCGGTCGGCGATGTCCGGCACCAGCCGGCTCAGCTCGCCCGGGGCCAGCCGGTCGGGGACGGGCGGGCCGGTGACCAGGTGGAGTTCGGCGCCCTTGGCGACGGCGAGGTCGCGCAGCTCGTCGTAGAGGACGGCGTCCCGATCGGCGGCGACGCGGTAGATGACGATCGCGTGGCCTTCGAGGTCCTCCAGGAGGGCGCGGATCGGGGTGACACCGACCCCGCCCGCGATGAGCAGGGCCTCGGGCTTCTGCCGGTGCAGGGTGGTGAAGGCGCCGTAGGGGCCCTCGGCGAAGACCCGGGTGCCGGCCTTCAGGTGCCGCAGGCCGGCGCTGCCGTCACCGGCCGCCTTGGCGGTCAGGCGCAGGGTGCGGCCGTCGGGGGCGGCGGAGAGGGAGAACGGGTTCGCCTGCCACCAGCGGTCCTTGGTCAGGAACCGCCACAGGAAGAACTGGCCGGCCTGTGCGCCGAGCCGGTCAAGGTCGCGGCCGGTGACGTACACCGAGACCACGTTGTCCGACTCCGGGACGACGGCGGAGACCCGGAACTGGTGGCGGTAGTTGCGCCACAGCGGCAGCACCAGACGGCCGAGGGCCACCGA
Source organism: Streptomyces sp. NPDC007901 (assembly GCF_042959465.1). Lineage (NCBI taxonomy): Bacteria > Bacillati > Actinomycetota > Actinomycetes > Kitasatosporales > Streptomycetaceae > Streptomyces > Streptomyces sp. NPDC007901. The sequence goes on along the minus strand of NZ_JBIBKW010000016.1, from coordinate 93,216 downwards.
GCCGAGCGCGACAGCCCACACCGCGTACCAGTACGCCGTCGCGGCGGACGACGACGTGAAGGTCGTACCGACCGCGACCTGGTGGCTGAAGGCGAGCACCACGGCCACGTACGTGTACAGGTGGATGAAGTGCCAGGTCTCGTAGGCGAGCCGGCGGCGGGCGTAGCGGGCCGAGACGGCGCCGACCACGAGGATGACGCCGAGCGCGACCACGGCCCGGAGCACGCCTTCCGTGGTCTCCGCGAGGTCGACGATCTCGGTGACCGGGCCGACGCCCGCGCCGTCGGCGTAGCCGAAGCTGATGAAGACGGCGTGCGCGAGCAGCGTCCACAGCAGGGCGAAGCCGGTCCAGCGGTGCCAGGAGGTCAGCCGGTCCATGCCGATCCGGCGGTCCAGCCAGGGCAGCCGGGCCACCAGCACCAGCTGGAAGGCCATGACGAGGGCGCCGTACAGGCCGAAGAGGCGGCCGATGACGATCAGCGCGTTGGAGGCGAAACCGGCCTGGGCGAAGAAGTAGGCGACCACGGCCGCGTTCACAGCGAGCACGGCGTACAGGCCCGTGCGGGCCACCACCCTGGGGCGTATCGCCGTGGGGGGCGCAGAGGGTGATTGGACGGTCGTCACGGGTCGGCAGCTCCTTGATCGGGTCCTGGGAGTCGAGCTTCACCCGCGACTGCTGTCGTTTTCCTGTCGGTGTGCTTTCAACTGGTTATCGATGTGTTCTCTGTGTGGGCACGGGTCTGGCGTCCACGGCCGGGGGGCGCAATATGAGCGGGTGGAAAAAGTACGACTCCTCGTCGTGGACGACGACCCGCCGATCGCCGACCTGGTCGCGACGGTCGCGCGGTACGAGGGCTGGGACGCGGTCACCGCGTATTCGGGTGAGGACGCGCTGGCCCGGGCGGCCGACTTCCGGCCGGACATCGTCGTACTCGACCTGATGCTGCCGGACCTGGACGGCTTCGGGGTGCTCGACCGGCTGCGGCACTCCGGGACGATGGTGCCGGTGGTGTTCCTCACGGCCCGCGACGGGGTCGCCGACCGGGTCGCGGGGCTGACCCGGGGCGGGGACGACTACCTGGTCAAGCCGTTCGCCGTGGAGGAGCTGATGGCCCGGCTGCGGACCGTGCTGCGGCGCAGCGCCGGCCCCGGCTTCCAGCGCTCGGTGCTCCGGGTCGCCGATCTGACGATGGACGAGGACACCCGCGAGGTCCGCCGCGCCGACCGGATGCTCTCCCTGACCCCCACCGAGTTCGAGGTGCTGCGCTATCTGATGCGCAAGTCGCCGACCGTGCTGACCAAGGCGCAGATCCTCGACCATGTGTGGGAGTACGGCTTCGGCGGCCGCTCCAACGTCGTCGAGCTGGTGGTCAGCCGGCTGCGCCGCAAGATGGACGAGACCGGCGGGGAGCCGTTGATCCACACCGTGCGCGGCTTCGGGTACGTCATTCGGCAGCAGGCCGCGGAGTGATCGGCCGGCTGCTGCGCTCGTACCGGAGCATGCGCCTGGGCACCCGCCTCGCGCTGGGACTGGGGGCGCTGGCCCTGGTGGTGTTCGCGGTCGTCGGCACGGCCCTGACCACCTACATGCGGGACTATCTCTCGGCCCAGCTCGACGACCAGCTCGGGCTCGCCCAGACCGCCCAGTCGAAGAGCATCGAGCAGAACGGCACCCTCCAGGGCAAGAAGTACTACCGCTGGTACTACGCCGTGTACGACGTCTCGCACGGCACCCCGGTGCTGCGCAAGCCCGAGGAGAGCAGTGACCTGCCCGCGGACATCGGCGACCTCACCTCGGTGGCGAAGGCCCAGGTCGCCGCGGGCACCGAGGTGCTGCGCACCAAGGACCTGACCGGGGAGGGCCAGTACCGGCTGCGCGGGTGCGAGGTCGAGCCCGGGGTGGTGCTGGTCAGCGGGGCGCCGATGGACAGCATCGACGACACGCTACGACAGCTGGTCACGGTCCAGGTGGTGGCCTTCGGGCTGGCCCTGCTGGCGCTGGTGGTGTTCGGCCGCCGCCTGCTGCGCAACGGCCTGGAGCCGCTGAGCGACATGGCGCACACCGCGCACGGCATCGCCTCGCACAACCTGACCGAGTCGGCGGCCCGGCTGCCGCTGCGCGCGGCCAAGCAGGGCGGCGGCCCCGAGGTCGAGGAACTGCGCACCGCGTTCAACACGATGCTGGAACACATCGACCACTCCCTCGCCGTCCGCGCCGAGGCCGAGCAGCGGCTGCGCCGGTTCGTCGCGGACGCCTCGCACGAGCTGCGCACCCCGCTGATGTCGGTACGCGGCTACGCCGACCTCTTCCAGTACGCGGCCGCCAACCGCCCCGAGGAACGCGACAAGCACCTGGCCCGGCTGCGCGCCGAGGCGGCCCGGATGGGCGTCCTCCTCGACGACCTGCTGCTGCTCGCCCGCCTGGACGCGGCCGAGGTGGAGGCCCCGCTGCGGCTGGAGGACACCGACCTGACCGAGCTGGTGCGGGAGGCCGCCGACGCCTTCCGCGCGGCCCACACCGGCCACCCCCTGACGGTGACGACCGGCCCGGACCCGGTCCCGCTCCGCCTCGACCCGGTCCGCATCCGCCAGGTCCTGGACAACCTCCTCACCAACGCGGCGGTGCACACGCCCACGGGCACACCGGTCTCCGTCACCGTCACCGTCACGCCCGAGTCGGCCTCCGTGAGCGTCGCCGACCGGGGCCCCGGCATCCCGCCCGCCGACCGGTCCCAGGTCTTCGACCGCTTCTACCGCGTCGACAAGGCCCGCAGCCGCGACCGCGGCGGCAGCGGCCTCGGCCTCTCGGTGGCACGGGCACTGGTGCAGGCGCACGGCGGCACCATCGCGCTGACCGACGGCCCGGAGGGCACGACCGTGTTCACCCTGACGCTGCGCCGGCTCAACGGCCGGTGAGCGCGGGCGCGAGCCCACACGTCCCGACCGGCGCGGGGTCGTCGAACGCCGTGATACGGCGGCCCGGGCACCGATCGGGGTCAGCACCCGCACGCCTTGTGCCCGGTGCCGATCGTCCTCGGCGCGTGGGGCGGTGTCCGACGAGAGCCCTGCGGCAAAGAGGTCAGGCCACCCCCATACCCGCCTCGCCCTGCTCCGGTTCGAGCGGGCCCTGCCGGGGGTGCGGGCGGGCCGCCAGGACCGCGACGTCGTCCTCGGCGTGGCGGGCGTCGAGGCGGGTGAGGATGGATTCCAGGAGGGCGTCGACCCCGACGGCCGGGCTGAAGTGGAGGGCGGCCAGGCGGTGCAGGGAGCGGTCGATGTCCTCGCCACGGTGTTCGACGAGGCCGTCGGTGAAGAGGATCAGGGCCTCGTCGGGTTCGATCCGGTGGGTGGCCGACTCGTAGCCGCCGAAGCCGGTGCCCAGGGGCGGGCCCACGGGGACCGGCAGGAGGGAGGTCCGGCCGGCCCGGGTGATCAGCGCGGGCGGGAGGTGTCCGGCGCTGGCCAGGGTGACCTGGCTGCGGCTCGGGTCGACGCGCACCAGCAGGCACGTAGCGGGTCTGCGGTCCGCCTCGGTGGCGGCGATGTCGTCCAGCTGGCGCAGCACCCGGTGCGGAGGCAGCTCGGAGGAGGCGATGTAGCGGAGGGAGGAGCGGTAGGCGTTCATGTCGACGGCGGCCTCGAGGCCGTGGCCCATCACATCGCCGACGACGAGCAGGGTGCGCCCGAAGTGCAGCCGTACGGTCTCGCACCAGTCGCCGCCGACCAGCACCCGCCCGCCGGCCGGGAGGTAGCGGATCGCCACGTCCAGGTTCGGGTGCGGGCGGCCCGGCTCGGACAGCAGGGCGCGCTGCAGGTCGCCCGCGGTGCGGTTGACCTGCTCGTACTCCCGGGCGTGCCGGATGTGGGAGGCGGCGCGTTCGGCGAGGAGGGCCAGCAGCTCGGCCTCCGCGCGGGCGAAGTCGATGCCCGCACGGGCGCACACCAGGACGCCGTACTGCTCGGACCCGCTCGTCAGAGGCACGCACAGGGCCGGACGGGTGCGGCCGGCGACCGGGCGGGACAGCCAGGGGTCCGCCCAGCGGTCGGCCGTCGGGTTCCCCGCGTCCCGGGCCACCGCCGTCGCCCAGCGGGCGTCGGGCAGCAGGTCGGGGGCGCCGGTGATCGACTCGTAGCCGGAGACGGCATCCCCGACCCGCCGCATCACGGCCGCGCCACCGCCGACGATCCGCACCACCGCCCGGGTCAGTTCCGTGCAGGTCGTGGGCTCGTCGAGCGTCGTGCCGATTCCCGCCGCCACCGTCCGCAGCAACCGGAGCGATCGGCCCGGGCCGTCGGCGGACGCGGGTCCCCTACGGGACCGGAACCATCGCGCGACACCCGACACCCTCACAGAATCTCAAACGGCACCGGGCCGGGCGCACCCACCACGCGCGCCCGGCCCGGCTCCCCTTGCCGCTTCCGCTGTCAGCTCCCGTCCTCGGTCAGCCGCAGCGAGATCGAGTTGATGCAGTACCGCTGGTCGGTCGGGGTGGCGTACCCCTCGCCCTCGAAGACGTGGCCGAGGTGCGAGCCGCAGCGGGCGCAGCGCACCTCGGTGCGGACCATGCCGTGGGTGCGGTCCTCGATCAGTTCGACGGCGTCGGTGTCCTTCGGGTCGTAGAAGGACGGCCAACCGCAGTGCGACTCGAACTTCGTGGTGGAGGTGAACAGTTCGGCGCCACAGGCGCGACAGGAGTAGACACCCTTGGTCTTGGTGTCGGTGTACTCACCGGTGAAGGCCGGCTCGGTCGCCGCCTGACGCAGCACGGCGTACTCGGCCGGGGTCAGCTCCGCCCGCCACTGCTCGTCCGGCTTCTCTACGTCGTACGACATGACTCTCAGCCCCTCACTTCGCCAGGCGTTCCAGGATCCTCGGGCCCAGGTCGGTCACGTCGCCCGCGCCCATGGTGAGAACCAGATCGCCCGGCTTGGACATTCCCGCGATCACGGCGGGCACCTCGTCCTTGTCGTGCACGGCGGTGACGTCGGCGCCCGCGGCCCGCGCCGCCTCGATGATCAGCTCGCTGGTGATCCCGGGGATCGGGTCCTCGCGGGCCGGGTAGATGTCGAGGACGACCGAGGCGTCCGCGAGGGCCAGCGCGTCGCCCATCTCCTTGCCCAGCTCCTGGGTGCGGGAGAACAGGTGCGGCTGGAAGACGACGAGGATGCGGCTGTCACCGGCGGCGCCGCGCATCGCCTCCAGGTCGGCGGTCATCTCGGTCGGGTGGTGGGCGTAGGAGTCGATCACCTGGACGCCGGCCGCCTCGCCCTTGAGCTGGAGGCGCCGCTTCACACCGGTGTACGCGGCCAGGGCGGGTGCGAGGTCCGCGGCCGGGACCCCGAGGGCCACGCCCGCGGCCAGCGCGGCGACGGCGTTGTGCGCGTAGTGGCGGCCGGGGACGGAGACCGCGAAGGTCAGCTCGGCCCCGTCCAGCAGGACGGTGACCTCGCTCTTCAGGCCCTGCGGTACGACGGACAGCACCCGTACGTCGGCGTCCTCCGCCTCTCCGTACGTCACCGTCCGCACCTTGCCGGCCAGCCGCCGGGTCAGCTCGCGCGCGCCCTCGTGGTCGGCGTTGACCACCAGCGTGCCGCCGGGCACGATCCGGCCGGCGAAGGTCTCGAAGGACTCGTAGATCTCGTCCATCGAGGCGTAGTTGGCGTGGTGGTCCAGCTCCACGTTGAGGACGATCGCGACCTCGGGCGCGTACTTGTGGAAGCTGTGGTCCGACTCGTCCGCCTCGGCGACGAAGATCTCGCCCTCGCCGTGCAGGGCGTTGGAGCCGGGGGCGTCCAGGTCGCCGCCGATGGCGTACGACGGCTCACGGCCCAGCGCGGTCAGCGACACGGCCAGCATCGAGGTGGTCGTGGTCTTGCCGTGGGTGCCCGCGACCGCGATCGGCCGCAGGCCGTCCATCAGGGCGGCCAGCGCGTCCGAGCGGTGCACCACCGGGATGCCCAGCTCGGCCGCGCGCGCCAGCTCGGGGTTGTCCTCCCGGATCGCCGACGACACGACGACACAGCTGGCGTCGTCGGCCAGGTGCCCCGCCGCGTGCCCGATGTGCACGGTGGCACCCAGCGCCCGCAGCGCCTCGGCCGTGGCCGACTCCTTGGCATCACTCCCCGCCACCGCGGCACCGCGCTGAGCGAGGATCTTCGCGATCCCCGACATCCCGGCGCCGCCGATCCCGACGAAGTGCGGTCGCTCCATGGCGGAAGGAAGGCCGGGTGCCATGTGTTTCTCCCCAGAGACGGTGACGTGCGAAAGCGTGCTCAGCCTATGCGCTCGGACACCGGGCACCTCGCAAGGGGCGCGAGTATCAGCGCCCCGAAAGGGGCGCGGGGCTGTGTTGATATGCGGCTACCGCCGCGTGGGCGCGACAAGCCACGACGAAGCCGCGCCCACCGACGCACCGCACCCCCACGGCGCCTACGCCTTGCTGTGCGAGAACAACTTCAGCACCGGCACCCCCACCTTGTGCCGCGCCCGGGACGCCCAGTCCCGGTGGAAGAACTCCTCCACATAGTGCGGATCGGTCAGCACGATCACCTCGTCCGCGCCCACCTCTTCCACCAGCTTCCGCAGCGCGTCCAGCGGGTGGTCCTCGACCATCCGCCCCTCCGCCGTGCTCCCGGCCGCCCGCAGGGCCGTCAGGGACACGTCCAGCGCCTGCTCGGCCGGGCCCTTCGCCGCGTCCCCCTCCGGGGTCTCCCGCTCGCGCGCGGCCTCGTCGAGTTCGCCGAGTGCGATGTCGTCGATGGCCCGCAGCAGACGGTCCGCCTGGTCGCCGCGCGGCTGGAGGAGCACGTGGAAGACGACCGGCTCGTCCCCGTGCAAGGTGGTGACGAACTCCACGTCGGCGGACGTCAGGGCCTTCTCGATCATCAGAACGCTTGTGAACACCAGGCGCCTCTTCTCCTTGGAGGACCGCTTCGGCCCTCTGTCCTCCGTGGGGCCCAGCACCCCTGCGGAAACCATCCTGCCCCGTGATCGCACGGGTACTGCCGGATTTAGTGTGCCCGCCGGAAGCTAAGCGGAACGGTAGATTCCGCTGATGTCAGGACCGGCGGTAACGACCGAACAGGAATCCGGCCTCCTCCAGCAGGGACACTAGTTCGAAGCGCTGGGGTACCGCGACACCAGGGCCCCCGGCGATGCGCTGCGCGGCCCCCGCCGTGAGCATCGGCGAGACCGTCAGGCACAGCTCGTCGAGGACGCCGGCGGCGATGAACTGCCCGAGCAGCCGGGGGCCGCCCTCGGTGAGCAGCCGGGTGTGGCCGAGGCCGGCGAGGGCGCGTACCGCGCGGTCGGGGTCGACGCCGACGCCGTCACCTGCGGTCACCACCCGGGCGCCGGCCTTCTCGGCGGCGGCGACCCGGTCGGGGGCGGCCGCCGCGCCGGTCAGGACCAGCGTGGGCACCAGGGGCGAGGTGAACAGCGGCAGCGAGAAGTCGAGGTCCAGGCTCGCGCTGACGACGGCGACCGCGGCGACCGCCGCCTGCCCTGCCGCGGCCCGGGCGCCCGCGAACTCCGCCCGCTCGCGTACCGGTCGGTACTCCTCCTGCCGTACCGTTTCCGCACCGACGACGACGACATCGGCGAGCCCGCGCAGGGTGCCGAAGATCCGCATGTCGGCCGCGCCGGAGATGGGCTGCGAACGTCCGTCGTGCTGACCCGCCCCGTCCAGCGTGGACACCATGTTGGCCCGCAGCCACGGCTCCCGCCCGACGGACTGCGGGTAGGCATAGGCGAGAGCCAGCTCGGCGAGACTCCACTCCCGGTCACCGCCCGCCCCCTCACCCGGACCACCGGAGCCGCCCGCCCGGCCACCGCCGGGCCGCCCGTCCCCCGAAGCCGCCCGCCCGTCGGCACTCCCACCGGAGCCCCTCACACCCCCGGGCCGCTCCCCCGCACCGCCGGCGGCTCCGGCTCCGGGGGCCGTCCCCTCGCCCGAATCGCCGGAGGCCTCGGCCCGGGCTGCTGTTTGTTCGGTCACAGGGAACAGGCGTCGCATGTCGTGCAGTGTGGCACGGCAACTAGCATGGGTAACCGTGTCGTCTTCTCCCGCCGCATCCGAGGTCAGTCCCATAGCCGACGCGGGCCCGCTGTCGCTGTGCGCCCGTTCGCCGCACGTCCCCGCGGACCGGCTGGTCGCCGAGATGGTGCCGCCGCCACGCTTCGACTCGGTGCGCTTCGCCACCTACCTCCCGGACCCGAACCAGCCGAGCCAGACCGAGGCCGTGGGGGTTCTCGAAGGCTTCGCGGCAGGTCTCGGCGGGGCGCACGCGGTGGCCGGCGGCGCGAAGCGCGGCTTCTTCGGCTTCGGGAAGGCCAAGGCGGCGAAGACGCCCGCCGGCCCCCGCGGGGTCTACCTCGACGGCGGGTACGGCGTCGGCAAGACCCATCTGCTCGCCTCCCTCTGGCACGCCACCCCGGCCGAGCCCGCGCTGAAGGCGTTCGGCACCTTCGTGGAGCTGACCAACCTGGTCGGCGCCCTCGGCTTCCAGCAGACCGTGCAGACCCTCTCCGGCCACCGGCTGCTGTGCATCGACGAGTTCGAGCTGGACGACCCAGGCGACACGGTCCTGGTGTCGAGCCTGCTCGCGCGGCTGGTCGAGGCCGGGGTCGCGCTCGCCGCCACCTCCAACACCCTGCCGGGCAAGCTCGGCGAGGGCCGGTTCGCGGCCGTCGACTTCCTGCGCGAGATCCAGGGCCTGTCCGCCCACTTCCGCACCCTGCGGATCGACGGCGAGGACTACCGCCACCGCGGCCTGCCCGAGGCACCGGCGCCGCACTCCGACGAACAGGTGACCAAGGCGGCCTACGCCACCCCGGGCGCCTCGCTCGACGACTTCCCGCACCTCCTGGACCACCTGGCCAAGGTGCACCCCAGCCGCTACGGCGCGCTGGCCGACGGCCTGACGGCGGTCTGCCTCACCGACGTGCAGCCGGTGCCGGACCAGTCGACCGCGCTGCGGCTGGTGGTCCTCGCGGACCGGCTCTACGACCGTGAGGTGCCGGTGCTGGCCTCCGGGCTGCCCTTCGACAGGCTGTTCAGCGAGGAGATGCTGAACGGCGGCTACCGCAAGAAGTACTTCCGCGCGATCTCCCGGCTCACCGCGCTGGCCCGGGACGCCAAGGGGCTCGTGGACGCCGCGTAGCCGGCTGATATTCGATCAGGCTCGCCAGGTCAAGAGCCCGATCGAGCCACCCCAGCGGCATTTTTCACGCTCTCTTCGGCTCGCAACACCGATTTAACCCTGCAAACAACTTTGCAGGGTTAACGTGTTTCTTGACCAGTCATTGACCTGTGCTTGGTGCACACAAGAGGCGTGAACTGCCGCGAGGGGGGCTCATGTTCCGAGGTACGACGGCCCGGACCGTGTTCTCGCTCCTGGCCGCCGCCCTGCTCGCCGTCCAGTTCTTCGCGCCCGCCGCAACCTTCGCAGCCGCGCACACCCTCAGTCATGCCGAGGCCAAGGCTCAGCCCGGACCGAAGTCCTTGGCGAAGGCCGTACGGGACGGCTCGCACACCCTCCGCGACCACGGCCTCTGCGGGGAGCCCCCCAGCCCCCCGCCGACCGCGGACCGCCATCGCGCCTCCACCGCCGGCTGGGCCGACGACCGTCAGCTCACCGCCCGGCCCACCGAGGCGATACACGCCTCGACGCCTCCCCCGGCCGGGCACCACCGCACGACAAGAGCCTCCAGAGCCCACTCACCGGCCGCGCTCCAGGTCTTCCGCTGCTGACGGGCGGGTTCCGCCCCGGCTCTTCACCCCCCCCACACCCGTCGTGCAAGCCCGACGCGCCGCTGTGGCGCGCCAGGAGGAGTCCACACACCATGCAGCCCCTCATCGACAACGCCCGTACGTTCGGACAGCGCCCTGAGGAGTTCGCCAGACTCGCCGAAGGCCAGTCCCCGCAGGTGCTCTTCATCACCTGCTCCGATTCCCGGGTCGTCCCGGCCCTGATCACCGGCGCCCGCCCGGGCGAGCTCTTCGAGCTGCGCACCGCGGGCAACATCGTCCCGCCGTACGCCTCGGAACACCCCACCAGCGAGGCGGCCACCATCGAGTACGCCGTGGAGGTGCTCGGCGTCCGCGACATCGTCGTCTGCGGACACTCGCACTGCGGCGCCGTCGGCGCGCTGGTGCGCGGCGACGACCTGACCGCCGTACCCGCCGTACGGGACTGGCTGGCCAGCGCCGAACCCCGCCCGAGCGGGGCGGCACAGGACCCGGCCGTGGCCGAGGGCGTGCAGAACCATGTGCTCGCCCAGCTGCTGCGGCTGCGCTCGTACCCCTTCATCGACAGGAAGCTGGCGGCGGGCGGACTGACCCTGCGCGGCTGGTACTACGAGGTCCACACCGGTGCCGTGCGCGAACACCGCGCCGGGACCGACTCCTTCGAGGCCCTGTGAGCGCCACGATGACCAAGTTCCCTTACATACGTCAGGACTTCGCCGCCTCTCTCGTCGTCTTCCTGGTCGCGCTCCCGCTGTGCGTGGGCGTGGCCGTCGCCTCCGGTGTCCCGGCCGAACTGGGCCTGGTCACCGGCATCGTGGGCGGTCTCGTCACCGGGCTGCTGCGCGGCAGCAGCCTTCAGGTGTCGGGGCCGGCCGCCGGCCTGACCGTGCTCGTCTTCGAGGCGGTGCGGGAGTTCGGGCTGCCGGTGCTCGGAGTGATCGTGCTCGTCACCGGCCTCCTCCAGATCACCATGGGCGCCCTGAAGCTGGGGCGGTACTTCCGGGCCATCTCGGTCTCGGTCGTCGAGGGCATGCTGGCCGGAATCGGTCTGGTCCTGATCGCCGGCCAGCTGTACCCGGCGCTCGCCGCCAAGGCCCCGGAGTCCGGCCCCGGCAAGATCGCCGGGCTGCCGGGGGCGTTCCTGGACGCCCTCGGGGACGGGAAGGCCCTGGCCTCCCTCGCCCTCGGCGCGGGCACCGTCGCGGTGCTGGTGCTGTGGAAGTACGTCCCGGCGAGGGTGCGTACGGTCCCCGGACCGCTGGCCGCCGTCGGTCTCGCCACCCTGGCCGCGCTCTTCCTGAGCCTGCCGGTCGCCACCGTCGAGGTGCACGGGCTGCTGGGCTCCGTCCAGCCGCCGCCGCTGAGCGCCTTCGGCGAACTGGCGAGCCTCGGGGTGATCGGCACGATCGTCGCGTTCACGCTGATCGCGTCCGCCGAGTCGCTGTTCAGCGCGGCGGCCGTGGACCGGCTGCACAGCGGTCCGCGCACCAGGTACAACCAGGAGCTGATCGCCCAGGGCGCGGGCAACGCGCTGTGCGGAGTGCTCGGCGCGCTGCCGATGACCGCGGTGATCGTGCGCAGCGCGGCCAATGTGCAGGCGGGCGCCCGGACGAAGGCGTCCCGGGTGCTGCACGGCGTCTGGCTGCTGCTGTTCGCGGCCCTGCTGCCGGGAGTGCTGGGCTACATACCGATCCCGGCGCTCGCCGGAATCCTGGTCTACTCGGGCGCCAAGCTGATCCCGGTGCGCGCGCTGGCCGCGCTGTGGCGGGAGCACCGGGGTGAGGCGCTGATCCTGGTCGTCACGGCGGTGTCGATCGTCGCGGTGAGCATGTTCGAGGGGGTGCTCATCGGGCTCGCCCTGTCGATCGTCAAGACCGCCTGGGAGGCCTCGCACCTCAAACTGGAGGTCGTCGACAAGGGCGCGGGCCCGATCGACGCCTACCTCTCGGGCAACGCGACCTTCCTGCGGCTGCCCAAGATCCTCGACAGTCTGGAGTCGCTGCCCCAGGACCGCCCGATCCGGGTGGACCTGTCGGGGCTGCACCACCTCGACCACGCCTGCCGGACCGCCCTGGAGAGCTGGGCCGAGCGGCACAGCGACGCCGGCACCGAACCGGTGAAGGTCACGGCAGCCGAGGCCACGGCCGCCGACGCCACGACCACCGGGGTCGCGGCGACCTGAGACACGGCCGCCTGAACCGGCGGCCGCATCCGGGCCGGGATGCCGACGCCCCTCGGCATCCCGGCCCGGACCTGCTTCCCGGAGACCGTGGCCCCGACCCTCCCACCGGGCATATCGTTGCAGCATCAGATAAATCGGACCTCTTTACCTGGAGGTCGTGATGGTTCAGGAGCTGCTGGTCGCGGTGGTGGCGGCGCTGAGCGCCGGCGCGCTGTACGTGGCCGCCGGGGCACGGGTCATCAAGCAGTACGAACAGGGTGTGCTGTTCCGGCTCGGCCGGCTCACCGGTGACGTCCGGACGCCCGGCTTCAACCTGGTGATCCCGTTCGTGGACCGGCTCTACAAGGTCAACCTGCAGATCGTGACGCTGCCGGTCCCCGCCCAGGAGGGCATCACCCGCGACAACGTCACGGTGCGCGTGGACGCGGTCGTCTACTTCCGGGTGGTCGACGCGGTGAGCGCGCTGGTCAAGGTCGAGGACTACAAGTTCGCCGTCTCCCAGATGGCCCAGACCTCGCTGCGGTCCATCATCGGCAAGAGCGACCTGGACGATCTGCTCTCCAACCGCGAGAAGCTCAACCAGGGCCTGGAGCTGATGATCGACAGCCCGGCCGTGGGCTGGGGGGTGCAGGTGGACCGTGTCGAGATCAAGGACGTGTCGCTGCCGGACACGATGAAGCGCTCGATGGCCCGCCAGGCCGAGGCCGACCGGGAGCGCCGGGCCCGGATCATCAACGCCGACGCCGAACTCCAGGCCTCGAAGAAACTGGCCGAGGCGGCCCAGCAGATGGCGGCCACCCCGTCGGCCCTGCAACTGCGGCTGCTGCAGACGATCGTGGCGGTGGCGGCCGAGAAGAACTCCACCCTGGTCCTGCCCTTCCCGGTGGAACTGCTGCGCTTCCTGGAGCGCGCCCAGCAGCCGGCGCCGAACGGCGACACCCCGGCGGAGATCACCGAGAGCACGGTGAAACAAGGCCCGCCGCCCGGGTGACCCGGCGCCGCGCCACCCCAGAAAATCGGACATTCCACCCTACGTTCATACGGTGATCCGACTAGCACGCCGTCTTACCGGTACGACCGCCGTCTGCGTCGCCCTGGGCGCCGCACTCGCCGCCTGCGGCACCGCCCAGGCGCCGCACGCCGGACCTCCCGCCCCCGCGAAGCCCGCCCCCGCCGCCAAGCCGCCCACGCTCGCGGCGGGCCCGGGCGGTACGGCCCCCGTCTTCATGAACGGCCCGCGGACCCTGGGCAAGACCGTCGCCCTCACCTTCGACGCCGACATGACCGCCGACCAGGGGCCCCGCGCGGCAGCGGGCGAGCACTTCGACAACCCCGCGCTGATCGCGACCCTGCGCCGCCTGAAGGTGCCGGCCACGGTCTTCATGACCGGCCGCTGGGCCGACCAGTACCCGGCCCAGGCCCGCTCCCTCGGCCGCGACCCGCAGTTCGAGGTCGCCAACCACTCCTACAGCCACTACGCCTTCACCAACGACTGCTACGGCCTGCCGACCGTATCCGCCGCGAACATGAAGTCGGACGTGGAGCGCGCCTACGCCGCCCTGCTCCGGGCCGGGGTGCCGCACCCGATGCCGTACTTCCGCTTCCCCGGCGGCTGTTACGACAACCAGGCACTCCGCGCGGTCGGCGCCCTCGGGGTCACCGCGGTGCAGTGGGACGTGGTCAGCGGCGACGCCTTCGCCACGGACGCCGACGCGGTGGCCAAGCAGGTCCTGGACGGCGTGAAGCCCGGCTCCGTGGTCGTCATGCACTGCACCCGCAGCGCCGCCCCCACCACCGAACAGGTGGTCCGCACCGTCGTACCGGAACTCCGCGAACGCGGCTTCCGCTTCGTGAAGGTGTCCGAGCTGATCGGGGAGACACCGGGTCACCGGTGACCGTCCTACGCTGGAGACATGAGCGACGAGGGCTACTGCACGATCACCGAGGGCGTGAAACCGCCGAAGGCGGACGGGCCGCCGTATGCCGAGTGCGTGCTGTGCCGGGAGCCGACGGAGTACCCGGAGTCGTACAAGGGCATCACGATGTGTCCCCGGTGCGAGTGGCAGGAGGCGCAGCGGAGCGCCTGTTCAGGGTGAGCGGCGGCCGTTGAGGGCACAGGCCACGGTGAAGGCCGCGGTGGTGAGCAGGGCCGCCGCGGCCGGCGGCAGCAAAGAGACCGGGATACGGCCGGACTCCGAGCCGGTGACCAGGCCGCTGACCGCCGCGTGTGCCGGGGAGCCGGCGACCACCGTGGAGAGCAGGGCGGCCAGCAGCATCGTGGGCACCGCGCGGCCCGGCGAGCGCAGCAGCGGCCGGTTGGTGAGCGCGCCGACGGCGGTGCCGAGCAGCGCGCAGGCGAGGGTCGCGAGCAGACCGGCGGCCCCGGCCCGCAGGGGTGACACGGGGAGCCGGTGGTCGTTGGTGGCGTGCCGGCTGATCACCGTCACGAGCAGGGTGGCCGCCGTGCCGAGCAGCGCGGCGGCGAAGAGCGCGGTGAGCAGCGCGGCCAGATGGGCCCTGGCCGGGCCGCGCGCGGCGGTGACACAGGCGCGGGCGGCCGGCGGTTCGCCGGTGACACAGATCCGTACCAGCCAGGCGGCCACCGGCAGCAGCGCGGCGGCCGTGTAGCCGAGCGAGTCCAGCACCGGCTGGCCGCTCTGCACGCCCACACCGAGGAACACGGCGTACAGGATCACCGGCGGCAGCCAGCGCTGGGAGCGCAGAAGGAGTGCGGTCTGGTAGCGGAGGAGTGCGGTCATGGGCGGTCTTTCTCGTCCGGTGGGACGGCTGGGTCGGCTGGGTCGGCCGGGACAGCTGGGGCGGTTGCGGGGCCCACGGTGACCACGTGCCAGGGCGGGTCGGTCGTGAGAAGAGCACGCAGGACCACGTCCGAGTGGGACGCGGGAACCGTAAGACGGTAGGTGCCGGGGGTCGGTTCCTCGGCCGAGGACGCCGCGCGGGTCGCGTCGGCGGGGAGACGACCGCCGGCCGGGCCCCGCACCGTCACGACGGTGTGCGGGCCGACGGGTACGGCCACCGGTACGGCACCGGGTTCGAGAGTGCCGTCGACGACCCGGTAGATCGCGTCGGGCGCCCCCGCGAGCCGCCGCGGATCGTGGTCGACGAACACGACGGCACCCCCGGCGGCGGTGCGTTCGGCCACCGCCCGCTCCAGCTCCGCGCGCGCCTCGGCGTCCAGGCCGGTCCAGGCCTCGTCGAGCACGAGAAGCTGGGGGTCGGCGAGCAGGGCCTGGGCGACCGCGACCTTCTGGCTGGTGCCCTTGGAGAGCTGGGCCATGGGGGTGGTCGCGTAGGCGGCGGCGCCGAACCGCTCCAGCCAGTCCGCGGCGCGGGCGGCGGCCGTACGGCGGGAGAGGCCGTGGACCGTGCCGAGGTGGGTGAGGTAGCCGGAGGGGGTGAAGGGGAGGGCCGACGGGAAGCGCTCGGGGACGTAGGCGGTGCGGGGGCGGCCGGTGATACGGCCCTCGGTGGGGCTGTCTATGCCGGCGACCAGGCGGAGCAGGGTGGACTTGCCGGTGCCGTTCGTTCCCTCGACGCGGGTGAGGGAACCGGGGGTGAGGGTGAGGTCGACGCCTCTTAACACCCAGGGGCCGCGTATGCCGTAGCGGCGGCCTACGCGGGCCAGTTCAAGATCACGGTGCACGGGGACATTGTCGTGCGGGACGGGGGTGGGCGGTGCCCGACGCGGCGGGGTGCGGGTACGTGGGTGGCTGGTCGCGCAGTTCCCCGCGCCCCTTAAGGTTGGTGCGGTGAGCGCTCCCTTCCAGGTCTCGGCCAATAGTCGTGACGAAGCACCCCAGTTCGTGTTGCCGCTTGTCGTGCGGATCGAGAAGGCGGCTCCGCCGGACCGTACCGACGCTCTGGAGACGGCCGCTCGGGCTGTGCTGACGCTGCTCAGTGATCCGCGGGCCCACGGGGACGGGGAGTGGGCCCGGGCCGTTCGGGACTGGGAGGACGCCCGGATCCGGAAGGTGGTGCGACGGGCCCGGGGGGCCGAGTGGCGGCGGGCCGAGGGGCTGCCCGGGATCACCCTCACGGGGAAGGCGGCCGAGGTACGGGTGTTTCCGCCGGTTCCCCTGGACGGGTGGCCCAAGGATCTGGCCAAGTTGCAGGTGTCGGGGACCGAGCTGGAGGACCCGGAGCCGCCCGTCGGCGCCGACCGGTCCGAGCCCGTGCTGTGGCTGAACCCCGAGCTGGAGATGTCCGCGGGGAAGGCGATGGCGCAGGCCGGGCACGGGGCCCAACTGGCGTGGTGGGCGCTGTCGGAGGAGGAGCGGGAGGCTTGGCGGGACGCCGGGTTCCCGCTCGCCGTACGGACCGCCGATCCGGCCGAGTGGCGTGAACTGACGGGCGGCGGGCTGCCGTTGGTGCGGGACGCCGGGTTCACCGAGATCGCGCCGGGCAGCTGCACGGTGGTCGCGGACCATCCCGCACTTCACTGACCAGCACTTTTTTAACTTCCCTGGAAAACTTTACCGTTTGTTTGAGCACCCTCGCCGTCCCAGCCGTACGTCCTGGCACTGAACCAGCGACACGGGGAGGCATCCTTGCGGCGTTTGAATGGAACGGCCCTGATTCTGGCGACCCTCGCCGGAACGGTCGGCGCGCTCGTGTACCCCGTGTGGTCGTACGCCGACCGCTCCGGCACCGGGCAGGCCAACGTTGCGGCGGGGACCGTGATGACCGAGTGGGGTCCGTTGACGGCCTCCGACCGAGACCTGATCGTGCGGGTCCGGCTGGCCGGGCTGTGGGAGCTGCCGGCCGGGCAGCAGGCCATCGAGCGGGCACCGAGCAACGCGATCAAGGAGGCCGGCGACCATCTCATCGTCGGCCACACCGACCTGGACCGGCGGGTGCGGATCGTCGCGTCGCAGCTGGGCGTCGACCTGCCCAACGTGCCCAACGAGCAGCAGCAGGGCTGGCTCCAGGAGATGTCGGCGGCCACCGGCGCGGAGTACGAGTACAAGTTCGTGAACCTGCTGCGGGCCGCGCACGGCAAGATCTTCCCGGCGATCGGGACGGTGCGGAACACCACCCGCAACACCTTGGTGCGGCAGTTGGCCTCCGATGCCAACCAGACCGTGCTCGACCACATCACGATCCTGGAGAAGACCGGCAAGGTCGACTTCGAGGCCATCGCCAACGAGATCGCCAACGCGAGCACGGCCAGCCCGACCGGCCCGGCGGTGCCGGCGCCGGGAGTGGTGGTGCCCTCCGCGCCTGCCGCGCAGGCCAGCGGCGATGTGCGCACCACGTCCAAGCCGTCCCCCGGCGCACCGGGCACGGTGAACACCGCGCGCCCCGACCCGGAGGACTCGCAGGGCGGCGTGCTCAGCCGGTAACCGAAGAGCTCCCCGGAGCGCGGACCCGAACCTCAAATGTTGCTCTGAAGCGGCAGGCAGCACGGTTCGCGGGCGCGCTCCGGGGCCATACCCCCCTCACTCGGAGCAGCACTCGGAGCAGCACTCGGAGCAGCACTCGGAGCAGGAGGGGGAGGACCATGACCTTGCAGCGGCTGGGCACGGGCATCGGCTGGCGGCCGGAGATCGCGGACGCCGTGGAGCGGATGCCGGGCATCGACTGGGTCGAGGTCGTGGCCGAGAACACCTGTCCGGGCCATCTCCCCGAGTCGCTGCGGCGGCTGCGCGAGCGCGGGGTGACCGTCGTCCCGCACGGCGTCTCGCTGGGCCTCGGCGGCGCGGACCGTCCCGACGAGGAGCGGCTCGCGGCCCTCGCCGAGCGGGCAGCGGCGCTCGGCGCCCCGCTGGTCACCGAGCACATCGCGTTCGTCCGCGCGGGCGGCCCGCTCACCGCCTCCCCGGTCCTGGAGGCGGGCCACCTCCTCCCCGTCCCGCGCACCCGGGACGCCCTGGACGTCCTCTGCGAGAACATCCGTATCGCCCAGGCCGCGCTGCCGGTGCCGCTCGCCGTCGAGAACATCGCCGCGCTGATCGCCTGGCCGGGCGAGGAGATGACCGAGGGGCAGTTCCTGTACGACCTCGTCGACCGCACCGGGGTCCGGCTGCTGATCGACGTGGCGAACCTGCACACCAACCACGTCAACCGCGGCGAGGACCCGGCCAAGGCGCTCGCCGAGCTGCCCGTCGAGGCCATCGCCTACGTCCATGTCGCGGGCGGCGTCGAGCGCGACGGCGTCTGGCACGACAGCCACGCCCACCCGGTGCCCCCGGCCGTCCTGGACATCCTCACCGACCTCGCGTCAAGGGTCACACCGCCCGGCGTCCTGCTGGAGCGGGACGATCTCTTCCCGGAACCGGCCGAGCTGGAGCGGGAGTTGGAGGCGATCCGGGCGGCGGTCGCAGCGGGTGGCGGGGGCGCCGGTGGACCGGGGGAACCTCCGACGCCACCGGCCGCCGCCGAGGTCGCCGACGCCACCCGGCAGCGGGTCGGGCTCGCCCAGGCCGCGGTGCTGTCCTCGCTGGTCGCGGGGACGCCGGTGCCGGAGGGGTTCGACCGGGTGCGGATGGGCGTGCAGGCGCGGGCGCTGGCGGCGAAGCGGGCGGACGTGGTGGCGAAGGTGGCGCCCGAGTTGCCGGAGATTCTGGGGGCGGCGTACCGGGGGGCGTTCCTGGCGTATGCGCAGGAGCGGCCGATGACGGGGGGCTATCGGCGGGACGCGCTGGACTTCGCCGCGGAGCTGCTGCGGGAGGGGCGGGCCGGGGGTGGTGGTGCGCATCGGCGGCTGCGGGCGTGGTGGCTGGAACGGTCCGGGCCGGCACCCCGGCGGAGGGCGTTGCTACGCAGGGCGTGAGCGGCGGGGTTTCGCTTACCGGCGCCGGCAGGGTGCCGCGACTGACGCGAGTGCAGCGCCCCTTCAGGGGCGCGGGGCTGCATCGATGTGCGGCTCCGCCGCGTGGGCGCGACCAGCCCCCACCCACCCGCACACGACATCCGCCCCAAGCCCTCACCGCACCGCCTGGGTACTATGCCAAGCCCGCACGGCGAAGCCCCACCGTGCGGTGCTGGAGGCATCATGCGCGCGCGACCCCGACCCCCCGTCCAAGGGCGAGGCATACTCAGCGGGACCGGACTGATCATCGCCTGTCTCGCGGCGACCCTCGCCGCCCTGGTGTTCCCGATCTGGTCGTACGCCGACCGTTCGGACCCGACCGGCTCGGTGAACGTGCTCAGCGCGCAGACCGTGTCGACCGCGTACGGGCCGCTGTCCGCGCAGGACCGGGACTTCGTCGTCAAGGTCCGGCTGGCCGGGCTCTGGGAGCTGCCGGCCGGGGAGATGGCGGAGCAGAAGGGCACCACGGCGGCCGTACGGACGGCCGGGCAGCACCTCGTCGACGGGCACATCTCCCTCGACGCCCACGTCCGCAGCGTCGCGACCCAGCTGAACGTGCCGATCCCGAACCAGCCCAACGACCAGCAGCAGCAGTGGCTCGCCACGCTGAGCGCGGCGCAGGGGCAGGACTTCGACCGGGAGTTCGCGAACATCGTGCGGCTGGCCCACGGCCGGGTCTTCTCCGTCGTCGCGCAGGTCCGCGCCGCCACCCAGAACACGCTGGTCCGCGATCTCGCCGACGACGCCAACACCACCGTCCTGGACCACATCAAGGTCCTGGAGGCGACTGGGTACGTCGACTTCTCCACGCTGGCGCAGCAGTTGGCGGTCACCCCCTCCCCCGCCGCCTCGCCGCCGGTCTTCGCGCCGAGCGACGCGATCCCGGTCGCACCGTCGGCGACACCGGCGGCGACCCCGTCGCCGTCCGCGCCGTACACGCTGCCGCCCGCCACCACCAGTCCGCCGCCGGCCTCCGACAGCCCCTGACCTGCACGGCAAGCGGAACGTCACAGACCGACAACACTCGGTCCGGAATGTGAACAGGGCATGGCGGTTCGCAAGCCCCTGGCATAGAAACGTGTCATGTTCTGGGTCCTTCTCCTGCTCCTGGCCTGGGCCGTCGCCGGCACCGCCTGCACCCGGCTGTGCCTGGCCGCCGTCCGGACGGCGGCCTTCGACGCGGACGCGGGCCGAGGGCACGATCTGACGCTGTACGAGGCCGCGTTCCTGTCCGGCGGACCCGCGCGGGTCGCCGATCTGACCCTGGTGTCGATGGCCCGGGAGCAGCGGCTGCTGCTCGCCCACACCGGCTGGGCGACCGTCGTCGACCCGACGGGGCGGGACGAGATGGAGCGGTCGGTGATAGGGGCCATCGGGCCCGAGGGGCAGTCGCGGATAGCGCCGGTGCGGTCGGCGGCGGCCGACGCGGACGCCGTGCGCAGTCTCGGCGAGGGGCTGGTGCGGGCCGGGCTCGCGGTGCCCGACGCGGCGGCGCGGACGACGGTCGCGTCCGGCGTACGGCAGGTGCGGGCCGCCGCGGTCGCCGTGTTCGGCCTGGGGGTGACGGCGCTGCTGCTGCCCGCCCCGACCGACATGCCGCGCGACCTGGTGGCCGTCTGGTTCGCGCTGCCGTTCACCCTGACGCTGAGCTGTCTTGGCATCGCCCGGGTCGAGGTGCACCCGTACTCGCGCTGGGCCTCCCCGGCCGGGCAGCGGCTCCTCGGCGCGCTGCACCGGCGGGTGAACCGCACGGTCGACGACCACACGCTGCTGACCTCCGTCGCCGTGCGGGGTATTCGCGCGGTCGGCGAACCGGAGCTGCGTGCGGCCTTCGCACACCGGGACCAGCCGCCACGGGAGTGAGCGGGGGCGCATCGGGGGCATTGGCGCCGACACCGGCCCGATGGTGCTTGCCTTCACCGACAACCGGTCGAAATATCCCTTTTATTGCTGCCGTGCAGTCGCTGCGGTGCCGTTGCCGCCACGCCACCGCAGCCGTGCACCGAAAGGGATACGCCATGAGAGCCCCCGCCCTGTACTCGGCAGCCGGGTCCCTGATCCTGACCACCCTGGCCGCCGCCCCGGCCGGGAGCGCCCCCGGCGTCCCGGACACGGCGACGGCCGAACTGCGCGGTACCGCCGTGGCCGCCGCGCGGGCCCGCGCGGAAGGCATCGACTTCGGCAAGTGCGCCGCCGACCTGGAGGTGCCCGACCCCTTCCGGTGCGGCACGCTGAGCGTCCCGCTGGACTACGCGCACCCGGACGGCAAGCAGATCAGACTGACCGTCAGCCGGGTGCGGGCCACCCACAAGGACCCGCACAACAGCAAGCGCAAGGTGCCCCGGCAGGGCACCCTGGTCTACAACCCGGGCGGCCCCGGCGCCTCCGGCATGGCCTTCCCCATGGTCGGCGTGCTGCCCGAGTGGAAGCGCATCGCCGCCGCCTACGACCTGGTCGGCTACGCCCCGCGCGGGGTGGACCGTTCGGCGCCGCTGTCCTGTGTCGACCCCAAGCACTTCTTCAAGGCGCCCTCGCAGTCGCCGACGCACCCCTCCGAGTCGTACAAGAAGGCACGGATCAAGGAGGCCAAGGCGTACGCGCGGGGCTGCCTCAAGCGGTCCGGGAGCAGGCTGCGTTTCTACACCTCGCTCAACAACGCCCGTGACCTGGACGTGCTGCGCGCCGCGCTCGGCGAGGACCGGCTGACCTTCATGGGCGCCTCGTACGGCACCTACTTCGGTGCGCTGTACGCGACCCTGTTCCCCTCGCACGTACGGCGGATGGTGCTGGACTCGGCGGTGAACCCGGACCCGGCGCAGATCTGGTACCGCGACAACCTGGAGCAGTCGGCCGCGTTCGAGAGCCGCTGGGCGGACTACCGGGAGTGGATCGCCCGGCACGACGACGTGTACAGGCTCGGCGACACCGCCGCGAAGGTGCAGGCGAGTTACGACAAGGCGAGCAGGCGGCTGGCGAAGAAGGCGGCCGGCGGGAAGGTCGGGCCGGGGCAGCTGCAGGGCGCGTTCCTGTCGGCCGGGTACTACGACGACTACTGGCCGAGCCGGGCGGAGGCGCTGTCGAAGTTCCTGAAGGGGGACTCCAAGCCGCTGGTCCGGCTGGCGGCGCCCGCGCCGGAGACCGCCGCCGAGGCGGAGAACGGCAACGCGGTCTACACGGCCGTCGAGTGCAACGACGCCCCCTGGCCCACGAAGTGGAAGACCTGGGACCGGGACAACACCCGGCTCGCGCGGACGGCACCCTTCGAGACCTGGGACAACGCGTTCATGAACCTGCCGTGCGCCTACTGGCCGGTGTCCCGGCAGAAGGCCCTGGACGTGCAGACGGGCCCCGGTGAGCTGCCGCCGACGCTGATCCTGCAGGCCGAGCGGGACGCGGCCACACCGTACTCGGGCGCCCTGGAGATGAACCGGCGCCTGGCCGGCTCGGTGCTGGTGACCGAGCGGGACGCGGGCACGCACGGCATCGGCGGCGGACCCAACAAGTGCGTCAACGGGTACCTGGACGCCTACCTGCTGGAAGGGCGGCTCCCGGACCGGCGCGCGGCCTGCGCGGGGCACCCGGAGCCGAAGCCGGCGGCGCCGGCCGACCGGCCCGGGCACAAGGAACTGCGGGACTCCCTGAAGGGCAAGGCCGACCAGCGCTGAGCGGCGGTTACGCGAGGCCCGCGACCAGCTCCGCGATGTCCTTGCGGCGGCCCGTGAAGAACGGGACCTCCTCGCGGACGTGCATCCGGGCCTCGGAGCCGCGCAGATGACGCATGAGGTCGACGATGCGGTACAGCTCGTCGGCCTCGAAGGCCAGCAGCCACTCGTAGTCGCCGAGCGAGAACGAGGCGACCGTGTTGGCGCGCACGTCGGGGTAGCCGCGGGCCATCTTGCCGTGGTCGGCGAGCATCCGGCGGCGGTCCTCGTCGGGCAGCAGGTACCAGTCGTACGAGCGCACGAACGGGTACACGCTGACGTAGTTGCGCGGGGTCTCGTCGGCGAGGAACGCCGGGATGTGCGAGCGGTTGAACTCGGCGGGGCGGTGCAGCGCCATGTTCGACCAGACCGGCTTGAGGGCGCGGCCCAGCCGGGTGCGGCGGAAGAGGTTGTACGCCTCCTGGAGCTGGTCGCTGGTCTCGGCGTGCCACCAGATCATCAGATCGGCGTCGGCGCGCAGACCGGAGAGGTCGTAGGTGCCGCGGACGGTCACGTCCTTGGCGGCGAGCTGGTCGAACAGCTCCTGGACCTCGTCGGCGTAGCCCGCGCGGTCCTCGGGGAGTACGTCCTTCAGCTGGAAGACGGACCACAGGGTGTAGCGGATGACCTCGTTGAGGTCCTTGGCCAGCTTGCCCTTGTTCGGGATCCTGCCGGACTCGGTGGTGGGGGCGTCGTCACTCATGGTCCCTATTCTCCCGCTCCGCCGTGCAGACTCTGCACCGGGTTGGCCGTCAGCTCCCGGACCCCGTCGAGGTCCCCCGCCAGCTGGTCCACGGCCGCGTACGCGCTCGCGATGCAGGCGGGGATGCCCACCCCGTCGTACTGCGCCCCGCAGACCGCGAGGCCCGGGAGCTTGGCGACGTGCTCGCGGATCCGGGCCACGCGCGCGTGGTGGCCGACCGGGTACTGGGGCAGGCCGTCGGTCCAGCGGGTGACGCGGGTGGCGACCGGGGTGGCGTCGAGGCCGGTGGCCGCGCGCAGGTCCTGCCGGGAGAGGTCCACGAGCCCGGCGTCCTCGCGGTCGAGGATCGCGGTCTCGCCGTACCGGCCGACTGAGGTGCGCAGCACCAGCACGTCCGGGTCCTCGTCGGCGATCCAGCCCCACTTCTGGGAGGCGAAGGTCGACGCCTTGATGGTGCGGCCGTCGACGGGCGGGACCAGGAAGCCGCTGCCGGCGGGGAGGCCGAGGCCGGTGCGGCGGTAGGCGAGGGTGATCAGCGCCATGGAGGCGTACTCGATCGCGGCCAGCTCGGCCGCGGCGGCGGGCGCCTCGGCACCGAGCAGGGCGGCGGCGACGGGCGCCGGAGCGGCCACCACCACGGCGTCGGCGTGCAGCACCCGGTCGCCGGCGGCGATCCGCCAGCCCTCCGGCTCCCGGCGCAGTCCGGTCACCGGTGTCCCGGTCAGGATCTCGCCGCCGCGCGCCCTGACGGACTCCGCGACGGCGAGCGGCAGGGTGCCGACCCCGCCCTCGATGCCCATGAACACCGGCCCGGTCTGCTGCTGGGCGACCGCCCTGGCCTGGATCTCGCGGACGGCCTCGGTGAGCGAGTCATGGGTGAGCGCGGCCTGGTAGAGCTGCGGGACCGCCGAGCGCATCGAGATGCGGTACGCGTCGCCCGCGTAGACCCCGCCGAGCAGGGGCTCGACCAGCCGGTCGACGACCTCCCGGCCCAGCCGGTCGGCCACGTACTCCCCCACCGCCACGTCGTCGCCGACCTCGGTGCGGGGCAGGTCGGCGTCGCGCTCGATCCGGGCGAGGCCCTCGTCGGACAGCACACCGCAGAGCGCGGCGGCGGTCCCGGGGACGCCCATGACATGGCCCTTGGGCATGGGGCGCAGGGCACCCCGGGTCCAGATCGAGGCGGTGGCGGTGGCCGGCGGCTGCAGCCGCTCGCCGAGGCCCACCTCGCGGGCGAGGGCGACCGCCTCGGGCCGGCGGGCCAGCATCGACTCGGCGCCCAGGTCGACCCGCACGCCCGCGATCTCGCCGGGCAGCAGCTTTCCGCCGACTCTCTCCGAGGCCTCCAGCACGGTCACGCGCGCGCCGCGCTCCAGCAGCCGGTGGGCCGCGGCCAGCCCCGCGATCCCGCCTCCGATGACGACGACCTGCCCCGTGCCCGTACCCGTTGCGCTCATGCCCCCACTCTGTCAGACCCCTCCGACACCGCCGTCCCCCCGGCCCGGTGACCGGCGCGCGTCCGGACCGTGACCGCATCGGGACCGTCCACGGCCAAACGTCCTGCCCCGCTCGGGCGTCGAAGGAGCGTCAGTCACCACGTCCCTCGGGGGGAACCATGCGACATCCCGTACGACCCGCCTTCGCCGGCCTGCTGCTCGCCGCCGCGCTCGTCCTCACCGGCTGCGGCGGGAGCGACAGCTCCGACAGTGGCGGCTCCGCCGACGACGCCAAGGCCGGGGTGAACAGCGCGGCCCAGGACGCGGCGGGCTCCGCCGGCGTCAAGGAGAGCAGCGGCCGGGGCACCGACAAGGCCCCGTCCCTCACGGTGAACCACATCATCCGCACCGCCTCCCTGACCGTGCAGGTCAAGGACGTGCCCAAGGCCCTCGACGAGGCCCGCACCACGGCCGAGAACTCCGGGGGTTATGTCGGTAACGAGACCACCAGCCGCGACTCCCGGGGCCACGAGCGCACCCGGGTGGTCCTGCGCGTGCCCACCGACCGGTACGACGAGGTGCTCTCCGACCTCCAGGGCGCGGGCAAGCTGCTCGACCGCACCGCGAAGGCGCAGGACGTCACCGACCAGGTGGTGGACGTCGAGAGCCGGATCAAGTCGCAGCGGGCCAGCGTGGCCCGGGTCCGCGAGCTGATGGAGCGGGCGAACAAACTCAGTGACGTGGTGACCCTGGAAGGGGAGTTGAGCACCCGGGAGTCCGACCTGGAGGCGCTGCTGGCCCAGCAGGCCTCCCTCAAGGACCGCACCAGCCTGGCCACCATCACCCTGTCCCTCACCCAGACACCGGTGAAGAAGGCGGCCGCGAAGGACGACTCCCCGGGGTTCGTGGACGCCCTGTCCGGCGGCTGGCACGTCTTCGTCACCATGCTGCGCTGGATCGCCCTGGCCCTGGGCGCGGCCCTGCCGTTCGCGGCGCTCGCGGCCCTGCTGGCGGCGCTGTGGTGGAAGCTGGTCCGCAGGCGTCGTACCCCCGCCCAGCCCGGCAGCGAGACCTGAGCGAGCCTCCACCAGCCCTGGGCGAGCCCGAAATGCCCGCGCCCCGTAGCGTGTTCGCATGAGCATGAACGGTGGGCGGGAACGGCTGGTCGTGATCGGCGGGGACGCCGCGGGCATGTCCGCGGCCTCCCAGGCGCGTCGGCTGCGGGGACCGGACGAGTTGGAGATCGTGGCCTTCGAGCGCGGCCACTTCAGCTCGTACTCGGCGTGCGGCATTCCGTACTGGGTCGGCGGTGACGTCGGGGAACGGGACCAGCTGATCGCCCGTTCCCCCGAGGAGCACCGGGCGCGCGAGATCGACCTGCGGATGCGCACCGAGGTCACGGAGATCGACGTGGCCGGGAAGCGGGTACGCGCGCGTGACGTCGATTCCGGGGCCGAGTCCTGGACGTCGTACGACAAACTCGTCATCGGGACCGGCGCCCGCCCGATCCGGCCCGACATGCCGGGCGCGGACGCGCCGGGCGTGCACGGCGTGCAGACCCTCGACGACGGCCAGGCCCTGCTCGACACGCTGGCGGGCACACGTGGCCGCCGGGCCGTGGTGGTCGGCGCCGGTTACATCGGCGTCGAGATGGCCGAGGCGATGATCAACCGGGGCTACGAGGTGACGGTCGTCAACCGCGGCAGCGAGCCCATGTCCACCCTCGACCCGGACATGGGCCGGCTGGTGCACAAGGCCATGGCGGGCCTAGGCATCACCATGGTCGACGACGCCGAGGTCACCGAGGTGCGCACCGGCCCGGACGGCCGGGTGCGCGCGGTGGCCACGACGGACGCCGAGTACCCGGCGGACGTGGTGGTCCTCGGCATCGGCGTCCGTCCCGAGACCGGCCTCGCCCGCGCGGCGGGCCTGCCCCTGGGCCGCCGCGGCGGTCTGCTGACCGACCTCGCGATGCGGGTGCGCGGCCACACGGACATCTGGGCGGGCGGCGACTGCGTGGAGGTCCTGAACCTCGTCTCCGGCCAGGAGCAGTACGTCCCGCTCGGCACCCACGCCAACAAGCACGGCCAGGTCATCGGCACCAACGTGGGCGGCGGCTACGCCACCTTCCCGGGCGTCGTCGGCACGGCCGTGAGCAAGGTCTGCGACCTGGAGATCGCCCGCACCGGCCTGCGCGAGAAGGACGCGCTGCGCGTGGGTCTGCAGTTCGAGACCGTCACCATCGAGTCCACGAGCCGCGCCGGCTACTACCCCGGCGCGGACCTCATGACGGTCAAGATGCTCGCGGAACGCCGCACCGGCCGCCTCCTCGGCGTCCAGATCGTCGGCCGCGAGGGCGCCGCGAAGCGGGTCGACATCGCGGCGGTCGCCCTCACCGCCAACATGACGGTGGAACAGATGACAGCCCTGGACCTGGGCTACGCCCCACCGTTCTCACCGGTCTGGGACCCCGTACTGGTGGCGGCGAGAAAAGCAGCAGCAAAGGTCCGGGCCTTCTAAGGCGCGCCAGGGATACCAACCCAGGGGCGCGGGGCTGTGTCTGCTTTGCGGCTACCGCCGCGTGGGCGCGACCAGCCACACTCCACCCGCACCCCGCACCCCGCACCCCGCACCCCGCAACGCGTCCTAAGCCGTCCCACTGATCCGCGGCAACGAAGTAACCCCCGCCCCACCCGGCGCGGCCGCAGCAGCGGGCTGCTCCGCCCCGGGACGGGCATGCGCCGCCGCCGGCCGGGTCGACCGCAACCGATTGCTCACCGCCTCGTCCAGCGTCACCGGCCGCTGCATCTGCGCGGCCAGCCGCCCCGCCTCCTGACCGAGCCGCGCCACGTCCTCCCAGGGAAGCCGCACGACCAGGGAGATCTCCGCCTCGCCGTCGGGCATGGCCTGCATGGGAGGGAGTGCCTGAGGGGTAACCCGCTCGTTCATCGCCTGTTCCTCACGTCGCCTGAACCTCAGTCGTTCCCAGAGACATACGCACCCAACCGGGCCGACGTTCACATGAACGCCACCCGCTTCGGCCGGTGATTCCCTGGGCACTACTTCCCTGTGGTCATCCCCGTCCATGACGTGAACCCGGTGCGACGCACGCCGTATGTGACGTACGCGCTGATCGCCGCGAACATCCTCGTGTTCCTCTTCACGCCCGGCATAGCCGGTTCCGTGGCGGGCGGCAGCGACCTGGCGCAGCTGTGCCATCTGCAGGCCTTCCTGGACCACTACGCGGCGGTCCCCAAGGAGCTGATCCACCATCAGCTGCCCCAGGTGGTCCCCACGGGCCAGGTGGGCATCGGCCGCGGCGGCCCCGGCTGCGTGGTCGGCCCGCCGGCCTACGACAAGTCGCCGCCGCTGTCCGTCTTCACGGCGATGTTCCTGCACGGCAGCTGGCTGCACCTGCTGGGCAACATGCTGTTCCTGCTGATCTTCGGCAACAACGTCGAGGACCGGATGGGCCACGTCCGGTTCTTCCTCTTCTACGTCGTCTGCGGCTACGCGGCCGGCTACGGCTTCGCGCTCCTCAACGACACCTCGGGCGACCCGCTGATCGGCGCGTCCGGCGCGATCGCCGGCGTCCTGGGCGCCTATCTCGTCCTCTACCCGAGGGCCAGGGTCTGGGTGCTGGTCCCGTTCCTGATCTTCCTGCCGCTGCGGCTGCCGGCCTGGCTGGTGCTGGGGTTCTGGTTCGTGCTGCAGGCGGTGTACTCGTCGGGCGAGGGCGTCTCCGACGCCGGCACCGTGGCGTACGCGGCGCATGTCGTCGGCTTCCTCGCGGGCATGCTGCTCGCCTGGCCGCTCAAGGCGGGCACGCCCCCGCCGCCGGAACCGCGCGGCCTGCTGTTCGGCAGGCGGGCCCGGCCCCGGCACAGCTGGTGAGGACTGCTCAGGGAACTGCTCAGCGGGCGGACTCCGTGTGGACGAACTCGACCAGCCGGGTGAGCGCGTCCGGGTCGGTGGACGGCATCACGCCGTGCCCGAGGTTGAAGATGTGGCCCTCGAGGCCCGCGGCCGCGTCGAGCACCTCGCGCGCCTTGGTCTCCACCACGTCCTTGCCGGCGAACAGGACCGTCGGGTCGAGGTTGCCCTGCAGCGCCTTGCCGGGGCCGATGCGGCGGGCGGCCTCGTCGAGCGGAACGCGATAGTCGACGCCGACCACGTCCGCACCGGCCTCGCCCATGAGCTTGAGCAGTTCGCCGGTGCCGACGCCGAAGTGGATGCGGGGGACGCCGTACCCGGAGACCGCGTCGAAGATCTTCGCGGAGGCGGGCAGCACCGAGCGGCGGTAGTCGGCGGGGGCGAGCGCACCTGCCCAGGAGTCGAAGAGCTGGACTGCCGAGGCGCCGGCCTCGATCTGCACCTTGAGGAACGCGGCCGTGATGTCGGCGAGGCGGCCGAGGAGGTCGGCCCAGAGTTCGGGGTCGCCGTACATCATCGCCTTGGCGTTCTCGTACGTGCGCGAGGGGCCGCCCTCGATGAGGTAGCTCGCGAGGGTGAACGGGGCGCCGGCGAAGCCGATCAGCGGGGTCGGACCCAGCTCCTGGGTGAGCAGGCCGATCGCCTCGGTGACGTAGGAGACGTCCTCGGGGGTGAGGTCACGGAGCTGGGCGAGGTCGGCGCGGGTGCGGATCGGGTGTGCGACGACCGGGCCGACGCCGGGCTTGATGTCGAGGTCGACGCCGATGGCCTTGAGCGGGACGACGATGTCGCTGTAGTAGATCGCCGCGTCCACGTTGTGCCGGCGGACCGGCTGGAGTGTGATCTCGGTGACCAGCTCGGGCCGCGTGCAGGACTCCAGCATCGGGATGCCCTCGCGCACCTTGAGGTACTCCGGCAGCGAGCGCCCGGCCTGGCGCATGAACCACACGGGGGTGTGCGGCACGGGTTCACGCCTGCACGCCTTGAGGAAGGCGCTGTCGTACGTCGCTGTCGGCTGCTGGCCCGTGGGGCTTCCGTTCGCACTCACGACGGCAAGTCTCGCACGCCCCCGGAGCACGCGTGGCCGCGCCCTGTGTGCCGCCCCAGGTGCGGCCTTAGGTGGTGTCTCTCCCTGCGCGAAGGCGTCGTTCCCCTTACTCTTCCCCGCATGGCTGCGGCTCAGGGACGACTGTCGGACGGCGCTGGCGGGACGGGCGAAGGGAAGGAGAACGGGGACGAGGAAGGGCATACGGGGAGTACGGCGCCGCCGGCCTTCCGCGCGGCGGTGGACGCACTGCGCGGGGCGCGCCTGCGGCCGCAGGTCGAGGTGGAGCCGACGCCCGCACCGCAGCGGCTCGCCCCGTTCGCGTACGCCCTGGAGGCCGCGGTGGTCGACGGCGACCAGGATCTCGCCGACGGGCGTCTGGTGCTGCTGCACGACCCGGCCGGGCACGACGCCTGGCGCGGCACGTTCCGGCTGGTGACGCTGGTGCGTGCGGAGCTGGAGCCGGAGATGGCGGCCGACCCGCTGCTGCCGGAGGTCTGCTGGTCGTGGCTGACCGGGGCGTTCCAGGCGCGCGGTCTGTCGTACGGGGAGCCGAGCGGGACCGTCACGCGCGCGAGTTCGCACTACTTCGGCGGGCTGTCCGAGCGCCCCGCCGCCTCGCAGATCGAGATCCGGGCCTCCTGGACGCCCCGGGAGGGGCGCACCGGCGTCCCGGACACGGCAGCACACCTCGCCTCCTGGTGCGACCTGCTGGCGCAGGTCGCCGGCCTGCCGCCGGCCGCCCCCGGAGACGCCTCGGTGGTCACGCTGCCCCAGCGCCGCGACCCGCAGGCTCGCTGACCCCGCACCACCATGTCATCGGGACCCGTCCACCCGGGTCCCGTCGACTCACCCTTCATTGACCATCTCTTTGTCGATACGGCCACTTTCTGTCCCGTACGGCAACGGCCCGAACCGATTCGATCTTCGGATGATCGATCGCGTGTCCGAATTGCACGTATTGTTACTCACCAGATCGTGATCATTCTCTAAAGGCGGACAGGTTTGATGCCGAAGACGACTGTGACCTTGAAAGCACGGTTCGTCCCGGCTTCATCCCCACAAGCCGGCCCCCCGTCCCCCACCCCAGGAGGCCTGGTGTCCGTTCTCCTCGAGCAGCCCGCAAGCCTGGTCGCCTACCGCCCGAACAAGCCCACCGCCATGGTGGTCGTGGCCGACCCGCGCGTCCGCTCCACCGTCACCCGCCACCTGTGGGCGCTCGGCGTGCGCGATGTCATCGAAGCCTCGTCCATCGCGGAGGCTCGTCCCCGCATCGGCAACCCCCGCGACATCTGCGTCGCCGACGTCCACCTCCCCGACGGCTCCGGCCTCACCCTCCTGTCCGAGACCCGGGCGGCGGGCTGGCCCAACGGCCTGGCGCTGTCCGCCGCCGACGACATCGGCGCCGTGCGCAACGCCCTGGCGGGCGGGGTCAAGGGCTACGTCGTCACCGGCACCCGCACCAACATCGGGCTCCCCACCCGACCGGGTGCCGCCCCCATCGGTTCCGCCGCCGCCCGTATGCACCGCCGCCCCCCGGGTGCCCCGAGCCACCCGGGCGGCTACCGCGAGCTCTCCGGCCGTGAGGTCGAGGTGCTCCGACTGGTCGCGGAGGGCCAGTCGAACAAGGCGATCGGCGTCTCGATGGGCCTGTCCGCCCTCACCGTCAAGAGCCACCTCGCCCGCATCGCCCGCAAGCTCGGCACGGGCGACCGCGCCGGGATGGTCGCCGTGGCCCTGCGCACCGGCATCATCCACTGACCCGCCGCACACCGACCCACCGCACACCGACCCACCGCACACCGACCCGTCGAACGTTCATCGACGTGAACAGGATCGGCAGCCCGTCCCCCCTCACGTCTCAGCCCACGGTCCCCCGTTCGTGGACCTGATCTTTCACCGAGCTGACTGGTTTACGACCCTCCGGCGCCCGTCGACGGAACGTTCCGTCGACGGGCGCCGTCCACACACGGATACCCTTGACATGTGACCGACGCCCAAGACACCGCAGCAGACAGTTCACTGCGCACCACCGGGGGTACCCCTCCGGACGACGCCGGGTCTTCTGTGACGGAGGCGCCGATCCCCTTGCTGGAGCCCCGCGAGGGCATTCCGCCCGTGGTCGCCGACGAGGCCGCCCTCGCCCGCGTGATCGCCGCGTTCGCCGCCGGCTCCGGCCCCGTCGCCGTCGACGCCGAGCGCGCGTCCGGCTACCGCTACGGACAGCGCGCCTACCTCGTCCAGCTGCGCCGCGAGGGCGCCGGGACCGCGCTGATCGACCCCGTCGCCTGCCCCGACCTCTCCGGCCTCGGCGAAGCCCTGGCCGGCGTCGAGTGGGTGCTGCACGCGGCCACCCAGGACCTGCCCTGTCTGCGTGAGATAGGCATGGTGCCCAGCAGCCTCTTCGACACCGAGCTGGCCGGCCGGCTCGCCGGGTTCCCCCGGGTCGGGCTCGGCGCGATGGTCGAGAGCGTCCTCGGGTTCGTCCTGGAGAAGGGCCACTCCGCCGTCGACTGGTCGACCCGGCCGCTGCCCGAGCCCTGGCTGCGGTACGCGGCCCTGGACGTCGAGCTCCTCGTCGACCTGCGGGACGCCCTGGAGAAGGAGCTGGACCGGCAGGGCAAGCTGGAGTGGGCGCGGCAGGAGTTCGACGCGATCGCGGCCGCGCCGCCGGCCGAGCCGCGGAAGGACCCCTGGCGCCGGACGTCGGGGATGCACAAGGTGCGGCGGCGCCGGCAGCTGGGCGTGGTGCGCGAGCTGTGGGAGACCCGGGACCGGATCGCGCAGAAGCGGGACGTGTCGCCGGGCAAGGTGCTCAGCGACGCGGCGATCGTGGAGGCGGCGCTGGGCCTGCCGGCGAACGTGCACGCCCTCGCCGCGCTGAACGGGTACGGACACCGGATGGGGCGCCGGCAGCTGGAGCAGTGGCAGGCGGCCGTGGACCGGGCCAAGGCGCTGCCGGACGCCGCGCTGCCGCAGCCGGGGCAGCCGGTGACGGGTCCGCCGCCGCCCCGCGCCTGGGCCGACAAGGATCCGGCCGCCGCGGCCCGGCTGTCCGCGGCGCGGGCCGCGGTGTCGGCGCTGGCCGAGCAGCTCAACATGCCGCAGGAGAACCTGATCACCCCGGACACCGTGCGGCGGCTCTGCTGGGAGCCGCCGAAGGCGGTGGACGCGGAGAGCGTGGGGGCCGCGCTGGTGGGGTACGGCGCCCGGCCGTGGCAGGTCGAGCAGGTGACGGCGGTGCTGGTGACGGCGTTGTCCGCCTAGCCTCGGCGTCCTCTCACTCCGGTGCCTCCGGATCGGGGGCGCCTTCGAGGTACGCGGTGTACAGGTGCTCGCCCCGCCGCACCGAGAAGTCGATCTCCGGCAGCAGCTCCGGGACCGCGATCGCCGTCAGCAGATTGCGGTACATGCGCGACACCCTGGTTTCGACGTTCCCCAGGTGCCGGTCGACGGTGTGGGAGATGAGCACCACCCCGGCCCAGTCCCCCGCGAGTTGGTAGGCCTGTTCCTCGGGCTCGACGAAGGACCGGAGCTCGCCCCGCTGCCGGGCTTCCGTCAACTGCCCGGTGTTGAACGCGATCCAGTCCGGCCAGGGAGTGCCGTAGGTCTCCGGCGCGTTGCTGTGGAACGACAGCATCAACGCGGCCTGAAGGGCTTTCTCGCGGGAGATCCGGTGGGCCAGGATCATGCCGATGTCGACCACTTCCTGGAGCATCAGCCGCTGCTTCCGCAGCCCGTCCATGGTCAGCGTGTCTTCCATGATGGCCGACGCCACGTCGACCTTTCCCCCGGGGAAATGCCGGTAGAAGGCACCCTTGCTGGTCCGCGCGGCCGTGATGAGGTCGCTGACCGAGGTCCCCTCATAGCTGTCCGACACGAAGAGCGCGCCCGCGGTGTCGAGGATGCGCTGCCGGGTGTTGATGGCGCGCTGCTGCTGACGTCGCGGCCTGCGCGGGTTGCTCATTCGCTCTCGCCTTCGAGGCCGCGTACACGGTGATCGGGTCGCCGATCCTACCGGCCCCCGCGACCGGGCATTGGTAAGGCACTGTATCGGACATCAGTCGTTACCTGCCTCATTCCGGAGTGCGCTCCGAAGCGACCGGTGGGCACCACTCCCGCATCA
Organism: Streptomyces sp. NPDC007901; assembly: GCF_042959465.1. Lineage (NCBI taxonomy): Bacteria > Bacillati > Actinomycetota > Actinomycetes > Kitasatosporales > Streptomycetaceae > Streptomyces > Streptomyces sp. NPDC007901. The sequence continues at coordinate 59,509 of NZ_JBIBKW010000016.1, read as the reverse complement.
CTGTGATCGAGGATCACTTGACGTCGCACTGCCGGGGTTCCAGACTTGACGCCGTCAGAACAGACTGGTCGGTCCCTTCTGCCGCAGACGGTCGTCTGTCCGGCTACCGCACGCCCGGGGGAGGTGCGGTCGTCACAGGGAACAGCAGAAGAGACCGATCGGTCCCAACAAGCCGGGGTGGCACCCCTCCGCCTGGGAGCCCGCACGCCATGACCCATCCCTGCGTCACCGGCATCGCGGCGGTGGTCGCCCCGTACGACGGCGAAGGCCCCTATCCGCGGGTGTTCGCCCGGCACGGCTGGCGGACCGTGGCGGTCGTCCCGGAGCCCCGTCCGCGACCGTGGACGTACCCGCCCTCGGCAGGGTCCGCCGGGCACACCGGCGCGGTCGTGCACCGGGGAGTTCGACAGACCGTCAAGGCGCTGCGGGCGCTCGGGGTTTCGGCCGTCGTCGCGGGCAGCGCCGGCGGCATCGAGACGGCCGAGCGGATCGCCTGGCAGCTCGGGCTTCCCGGAGCCGATCCGGCGTCCTCGCCGCTGCGCTACGACCGCGGCGCTCAGGCGGCCCTGCTGTGCCGGGTGGGGATCCCCGCCCTGCGGAGCATCCGCACGACGAGTCTGGCCGACGCCCTGGCCTGGGCACGGGCCCTCCCCCGGCCCGGCTACCTGCTCGCCCCGGCGGTCACCGGAACCCCGGTCGCCCCGGTGGAGTGCGCGAACGCACTCCAGATCGGCACCGCCTGGCCCGCGATGCGCAGCGCGGCGGCACGGCAGTGCGGCAGCCCGCATCTGGTCCTGAGCGAGCGGCCCTCCCGCCGCCAGTACACGGTCAACTCCGCCACCCGTCCGGGCCCGCGGGGGCGGCCCGAGCACGTCGTCACCGACCTGTGGGCGGACGTCCGCACCCGGCACGGCCGGCTGGACCGCGCCGACCTGCTCGCTCCCGGCAGCGCGCTGTCCCGGACGCTCTCGGCCGCCACGGTGCGGGTGCTCGACGCGCTCGGCGTGCTGTGCGGACCGGCCACCACCCGGTTCGTGTACGGCGACGACGACCGCGCCGAGGACGGACCGCTGCTGGTGTGCGCGCTCGCGGCGCCCGTCGTGACACCCGCCGACGAGGCGCTGCGGGCGGCGACCGGCCACGACCGTGCCGCCGAGGCGCTGGAGACCTGGATCCCTTCCCCGTCCTCCCGGCCGGTGCCCGCTCCGGGCGGACAGCACCTCGTCCGGGTGCGGATGTGTCCGCGGGCCGCGAGCACGCCGTGGACGGACGCCGTCCTGCGGTCCCTGCCCACCGTGGTCGCGGTGGGCGAGGTCCGTACGCCCGCCGGCCGGGTGCCCGCCGAGGCCGTGCTCTGCGGCAGCGAGCCGTCGGCCGTCGAACAGGACTACCGGGCGATCCGTGCGCTGGAGCGCGGACGGCAGCTCCCTCACCTCGTCGCTCCGCGCATGAAGCCGTTGTAGATGAAGCGCTGCAGGCAGAGGAAGACGATCAGGGGCGGCAGGATGACCAGGATCGCTCCCGCCGAGATGATCTCCCCGTGCGCTCGTACGGGCCCCTGAACCGGAACAGTGACGTCGAGATCACGCCAAGATCTTGTGACGGCATGTAGAGGAACGGGATGCAGAAGTCGTTGTAGACGGCTATGCCCTTCACGATGACGACGGTCGCGATCGCCGGTTCCAGGAAGCGGGAGGGTCCACGGCGCCGCCTCGGTGACGGTCGTGGCGGGGGTGCGGGTTGTGGTGGGTCGCTCGCGCCCACGCGGCGGAGCCGCATATCGATTACGCCCCGCGCCCCTGAAGGGGCGCTCCCTGACCGTCGGCTTCAATGTGACCTTCGCCGCTCCCGCCGTCGGGACTGGGCAGTCACGTTACTCATAAGTAGCATGGGCCCTGAGCGCGCGCTCAGCGCATGCAGCAGTGCCATCCCGCACCCTGGAGGAGAGCCAATCGTGCCTCGTACCGTCAGGGATGTCGTCTTCGTCGACGGCGTCCGTACCCCGTTCGGCAAGGCGGGCCCGAAGGGCATCTACCACGAGACCCGTGCCGACGACCTCGTCGTGAAGGCGATCCGGGAGCTGCTGCGCCGCAACCCCGGTCTGGACACCAAGAACATCGACGAGGTCGCCATCGCCGCGACCACGCAGATCGGTGACCAGGGTCTGACCATCGGCCGTACCGCGGGGATCCTCGCGGGTCTGCCGCAGTCCGTGCCGGGCTACTCCATCGACCGGATGTGCGCGGGCGCCCTGACCGCCGTCACCACGGTCGCCGGTTCCGTCGCCTTCGGCGCGTACGACGTCGCCATCGCCGGCGGTGTCGAGCACATGGGCCGCCACCCCATGGGTGAGGGCGTGGACCCGAACCCGCGGTTCGTCAGCGAGAAGCTGGTCGACGAGTCGGCGCTGTTCATGGGCATGACCGCGGAGAACCTGCACGACCGCTACCCGACGATCACCAAGCAGCGCGCGGACGAGTACGCGGTCCGCTCCCAGGAGAAGGCCGCCAAGGCGTACGCCAACGGCAAGATCCAGGCCGATCTGGTGCCGATCTCGGTGCGCCGGACCAACCCGGAGGGCGGCGAGACCGGTTGGGGTCTCGTGACGGCCGACGAGCCGATGCGGCCGGGGACCACCCTGGAGAACCTGTCGGGTCTCAAGACGCCGTTCCGCGTCCACGGGCGGGTCACCGCCGGTAACGCGGCCGGTCTGAACGACGGTGCGACCGCCTCGCTGATCGCCTCCGAGGACTTCGCCCGCGAGAACAACCTGCCGGTGAAGATGCGTCTCGTGGCGTACTCCTTCGCGGGTGTGGAGCCGGAGGTCATGGGCTACGGCCCGATCCCGGCCACGGAGAAGGCGCTCGCCCAGGCGGGGCTCAGCATCTCCGACATCGGTCTCTTCGAGATCAACGAGGCCTTCGCCGTGCAGGTGCTGGCCTTCCTGGAGCACTACGGCATCGCGGACGACGACGAGCGCGTCAACCAGTACGGCGGCGCGATCGCCTTCGGTCACCCGCTGGCCTCCTCGGGTGTGCGTCTGATGACGCAGCTGGCCCGCCAGTTCGAGGAGCAGCCGAACGTCCGCTACGGCCTGACCACCATGTGCGTCGGCTTCGGCATGGGCGCGACGGTCATCTGGGAGAACCCGCACTTCGAGGGGGACAAGTGAGCACCACCGCCGAGCTTCTGAAGCAGGCCTCGGACCTGTTCCCCGACGAGGTCGTGACGTCCGCGCACGTACGCCACTTCGACCTGCCGTCCGGGGCCGGCCGCTTCGCGCTGATCACCCTGGACAACGGGCTGGACCACACCAAGCCGACCACCTTCGGCCCGGCCTCGCTGGCGAACCTCAACACCGCCATCGACCAGGTGGAGAAGGAGGCCGCCGAGGGCACGATCGTCGGTGTCGGCATCACTGGCAAGCCGTTCATCTTCGCGGTCGGCGCCGACCTCAAGGGCGTCGAGCTCCTCAAGGAGCACGAGCACGCGCTGGCCATCGGCAAGGGCGGCCACGAGGTCTTCAAGCGCCTCGCGAGCCTCGCGGTGCCGACCTTCGCGTACTACAACGGTGCCGCCATGGGCGGTGGCGTCGAGGTCGGTCTGCACTGCACGTACCGGACCGTCTCCAAGGCCATCCCGGCGTTCTCGCTCCCCGAGGTCTTCCTCGGCCTGGTTCCCGGCTGGGGCGGTTGCGCCCTCCTCCCGAACCTGATCGGCGCCGACAAGGCCGTCTCGGTGATCATCGAGAACAGCCTCAACCAGAACAAGCAGCTCAAGGGCCAGCAGGTCTTCGACCTCGGCATCGCCGACGCTCTCTTCGAGGGCGCCGACTTCCTGGAGCAGTCGCTGATCTGGACCGCCCAGGTGCTGAAGGGCGACATCGAGGTCGAGCGCCCGGTGATCGACCGCGGCGAGGCCTGGGACCAGGCCGTCGCCAAGGGCCGGTTCATCGCGGACTCCAAGGTGCACGGCGCCGCCCCGGCCGCCTACCGCGCCCTGGACATCATCGCCGCGGCCAAGAACGGCGACCTGCAGCAGGGCTACGACGCCGAGGACCTGGCGCTCGCGGACCTGATCATGGGCGGTGAACTGCGCGCCGGCATCTACGCGTTCAACCTGGTGCAGAAGCGCGGCAAGCGTCCGGCGGGTGCGCCCGACAAGAACCTGGCGCGTCCGGTCACCAAGGTGGGCGTCGTGGGCGCGGGCCTCATGGCCTCGCAGCTCGCGCTGCTCTTCCTGCGCCGCCTCGAGGTGCCGGTCGTGCTGACCGACATCGACCAGGAGCGCGTCGACAAGGGTGTGGGCTACGTCCACGCCGAGATCGACAAGCTGCTCGGCAAGGGCCGTATCAACCAGGACAAGGCCAACCGCCTCAAGGCCCTGGTCACCGGTGTGCTGGACAAGGCCGAGGGCTTCTCCGACGCTGACTTCATCATCGAGGCCGTGTTCGAGGAGATCGGCGTCAAGCAGCAGGTGTTCGCGGAGGTCGAGGCGGTCGCCCCGGCGCACGCGATCCTCGCCACCAACACCTCCTCGCTGTCGGTGACGGAGATGGCGTCGAAGCTCAAGAACCCCGAGCGGGTCGTGGGCTTCCACTTCTTCAACCCGGTCGCGATCCTCCCGCTCCTGGAGATCGTGCGCGGCGAGCAGACCGACGACGCGTCGCTGGCCACCGCCTTCGCCGTCGCCAAGAAGCTGAAGAAGACCGCGGTCCTGGTGAAGGACGCTCCGGCGTTCGTCGTGAACCGCATCCTCACCCGCTTCATGGGCGAGATCCAGAACGTCATCGACGAGGGCACCCCGGTCGAGGTCGCGGAGAAGGCGGTGGAGCCCCTGGGCCTGCCGATGTCCCCGCTGGTCCTGCTGGAGCTGGTCGGCCCGGCGATCGGCCTGCACGTCTCGGAGACCCTCAACCGGGCCTTCCCGGACCGCTTCACCGTCTCCCCGAACCTCGCGGCCGTCGTCAAGGCGGGCAAGCGCGGCTTCTACGTGTACGACAGCGGGAAGCCGGAGCTGGACCCCGAGGTCGCCGCGCTGCTCAAGCAGGGCGACGTGGTCCTCTCCGAGGAGCAGGTCCGGGACCGCGTCCTGGACGCCGTCGCCCAGGAGATCGGGCTCATGCTCGACGAGGGTGTCGTCGCCGAGGCGCAGGACATCGACCTCTGCCTGATCACGGGCGCCGGCTGGCCCTTCCACCTGGGCGGCATCACGCCGTACCTGGACCGCGAGGGTGTCTCCGAGCGCGTGAACGGCAAGAAGTTCCTGGCCCCGGGCGTGGCATCGGTCCCGGCGTAACGGCCACAAAGTGAAGGGGGCCTCCGCGGCAACGCGGAGGCCCCCTTTCGCATGCCCGCGAGGAGGTCAGGCCGCGCCGACCCACTCCGGGTCGGCGGGCCGGGGTGCCGGGAGGGCGCCGACGGGGCCGGGCGGGGCCAGTTCGGCGGCGGAGGCGGTGCCGAGGGCGTCGATGGCGTCGAAGACGCGTTCGCAGTTGCCGCCGCCGCGGTGGACGAAGAACTCCGCCACCCGGGCGCGGTGTTCGGGCCGCACGGTGAAGTCGCGGGCGATGGCGTCGATGATCTCGTCGACGGCCTGGTCGACGGTGCGGCAGACCGGGCCGAAGCCGTCCTCGGCGAGGTTGAAGTAGCCGCGCTTGTAGTGCCGCCCGTAGAAGTCCTCCTCGTCGAAGGGGACGTAGACCAGCGGGATGCCCATGTAGGCCACGTCGAAGAACACCGACGAGTAGTCGGTGACCATCAGCGAGCACTCCTTCATCGCCTGCTGCACATTGCGGGTGTGCGGGTCGGCGACCTGGATGGACGGCGAGGAGAACCGGAAGGTGTGCAGGTAGGGGCGGATCTCGTAGTGCGGGAAGAACTCCAGGTCCACGCCGAAGTGGTCGAGGCATACTATTTCTTTGGCTGTTGTTTACAAATACATCACCGGTTGGGCATGATCGTGCGGTCGTCTGCCCCTTGTACGGTTTGCCCGTACGGTTTCGACCGGGCAGCACCACCACCGGGACCGGCCACCCCCCACCCGAGTCCTCACCCACTGCACCGCCCCGCCGGGGCACGACCTTTGAGGATTCGAAGCAGGATGAGCCATGTCCCGACGCCCAAGCGCCAGCGCACCGGCAAGCGCCGGACCGGCCGCTGGATCCTGCTCGCCCTGGCTGTTCTGGTCGTCGCCGGAGCCGGTACCGGTTACTGGCTCTACAGCGACGTCGACGGCAACATCAAGGGCGTCGACATCGACCGGGCGATCGGCGACGACCGCCCGGAGAAGCTGCCCACCTCCGGCCAGAACGTCCTGATCCTGGGCTCGGACTCACGGGCGGGCGCCAACGCGAAGCTGGATGACACCAAGGTCTCCGGCGCCCGTTCGGACACCGCGCTGGTGATGCACATACCCGAGGGCCGCAAGAAGGCCGTCGCGATCAGCATCCCCCGCGACACCCTGGTGACCCGCCCGAAGTGCACCAAGGCGGACGGCACCGAGGTGGCCTCGGCGAAGCGTGTGATGTTCAACTCCATCTACTCCCAGGTCGGCCCGGCCTGTGTCGTCAAGACGGTGGAGCAGATCTCCGGGGTCCGCATGGACCACTACGTCGAGGTGGACTTCGCCGGCTTCAAGGACCTGGTGGACGCGATCGGCGGGGTGACCGTCACCGTCGACCAGGACATCCACGACTCCTCCAGCGGTCTGAACATCACCAAGGGCACCCACAAGCTGGACGGCACCCAGTCCCTGCAGTTCGTCCGCACCCGGCACGGCATCGGCGACGGCAGCGACCTCGGCCGGATAGGCCTCCAGCAGCAGTTCCTGATCGCCCTGCTCGCGGAGATCCAGAAGCAGGACCTGCTGGGCAGCCCGGTCAAGGCGTACAAGATCGCCGACAAGCTCACCGCGGCCCTCACCACCGACTCCGACCTCGCCTCGCTCACCAAGCTCGCGGAGTTCGGCCGCAGCCTGAACGGCGTCAACCCGTCCACCATGGAGACGATCATGCTCCCGGTGGCGTACGACAAGGTCGACCCGAACCGCGTGGTGGCCGCCGAACCGCAGGCGTCGACGCTCTGGAAGGCGATCCGCACCGACTCCACGATCCCGGAGTCGGCCAAGAAGTCCCCGGCCACCGGCGGAAGCTGACGGCACATCAGGCAGGAGCCGGAGCCGGGCACATCAGACCTCGCGCCAGGCCTCCAGCGCCAGCCCCGGCTCGTCCTTGCGGCGGGCCAGCAGGATCTGGCCGGTGGACGGCGCGCGGGTCGCCGCGGTCACCCGGTCGTCCCCGTCCGTGGTCAGGGCGACCGTCGCGTCCGCCGGGAGCTGCGGTCCGGACTCGGTCCACCAGGCGCCGGCCCGCTCGTCCTGCGTCGGATACGCGGCGAAGGCCACCCGGCCGCTCGCCGAGCGCTGGGCGAGCAGGGTGCAGTCGTACCCGTCGAGTTCGCAGCGGACCGCCGCGACCGGGCCCGGCCCGGCGGAGGGCAGCAGGGTGTACGGCTTGCCGCCCGGCCGCCAGGCGCACAGGTCGCCGGACTCGTCGGTGTAGTAGACGGTCGTGCTCTCGGCCGAGGTGGCGAGGGCGGCGAGGGTGCCCGGGCGGACCGGGGACTCGAGTGCCTCCTGCAGCACCGGCGGCTTGCCCGCCGCCTCCTGACGCCAGTACACGATCCCGCCGGGGACGGCCGCGTACAGCTCCACCCGCCCGGACTCGCCCGTCACCGCCGCCAGCCCGTCCTCGACCAGCCGCCCCTTCAGATCCCGCCAGGGGTCCCAGCCGCCCTTCTCCTTCTGCGCGACCATGCTCACCCCGCGCCCCCGGTTGCGGACGAAGACATGGGCCCGGCCCTGCGCGTCCACGGCGACGGCCGGGGCGCCGGTCACCTGGCCCTTCTTGCTCGGGTGGCCGATCGGCTTCCAGTCCAGGGCGGCCAGGTGCGGCCGGAAGTGCGTGGAGTGGACGAGCCCCGACTCGCCGTCCACGGTGGGCCGCCAGGCGACCAGGTGGGCGTACCCGTCGGCCCCCTGCCCCACCGAGAAGCCGGGGAGCAGCCGCTGGTCGCCGCCCACTTGCCGGGGAGTGCCCCAGGGGCTGCCGGGGCCGCGCTCGGCCCGGCACAGCACGGTGTCGCCCGACGGCAGATAGACACTGAGCCGGCCGTCACGGCCGCGGAGGAGCCAGTCGCCGTTCACCGCTTCACTCTAAGCCGGGCCGTTCGGGGCAGTGGCCCGGCCCCGGGCATGCGAGGCTGGAGGCATGGAAGACGAAGCTCCCCTGCTGGTGATCGTCGACGGCGCGAACGTCGTCGGATCCCGGCCGGACGGCTGGTGGCGGGACCGCAAGGGAGCCGCGGAGAGGCTGCGCGACCGGCTGGCCGAGCAGGGGCTGCCCGGCCGTCCGACCCCGGTGGAACTGGTGCTCGTCGTGGAAGGCGCGGCCCGTGGAGTGGAGTCGGTGCCCGGGGTACGGGTGGAGTCGGCGCCCGGCAGCGGCGACGACCGCATCGTGGAGCTGGCCGCCGACGACCCCGGCCGCCCCCGTCTCGTCGTCACCGCCGACCGCGAACTGCGGCGCCGGGTGACGGAACTGGGCGCCGAGGTGATCGGGCCGCGCTCGGTGCTGGGCTAGGACCCGCCGCCGGACGGCCACCGACGCTCAGGGCACCCGTGCGTACAGCACCGCTCCGTCCACCTCGCCCACCTGCTCGTACCGTGCGGCGAGGAAGCGGCGCAGGCTGGGGACGCGGTCGGGGCCGTACCGCTTGCCCCGGGAGTCGTCGATCACCAGGGCCGGGGCCCGGTCGGCCAGTTCCGCGCGGAAGACCGGCCAGCTGCCCTCGACGGCGTACTTCTCACCGACCTGGGGGCCGTCCCGGCCGCCGCTGAAGTTGGTGAGGAGACCGGCGGTGAGGTAGCGGGTGGCGGGGGTGCGGTCGGCGAGCCAGTACGTCTCCGGGTGTATGCCCCACACCAGGACCGGGTCGCCGGGCGCGGTACGGCGGTCGAGGGTGACCGCGAGCCGCTGGGCGTGCGCGAGTTCGGGGCGGGGGGCGAGGAATCCCCAGGTCAGGAACAGGACGCAGGCGCAGGCCGAGGTGAGGACGGCGGCGGAGGTCCGCTCCCGCGGCAGGATCTGCAGCGCGGCCGTGGCCAACAGCGCGACGGGCGGGGTGAGTTGCAGGAAGTAGTGGCCGAAGAAGTGGAAGCCGAGGGTGACGGCGACCCCCGACGCGGCCAGCCACAGCCACAGGTCGGCGGCGCCGGTGCGGGCGATCCGCAGGGCGCGCGCGATCGGCCGCAGCAGACCGGCGCAGGCCGCGGCGAGGATCGCGGTGTTGGTCAACGCCCGGGCCAGGACATGGAGTTCGGAGCCGGTGAAGGAGGCGTAGGCGCCGGAGCCGGTGACCGTCCAGAAGGCGAAACCGGCCGGGTCGGTGACCAGGACCACGCCGAGCACGGGCAGGACGACTCCGGCGGCCAGCCGCAGCAGCGCGCGGCCGGGGACGCCGTGCCGGTGCAGCAGGAAGGCCACCGGCAGCAGCACCGCGCCGCCGGTCTGTTTGGTGAGGAAGGCGCAGGCGACGGCGGCTCCGGCGGCGCCCCAGCGGCGGCGGTCGGCGCACCACATCGCGGCCGCCGTGCAGGGCAGTATGAACACCTCGAAGGTGGCCGCCTGCGCGTCCTCCGGGTTGAGCCCCACCGAGACCAGCAGATACAGCACCCCGGCGCTGCGGCCCGCGCGGTCGCCCCAGCGGCGCCGGGCGATCGAGGCCAGCAGCACCGCGGTGGCCAGCTGCGCGAGCACCGCGAGCACCCGGACCGGGGTGAGCGACCCGGACCCGAAGACCGCGAACACCCCCTCGTACAGCCAGGGCAGCAGCGGCGGCTTGCGGTCCACCACCGTCTCGTACAGCTGTCCGCCCCGCGCCAGCATGCGGGCCTGTACGGCGAGATAGCCCTCGTCCGGGTTCCACAGCGGGCGCAGGAAGGACGGCACCCGGGTCACACAGGCCAGCAGCGCGAGCAGCGGCAGCAGCCGCGCCCAGTACCCCTTCCCTGCGACTACGGACCGTGGCGGGGCGAGGGGCGCGACAAGCATGGAGAGCACGCTATCCGGCCCCGCAGTCCCACCCGGACGGGACATACGGGGCCGGAGTGGCGAGCCTGGTGTTTACGGAGCGTCCACCGGCGTCCGCTCCTGTCCGGCGAGACGGCTGTGCGAGCGGCCGTAGAGGAAGTAGACGACGAAGCCGATGACCATCCAGATGGCGAACCGCAGCCAGGTCTCGGCGGGCAGGTTGAGCATCAGCCACAGCGAGGCCAGCACGGACACGATCGGCAGCACCGGCACCCACGGGGTGCGGAAGGAGCGCGGCAGGTCGGGGCGGGTGTTGCGCAGGATGATCACGCTGATCGCGACCACGATGAAGGCGAAGAGCGTGCCGATGTTCACCAGTTCGGCAAGTTCGCTGAGACTGGTGAAGCCGGCGACGATCGCGATGACGACACCCAGCAGGATGGTCGGCCGGTACGGGGTGCGGAACCTCGGGTGGGTGTGCGAGAAGAACCTGGGCAGCAGCCCGTCCCGGCTCATCGCGAAGAACACCCGGGACTGGCCGAGGAGCAGGATCATGCAGACCGTGGTCAGGCCGACGGCGGCGCCGAAGCTGATCAGGCCCGCGAACCAGGGGTGCCCGGTGGCCTTGAACGCGTCGGCGAGCGGGGCGTCCACGGACAGCTCGGTGTACTTCTGCATGCCGGTCACCACGATGGCCACGGCGACGTAGAGCACGGTGCAGATGATCAGGGAGCCGATGATGCCGCGCGGCACGTCCCGCTGGGGGTTGCGGGTCTCCTCGGCGGCGGTGGCGACCACGTCGAAGCCGATGAAGGCGAAGAAGACGACCGACGCGGCGGTGAAGATGCCCATCACACCGAAGTTGGAGGGGGCCCAGCCGAACATCAGCTGGATCAGTGGCGCCTTGAGGTTGCCGCCGGCCGCGACGGGCTCCTTGGGCGGGACGAAGGGGCTGTAGTTTCCGCTGTGGATGAAGAAGGCGCCCGCGATGATGACGACCAGGACGACGGCGACCTTGATGGCGACGACGACCGAGGTGACCCGGGCGGAGAGCTTCATGCCGACGACGAGGATCGCGGTGAGGACGAGGACCAGGGCGGCGGCGAGGATGTCGAAGCCGAAGCCGTGGGCGCCGTCGCGGCCGCTGAGGTACGCGGGCAGATGCCAGCCGGCGTTGTCGAGGAGCGAGTGGATGTATCCCGACCAGCCGACGGCGACCACCGCCGTGCCGAGCGCCAGCTCCAGCACCAGGTCCCAGCCGATGATCCACGCGGGGAACTCGCCGAGCGAGGCGTACGAGAACGTGTAGGCGGAGCCGGCCACCGGGACGGTGGAGGCGAACTCGGCGTAGCACAGCGCGGCGAGTCCGCAGACGACGCCGGCCACCACGAAGGAGAGGGCGACGGCGGGTCCCGCGGTGTTCTTCGCGGCCGTGCCGGTCAGGACGAAGATGCCGGTGCCGATGATGACGCCGACGCCGAAGACCGTGAGGTCCAGGGCCGACAGCGACTTCCTTAGCGCGTGTTCCGGTTCCTCGGTGTCCTTGATGGACTGTTCGACGTTCTTGGTCCTGAAGAGCGTACTGCTCACGTGCCTACCTCCCACGTTTGTCGTCCTCGACATGATCGAGAGGGCCGGGGATGCGTATGCCCCGGCAAGGGCAGGTTCACGCAGATGGGTCGGTTTCGCCACCGGAGGGGTGAGCGAGACCGACCCATCGGGGTGGTTCGGGTTTGGTCGGGGCCGCGGGTTGCGTGTGGCTGGTCGCGCCCACGCGGCGGTAGCCGCAAATCAACTACAGCCCCGCGCCCCTTCGGGGCGCTCCGGCCAGGGGCGCTTCAAGATCGTCAGTCCCTTGCGGGCTCCACGTCCACCTCCGCCGTCGGACCGTCCAGCTTCGCGACGAGGCCCGTGACCTGGCGGGCGATGTCGGGGGCCGTGAGGCCGATCTCCGCCATGACCTCGGCGCGGGAGGCGTGGTCGAGGAAGCGGGGCGGGATGCCGAAGTCGCGGAGGGGGACGTCGACGCCGGCGTCGCGCAGGGCCTGGGCCACGGCGGAGCCGACGCCGCCGACGCGGCTGTTGTCCTCGACGGTGACGACCACCCGGTGGCGCTCGGCGAGCGGGGCCATGGCCTCGTCGACCGGCTTGACCCAGCGCGGGTCGACGACGGTCGTGGAGATGCCCTGCTTGTCGAGGAGGCCGGCGATCTCCAGGCACATGGGGGCGAGGGCGCCCACGGAGACGAGGAGCACGTCCGGGGTGTCGGTGCCGGGCTCGCGCAGCACGTCCATGCCGCCGACCTTGCCCACGGCGGGGACGGCGGGGCCGACCGCGCCCTTGGAGAAGCGGACGACCGTGGGGGCGTCGTCGACCTCGACGGCCTCGCGGAGCTGGGCGCGGACCTGCTCGGCGTCGCGCGGGGCGGCGAGCCTGAGGCCGGGGACGACCTGGAGGATCGACATGTCCCACATGCCGTTGTGGGAGGCGCCGTCGGTGCCGGTGACGCCGGCCCGGTCCAGGACGAAGGTCACCCCGCACTTGTGCAGGGCCACGTCCATGAGGACCTGGTCGAAGGCGCGGTTGAGGAAGGTGGCGTACACGGCGAAGACCGGGTGCAGGCCCGCCGTGGCGAGGCCGGCGGCGGAGACGGCGCCGTGCTGCTCGGCGATGCCGACGTCGTAGATCCGGTCCGGGAAGGTGTCCGCGAACTTCTTCAGGCCGACCGGCTGGAGCATGGCCGCGGTGATCGCGACGATGTCCTTGCGCTCCTTGCCGAGCTCGACCATCTCGTCGCCGAAGACGGAGGTCCAGTCGGCGCCGGAGGCCTTGACCGGCAGGCCGGTGTCGGGGTGGATGGGGCCGATGCCGTGGAAGCGGTCGGCCTCGTCCTGGAGGGCGGGCTGGTAGCCGCGGCCCTTCTCGGTGAGGCAGTGCACGATCACCGGGCCGCCGAACCGTTTGGCCCGGGCCAGCGCCGACTCCAGGGCCTCCATGTCGTGGCCGTCGATCGGGCCGACGTACTTCAGGCCCAGGTCCTCGAACATGCCCTGCGGGGCGATGAAGTCCTTCAGCCCCTTCTTGGCGCCGTGCAGGGTGTCGTAGAGCGGCCTGCCGACGACCGGGGTGCGCTCCAGCAGGTCCTTGCCGCGGGCGAGGAACCGCTCGTAGCCGTCGGTGGTGCGCAGGGTCGCCAGGTGGTTGGCGAGGCCGCCGATGGTCGGGGCGTACGAGCGCTCGTTGTCGTTGACGACGATGACCAGCGGGCGGTCCTTGGCGTCGGCGATGTTGTTCAGCGCCTCCCAGGCCATACCGCCGGTGAGGGCACCGTCACCGATGACGGCGACCACGTGGCTGTCGCGTTCGAGCAGTTGGTTGCCCTTGGCGATGCCGTCGGCCCAGCCGAGGACGGTGGAGGCGTGGCTGTTCTCGATGACGTCGTGCTCGGACTCGGCCTGCGAGGGGTAGCCGGACAGGCCGCCCTTCTGCTTCAGCTTCGAGAAGTCCTGCCGGCCGGTGAGCAGCTTGTGCACGTAGGACTGGTGGCCGGTGTCCCACAGCACCTTGTCCTTCGGGGAGTCGAAGACACGGTGCAGGGCGATGGTGAGCTCGACCACGCCCAGGTTGGGACCGAGGTGTCCGCCGGTCTTGGAGACCGCTTCCACGAGGAAGCTCCGGATCTCCTCTGCCAGCTGGACCAGCTCCTCGGGGCTGAGCCGGTCCAGATCGCGCGGTCCCCTGATACGGGTCAGCAGCGGCACCCGTGCCTCCTTGCAGTAGAGCTGATCGAGCTGTTGCCGGGCTCGTCGAGTCTAATGTTCCGCCCGGGCGGCCGACGTCCGGGCTGTACGTCATACGTCACGGGAACGGCCGTACCCATCGAAAGGGTTCCTGAGACACAGCTGTGCCCGGTGCCTTTTCGGACACCGGGCACAGCTGGCTGGCTCTGGAGGCGCTATCCGCGCCCGGCCGCCTTCTGGCTCTTGCGGGAGACCGAGTCGATGACGACGGCACCCAGCAGAACACCACCGGTGATCATGTACTGGATCGAGGTGTTCATGTTCAGCAGGTCGAGGCCGGTCTGGATCGACTGGATGACCAGCATGCCCAGGAGGGCGGACCAGACGGTACCGCGGCCGCCGAACAGCGACGTGCCACCGATGACCGCCGCCGCGATGGCGAGCATCAGCGTGTTGCCGCCACCGGCGTTGAGCGTGGCACTCGCCGTCTGACCGGCGAAGAACATACCTCCGATGGCCGCGAAACCGCCGGAGATCGCGAAGACCGTGATGCGGATCAGCGGCACGCTGATACCCGCACGGCGGGCCGCCTCGATGCCGCCGCCGACCGCGAAGACCTTGCGGCCGAAGGTCGTACGACGCAGCACGAAGTCGACGATGACCAGGGAGGCCAGGAAGATCACCAGCGCGTTGGAGACACCGGACGCGTTGTTGAGGACGGCCGCGGCCACGAAGGACGCGATCGCGAGCAGGGCGACGCGGATGATGATCTCGCTGGTGGGCCGGAACGGCACACCAGCGGCACGGCGCCGGCGCTGCTCGTTGAACTGGCCCAGCGCCGAGAGCACGACACCGAGGCCGGCCAGCAGGTACGCGCCGATGATGGCCTGGTCCATGAAGAAGGAGGACTGGCCGAGGATGTGCACCGGGCCGCTGTCGGCCGGGATGTTGATCGTGCCGCTGTCGCCCAGCAGCCACAGCATCAGACCGTTCCAGCCGAGGAAGCCGGCCAGGGTGACCACGAACGCGGGTACGCCGATCTTGGCGAAGAACCAGCCGTGCAGCGCGCCGATGCCGATGCCCGTGATGATCGTGAGGATCAGGGCCAGCCACTGGTTCATTCCGTGGTTGACCACGAACACCGCGAACACGGTGGAGGCCAGTCCGCTCACCGAACCGACGGACAGGTCGATCTCACCCAGCAGCAGCACGAACACCAGGCCGATGGCGAGCATGCCGGTGGCCGCGAGGAAGTAGCTGATGTTGGAGAGGTTGTCCGCGCTGAGGAACAGGCTGTTCTTCACCTGGAAGATGGTCCAGATGATGATCAGGCCGATGACCACCGGCAGCGAGCCCAGCTCGCCGCCGCGCACCCGGCGCTTGAACTCCGTGAGGTAGCCCTTGAAGCCCTCTTCACGGACCAGCAGCCGCGGGTCGACGACCGTGACCGGCGCGGCCGTGGGGTCGTCGGCGGGGGCCACCGTGGTCGGGGCGGCCACGGCCGCCTCGGTCTTGCCGAGCTCGGGCGACTCTTCGCCCTTCACGGTCTTGGACGTCTCGCTCACTTTGCCGCCTCCGGAGTGCGACGATCCGCACGACGGGTCACGGCGTTGTCCGTGGCGCCCGTGATCGCGGCGATGATCTCTTCTTGGCTGGTGCTCTTCACGGGGAAGAACCCGTTGTTCCTGCCCAGGCGCAGCACGGCGACGGTGTCGGCGACCGCCTTGACGTCGGCCATGTTGTGGCTGATCAGGATGACGGCGAGGTTGCGCTCGCGCAGTCGCTCGACGAGGTCGAGGACCTGCGCGGTCTGCTCGACACCGAGGGCGGCGGTGGGCTCGTCGAGGATGACGACCTTGGGGTCGCCGATGAGGGCGCGGGCGATGGCCACGACCTGGCGCTGACCGCCGGAGAGGCTGGCGATCGGGATGCGCACGCTCGGGATGCGGATGGAGAGCGTGCTGAGCAGCTCGCGCGCCTGCTTCTCCATCGTCACCTCGTCGATGACGCCCCGGTGCAGGAGCTCACGACCGAGGAAGAGGTTGCCGACCACGTCGAGGTTGTCGCAGAGCGCGAGGTCCTGGTAGACCGTCGCGACGCCGAGCCCCTGGGCGTCGTGCGGCTTGTTGATGCTGACCGGGTTGCCCTCCCACTCGATGACGCCCTCATCGATGGGGTGCACACCCGCGATCGTCTTGACCAGGGTCGACTTTCCTGCGCCGTTGTCGCCCACCAGGGCGACCACTTCTCCGGCGTGGACCTCCAGGTCGACATCGGTGAGGGCCTGGACCGCACCGAATCGCTTGGAGGCTCCGCGCAACGCCAGCACGGGCGTAGCGGACACGTGAACCATCTCCTTCGCCGCCTGACCGGCGGGGATGCCGCGCTTGATGATCAGGCGCGGAGGGTCGTGCGGTACCTCGGGGTGTCGTCGGTGTTCGCACGCGGTTTACAAGATGAACATGCGCGAATCCGCCGCGCTTGGCAACGGGTCCGTCCGACGCCCGCTCCGGCAGCGGGGTATGAAGGCCGGAGCGGGCGTCGGAGGGGTTTCGCGAGACCGCCGGACGGGGTGGGCACCTTGCGGAAGGGCCGGGCACGTCGGGCGGCCGGGGCCCGGGTGTCGTACTGCGATCACCCGGGCGCTGGCGGCCGGAGCCGTACGGCTCCGGTGCTGACTACTGCAGGCCGGCGGCCTTGCAGGCCTTGGCGAACTCGGCGGTGCAGATGTCCGCGACGGTGTACAGCTTGTCCTTGATCACCGTGTCCTTGATGTTGGCCTTGGTGACCGACACCGGGGTGAGGAGCTGCGAGGGCACCTTGTCGCCGGAGCCGCTGGTCTGCGTGGTGGTGGCGAGCGAGGAGATGCTCTTGCCCTCCAGCAGGTCCACCGCGATCGTGGCGGCGGCGTCGGCCTCCGGCTTGAACGCCTTGTAGACGGTGGAGGACTGGGTGCCGGCGACGATGCGCTGGATACCCGCGAGCTCCGCGTCCTGACCGGTCAGCGGGATGCCGCTGATGCCGGCGCCCTTGAGGGTGGTGGCGATACCACCGGCCATGCCGTCGTTGGCGGAGTAGACGCCCGCGATGTTCTTGGCACCGAGCTGCGTGATGGCCGCCTTCACCTTCTGCGCGGCGACGGTGTCCTTCCACAGGCCGGACTGCTCGTAGGCGATGTCGACCTTGCCGTCCAGGGCCTCGTGCGCGCCCTTCTTGAACATGGCGGCGTTCGGGTCGGCGTCGTCACCGTTGATCATGACGACCTTGGACTTGGTGGTCGCCTTGGAGCCGAGGGCGTCCAGCAGGGCCTGGCCCTGGAGCTGGCCGACCTTGACGTTGTCGAAGGAGACGTAGGCCGAGACCTTGCCCTGGGCGAGGCGGTCGTACGCGACGACCTTGATGCCCTTGGCGACGGCGGCGTCGATGGAGGACTTGATGGCCGCAGAGTCCTGGGCGGAGATCACGATGACCTTCACGCCCTTGGTGACCATGCTGCTGACCTGCTGGGCCTGCTTGGCCGCGTCACCCGCAGCGTTCGCGTACTCGACCTTGCAGTCGGCACACAGCGAGCTGACCTGCGCCTCGAAGTACGGCTTGTCGAACTTCTCGTAGCGCGCGGTCACGCTGTCGGGAAGCAGCAGGCCGATGGTCTTGCTACCACCGGAGGAGCTGCTGCTTCCCGAGTCGCTCTTCTTGTCGTCGCCGGCCTTGCCACAGGCGGCGAGCGACAGCGCCATGGAAACCGCGGCGGTGCCGATCACGACTCTACGCATCGTTGCGTTCATTGGGGGTGCCTCCCTGACAGGGCCGCAACGCTGCGGCCGAGGTGGCTCGAAGTCAACTCGGCCGAAAGTTCGACGTCAAGAAGTAAATACTTAACGAGATGGCAACGGCGCCATTCGTTCTCTAAGTGAAGGCAGGTGCAACGGTCGGCAACGACCCGTCCAAAAGGGTCGAATCGCCCATCTCGCTGAGCGCGAGAGCAAGCGCTCCGAGCACCTCCGCACGGCCGCCCAGGGCCCCGGGGAGCACCGAGAGCTGCCGGGCCGCACTGGGGATCGCATAGCGGCCCACGGACTCCCTGATGGGCCCCAGGACCAGTTCTCCGGCCTCGGCGAGGTCGCCGCCGAGGACCACCCGGCTGGGGTTCAGCAGGTTGCAGAGATTGGCCACACCGCTGCCGATATGACGGCCGACGTCGGCGATCACCCGACGGCAGCCCGGGTCGCCGTCCCGGGCCAGCCGCACGACACCCTCCATGGTCAGGTCGGAGCCGTGACTGGGCTGGAGGAGCGGCAGCACGTAGCGGGCCGCCGCGAAGGTCTCCAGACAGCCGCGGTTGCCGCAGCGGCAGACCGGGCCGGACTCATCGAGCGTAATATGTCCTATTTCGCCAGCCGTGCCGCCGGGACCCCGGTAGATCTTCCCGTTGATCACCAGGCCGGCACCGACACCGCTCGCGACCTTGATGTACGCGAGATCACGGACGCCCTTGCCGCTGCCCCAGACGAGTTCGCCGAGGGCGCCGAGGTTGGCGTCGTTGTCGACGTGGACGGGGACGCCGAGGCGGAGCCTGAGCTCCTCGGCGGGTCTCGCGCCGATCCAGCCGGGCAGGATCGCGCTGGAGCCGAGGGTGCCGGACTCGACGTCGATCGGGCCGGGGACGCCGACACCCACGCCGGCGATCTTCGAACGGTCCACGCCGGTCGCCGCGATCAGGCGGTTGACCAGTTCCTCCGCCCGGTCGAAGCCCTGGCTGGACGACGCGTCCACGTCGAGGGGCTCGGACTCCTCGGCCAGCACCTGGTGGGCGAGGTTGCCGATCGCGACGCGCAGGTGGGTGTGGCCGAAGTCGATCCCTATGACGATCCCTGCGTCTCCGCTGAGACTCACGCTGCGGGCCCTGCGGCCGCCCGCCGACGTGGGCGTGACCTCGACGGTTCCGCCGTCCTTGAGCTCGCGCACGATGTTGGAGACCGTCGCGGCCGACAGGCCGGTCGTGCGCGCGATCTCCGCCTGCGTGAGCGATCCGGCCAGACGTACCGCCCGTACGACACGTTCCAGGTTGGCTCGGTGCAGCGACGACTGCGACCCCGGAGTCTCCATCGACCCATCCACTCCCGCCATCGGAGGCGGCCACGGTGCCGCCAACGTGACCCAGGTCACATCACTGGAACCGGGTCACTTACAAGTTATGAACTCCAAGCTCTGCTGAACGGGTTACCGCCGTCAAGACCTTGACAGAAATCGTTGGCGGTTCGGGGGTTGCCTGGGGGACACGCTTTCGACATGTCTAGGCCACTGGTCAGCAGGTGGGAGAGGGGGTGGCGGGACCGGCTGAGTGGGTCCGTGGGGGTGCGTCGTGGCTGGTCGCGCCCACGCGGCGGAGCCGCAGATTGAACACAGCCCCGCGCCCCTTGGGGAGGGAAACTCAGCGCCTACTTCAAGGCACCGGCCGTCAGACCGGCCACCACCTGGCGCTGGAAGACGATGTATGCGGCAAGCACCGGGAGCATCGCCATCACCAGGCCCGCGAAGAGGCCGGACCAGTCGCCCTTGTAGCCCTGGCTGACGGCCAGCTGGACCAGGCCCTGGGTGAGGACGTGCTTGTCGGGGTCGGTGTTGAGGACCGTGGGGAGCATGTACTGGTTCCACTGGCCGAGGAAATTGAAGATCCCCACGCTGATCAGCCCGGGCTTGGCCATCGGGAGCATGATCTGGAAGAACGTGCGGGAGTGCGAGGCGCCGTCGACGAAGGCGGCCTCGGCCACGGAGGTGGGCAGCGTGCGGAAGAACGCCGTGAGGAAGAAGACCGTGAACGGCAGCGAGTACGCGATGTAGACCAGGATCAGGCCGTGGATCGTGTTCAGCAGGCCCATGTTGTTCACGACGTAGAACAGCGGGACCAGCGCGAGCATGATCGGGAAGCTCATGCCGCCGATGAACAGGTAGTAGATGAAGCGGTTGCCCGGGAAGTCGAAGCGGGCGAGGACGTAGGCCGCCATCGAGCCGAGGACCAGGGTGCCGATGAGCGAGCCGCCGACCACCAGGATGGTGTTCAGGAAGTAGTCGCTCATGTTGGCCTGGGTCCACGCCCGCGACCAGTTGTCGAAGTGCAGCTTGTCGGGCAGCGCCCAGGGCGAGCTGAAGATCGACTTGTCGTCCTTGAACGACGTCATCACCGCCCACAGCAGCGGTGTGACCACCATCACGGCCCAGATGATCAGGATGCCGTGCGAGAAGACGTTGAGGACCCCGCCCTCGCGCTTCGGCCGGGACGGCTTCGACGCGGGGGGCTCGACCTTGGTGACAGTGACATCGGTCTCGGTCGTCGTCATCGCTTCAGTACTCCAGCCGCTCGCGACGGCCCAGCCGCATCACGATCGCCGCGAAGGCGAGCGTGACGAGCAGCAGGGCGACGCCGATGGTGGTGGCGTAGGCGGCCTGACCGTCCCGGAACGCCTTCTGGTACACGTACAGGACCATCACGGTCGTCGAGTAGTCGGGTCCGCCCGGTCCGGTCGTCATGATCTGTACGACCGCGAACGACTCGGCGCCGAGCGCGAGGATGCCCATGTAGACCCAGCCGGACTGCACGGTGTCCCACAGCAGCGGCAGGGTGATGCGGAAGAAGGTGGCGGCGCGGCCGGCGCCGTCGAGCAGGGCGGCCTCGTAGAGGTCCGTGGGGATCGAGGCCATGCCCGCGGAGAAGAGGACGACGAAGAAGCCGACCGTCGACCAGACCAGCACGGCCATCACGCACCACAGGGCGAGGCTCGGGTCGCCCAGCCAGAGCGGCTGGATGTTGTCCAGACCGATTCCGCGGAGCAGTGAATTGATCGCGCCGCTGTCCGGGTTGTAGGCGAAGGCGAACAGCAGCGAGACGATCGCGATCGAGAGCACCTGCGGGAAGAAATAGACGATCTTGTAGAAGGAGGAGCCCCGGACCCCGGAGATGACCGGGCCGCCCCTCCTTCTCCGGCCGCCGACATTGATCATGAAGGCGAAGAACAGCGCGAGGCTGATCGTCACCAGCGGCAGCACGAGCGCGAACATCAAGCTGTGCTGCAAGGACTTCCAGAAGATGTCGTCGTGCAGCATCCTCCGGTAATTGTCCAGGCCGACCATCTTGAATTCGGGGCTCAGGCCGGTCCAGTCCGTGAACGAGTAGTAGATGGACTGGATGAACGGCCACACCACGAAGAGCGCGTACAGTCCGAGGGGCAGCGCCAGAAACCCCACAATGAACCGGTACTTGCCGTGCTGCATCGCCACTCCGGTGCCGTCGGGTTCCTGGTTACTGGTGCTTGTAGTGCTTGATCGAGCTGTCCTTGGCGGCCTCGTCGGCAAAGCCCTGGATCTTCTTGATGGCCTCCGCCGGGGTGAGCCGGCCCGCCATCATCTCGCCGAGGCCGGCGACTCCGATCTTCTCCTTCTGGAGCTGCACGTACCAGTCCTGGAGCCGCGGGTTGACCACGTTCGACCCGGCCAGCTTCAGCGCGGCGACACCCGAGGTGAGGCCGGGGGTGAGGGTGATGCCCTCGGTGCCGCCGTTGTAGGCGGTCAGCGACTTCACCTTCGACGTGAAGTTCTTGGAGGAGGCCTCGCTGAGCATGATCCGCAGCTGCTCCATGCCGCCCTCGGCGTTCGCGGCCTTGGCCGGGACGATGAACGGCTCGCCGCCGGAGGCCCAGATGGTGCCGAAGGGCATCTTGTCGTTCTTGTCGATGCCGGTGGGCGCGGAGACGGCGAGGTTGAAGTCGGAGGGGATGACGTTCGCCGACTCGTTCTCCACCCAGGAGCCGTTCGGGATGAACAGCGCCTTGCCCTGCGCCCAGGCGGTCTGCGACTGGATGTGGTCGAGTCCGGGGGTGCCCTTGAGGATGTAGCCCTTCTTGTAGAGCTCGTAGTAGGCCTCGAAACACGCCTTGACGGCCGGGTGCTTCCAGGCGTTGGGCTCCAGGTTGTCGATCGCGTTCAGGACCTCGACGCCGCCGACCTTGCCGATCATCGGGTAGAGCGAGAAGGGGATGTAGTACGGGTACTTGCCGGCGTAGGTCCAGCCGGCCATGCCCTTCTTCTTGGCCTTCTCGCAGACGGCGATCATCTGGTCCCAGGTCTGCGGGTACTCCGCGTCCAGCGAGTCCAGGGCCTTCTGCGAGTACCAGACGCCGTAGACCGTGTAGGCGTAGTACATGATCCAGACCGGGTCGCCGTCGAACTGGCCCATCTCGACGATCCCGGGCCGCAGCGTGTCGCGGACCTTCTTGTTCGGGTCGTCGTACGACGGCGCGTCGAGCAGCGGGGTCAGGTCGGCCAGCTGGTTCTTGCCGACCAGGACGCCCATGTCCATCTGCTCGGCGCCGGAGTTGTCGATGAGGTCCGGCGGGGTGCCCTGGTTGAAGCGGGGCTGCAGGGTGGACTGGATCTTCTGGGTGGCGGAGAACTTGACCTTGGCCTTCGGGAAGTCCTTCTCGTAGATCTTGACCGCGTCCTCGGCGTACTCCTTGCCGAAACCGCCGTCGAAGAGGACGAATTCCATCTGCGCGGTGTCGTTGACGCCCAGCGGGTTCTTGGTCGTCTTCTTGCCGGCCTTGTCCTTGGACTGGCCGCCTCCGCCGCTGCTGGCGCAGGCGGACAGGAATCCGACGGTGGGGACCGAAAACAGGCCGAGTGCGGCCGAACGCTTGATCAGATCGCGGCGGCCGACACCCTCGGAACCGTGGTTCGCTGCGGTAGTGGATCCCATGCTCAAGTCCTCGCCCTCTCCAGGACTCAGGCGGTGAACCGGATCCTCCCCGGCACCGCGGTCGGGTAGTGCTGGGTCGTGCAGGAAGTCATGCGGGAAACGCCGACAGGTATAGTCCACTTCCCGCCAGCGGGGCAAGATCGAATGCAAGGTTCGCCGTCGGTCTTTTCCTAGTTGAGACCTGTCGGAAATATGAGCGACCTGTGTACGCCTTGCCGGAAAAAGAGCCGACATAGACCCCTGAACGCCGCAGCCAACACCCTTGACATCACCGGCCACTTGACCACCTACTGGTTCCTGCGCCACGCAGCTGACAACGTTGTCTCATGTGGCAGGGAGGGTACCCGTTGTGATGCAGCGGACAACGCAGCGAAGAACAGGACACAGATCTGGTACGGCGGTCGTGATCACGGCCGCCGTAGTCATGACCCTGGGCTCCCAGGGTGCCGCGGTCGCCCTGCCGGACCGGGCACCGGCCGCCGCCACCCAGTTCGCCTCCTCGTTCGAGTCCGGCGATCCGTCCCCGGACTGGACCGACACCGTCGACACCGACCCGGGCGGCGCCCCGCGCGCCTCGGGCGTGGACGGCGGCTACAGCACCGGCATCCCGGGCAACGTCACCGACCATGTGACCGACGAGCGGGCGAGCGGGGAGAACACCGGCGCGGGCGAGGTGAAGGAGAACCTCGTCGACGGGGAGCCGGGCACCAAGTGGCTGACCTTCGAGCCGACCGGCTGGGTCGAGTTCGACTTCGACAAGCCCATCAAGCTGGTGACGTACGCCCTCACCTCGGCGAACGACTACGACGAGCGCGACCCCAAGGACTGGACCCTGCAGGGCTCCACGGACGGCAAGGACTGGAAGACCCTCGACACCCGGACCGACGAGACCTTCGCGGAGCGGTTCCAGACCAAGTCGTACGACCTCGCCGCCCCCGCCGAGTACCAGCACTTCCGGCTCGACGTGACGAGGAACAACGGCGCCTCCGACATCCTGCAGATCGCCGACGTGCAGTTCTCCACGGGCGGCAGTGGCGGGCCGGTGCCCCAGGACATGCTCTCGCTGGTCGACCGGGGCCCGAGCGGCTCGCCGACCGCGAAGGCCCGAGCCGGGTTCAGCGGGACGCACGCGCTGCGCTACGCCGGACGGCACACGGCGAGCGGCCGGGCGTACTCGTACAACAAGGTCTTCGACGTGGACGTGAAGGTCGGCCAAGACACCCGGTTGTCGTACCGGATCTTCCCGTCCATGGCCGACGGCGACCTGGACTACGACGCCACCGATGTCTCCGTGGACCTGGCCTTCACCGACGGCACCTATCTGAGCGGCCTGGGCGCCACGGACCAGCACGGTTTCGCGTTGTCCCCGCGCGGCCAGGGCGCGTCGAAGGCGCTCTACGTCAACCAGTGGAACAACGTGTCGTCGGTGATCGGTTCGGTCGCGGCCGGCAAGACCGTCGACCGGATCCTGGTGGGGTACGACTCCCCCGCAGGGCCCGCCAAGTTCCGCGGCTGGATCGACGACGTGTCCCTGAAGCCGGTCGCCCCCGAGAAGCCGAAGGCGCATCTGTCCGACTACGCGCTGACCACCCGCGGCACCAACTCCAGCGGCAGCTTCTCGCGCGGCAACAACTTCCCCGCGACGGCCCTGCCGCACGGCTTCAACTTCTGGACGCCGGTGACCAACGCGTCCTCGGAGAGCTGGCTGTACGAATACGCCCGCGCCAACAACGACGACAACCTGCCGACGATCCAGGCGTTCAGCGCGAGCCATGAGCCGAGCCCCTGGATGGGCGACCGGCAGACCTTCCAGATGATGCCGTCCGCCGCCTCCGGCACCCCGGACACCGGCCGGGAGGCACGGGAACTGGCCTTCCGGCACGAGAACGAGACCGCGCGGCCCTACTACTACGGGGTGCGGTTCGAGAACGGGCTGAAGGCCGAGATAACGCCGACCGACCACGCGGCCGCGCTGCGCTTCACCTACCCGGGCGACGACGCGAGCGTGATCTTCGACAACGTGACCGAGCAGGCGGGCCTGACCCTCGACAAGGAACACGGGATCGTCACCGGCTACTCCGACGTCAAGTCGGGCCTGTCGACGGGCGCGACCCGCCTCTTCGTCTACGGCGTCTTCGACAAGCCGGTGACGGGCGGCGACGCCGGCGGGGTCAAGGGCTACCTGCGCTTCGACGCGGGCTCCGACCACACCGTCACCCTGCGCCTGGCCACCTCCCTCATCAGCGTGGACCAGGCCAAGGACAACCTGCGCCAGGAGATCCCGGACGGCACCTCCTTCGACACGGTGAAGACGCAGGCGCAGAAGGTCTGGGACAAGCTGCTCGGCAAGGTGGAGGTGGAGGGCGCCACGGCCGACCAGCTGACCACCCTCTACTCCAGCATGTACCGGCTGTACCTGTACCCCAACTCCGGCTTCGAGAAGGTCGGTTCGACGTACCAGTACGCCTCGCCCTTCTCGCCGATGACGAGCCAGGACACCCCGACGCACACCGGCGCGAAGATCGTGGACGGCAAGGTGTACGTCAACAACGGCTTCTGGGACACCTACCGGACCACCTGGCCGGCCTACAGTCTGCTGACGCCCTCTCAGGCCGGTGAGATGGTCGACGGGTTCGTGCAGCAGTACAAGGACGGCGGCTGGACCTCGCGCTGGTCCTCCCCCGGCTACGCCGACCTGATGACCGGCACCTCCTCGGACGTGGCGTTCGCGGACGCGTACGTCAAGGGCGTGAACTTCGACGCCAAGGCCGCCTACGACGCGGCCGTGAAGAACGCGACGGTCGTACCGCCGTCCTCCGGCGTCGGCCGCAAGGGCATGTCCACCTCCCCCTTCCTCGGCTACACCAGCGACGACACCCGTGAGGGCCTGTCCTGGGCGATGGAGGGATACGTCAACGACTACGGCATCGCCCAGATGGGCAAGGCGCTGTACAAGAAGACGGGCGAGAAGCGCTACAAGGAGGAGTCCGACTACTTCCTCAACCGCGCCCAGGACTATGTGGACCTCTTCGACTCCAAGGCCGGCTTCTTCCAGGGCAAGGACGCCCGGGGCGACTGGCGGGTGGACTCGTCGTCGTACGACCCGCGCGTCTGGGGCTACGACTACACCGAGACCAACGGCTGGGGCTACGCCTTCACCGCCCCGCAGGACAGCCGGGGCCTCGCCAACCTGTACGGCGGCCGGTCCGGCCTCGCGGACAAGCTCGACGAGTACTTCGCGACGCCCGAGACGGCCTCCCCCGACTTCGTCGGCTCCTACGGCGGGGTCATCCACGAGATGACCGAGGCCCGGGACGTCCGGATGGGCATGTACGGCCACTCCAACCAGGTCGCGCACCACGTCATCTACATGTACGACGCGGCGGGCGAGCCCTGGAAGGCGCAGGCGACCGTCCGTGAGGCGCTCTCCCGGCTCTACCTGGGCAGCGAGATCGGCCAGGGCTACCACGGCGACGAGGACAACGGCGAGCAGTCGGCCTGGTACCTCTTCTCCGCCCTCGGCTTCTACCCGCTGGTGATGGGCAGCGGCGACTACACGATCGGCTCCCCGCTGTTCAAGAAGGCGACCGTCCATCTGGAGAACGGCCGCGATCTGGTGATCCGGGCCCCGCAGAACAGCGCGCGGAACGTGTACGTCCAGGGCGTCCGGGTCAACGGCCGGATCTGGACGTCGACTTCGCTCCCCCACTCGCTCATCTCCCGGGGCGGTGTCATCGACTTCACGATGGGCCCGAAGCCGTCGACCTGGGGCACGGGCAAGAACGCCGGCCCGGTCTCCATCGCCCAGGACGACAAGGTCCCGGCCCCCCGCGCGGACGTCCTGAAGCCCGACGGCTCCCTCTTCGACAACACCTCGGCGACCCAGCAGACCCTGACCTCGGTGGATCTGCCGGTGACCAGGTCGGCCAAGGGGATCCAGTACACGCTCACCTCACCGTCGGACCACACCAGGGCTCCGACGGGCTGGACCCTCCAGGCATCGACGAACGGCACCGACTGGAAGACGGTGGACCGCCGTTCGGGCGAGACCTTCGCCTGGAACCTCCAGACCCGCGCGTTCACCATCCAGAAGTCCGGCACGTACGCCCACTACCGGCTCGTCCTGGACAGTGAATCAACCCTGGCGGAAGTCGAGTTGCTCGCCTGAGACACCGGCACGAAACGGGGCGGGCCCGGAGGACACTCGGGCCCGCCCCTCTCGTTGTTCATACCTCCGGGATCGCCCCGAAGGGCGTCCTCGACTCACGACCGGCGAGGTACCAGAGCCGCACCGCCGGGCCGGCGCGCCGGAACACCAGCCCGAGGCGGTCGTCCTTCGGTTCCGAGAAGCCCTCGCTCTCGGTCAGGCAGGCGAAGGCCGTGTGCTCCTCCGACCGGAACCCGTCCGGCGTTGGTCCCAGACAGGGTGGTGCCCCGGCCGGTCGGGAACCGGCCGGGGCAGGGGGGATGATGCTCAGCCCACCGCGAGGGTGAAGATGTGCAGGTCGCTGTTGTCGGGGAGCCGGACGCTCTTGACGGTCTTGCCGGCCGGTGCTTCGAAGGGCTTCGTCGCGAAGACGTACGTCGCCACCGGGTCCTTGTCGGCGCCCGCGACGTTGCGGTACGCGCTCCTCGCCACGATCTCGTTGCCGTACTGGACGGTGCCGCCTCCGCCGCCGATGGTCCAGTCGGTGAAGGAGAGGTCGAGGGTGGCGGTGCTGCCGTCGGTGTAGGTGACGGTCGCGGTGGTGGACTGGTTGCCGTTGGTGGCGCTGCCGAGGAACGACAGCTTGGCGGCGGGGGTGGGGAGTTGGATGGTCTGGGCGGCTGCCGTCGCGTTGTCGGGGCGGCCGGCGGGGGCGTTCGGCCAGGTGTAGGTCAGGCCGGCCACCGTGCCCTGGCCGCCCGCGGTGAGGCCGGCCGCCGCCAGGGCCTGGCGGGAGTAGCTCCAGCCGCCGCCGTCGAAGTCGGCCTCGTCGTGCTCGCCGGAGTCGTCCGAGACACCGGTGTTGTCGTAGGCCGCAAGGAGGGTGCCGGGCGCGGCGACGGTCAGGGCGACCGGCTGGGAGTAGGCGGTGTGGGTGGAGGTCACCGTGACCTTGACGTCGTAGTAGCCCTGCGGGGTGTCGGAGGTGGTGGCGAGGGCGATCCGCTGGGCGCCGTCGGTCACCGTGCCCTCGGCGGGGGTGGCCCTGACGCCGTCCGGGGTCTCGACGTGGAAGCGGACCTCCGGGCCGGTGCCGCCGGTCAGGGACAGCGCCCGGATGTCGACCTCGGTGCTGTCACCGGGGGCCACCGTCGCGGTCGTCGGGCCGACGCCGATCTGGTACGGCTGCTCGCCCGTCCGGAAGGACGGCGGCGCGGAGGCCGTGCCCCAGGTGCGGTTCGGAGTGGCGGAGAGGGTGTAGTCCAGGCGGCCGCCGTCGCGGACGAAGGAGCCGGCCAGCCAAGGGCGGTCGCTGGTACGGCCGTCGACCTTCAGGGACTGGACGTAGGGCGCGTCCGCCGCCGCTCCCGGCGCGTGGATCGAGATGTCGTTGCCGCCCGGGCGGTCGATCTCGACGCGCTCGAACAGGGGGGAGGCGAGGACGAGTTCGGCACGGGACGGGACCTGGGGGTACATGCCGAGCGCCGAGAAGACGTACCAGGACGACATCGCGCCGAGGTCGTCGTTGCCGGGGATGCCGCCGGGCTGCGTCGACCAGAGCCGGGTCATCGCGGCGCGGACGGTCTCCTGCGTCTTGTAGGGGGCGCCGGCGTAGTCGTACAGGTAGGGCACGTTGAGCGAGGGCTCGTTGTCGAGCTCGGACTTGTCGCCGCCGCTGCCGGTGAAGGCCCAGCTGCCGTCGCTGTTGTGGAAGAAGGAGTCGAGGCGGGCGAGGGCCTTGTCGGTGCCGCCCATCGCGGCGAAGAGTCCGGCCGGGTTGTGCTGGACCATCCAGGTGTACTGGGCGGCCGTGCCCTCGACGAACCCGTTGCCGGTGGCCGGGGTGAACCCGGTGACCCAGCTGCCGTCCGCCTTGCGGTTGGCGATGTAGCCCCCACTGGGGTCGGCGGCGATGTTGAAGTTGTTCTGCCACCACTGGGCGCGGTCCGCGAAGGCGGCCGCCGTGTCCTTCTCCCCGGCCGCCGCCGCGAGCTGGGAGAGGGAGAAGTCGGCCGTGGACATCTCCAGCGTCTCGGCGGCGCCGCCCCAGGCGTTGGACACGGACGGCATGTAGTGCTTGTCCAGGTACTTGTCGAGGGAGGGGCGCTGGCCGACGGAGAGCACCGGCTTGCCCGCGGCGGACAGGTCCTGGGCCGTCGGTACCGTCGCCGCCTTCACCAGCGAGTCCAGCGCGCCCTTCAGGTCGAAGTCGGTGCCGCCGAAGGCGCGGATGCCGGCGAGGGCGGTGGGCGCGGGGTCGCCGTTCATGACGTGGGTGCCGCTCGCGCCGTGCAGCCAGCGGTCCCAGACCCCGCCATTCTGCCGGGCGAGTTCGTACAGCGACTGGGCGATGTCCGAGCCGGTGCGCGGGTCGAGCAGGGTGAGGAGCTGGACCTGGTCGCGGTAGACGTCCCAGCCGGAGAAGGTGCCGTACTGCGCCCGGTGGCCACGGGCCACGCGGTGCACCTGGTCGTCGCTGCCCCGGTAGCGGCCGTCGGCGTCGCTGATGACGTTCGGGTGGAAGAGCGCGTGGTAGAGGGCGGTGTAGAAGGTGGTGCGCTCGGCGTCCGTGCCGCCGCCGACCCGGATGGCGTCGAGGCGGTCGCGCCAGGCGCGGTGGGCCGCGTCCCGGACGGCGTCGAAGGAGCGGCCGGGCGGGTTCTCCGCCCTGAGGTTGGCCGCGGCGGCGGCCTGACTGACGTACGAGATGCCGACCTTGACGTTCACGGGTCCGGCGCCGGGCGCGAACTGGACGTAGCCGCCGGCCCCCTTGCCCGCGACGGGCCGCCCGCCGGCGGCGAACCCGCCGGTGCCGCCGGAGGCGGTGGTCGAGCCCGGGCTCAGCCGGTCGTCCTGCCAGGTGCCGGTGGCGGTGAAGGCGCGGTCGAAGCGGGCGGTGAAGTAGAGGGTGTAATAGGCGCGTTGCCCCTCGGGGTCGAGGTAACCGCAGAAGTCGCCGGAGGTGACCGAGCCGGAGACCGTGCGGGTGTCCGGGTCGATGGTGACGGTCGAATCAGCCGACCCCACCTCGGAGTTGGCGGTGCGGACGAGGAGCGAGGCGGGCTTGTCGGCCGGGTAGGTGAACCGGGCCGAGCCGGTGCGGGTGGTCGCGGTGAGGTCGGCGGTGACGCCGGAGGCGAGGCCCACCTTGTAGTGGCCGGGTTCGGCGGTCTCGTCGGCGTGGCTGAAGTCGGAGGCGTAGACGGCGTCCTTGGTGTCGCTCGCGGGCGACGAGGTGACCTCGCCCGCGTACGGGAAGAACGGGATGTCGCCGCTGCCGCCCGCGCAGCCGGTGCCGGACATGTGGGTCAGGCTGAAGCCGCGGATGCGGGTGGCGTCGTACTGGTAGCCGCCGGGCGCGGCCGTTCTGGTCGCGTCGCCTCTGGTGTTCTCCGGGCTCCAGGAGAGCATGCCGAACGGCATGACGGCGCCCGGGAAGGTGTTGCCGCCGCTCCTGCTGCCGATCAGCGGATCGACGTACGCCGTGGGGTCCTTGACCAGTTCGGGGGGTGCGTTGGTGGTCGTCGCCGCGAGGGCGGGGGTGGCACCGCCGGCCGCGAGTACCGCGGCCAGCAGCAGGGACATGGGTCGGAAACGCATGACGCGGCCCTTCCTCCTCCGGACGGGTCGCGCACCACAGGTCACACAAGCCGCAGGGACAGTAACGTGCGCCACCGGTAGCACGGAAGACCGCGTGTGCCCGCGTGAGCCGGGGCAGGCTCGGACCTGTTTCACCCGGTCGGGCTACCCCAAGTGGGTTGACATCGTTGTCGGTTGAGGCGGTAGAGTCATGTACAGACCATGAGACAACGTTGTCGCACGTCACAGCGTCGACACAAGCCGAACCACTTCCCCCCGGACAGGCCACCCACCCCCCCCTCGCCTGCCCGGCTCGCGGACCCGGTGTGCACCGACACCGGGTCCGCCCAGAGCGTCACCCGGGTCAACCGACCTGACAGGGCAGGTCGGTTGCGCTGTCCCCGCCGTCGCCCTGGACGACGTAGCCGAAGGTCGTGCTCTGCCCGGGACCGAGCGAGCCGTTCCAGTCGACGTTGTGGACCATCACGTCCTGTCCGCTGTAGGTGGCGTTGCCGTTCCAGAGGCTGGCCACCGACTGGCCGGCCGGGAGCGTCCAGTCGACCATCCAGCCGAGCATCGCGACATCACCGCTGTTGGTGACGGTGACCTGGGACTGGTAGCCGCCGGGCCAGCTGTTGGTGGTGGTCCTGGTGGCGGTGCAGGTGCCGGGCGGGGGTTCGGTGGGGTTGCCCTGGTCGTGGACGCCGGTGACCTCGCCGTTGCCGCCGTCGAAGACCACGTCGGAGCAGGAGTAGAAGGTCTCCGTGCTGTCCGAGCGCTGCCACACCATGTAGATGATGTGCCGGCCGGTCTTGTTCGCCGGAAGCTGCCCGGTCCAGGAGTAGTTGGCCTCGACCGTGCCCGGGGTGCCGTTGAGCGGCGGGTGGTCGACGGTCAGGAACGGGGTGTCCTCCATGTCGTCCCAGGTGAGCGGCTGGGTCGGGTCGTAGCCGTCCTTGGTGACGTAGACGTGGAACCAACCCGGGTGCGCCGCCCAGGCGTTGTAGGAGAAGTCGACGGTCGCACCCGAGGTGAGGTGGGTGACCGGCCAGTCGTCGCGGGGCAGGTCGAAGCCGGTGAAGTTGGGGTTGCCGCCGCTGCACAGCTGACCGTCGGGCACGAAGCCGCGGGTGCGGCCGGCGCCGTCCGAGCGGAGCACGGAGAACCAGTTGTAGAACGGCGTGGTCCCGCTGACCTGCTGGGCTGCCTTGCAGGCCGGGTTGACGGGCTTGATCTCACCGGTGTCGGTGAGCCCGTCCTGCCAGCACAGGAAGGTACGGCTGCCGGGCTTCATGGGGGTGCCGTGTGCCTGGGCCGGAGCACCGGCGGCCAGGATCAGGGCAAGGGCGGGAACCGTGGTGAGGAGGGCCAGCAGGGCGAGGAACAGGGCCCGGCCGCGGGTGGGGAGGGGTAATCGGGGTTTTCTTGTCATAGTCATGACAGACAACTCCCTCCGTGTGGGGTGCACGGTTGTGCGCGGGTCAGGGAGATGAACGCGGGGCGGGAGCGGCCCGGTCCCGACGGGTTCCGGTCCGTACAGTGGTGGGAGCGCTCCCACCCCACTCTCCTGTGAAGCTAGCGCGGACGGGGGCGGGTGTAAACGGCGCGGCATGGCTTCACCGCTTCGGGTGGCGATACCTTCGTACAGAGGATCACGACGCGTCACCGCGTCCACACTCTCGCCCATGGGAGCAGTGATGACGACACGCCAGCAGGGACCGGCCAACGAGGACAACTGGATGTTCCCGCCTGCTGACGGCTGGACATTCGACCAGGTCAAAGACCTGGAACTGCCCTTCGACTGGGAACTCGTGGACGGAGTGATCGTGGCTCGTGGGCAGACCAAGTTCTGGCACAACCGTGTGCGGGACAAGGTGGCACGCGCCCTGGAAGACGCATGCGCCGAGCCCTACGAGGTGGTCCTGGAGCAGTGCGTGATGATCGACGAGCAGAACATCGTCAAGCCGGACGTCATCGTCTTCGACCCTCGGAAACTCGACTTCTTCGAGTTGGAGTGTGTCCCGACAGCACATCTCGCCCTCGTGGTCGAGGTCGTCTCACGCGGCTCCCGCCGCGACGACCGCGTGAGCAAGCCCGCGCAGTTCGCCGCAGCCAAGATCCCGTGCTACTGGCGCATCGAACTTGGCCGGGACCAGAAGCCGACAGTTCACGAGTACTGGCTCAACGCGGACACCCTGACGTACATCCCGGCCCCCATGCACCCGGTGCACCACGGCAAGCTCATCACCGAACTGCCGTTCCCGGTCGAGATCGACCTCGACGCCCTCGTCGGATTCTGATCACCCTCCGTCCGGCGCGGTGCTTCCTAGACCGACGCCGGACGGGCCCGTACCGCCGTGTCCGTGGGCGGGAGTTCGGCGATCGGGAGTTCGACGGTGAACTCTGTACGGCCCGGCGCGCTCTGTACGTCGATACGGCCGCCGTGGGCCGCCGTGATCGCGTCGACGATCGCGAGGCCCAGGCCGGAGCCGCCCTCCAGGACGCCGGTGCGGGTGCGGGAGGTGTCGGCGCGGGTGAAGCGTTCGAAGACGGTGGGGAGGAGGGCGGGCGGGACGCCGGGGCCGTCGTCGCGGACCCGGACCACACAGGCGGTGGGGGTGGCCTCGACCGTGGCGGTCACCGTCGTACCGGCGGGGGTGTGGACGCGGGCGTTGGCCAGCAGGTTGGCCACCACCTGGTGCAGCCGGGCCTCGTCGCCCAGGACCAGTGCCGGGCCGCCGTCCAGCTTGAGTTCGAGCTGCCAGACGTGACCGGCGCCGGCCGCCCGCGCGTCCCACACCGCCTCCGCGACCAGCGCGGCCATGTCGACCTCGGCTGACTGCAGCGGGCGGCCTTCGTCGAGGCGGGCCAGCAGGAGCAGGTCCTCCACCAGGCTGCGCATCCGGGCCGACTCGGCGTTGACCCGGCGCCAGGCGAGACCCGGCTCGATGGGGTCGGTGCCGCGGTTCATCAGCTCGGCGTACCCGGCGATCGAGGCGAGCGGGGTGCGCAGTTCATGGCTGGCGTCGGCCAGGAAGCGCCGCATGCGCTCCTCGCTCCGGCGCATCTGCTCCTCGCTGCGCTGGCGTTCGGCGAGCGAGGCCTCGACGTGGTCGATCATCCGGTTGAGGGCGGCGCCGACCTGACCGGCCTCGCTGCCGGGGTCGGTGTCCCGGTCGGGCACTCTGGTCAGCCCGGTCACCTGGCCCCGGCCGAGGGGCGCGTGCGAGACCTCCACGGCGGTGGCGGCGACCCTGCCGAGGGGGCGCAGCTGCCGTCGTATCACCACCGCGCAGACACAGCCGGCGGCGGTGAGACCGAGCGCGGCCACCACGGCCTCGATCTCCACCAGACCGCTGATGGTGTTGAGCACGTCGTCCATGGGGAGGCCGGCCAGGACGCGGATGCCGCTGGCGTTCAGGGCGGTGACCCGGTAGGTGCCCAGGCCCGGGACCTGGCGGGTGTGGGTGGAGCCGTCCGGCGCGAGGCCCCGGAGGGCGGCGGTCTGGGCGGTGCTGAGCGGGGCCGGGGGCGCGTCCTGGGTGACGACGGCCGCGCTGAGGATGTTGCCGTCGGCGTCGAAGCGGGCGGCGAGCATGCCGACCGGGTGGCCGCTCTCGTTGAGGAAGGTGAGGTCGCGGGTGAGCTGGGGGTGCAGGGCTGCGCCGCCGACACCGCGCTCGGCCGCGTCGCTGACCTGGTTGTCCAGGCTGCCCATCAGATAGGCACGTTGGGCGAACACCGTGGTCAGGGCCATCGCGGCGCAGACGCAGACCAGGACGGCGGTGATGAGGACGAGCAGGCGGGTGCGCAGCGACCGGCTCCGCAGCCGGGTCGCGGCCGACTGCCGCTCGTTCGGCCGGGCCGCGGCCGGCGGTCGCTCGTTCGACGGGGCCGTCGTCCGCCGATCGTCGGACCGGGCCGTCGCCCGGCCGCCGCGCAGCCGGGTGGTCAGCTGCCAGCGACTGAACCGGGTGGTCATCTGCCGTCCTCCACGGGCCTCACGACGTAGCCCATGCCACGCACGGTGTGGATCATCGGCCTGCGGCCCCGGTCGATCTTGCGGCGCAGGCTGGAGATGTAGACCTCGACGAGGTTGCCGCCGCCGTCGAAGGAGGTGCTCCAGACGTGTTCGAGGATCTGGGCCTTGCTGAGCACCTGGCGGGGATGGTCCAGCAACAGGCTGAGCAGGTCGAACTCCTTGGCGGTCAGCCTGATCGAGGTGCCGGCCCGCTGCACCTCGCGGGACTCCCCGGTCAGCACCAGGTCGCCGAGGACGCGGACGGAGTCCTCGACGGAGGTCCGTTCGGTGCCGGCCCGGCGCAGGAGTCCGCGCACCCGGAGCACGACCTCCGCCACGGAGAAGGGCTTGGTGACGTAGTCGTCGGCCCCCGCCTCCAGACCGTCGATGCGGTGTTCGACGGCATCGCGGGCGGTGAGCATCAGGACGGGCAGCTTCGGCATCTCGTAACGGAGTCTGCGCAGTACCTGGAGGCCGTCGAGGTCGGGCAGCATCCCGTCGAGCACCACCGCGTGCGGGGCGCAGCCGCGGGCCAGCCGCAGGGCCGTCTGTCCGTCGAACGCGGGGTAGGGGCGCCAGCCCGCGTCGGCGACGGCGGCGGAGAGCAGCTCGGTGAGACCGGGCTCGTCGTCGACGATCAGGACGCGGACTCGGCCGGTTCGGGACCCTTCGGTGGCAGACATGTATCAAGTCTGTGCCGGTTGGCTGGGGGAACCCTGTGTTCCGACTGAGCCTGGGCGATGTCACGGGCGGACAACGCGCACCGGCAGCGGCGGGAAAGGCGAAGGGCCGCGCCCCCGTTGACCGGGGACGCGGCCCTCACAGGCCTCTTCCGCTCACTCGCGGATCAGGCTGCTTACTTGCGGATCAGGCTGCGCAGCACGTACTGCATGATGCCGCCGTTGCGGTAGTAGTCGGCCTCACCGGGGGTGTCGATCCGGACGACCGCGTCGAACTCGACGCCCGTGTCGGTGGTGACCTTGACCGTGCGCGGGGTGGTGCCGTTGTTGAGCTCCTCGACACCGGTGAAGGAGAAGGTCTCCTCGCCGGTCAGACCGAGGGACTCGGCGGTGGCACCCTCCGGGAACTGGAGCGGGAGGACGCCCATGCCGATGAGGTTCGAGCGGTGGATGCGCTCGTACGACTCGGCGATGACGGCCTTGACGCCGAGCAGCGCGGTGCCCTTGGCGGCCCAGTCGCGGGACGAGCCGGAGCCGTACTCCTTGCCGGCCAGGACGACCAGCGGGATGCCCTGCTCGATGTAGTTGCGGGAGGCGTCGTAGATGAACGCCACCGGCGCGTCCGCCTGGGTGAAGTCGCGGGTGTAGCCGCCCTCGGTGCCCGGCGCGATCTGGT
This sequence comes from Streptomyces sp. NPDC007901, assembly GCF_042959465.1. NCBI lineage: Bacteria > Bacillati > Actinomycetota > Actinomycetes > Kitasatosporales > Streptomycetaceae > Streptomyces > Streptomyces sp. NPDC007901. The sequence goes on along the minus strand of NZ_JBIBKW010000016.1, from coordinate 23,827 downwards.
TGCGCAGGCGGATGTTGGCGAACGTGCCGCGGATCATGACCTCGTGGTTGCCTCGGCGGGAGCCGTAGCTGTTGAAGTCACGACGCTCCACACCGTGCTCGGTGAGGTACTTGCCGGCCGGGGTGTCGGCCTTGATGGCGCCGGCGGGCGAGATGTGGTCGGTGGTGACCGAGTCGCCGAGCTTGGCGAGGACGCGGGCGCCGGCGATGTCGGTGACGGGCGACGGCTCGTGCTGCATGCCCTCGAAGTACGGGGGCTTGCGGACGTAGGTCGACTGCGGGTCCCAGTCGAAGGTGTTGCCGGTCGGGATCGGCAGCGACTGCCACTGGGCGTCACCGGCGAAGACGTCGGCGTAGGACTTGTTGAACATGTCCTCGCCGATCGCGTTGGCGACGACCTCGTTGACCTCGGCCTCGGTCGGCCAGATGTCGGCCAGGTAGACCGGCTTGCCGTCCTGGTCGGTGCCGAGGGCGTCCTTGGTGATGTCCACCTTCATGGAGCCCGCGAGCGCGTAGGCGACCACCAGCGGCGGGGAGGCCAGGTAGTTCATCTTCACGTCGGGGTTGATCCGGCCCTCGAAGTTCCGGTTGCCGGAGAGGACCGCGGTCACGGCCAGGTCGTGGTCGTTGACCGCCTTGGAGACCTCCTCCGGCAGCGGGCCGGAGTTGCCGATGCAGGTGGTGCAGCCGTAGCCGACCAGGTTGAAGCCGACCTTGTCGAGGTACGGGGTCAGGCCCGCCTTCTCGAAGTAGTCGGTGACGACCTTGGAACCCGGGGCGAGGGTGGTCTTGACCCACGGCTTGCGGGTCAGGCCCTTCTCCACGGCCTTCTTCGCGACGAGCGCGGCGGCGACCATGACGTACGGGTTCGAGGTGTTGGTGCAGGAGGTGATCGCGGCGACGGTGACCGCGCCGTGGTCGATCTCGTAGGTCGTGCCGTCGAGGGCGGTCACGGTGACCGGGTTGGACGGGACGCCGTTGATGGTGGCCGGGGCGTCGGAGGCCGGGAAGGACTCCTTGCCCGCCTCGTCGGCGGTGTCGACGTAGTTGCGCACGTCGCTCTTGAACTGCTCGGCCGCGTTGGCGAGGACGATACGGTCCTGCGGGCGCTTCGGGCCGGCGATCGACGGGACGACCGTCGAGAGGTCCAGCTCCAGCTTCTCGGAGAAGTCGGGCTCGGCCTTCGGGTCCAGCCAGAGGCCCTGCTCCTTGGCGTACGCCTCGACGAGGGCGACCTGCTGGTCGGAGCGGCCGGTCAGGCGCAGGTAGTTCAGGGTCTCGCCGTCGATCGGGAAGATCGCGGCGGTGGAGCCGAACTCCGGCGACATGTTGCCGATGGTCGCGCGGTTCGCGAGGGAGGTGGCGGCCACGCCCTCGCCGTAGAACTCGACGAACTTGCCGACGACGCCGTGCTTGCGCAGCATCTCGGTGATCGTGAGGACGAGGTCGGTGGCGGTGGTGCCCGGCTTCAGCTCACCGGTCAGCTTGAAGCCGACGACACGCGGGATGAGCATCGAGACCGGCTGGCCGAGCATCGCGGCCTCGGCCTCGATGCCGCCGACGCCCCAGCCGAGGACGCCGAGGCCGTTGACCATGGTGGTGTGCGAGTCGGTGCCGACCAGGGTGTCGGGGTAGGCCTGCCCGCCCCGGACCATCACCGTGCGGGCCAGGTGCTCGATGTTCACCTGGTGGACGATGCCGGTGCCCGGGGGGACGACCTTGAACTCGTCGAACGCGGTCTGGCCCCAGCGCAGGAACTGGTAGCGCTCCTTGTTGCGGCCGTACTCCAGCTCGACGTTCTGCTTGAAGGCGTCGTTGGTGCCGAACTTGTCGGCGATGACGGAGTGGTCGATGACCAGCTCGGCCGGGGCCAGCGGGTTGATCTTCGCCGGGTCGCCGCCGAGCTCCTTCACGGCCTCACGCATGGTGGCGAGGTCCACGACACAGGGGACGCCGGTGAAGTCCTGCATGATCACGCGGGCCGGCGTGAACTGGATCTCCTGGCTGGGCTGGGCCTGCGAGTCCCAGCCGCCGAGGGCGCGGATGTGGTCGGCGGTGATGTTCGCGCCGTCCTCCGTGCGGAGCAGGTTCTCCAGCAGCACCTTCAGGCTGTACGGAAGGCGAGCCGAGCCTTCCACCTTGTCCAGCCGGAAGATCTCGTACGACTCGTCGCCCACCTGCAGCGTGCTGCGGGCGTCGAAGCTGTTCGCCGACACGACAGTCTCCTTCATTGATGTGCGCGTACCACCACGATCCTGCCGCCACGCCGACTTGGCCGATCCACTAAGGTAAGGCTAAGTTAGGTAACCCTCACTGGGGTGGCGGTCACGGTGCGCCTGGCAGATATCTCGATGTCGAGATAACTCTAGTACACAGGGGCCGGATGGTCATGCCCGGACCGCCGTCCGACGGAGTTTCAACGCCGCGCCACGGAGAAGAAGAGCCGGAGGAGGCCGATCCGGCCACCGGGGCACGGATCCTCCTCATGACCCGACCGACACTGCCACATACGACGACACACCGGACATTCCGATCCCGACCAGCCCTGCCGCAGGGTCCCGTTGACGGCCTGTCACCTGAACGGCCCCCCTTGCCGGGCCCCATCTCATATCTGAGATAACCTCGGTCTCATGTCAGACGACTACCTCGTACGCATCGGCAAGCTCATCCGTGACGCCCGGCAACACCGCGGCTGGACACAGGCACAGCTCGCGGAGGCGCTCGGCACCAGTCAGAGCGCTGTCAACCGCATCGAGCGCGGCAATCAAAACATCAGCCTTGAGATGATCGCTCGAATCGGTGAAGCCCTGGACAGCGAGATCGTCTCACTGGGCTACGCGGGCCCGATGCATCTGCGGGTGGTCGGCGGTCGCCGGCTGTCCGGCGCGATCGACGTCAAGACCAGCAAGAACGCGTGCGTGGCCCTGCTGTGCGCCTCGCTGCTCAACAAGGGGCGCACGGTGCTGCGCCGGGTGGCGCGGATCGAGGAGGTGTACCGCCTGCTGGAGGTGCTCAACTCCATCGGCGTGCGCACCCGCTGGATCAACGACGGCGTCGACCTGGAGCTGGTGCCGCCGGCCGACCTCGACATGGCGTCGATCGACGCGGAGGCCGCCGTACGCACCCGCTCGATCATCATGTTCTTCGGCCCGCTGCTGCACCGCATGGACCACTTCAAGCTGCCGTACGCCGGCGGCTGCGACCTCGGCACGCGGACCATCGAGCCGCACATGATCGCGCTGCGCCGGTTCGGGCTGGACATCGCGGCGACCGAGGGGCAGTACCACGCGCGGGTCGACCGCGCGATCCGCCCGGACCGCCCGATCGTGCTGACCGAGCGCGGCGACACGGTGACCGAGAACGCGCTGCTGGCCGCCGCGCGCCACGACGGCGTCACCGTCATCCGCAACGCCTCCTCCAACTACATGGTCCAGGACCTCTGCTTCTTCCTGGAGGCGCTCGGCGTCAAGGTCGAGGGCATCGGCACGACCACGCTGACCGTGCACGGCGTCCCGAACATCGACGTGGACGTGGACTACTCCCCCTCCGAGGACCCGGTCGAGGCGATGAGCCTGCTGGCCGCGGCGGTGGTGACGGAGTCGGAGCTGACGGTGCGCCGGGTGCCGATCGAGTTCCTGGAGATCGAGCTGGCGGTCCTGGAGGAGATGGGACTCGACCACGACCGCAGCCCCGAGTACTTCGCGGACAACGGCCGTACCCGCCTGATCGACCTCACGGTCCGCCCCTCCAAGCTGGAGGCGCCGATCGACAAGATCCACCCGATGCCGTTCCCGGGCCTGAACATCGACAACGTGCCGTTCTTCGCGGCCATCGCGGCGGTCGCGCAGGGCAAGACCCTGATCCACGACTGGGTCTACGACAACCGGGCGATCTACCTGACCGACCTGAACCGCCTCGGCGGCCGCCTGCAACTCCTGGACCCGCACCGGGTGCTGGTCGAGGGCCCGACCCGCTGGCGCGCCGCCGAGATGATGTGCCCGCCGGCGCTGCGTCCCGCGGTGGTCGTCCTGCTCGCCATGATGGCGGCCGAGGGCACCTCCGTGCTGCGCAACGTGTACGTCATCAACCGCGGCTACGAGGACCTCGCGGAGCGCCTGAACACCATCGGGGCGCAGATCGAGATCTTCCGGGACATCTGACGCGCGAGTGCCGCCGCGCCCCACCTCCGAAGGGGCGCGGCGGCACTCGTCGTACTCACCAGGTGTGGGCGACGTCCACCACGAGGTGGTTGGCGGTCTGGAAGACGCGGAACGGCAGCCGGGCGCGGACGCCCAGTCCGGCCTGGGTGTAGCCCTCGGAGCCGCCGGTGATCTTGAACTCCCGGAAGGTCCGGTACCCGGTGACGTCGACGGACGGAAGCGGCGGGTAGGGCGTTCCGGTCGCCGGGTCGTAGCGCGGGGCGAACAGCGAGATCTCCAGGATGGCTCCGCCCTTGATCGGAATCACGGCGTCGCTCGGGTCCTGGTGCAGTACGTCGACGTAGCGGACGGTGTAGCCGATCGGGTCGGCCGACGTGCCCTGGGCGTCGAAGACCAGACGGTCGAAGCACTCGTGCTGTCCGGTCCGTACGTCGGTCAGCCGCCTGGAGGCCGCGGAGTCGCCGGTCTTGGCCAGGCTTCCCCATGTCACGGCGCAGTCCACCGCCGTCGGCGCGGCCACCGCCGGAACCGTGCCGGCCAGCAGGCCGCCACCCGCCAGCATCATCGCGACCACTGCTGTACCTATCCGTCGCATGGCTACCCCCCGGTAGTTCGCGTAGGTGTGTGTTTGGTCAGACTCGCGGCTTTCCAGAAGGTTGTGCGGCATGCAGCAGTTCCTTGTGGTACGACGCTGCGATTCCCCATGCCGTACAGAACTGAGAGTTTTCACCCTAATCTTGCAAGCCGGAGAAGGGGACCGACGGAGGGAACCGCATGAAGGTCGGCATCACCGAGGTCGCGGACCGGGCGCAGGTCAGCGAGGCCACGGTCAGCCGGGTCATCAACCGGCGCCAGGGGGTGTCGCGCAAGACCCGCGAGGCGGTCGAGCGGGCCATGGCCGACCTGGGGTACGAGCGGCAGACCCGGGGCCAACTCGTGGCGATCATCACCGAGTTGGTCTCCAACCCGTTCTTCGCCGACATGTGCGAGCGGATCGAGTCCACCCTCGCCCCGCACGGTCTGAAGACGATCGTGTGCCCGTGCTTCCCCGGCGGAGTGCAGGAACCGGACTACCTGACCTCCCTCGCCGACCGGGGTGTCGCCGCCGTCGTCTTCCTCTCCGCCAGCAACACGATCGAGGACGCGGACCCTGAGGCGTACGAACTGCTGCGCTCCCGCAGGATTCCCTTTGTCGGGATCAACGGCCGGTTCGAGGGCGGATACGACGCCCCGGTCTTCTCCACCGACGACCTGCTGGCCGCCGAACTCGCCGTCGACCACCTGTACCGGCTCGGGCACCGCCGCATCGGCATGGCCTCGGGGCCGGTCGGCAACCGTCCGGCCGACCGCCGGGTCGACGGCTTCGTCGCCTCGCTCGCCCGGCGCGGCATCGCGGATCCGGAGCAGTGGGTGGTCCGGCAGTCGTACACCGTCGAGGGCGGCCAGTCCGCCGCGGTCTCGCTCCTCGGCCGTGGCGCCACGGCCGTCGTCGCCGCCAGCGACTACATGGCCCTGGGCGCGATCCGCGGCGCACGCCGGCAGGGGTACGACGTCCCGGGGGACGTCTCGGTCGTCGGCTACGACGGCTCCCTGATCATGGACTTCGTCGATCCGCCGCTCACCACGGTCCGGCAGCCGGCCGACCGGCTCGCCCCCGAGGTGGCCCGTAGCGTCCTCGCGCTGCTGGGCAACCGCGAGGTCCCCGTCGGCGAACTCCTCTTCGACCCCGAGCTGGTGATCCGCGCGAGCACCGCGCCGCCGAAGGCGGACTGAGGAGCCGGACCGCGCTCCGGTGGGCGGGAGGGGCGATGGTCAAGACTGCGTCACGTGATCTCGGTGGCTGAGAGGGCGGGAGCCGGTCCACGTACTAGGGAGGCGAGTGACCGCGACTCCCGACGAAGGGCACCTCCTTGATCTCGCGACGCATCGTCCTGAGCCTCGCCGCAGGGCTCGCCGCCAGCTGCCTGCTGGGGGCGTGCGGTTCGTCCGACGACTCCGGTACCGCCGGGGCCGCCGCCCCGGTCGCGCCGGCCACCTCGGCCCCCGCGACCTCCGCTCCGGCCGCGACCGGCAGCAGCGCCGGCTCCGGGAGCGGGCAGCCGGGCACGACCGCCGGGGTGACGGCCGTGGCGGCCCAGGGCATCGGCAGCATCGTCACCGACGACCAGGGGCTCACCCTCTACCGCTACGACAAGGACGAGCCGAACCCGTCCAAGTGGACATGCTCCGGGGCGTGCACGAAGACCTGGATCCCGGTGATCGTGCAGGACTCGGTGCAGACCACGGGAGTGGACAAGAGCCTCCTCGGCACGGTGCACCGCAACGGCCGGACCCAGCTCACCCTTTCCGGCTGGCCGCTCTACCGGTACGTCGGCGACACGGCGGCCGGACAGGTCAACGGCCAGGGGAAGGACGGCGCGTGGTACGCCGTCACCCCGTCCGGGCAGAAGTCGGCCGCGACGGGCTGACGCCCGCGGCCCGGTGACCGCGGCCCGGTGACCGCGGGGGACGTCACACCGTCGGTTCCCCGCGGAAACTCCCCGGCGCGAGCAGGGACTTCCAGGACCTGTTCCGCTTGAACGGTGTCTCGAAGACCTTCGCGAACAGCCACGCCCCGAGCACGGAGACCGGCAGGGCCACGGCGAGCGTGAAGCAGAAGGTGGGCAGTCCGCGCGCGACGAAGTGCGGGGCCACGCGGCGGATCACGGCCATGACGATCGGCAGATGGATCAGGTAGAGGCTGTAGGAGAAGCCGCCGAGGCGGTGCACGGGACGGGCGGTCAGGAGCCGTACGAGAACGGCGGGCCGGCCGGTGGCGACGGCGGCGAGCAGCATCGTCATGGCGGGGGCGATGGCGAGGTCGATCCAGAAGTAGTGGTTCACCGTCCAGACGGAGCCCCGGAGGACGCCGAGGGCCGCCACGGGCAGCGCGGCGAGGGCCGCGAGCCATCCCCACGGCAGGCGTCGGACCCGGTCCGACGCGGTGACGATGCCCGCGCCGATCACCCCCGCGGCGAACACGGGGGCGAGGTGCGGGGCGAGCCAGTTGTCGCCCTCCACCGGGTTCGCTTGCGCCGCCATCAGCCCACCGGCGACCACCGGAAGCGTCACGCACACGGCCAGGACCACGGCACCCCGGCGCCGGCGGAGGAACAGGAGGAGGGGGAAGAGCAGATAGAGCTCGGCCTCCACGCCTATCGACCAGAACGCGCCGTTCGGTGTCGGGGCGGTGAACAGGTCCTGGGCGACGAGGCCGTACACGAGAACCGTCGCGCCGGTGGGCGGCCCGAAGTGCGAGGCCGGTACGACGAACCACGAGACGGCCAGGCTCAGGGCCAGTGCGGCCCAGTACGGGGGCAGGATGCGCCAGGCGCGCCGTCGCAGGAACTCGCCGACGCCGGCCGTCCGCCAGCCGTGCCGTGCCGGGGAGATCGCCAGCGAGAACCCGGACAGCACCAGGAAGAAGACGACGGCGAGGCGCCCGAACATCAGCCCGTCGAGCCAGAAGGGCGCCGAACTGTCCGGGTAGCCGGGGAAGGTGTACAGCCAGCAGTGGAAGAGGACCACGTAGAGCGCCGCCAGGCCACGGAGACCGTCGAGGCCGGCCACCTGCCGACGGACCCGCGCTCCGCTCTCCGCCTCCTCCCGGGGCACCGGGGGTGCCAGGTCGAGAGCGCTGCCGACCGGGCGACTCGAATCCACGGAAATCGTCCGACCCCTTTTCCGGGCAGCACCGCGCCGTCCACGGCGACTGGTACGTGGCCTGCGGCCCGGCTGTTCAACGGCCGGTCAGGTCCGCGTGGTGGTCCCGCTGTTCCGGCGGGGCGCCGAGCTCCATCTCCCGGGCCTCGTCGAGGGAGGTGATGACCACGCCTATCAGGACGTTGACCAGGAAGAAGGAGGCGATGAGGACGTACGAGGCGTAGGAGACGAGGCTCCAGCGGGAGATCTCCAGGCCCGCGTGGACCGCGTCGCCGATGCCGTCCAGGGTCAACAGGAGGAAGAGGGTGAGGACGGCGCGGCCGATGGAGCCGTAGTGCCGGGGTCGTGGCGGCCGAAGAAGACCCAGCCCACCCTCGCGTACACGTACGGCAGCAGCGCGCCGACCAGCAGGAAGCTCAGCGTGCCGGGCAGGCTGCGGGCCACCGCGACCAGCACGATCCGCAGTGGGGGCAGGAAGCGGGCGGTGCGCAGCACCCGGGCCAGCCGCAGCAGCCGGAGCACGGTGGCGTTCTCGCGGACGACGGGCAGGAAGGCGCAGAGGACCACAGCGAGGTCGAAGAGGTTCCAGGGATCCTTGAGGAAGTCCCGCGGTCGGTCGGCGTGCGCGCCGAGGCGCAGCCGGAACTGCCACCGTTCGACCAGGCCGGAGTAGGTCTCCACGCCCAGCAGTACGGCGTTGAGGAGGATCACGGCGAAGACGGTCAGGGCGAACCGGCGGGATTCCGTGACGGCACGGCACCGCTGTGCCAGGTCCGGACGGACGGATCGTAACGCGACGGCGTTCGTCTGGTCGTACTGCTCCGGCTCGTGGTGCCCTGGCTCCTTGTCGCACGAACACCGCCTTCCGGCCGACTCGGCCGGAAGGCGGGCTTGTCCGGTGATCACTCCCCGGAGGAATTTCTACAGCACTGTAGATCAACCGGCGACGGAGGCGGTGTCCCGGCGGGAGACGGCGAGGTAGCCGACGAAGCAGACGATGGCGACCGTCCAGGCGAGGGTGACCGGCCCGAGGCCGAGGCCGAGCCCGCTCCGGGCGCGGGTGACCGCCATCCAGTCGGCGAGGGAGGCGCCGAGCGGGCGGGTGATGACGTAGGCCGCCCAGAAGGCGGCCACCGCGTTGAGGGCGCCGGCCCGGTGGGCGATCGCGGGCACGCAGATCGCGACGGCGAAGAGCACCGCCGAGCCGAGGTAGCCGAGGCCGGCGGTGGCGGTCAGGTCGCCGGCGGCGGTGCCGAGCGCGAAGGTGGCGAGGACGGCCGCCCAGTAGAAGGCCTCGCGGCGGCGGGTGCGGATGCTGTGGATGGACAGGGTCCGCTCGACGGCGTACCAGAGGGCGAAGACCCCGGTCAGCGCGAGGAGGAAGAAGGGCGTGGAGAGCGTGTAGGGCACGCCGAGGCCGATGTGCAGGACGTCGGCGGCCATCGTGCCGAACACACTGACCATGACGACGGCGGTCCAGTAGACCCAGGCGATGTAGCGGCGGACGGCGAACTGCACGGCCAGCGAGACCGCGAGCGCGAGACCGCCGAGGGCGACCGCGGGCACCGGGCCGAGGACGTGGGCGAGCAGGTCCGAGGCGGTCTCGCCCATCCCGGTGGTGAGCACCTTGATGATCCAGAAGTAGACGGTCACTTCCGGCACCTTGTTCGCCATGGCGCGGAGCGGAACACGGGGCCGGTCGTCGAGGAGGTGCTCTGTGGTCATGAGCGGCACGATGACACGGCGGATCCCCGGTGCCACAGATGCCTTTGCCATTGTTTTGGGGCTTCTGGTGCATGAGTTTCACCGGCGCGCGGCCAACCTGACCGCAACCTGAACGCCTCGGCGAAGACCCTGGGCAGGCCGGTGGGCGTACTGATAGGCAGGAGGGTTTCCGGGCCGCGGCGGGCCGTCGCCGCACGCCGTGCCGCGCGATCGTCTACAGTGCCAGCAGACGTCTACAGGACTGTAGTCATTCGTGTGACCGTGACCCTGTCAGATCTTCCCAGGAGAGGCCCTCCGTCCATGACGACACCGATCGCCGCCGCCTCGCAGCTGGCCGTGAACGTACTCGACGCCCATTCCCTGCTGGCGGCCTTCGGCGTGCTGGGCGTCGGGGTGGTGATGTTCGTCGAGACCGGGCTGCTTGTGGGGTTCTTCCTGCCCGGCGACTCCCTGCTGTTCACGGCCGGCCTGCTGTGCACGGGCACCGCCGAGGGGTCCGTGCACCTGTCGCTGGGACCGCTGCTCCTGGCGGCCGCGGCCGGTGCGCTGGCCGGGGCGCAGTGCGGATATCTGCTCGGCCGGAAGGCGGGCACCACCCTGCTGGCCCGCAGCCGCTCGCAGCGGCTGCGCGAGGGCGCCCAACGCGCCGAGGAACTGCTGGAGCGGTACGGGTACGCCAAGGCCATCGTCCTGGCCCGGTTCGTGCCGGTGGTCCGGACGGTGCTCAATCCGCTGGCGGGCGCGCTGGAGGTGCCGGTACGGACGTTCACGCTCTGGCAGACCGTCGGCGGACTCCTGTGGAGCGTGGGCCTCACCCTCGCGGGCTACGGGCTGGGCTCCTCGATCCCGAACGTCGACCACTACCTGCTGCCTTTGGTGGCGCTGATCGTGGTCGTGTCGCTGCTCCCGCTGCTCGCCGAGGTGTACCGGGGCCGCCGAACCGCCCGGACCGCCCGGCCCGAGGGCGGGGACAGGTGACCGGGGCGCCGGCGGTACGGCCGGAGGACTGACGGAGAGCCATGCCGCACCGCATCCTTGTCGTCGAGGACGATCACGCCCTGCGTGACGTGCTGCGCCGAGGCCTGGCCGAGGAGGGCTTCGAACCGGTGCCCGCCGCCGACGGCGCCACCGCCCTGCGGCTGACCGACCACGGCATCGCCGCCGCCGTCCTGGACGTCGGGCTGCCCGACGCCGACGGCCGGGACGTCTGCCAGGCCATGCGTGCGGGCGGCTTCGCGGCCCCGATCATCTTCCTGACGGCCCGCCACGGTCTCACCGACCGGCTGTCCGGGTTCTCCGCCGGGGCCGACGACTACCTGCCCAAGCCGTTCCACCTCGCCGAACTCGTCGCCCGGCTGCGGGCCACGCTCAAGCGGGCCGCCCCGCCGGCCATGGCCACGGCCGGCGACCTGGTGCTCGACGCCACCCGGCACCGGGCACGCGTCGGCGCCGTGGACGTCGACCTGTCCCCCACCGAGTTCCGGCTGCTGGCCACCCTCGTCGCCGCCGGCGGCACCCTGGTGAGCCGCCGTGACCTGGTCCGGGCCGCCTGGCCGGACGGGGCCCAGGTCAGCGACAACACCCTCGACCAGTATCTGAGCCGGCTGCGCCGCAAGCTGCGCGAGGCGGGCAGCGACCTGAGCCTGGGCACGGCGCGCGGGATCGGCCACCGGCTCTCATGAACGCCCCGCTCCGGCAGCTGGCCCCCCGCACCCTGCGCGGCCGGCTCTCGCTCGTGGCGGTGACCACCGCGGCACTGCTGATCACCGTGCTGACCGTGGCGTTCACCACCGTGATGGACCGGCATCTGCGGCACCAGGCGGACGACGAACTGCGCACCCGCGCGGCCGCCGTCGCCACGACCGTCGACACCAGCGGCCGGCGGGTACGGATCCTGGACACCGTCAACGACGGCCTCCTCGACGCGAACGCCTGGATCTACACCGGGACCCGCCTTCTGGAGAAACCGCCCGCGGCCGCCGCCACCCTGACCCGGGCCGCCGACCGGCTCGCCGCGGGACGGAACGGCGGCTGCAGGACCGTGGAGACCGCGAACCCCCGCTTCGTCCGGCTCTGCGCCCGCCCCGTGACCGGCCGTCGCAGTACGGCCACCGTCGTCACGGCCCTGGATCTCGCGCCGTACCGCAACTCGGCGGACACCCTGCTGGTGGGGTCCCTGGTCCTGGACGCCGTCATGCTCGCGGGCACCTACGCGCTGACCCGGCTGGCCGTGGGGCGGGCGCTGCGTCCCGTGCGCACCATGACCGACCAGGCCACCGAGTGGAGCGCCGTCGGCTCCGCCGAGCGTTTCGGCGCGGCCCGGCAGCCGGCCGAACTCGCCCGCCTGGGCGCCTCGTTGGACGCGCTCCTCGACCGCATCCGGACCGTGCTGCGGCACGAGCGGCAGCTGACCGGTGAGCTCTCCCACGAGCTGCGCACCCCGCTCACCCGGATCGTGATCGAGCTCGACTGGTGGCGGGCCCGCCCGCGCTCCGCCGCCGAGACCCGCGCCGCCCACGAGGTGATAGCCGAGGCCGCCCGCTCCATGCGGACCATCTGCGACACCCTGCTCGACGACGCCCGCGACGACGCGCTGAGCGCCGGCACGGCTCCGGGGACCACCCAGGTCGTCCCGGTGCTGCGCCGGCTGGTCGGGAACCTCGGCCCGCAGGACCGGGTGACGGCCGTCGTCGACATCGGCGATCCGGCGCTGGAGGCGGGCGTCACCCCCGCCGTCCTCGAACGCATCGTCAGCCCGCTGCTGGCCAACGCGGTCCGCCACGCCCGCGCCACGGTGACCGTGTCCGCGCGACGGCTGCCGGACGGGGTGCGGATCGACGTCACCGACGACGGTCCCGGCGTACCGGAGGCGTTCCTCGGCGAGCTCTTCCAGCCCGGCCGCCGCGCCGACCAGGACGACGGGCACGACGGCGCGGGCCTCGGGCTGCCGCTCGCACGGCGCCTGGCCCGCGCCGTCGGCGGCGAGGTGTCCCACGATCCCGGGCACACCGGCGGAGCGCGTTTCCTGGCCGACCTGCCCGCCGGCTGAGCCCGCCGCCCCGCAGACTCTCAGCCGGCCCTGCGCTCCCGGACCTGCGCATAGGCCATGAGGCCGAGCAGCAGCGCCAGCAGGACGGCCGAGGACCCGGCCGTGCCGAGGTCGAGACCGCCCTTGGCGACCGGCTTGGTCAGGAAGTCGCCCGCGGTGGCGCCGAGCGGGCGGGTGAGGACGAACGCGATCCAGAACAGCAGGACGTTCGGCACCACGGGCACCTTCATCAGGGCCACCAGTACGGCGAGCAGCCCGGTCACCAGGAGCGCGCCGCCCGCATAACCGAGACCGGAGCTGTCGGACAGGAAGTCGCCCATGGAGGTGCCCAGGGTGTTGGAGACGAGGATCGCCGCGCCGGCCGGGTAACCCAGGCCCAGGCCCTCAGGATGACCGTCCAGTAGAAGAACGGGTTGTAGCGGCGGGACCTGAGCTGGACGGCGAGTAACCCAGCTTCAGGGTCTGGGAGAAGGGGTCGCCGGCCGTCTCACCGAAGGTGGTCGCGGCGATCTTCATGATCCAGAACGCGAGGGTGACCTCGGGCAGTTTCCTCATCACCGACGCGGCCGTGCCCGGGACATCAGGACCGGCGAGGACTTCGGACTGTTCCAAGGTGGAGGGCCCTGTTCCGTTTCCGTCGTACCGCGGGGCGACCGCGCGCAGACGGCCACCACGACCGACCTTGACAGAACCGACCTGAACGCATCCTGAACGGCTTGCGCGGCAGCTCGGTCTCTTTGTTGGAACGTCATGACAAAGTGATTGACATCCCCTGGGGGCCGCCCCATAGTACGTGTCACTAGAGCGCGCTAATAAAGCGCTCTAGCGCAGCAGCAGACGTCGGCGGCCGCACCCCTTGGCCGTCGGCACGGAGCTCCGTCCCCGCCCGTGCGCGGCACCCGGTCGGCCGCCGGTGCCGCAGCCGCCACCACCGGCGGACCGCTTCTCTCCCGCCCCGTATATCTCCCGCTCGTTCCGCTCCCCAGAGCCGATCCAGACCGCACAGCGAGGTGCAAGGGACATGCACAGAAACCACCGGGCCGCCGCCATGGCCGCCACCGTTCTCGCGGGCGTCCTGCTCGCCACGGGCTGTTCCAGCAGCTCCGGCGGCAAGAAGTCCGAGGACAGCGGCGCGGCCGCGTCCGCCGGCAAGGCGTCCACGCCCCGCATGACCGTGGCCATGATCACCCACGCCCAGCCCGGCGACACCTTCTGGGACCTGATCCGCAAGGGCGCCGCCGCGGCCGCCGCCAAGGACAACATCAAGCTGGTCTACTCCGCCGATCCCAGCGCCGCCAACCAGGCCAACCTGGTGCAGAACGCGATCGACCAGAAGGTCGACGGCATCGCCCTGACCGCCGCCACGCCCGACGCCCTGAAGTCCGTCATCGCCAAGGCCGAGGCCGCCGGCATCCCCGTCGTCGGCTTCAACTCCGGTGTGGACGCCTGGAAGAAGCTCGGCATGCTGGAGTACTTCGGCCAGGACGAGAACATCGCGGGCGAGGCCTTCGGCGAACGCCTCGACAAGCTCGGCGCCAAGCACGCGCTCTGTGTCGTGCAGGCCCAGGGCCAGGTCGCCCTGGAAGCCCGCTGCGCGGGTCTGGCCAAGGGCTTCAAGGGCAAGACCGACAAGATCTACGTCAACGGCACCGACATGCCCTCGGTCAAGTCCACCATCACCGCCAAGCTGCAGCAGGACTCCTCGATCGACCAGGTCGTCACCCTCGGCGCCCCCATCGCCCTGACCGCCATCCAGTCCGTCAAGGACGCGGGCAGCAAGGCCAAGGTCGCCACCTTCGACCTCAACAAGGACCTGGTCTCCGCCATCCAGGACGGTTCCGTCGAGTTCGCCGTCGACCAGCAGCCGTACCTCCAGGGCTACCTCGCGGTCGACGCCCTGTGGCTGTACAAGAACAACGGCAACTACAGCGGCGGCGGCACCGCCCCGGTCCTGACCGGCCCGGCGTTCGTCACGAAGGACAACGCCGACACGATCGCCAAGTTCGCCGCGAACGGCACCCGCTGACGCTCAGTCGGCACGCGCCCGGGCATGCGGGCCGTCCCCTTCGGGAGGCGGCCCGCTCGTGCCGCGTACCACCAGCTTCGGGTCCAGCACCGCCTCGCGCGGCTCCAGTTCGGGGTCCTCCAGCCGCTCCACGGCGAACCGCACCGCGTACTCGGCCATCAGCCCCGCGTCCTGCCGCACGGTGGTGAGGCCGACCGGCATGAGGTGGGAGAGATGGCTGTCGTCGAAGCCGACCACCGAGATGTCCCGGGGGACCTCGACACCGGCGCGGGTCATGGCCATCAGCACGCCCATCGCGCACCGGTCGTTGCCCGCCAGCACCGCCGTCGGCAGGGGCAGCCCGCGGTCGCGTTCCGCCAGCAGCAGCCGTCCGGTCTCGATACCGGACTGCTCGGTGTGCTCACCCGGTATCACCCGGATCTCCGGCTCAAGACCGTGCCGGCGCATCGCGGCCCGGTAGGAGCGCCGCCGCTCGGCCGAGCCGGGACCCCGGCCGCCGTCGATGTGCACGATCCTGCGGTGCCCGAGCTCGACCAGGTAGTCCATGGCCTGCCGGACGCCCTTGCTCTCGGCACTGTGCACGAAGTCCACCCGGGCCCGCGGCACCCGGCGGCTGACCGACACCGTGACGGCCCGCTGGCCGAGCCCGTCGAGGTAGGCGGGGTCCGTCTCGGGGCCGAGCAGGATCAGCGCCTCGCAGCGGTGGCCGAGCAGCGCCTCGACCGCCTTCTCCTCGCTGCGGCCCTGGGCGGCGGCCGAGAGCAGCACGTCGTAGCCGAGCCGCTCGGCCTCCGGGTAGATGCCCTCGATGAGGTCGGTGTGGAAGGTCTGGTGCACGGTGAACATCACGCCGAGGGTGCGGCTGCGCCCGCGGGCCAGCAGCCGGGCCGCGCTGTCGGGCCGGTAACCGATCTCGTCGGCGACCCGCAGCACCCGCTCACGGGTCTCCTGGCTCGCGCCCGGCTGGTTGCGGAACACGATCGACACCAGCGCCCGGGAAACCCCCGCCCTGTCGGCGACATCGGCCATCGTCGGCCGCCGCCGCCCCGCTGCATCCACCTGAGCACCCACCCTTCGACGGAGCCCCAGCCTAGGCCCTGCGCTCGGCGGCTCCAGGAAATCCCCCGGCAACAAGGTATTGACATGACATTCGGACAGGGGTCATCGTACTCGCACTAGAGCGCGCTAGTAGAGCGCAGCAGCCTCCTCACGGCAGAACTCTCCGTCCCCTCTCCCCGAGTCTCCCCGAAGGACACACCATGGCGACGGCGCCATCCCCCCTCCGCACCACCGTGGGCAACCTGTGCCTCGGCTCCGCGCCCGACTCCTGGGGCATCTGGTTCCCGGAGGACGAGCACCAGGTTTCGTACACCCGCTTCCTCGACGAGCTGAAGCAGGCCGGCTACGAGTGGTTCGAGCTCGGGCCGTACGGCTACCTGCCCACCGATCCGCAGCGGCTGAAGGAGGAGCTCGACGCCCGTGGGCTCAAGGTCTCCGGCGGCACCGCGTTCGGCGCCCTGCACCGCCCCGAGGCCTGGGACGAGATGCTCGCCCACGTCCGCCAGGTGGCCACGCTGACCCAGGCCGCCGGCGCGCACCACCTCGTTCTCATCCCGCCGATGTACCGGGACGAGAAGACCGGCGCGTTCACCGAGTCGCCCGAGCTGACCGCCGAGCAGTGGGCGGGCTTCGGCAAGGCCGCCGACCGGCTGGGCAGGCTGCTGCTCGACGAGTACGACGTACGGCTGGTCGTCCACCCGCACGCGGACAGCCACATCCAGACCCAGCCGGAGATCGAGCGGCTGCTCAACGAGTCGGACGGCCGGTACACGAACCTGTGCCTGGACACCGGACACGTGGCCTACGGCGGCGGTGACAACGTCGACCTGATCCGTCGCTTCGGCGAGCGCGTCGGCTACGTCCACATCAAGCAGATGGACCCGGAGGTGCTCGCCCAGGTCGCGGCCGAGGACCTCGGGTTCGGCGAGGCCGTGAAGCGGGGCGTGTGCGTGTCGCCGCCGGCCGGTGTGCCGAACCCGGCCGACGTGGTGGCGGAGCTGGCGAAGCTCGACGCCGAGCTGTTCGTGATCGTCGAGCAGGACCTCTACCCGTGCGCCCCCGAGGTGCCGCTGCCCATCGCCACCAGCACGCGTGAGTACCTGAACGGCCACGGTCTGTCCGGTACCCGGCGGCCCACCCTGAACCCGAACCGGTAGGAGGCGGCCGATGAACGTCAGGGACGACACGGTTCAGGCCACCGCCCCCGTCACCGACCAGCCCTCCGCGGCGGTCTCCCGGCGGCTGCGGCTCATCACGATCATCGCCACCTTCGGCGGTCTGCTCTTCGGCTACGACACCGGTGTCATCAACGGTGCCCTGCCCTACATGAGCGAGGACCTCGGGCTGAACTCGGTCACCGAGGGCATGGTCACCAGCTCGCTGTTGCTGGGTGCCGCGCTCGGCGCGGTGGCCGGCGGCCGCCTCTCGGACGCGCGGGGCCGCCGCCGTACGATCCTCACCCTCGCGGTGCTGTTCTTCGTCGGCGCGCTCGGCGCCACCCTCGCGCCGACCACCGCGGTCATGATCGTGGCCCGCTTCGTGCTGGGCCTCGCGGTCGGCGGCGCCTCGGTGACCGTGCCGGTCTACCTCGCGGAGATCTCCCCCGCCGAGCGGCGCGGCGCCCTGGTCACCCGGAACGAACTGATGATCGTCAGCGGGCAGTTGCTGGCCTTCACCTCCAACGCGGTCATCGCGAACGTGGGCAGCGAGTCCGGCGGCATCTGGCGCTGGATGCTGGTGATCGCCACGATCCCGGCGGTGGTGCTCTGGTTCGGCATGCTCGTCATGCCGGAGAGCCCCCGCTGGCTGGCCTCCCAGACCCGCTTCACCGAGGCGCTGGACGTCCTGAAGCAGGTCCGCTCCCAGCAGCGGGCGGAGGCCGAGCTGGCCGAGGTCTCCGCGCTCGCCGTGAAGGAGGAGCAGGAGAAGCTCGGCGGCTGGCAGGACATGCGGGCCACGCCGTGGCTGCGCAAGCTGATGTTCGTCGGCTTCGGCATCGCGATCGTGCAGCAGATCACCGGCGTCAACACGATCATGTACTACGGCACGCAGATCCTCTCGGACGCCGGTTTCGCCTCGGACACCGCGCTGACCGCGAACATCGCCAACGGCGTGATCTCGGTGCTGGCCACCTTCGTCGGCATCTGGCTGCTCGGCCGCGTCAACCGCCGCCCCATGCTGATGACCGGCCAGATCGGCACCACGCTCGCCCTGCTGCTCATCGGTGTCTTCTCGCTCGTGCTGCCCGCCGGGGACGGCCGGGCCTACGCCGTGCTCGCCATGACGGTCACCTTCCTCGCCTTCCAGCAGGGCGCGATCTCCCCGGTGACCTGGCTGATGCTCTCCGAGATCTTCCCGATGCGGATGCGCGGCTTCGGGATGGGCGTCGCGGCCGTGGTGCTGTGGCTGACCAACTTCGTGATCGGGCTGGTCTTCCCGTCGCTGGTCGCCGCCGTCGGGATCTCCAACACCTTCTTCCTGTTCGTCGTGGCGGGCATCTTCTCGCTCACCTTCGTGAAGCTCTACGTCCCCGAGACCAAGGGCCGCACCCTCGAAACCCTCGAAGCCGAGCTCCGCGCACGCTTCTCCTGACCACGTGAAGGAATCACCATGACTGTTCGAGTAGGAGTGATCGGCGCCGGCTGGATCGGCAAGGAGCACATCCGGCGCCTCACCCACACCGTCACCGGTGCCCAGGTCACCGCGGTCACCGACATCGATCCGGCGCGTGCCGCCGAGGCCGCCGAGCCGGTCGGCGCGCGGGCGCTGCCCGACGGCGCGGCCGTGGTCGCCGCGGACGACGTCGACGCCGTCCTCGTCACCTCCTGGGGCCCCACCCACGCCGAGCACGTCCTCAACGCGATCGCCGCCGGCAAGCCGGTCTTCTGCGAGAAGCCCCTCGCCACCACCGCCGAGGACTGTCTGAGGATCGTCGAGGCCGAGCAGGCCCACGGCCGGCGTCTGGTCCAGGTCGGCTTCATGCGCCGCTACGACGCCGGCTACCGCCAGATGAAGCAGGTCATCGAGGCGGGGACGATCGGCGAGCCGCTGATCGTGCACTGCGCCCACCGCAACCCGACCGTCCCGGAGTCGTACACCTCCGAGATGGCCTCGCTGGACACGGCGGTGCACGAGGTCGACGTACTGCGCTGGCTCCTCGACGACGAGATCGTCTCCACCCAGGTGATCACGCCGCGTGCGACCAGCAAGCGGTTCCAGCACCTCAAGGACCCGCAGATCATCCTCTTCGAGACCGCCAAGGGCGTCCGCATCGACCTGGAGGTCTTCGTCAACTGCCAGTACGGCTACGACATCCAGTGCGAGACCGTCGGCGAGCAGGGCCTGGTCCGGCTCCCCGACCCGGCCGCGGTCGGCGTCCGCACCGCCGCACAGCACAGCACCGCCGTCCTCACCGACTGGGTCGGCCGCTTCCGCGACGCCTTCGACACCGAGTTCCGCGAGTGGATCGCCGACCTCGCCACCGGCAACGAACCCACCGGCCCCTCCGCCTGGGACGGCTACGCCGCCACCGTCATCACCGCCGCGACCGTCGAGGCCCTGGAGTCCGGCAGCGTCGTCGCCACCGACATCAAGCCCCGCCCGGCCTTCTACGGAGGCACCGCATGAAGATCGCCCTCGACCCGTACATGTTCCGCGCCCTGCCGATCGACGACATGGTGCGCACGGTGGCCGAACTCGGCTACGAGTACATCGAATTGTCGCCGCGCGACGACTTCATGCCGTTCTTCCTGCACCCGCGCGCGGACGACGAGCGCATCGCGGAACTGAAGAACTCCCTGCGCAGGCACGGCGTGCGGCTCTCCTCGGTGCTGCCGCTGTACAAGTGGTCCTCCCCGGACGAGACGGAGCGGCAGGCGGCCGTCCGCTACTGGAAGCGGATGATCGAGATCACGGCGGACCTCGAATGCCCGTTGATGAACAGCGAGTTCAACGGGCGCCCGGAGCGGGCCGCCGAGAGCGAGGCCGCGTTCTGGCGCTCGCTGGAGGAACTCCTCCCCCTCTTCGAGCGCGAGGGCATCGCCCTCGACCTGGAGGCGCACCCGGACGACTTCTGCGAGGAGAACACCCCCGCGGTCGACCTGGTCCGCGCGATCAACAAGCCGTGGGTGAACTACCTCTACTGCGCCCCGCACTCCTTCCACCTGTCGGGCACCGACCCGACGGCGGACATCGCGGCGATGATGCGTTACGCCGGTGACAAGCTCCAGCATGTGCACATCGCGGACTCCTTCAACCACAAGGGCTCCAGCGGGCTGCGCTACATCCTCAACCCGCCCGGCACCACGGCCCGGATCCACCAGCACCTGGACATCGGCCAGGGCGAGGTCGACTGGAACGCGTTCTTCGGCACCCTGCGCGAGCTGGACTTCGACGGCGTCGCCACCGCGTGTGTCTTCGCCTGGGAGGAGCGGGCCCGCGAGTCCTCGGCGTTCATGCTGGACCGCATCACGAAGGAGCTGGCTGCTTAGGCGCTGCGCTGGGGGTGCCGGGGGATGCGTTGTTGTTCGGCAGCGGCGCCGTCGTGGCTGGTCGCGCAGTGCCCCGCGCCCCTTCGGGGGCGCTGCTTAGCGGAGAGTCTCTTCGATCGCCGCCAGCCAGGTGTCGACCGGGCCTGCCGTCAGCAATCCGCTGCCCGCGCCGGCGAGTTGGCCTGCGGCCGGGCGTAGCGCCGCCAGGCAGCGGCGCAGGGCGGGACGGTCGCCGAGGTCCAGGGCGGCGGCCGCCGCGACGCACCACAGCGCCTCCTGCACGAGGTCGGCAGGGGGCTCGGGCAGGAGGCGCACTGCGTCGCGGGCTGCCCTTTCGTCGTCGGCGGCGAGGGCGAGCGCGGGCCGGATCCAGGGGAGGTACGGACCCCAGTCGGCGTCCGGGTCGATGGCGTCCCGGATGCCGTACGGCCGCCCCGCCAGCCGGAGACAGAGCAGCGCGAGCGGCAGCAGACCGTCGCGCACCCCGGGCATCCCCGGCCCGTCCAGCAGCCGGTCGACCTCGCGGTAGGCGTCTTCGACGGCCCCGCTCGCAAGGGGCGGCCGGGCCTCCCCCTCCGCCGCCAGCCGCACCGCCCGGTAGCCGGTCGTGAACACCCGTACCAACGGCAGTTCATGACGGTCCGCCAGCCGGTCGGCCGCCGCCGCGTGTTCGTCGGCCGTCGTGAAGTCGGCGAGGGCGGCACGGGCCTGTGTCCGGATCAGGTGGCCCAGCACCTCGTAGGCGACCAGGCCGTGGCGCTGGGCCAGGGTGACGAGTTCGGTGCCGATGGTGTCCCGGCGTGGGGCGAGACCGGAGCGGGTGCAGGACTGCATGAAGACGCCGTTGAGGGCGAAGGCGAGCAGGGCCGGATCGTCCAGGCGGCGGGCGAGCCGTTCCGCCTCGGCGGCGGCCTGCGGGGCCCGGGCCGACCGGGTGCCGCGTGACTCCAGGGCGACGGTGGCGAGCAGCCGGCAGCGTGCCGCGTCCTGGGCCGGGGTGGCGGGGAGCCGGGCCAGTGCCCGTTCGGCGGCCTCGACGATCCGGGCGGCGCCCGCCGGGTCGTCCGAGCGGGTCCAGATCGCGGGTACGTCGTAGGCGCCGATGACCCGGGCCGTCAGGTCCGGGTCGCCGACCTCCTCGGCCGCGGTGATCGCGGCGAGCCGGTGCTCCCGGGCGGCGGCCAGTCCGCCGGAGCCGGTCACCGCGAGGGTGCGCAGCAGGCCGACGGTCGATTCGAGCCGGGCCCGGGCACCGGCGGCGACGGTACGGTCGTACGCCGCCGCCGCCCGGGACCACACCCGTGCCGCCGTGGCGCCGCGTTCCGCGTCCAGGCCGGGGTCCTGCGCGAGGACGTCGGCCTCCAGGCGGCGCAGGGCCGGGCCGGGGTCGACGCCGAGCTGGTCGGCGAGGGTGGCGCGGGCCCGGCGCAGCACGGTGAGGGCGTCGCCCTGGCGGCCGGTCCGGTACAGGGCGAGCGCCAGCAGCCGCCAGCCCTCCTCGCGCCACGGGTGCCCGGTGAGGTGGGCGTCCAGATCGGGCACCGCCTCGGCCGCCCGGCCCGCCGCCAGCAGCGCCCCGGCCCGCTGTTCCACCGCCCGCAGCCGCAGCTCGGCGAGTCGCGCCCGCTCGGCCCCGCACCACGCCTCGTCCGCGAACTCGGCGTAGGCGGGTCCCCGCCACAGCTCCAGGGCCGCCCGCAACGTCCGCACGGCCCGCGCGGGTTCCTCCTCGACGGCCGTCTCCACGGCCGTCTCGAACCGCCAGGCGTCCACCGCCTGTGCCCGCAGGGCGTAGCCGGGGCCGTCGGTGACCAGCAGCCGGGCGGGGGTGCGGGGCGGGCGGTCGGGTTCGAGGGCGCGCCGCAGATCGCCCACGAAGGTGCGGACGGTACCGACGGCGGTGGGCGGCGGCTCCTCCCAGAGGTCGGCGACCAGGCGGGCGACAGGGACGACCCGTTTGCGGGCGACGATCAGCCGGGCCAGCACGGCACGGTGCCGGGGGCCCTTCAGGGCGAGCGGCACGCCGTCGTGCTCGGCCGTGACCGGCCCGAGCACCCCGAAGGCGACCTGGTCCCTGTCCCTGCTCACCCGCCCACCGTACGTGCTGCTGATCGGCTGCTGATCCGGGCACGGGAGCCTCGGCGCATGAACATCCCCGGTTTTCGGCAGCACCGCGTCCCGGTCGCGGACGGCGTCTGCCTGCACACGTCCGTCGGCGGCACCGGCAGTCCCGTCGTGCTGCTGCACGGTTTCCCCCAGACCCGTCTGATGTGGCGGCACGTGGCGGCCGACCTCGCCGCCGACCACACCGTGATCTGCCCCGACCTGCGCGGTTACGGCGCCAGCGACAAGCCGGCCGACGCGGACGGGACGTCGTACGCGAAGCGGACCATGGCCGCCGACGTCGTGGCGCTCGCCCGGGCCCTGGGTCATGAGCGGTTCGCCCTGGCCGGGCACGACCGGGGTGCGCTGGTCGCGTTCCGGGCCGGCCTCGACCACCCGGACGCGGTCACGCACCTGGCCCTGCTGGACGTCCTGCCGACGCCGGACATGTGGGAGGTGCTGCACGGCAGCACGGCCGCCGTGGCCTTCCATCTGTATCTGATGGCCCAACCGCCGGGTCTGCCCGAGCAGTTGATCGGCGCGGCCCCGGACCTCTTCTTCGGCCACTTCCTGGACCTGTGGTCCCGCACGCCCTCGGCGATCCCCGCCGACGTCCGCGCCGCCTATCTCGCGGCCTGCCGGGCGGCGGTGCCGTCGATCGTGGCCGACTACCGGGCCTCGGCGGGCGTCGACACCGAGCACGACCGGGCCGACCGGGCCGCCGGGAACGTGCTGCGGATGCCGGTCACCGTGCTCCAGCAGGACTGGGGTGCCGCCCTCGGCTACGACGCGGCCGGGCTGTGGCGGGCCTGGGCGCCGGACCTGGAGCACCGGACGGTGACCTGCGGGCACTTCATGGCGGAGGAGGCGCCGGAGGAGGTGACCGCGGCGATCGGGAAGCTGCTCTCCCGCTGAGCGTGCGGGCGGCCCGGCACCCCTGGGATGCCGGGCCGCCCTCGGCCGGGTGTCAGGCCTTGGAGAGGGTGACGTCCTGCTGCCCGGTGGCATGGAAGGACGGCAGCGGCAGGCCGCCCGAGGAACGCAGCTCCATGATCGTGGCCTCGACATGGGCCGCGCCGGGCTCCAGCTTCTCCGAGGTCACCTTGCCGCTGTTCTCCCAACGGTGCTCGGCGCCGTCGCAGACGGCCCGGGTGCCGCCGATGCCGTGGCGGTAGTTCGGCGAGCCCTGGCTGAGCGACGAGCTGATGAACACCGGGCCCGCGGCGCCGGTGCAGGTGTAGGTGCCGGAGAGCGTGACCGTGCCGTCGGCGGCGAGCCGGCCGGTCCGGTCCGGTCCGGTCGACGGTGACGGACTCGTTGGGGGCGGCGGTGGCGGGGCCGACCGCGGCACACAGCAGAGCGGCGGAACCGAGGGCCGCGGCGAGGAGAGGGCGTACGCGCATGGCTTCCTTCCCGGATCGGGGGGTGCCTCTATGTCCTTCGTCAAGGCGCCCCTGTCGGGGTTTGGGGTGATTCGCTCTTGCTGGTGTCATGCGGCGAGCTCGACGTCCGCG